>CAJEXW010000020.1 GCA_903994525.1 uncultured Chlorobiaceae bacterium
TTGAGAAGCTGAATTTACTTGATAAATCAGTGGTTAATATTTATAATGGGGGCGCTCTTGGTATTGATATTTCGCTGACAGAAAATGGAAAAAATCACTCAGTAAAATTGGGAGTAATTCAGCAGATTGATGCGGATCTGTTGAAGACGTTTGATATTGGTCAGGATGTTTATGTGGCAGAGCTGGATGCATCCGCACTGGAATCTTGCTTTACTTCGGGAGTTACGTATGAGCCACCTTCCAGATTCCCGGTTGTTCAGAGAGATATATCACTTGTTTTGCAATCAGACGTTACTGTTCAGTCGCTTGTTGAGCTGGTGCGCTCGAGCGACTCATTGATCAGAGGTGTCTCTGTTTTTGATCTTTTTGAGCGCACCCGCGAGGATGGAGGAGAGCGCAGTGTTGCACTCTCTCTTGAAATTGCTGATCACAATGGTACGTTGCAGGAGGAAAAGATCAGTGATATTTTATTTAAAGTCGGCAGAAATGCCGAGAGTAAACTTGGTGCGGTAATTCGACAAGTCTGATACTCTTTGTTCTATGCAAGATTTTGACGGGCAAAACATCAAGGTTGACGTCAACCTTCTTGAAAAAAATATTGAACTGCTTGTTGTTCAGTTGACGGAATGCCGGAAAGAGAATGATGTCTTGCGATCGGAACTTTCAAGTCTGCAGAATATTCTCAGGTCTTGCAAATTGCCCGGAACGGTCGGCTCTAATGCCAATGATATGGGAGGCAATTCTGAAGGTGTCTTTGCCTCAGCCGAGAAGGTGCAGGTGAGACAGAAGTTGGTCCTGATGTTGCAGAAAATAGAGATGGAACTGAGAAACAGTCAGAGCTTGTAGTGTAATGAGATGGAAAAAATTGATGTCAATGTTTACGGTGACAGCTATCCTCTAAGGGTTGAAAGGCGAGAGTTGACCGAAAAAGCAGCGAGGGATGTAGATGGTGTCATGAGGCTTTTTGCAGAAAAGGCTCCTACATTTGAGGCTGCAAGGTTGGCTGTTCTTGCAGCAATTTCGTTTGCCGAGAGAAAAATTGAACTTGAAGAGGAGATGTCATTACTTCGCCAGACTATGGCCCGGCTGAATGTTTTTATTGGTCAAAATCTGGAATAAACCGTTACATTACAAGAGAAGAATTATCCGCACCAGTTGATTCAGGTTGCAGTAAGGTACAAGAACTAACACTTAACAAAAGGGAGCCCTACTCTTTGTATTGATTGCAGGCCTTGTTGAACAATTTTTCACGTACTGAAGAGCAGTTCAAGAGCGATCGAAACATCGCTCCATTGGAAGCGAGAAATCTGAAGGAGGCGCCCACCGTGCTTCACGGGTTCTTGAATCTTACGCGCCTTGTCTTTGGTGCGGTTTTTTTTGTTTTAAATCGGTGCTTCTTGTGAGAGTATGAGTGGCATTAAAATGGAGGTAGTTTAATGGGTATAGTAATAAACCTGTTTTTAATCGTTTTTGCTTCAGTTATTTTTTTTGCCGCAGGCTTTTTGGTTGGACGCTATTTCCTTGAACGGATTGGTACAACTAAGGTGCTTGAGGCAGAGGAGCGTGCGGTACAAGTTGTGCAGGAGGCTCAGAAAGAGGCGAATGAATACAAGGAGCTCAAAGTGAGTGAAGTGAACCAGGAGTGGAAGAAGAAGCGCCGGGAGTTTGATCAAGAGGTGATCATCAAAAATAACAAGTACACCCAGTTGCAGAAGCAGACTCAACAGAAGGAGGCCCAGTTGAAAAAGCAGGGTCAGGATGTCAAGGATACCGAACGAAAACTTCAGGACCAGCGCAAGCAGATTGATCAGATGACAGAGTTACTGACAAATCGTTCTGCAGAGCTTGAGCGGATTATTTCAGAGCAGAACCAGCGACTCGAAAGTATCAGTAATCTTCAGGCTGAGGATGCCAGGCAGATGCTGATCGACAACATGCTGGCCAAAGCACGGGAGGAGGCGACCGAGACCATTCACCAGATTCATGAAGAGGCGGAGCAGAAAGCAGGACGTCTTGCTGAAAAGACTCTGCTGACGGCCATTCAGCGAATCTCTTTTGAGCAGGCTACTGAAAATGCCCTTTCTGTTGTGCACATTCAAAGCGATGAACTCAAAGGGAGAATTATTGGTAGAGAGGGGCGTAACATCAAGGCTTTTGAGAATGCAACGGGCGTTGATATTATTGTTGATGATACCCCGGAGGTCGTTATTCTCTCATGTTTCGACCCTATGCGTCGTGAACTTGCCAAGCTTACTCTTCAAAAGCTGCTTGTTGATGGAATTATCCATCCTGTGGCGATAGAAAAGGCTTTTGCTGATGCGAAAAGAGAGATTGACGATGTCATCATAAGTGCCGGTGAAGAGGCTCTTTCATCTCTTCAGATTTCCGATATGCCTGCCGAGATAATTCATCTCATTGGTAAGATGAAATTTTATACCGTCTATGGCCAGAATCTATTGCAGCACAGTCGTGAAGTTGCCATGCTTGCCGGGCTTATGGCGGCAGAGCTGAAGCTTGATGCCCGCATGGCCAAACGTGCCGGTATTTTACACGATATCGGGCTGGTTTTGCCGGAAAGTGATGAACCCCATGCGATTACCGGCATGAACCTCATGAAGAGGTTTAATGAGTCCCCGGTCGTGCTTAATTCGATTGCAGCACACCATGGTGAGGTTGACAGAGAGTCGCCTGTGGCTGATCTGGTGGAAGCCGCAAATACTATTTCGCTCTCCCGTCCAGGTGCCCGTGGCGCTGTTACGGCTGATGGCAATGTCAAACGTCTTGAGAGTCTTGAAGAGATTGCAAAAGGTTTCCCTGGTGTACTGAAGACATACGCATTGCAGGCTGGTCGCGAGATCAGGGTTATCGTTGAAGGGGATAATGTGAGCGATTCACAGGCCGATGTGCTTGCCCATGATATCGCTCATAAAATTGAATCTGAAGCGCAGTATCCTGGCCAGATAAAGGTCTCTATTATTCGCGAAAAACGCTCTATTGCCTACGCAAAATAGGTGTTTTTAACCACCAGTCGGGGGAGAGTTTAAAACTCTCCCTTGGTTGACGGAATATCCTCTCCTGTTACCATAATAGCCGCTTTCATAGCGTATGCAAAGGACTTGAAGAGCGCCTCTATCTTGTGGTGGGTGTTTTCCCCCTCAAGAATTGCAAGATGAATATTGGCTTTCAGCGTTCCTGAGAGCGATAAAAAGAAGTGCTCGACCATCTCTGTTGAAAACCCCTGAATGACGGGTCTTTTGAACTCAGCCTTGACGGAGCAGTAGCTTCTGCCCCCCAGATCAAGCGCACAACGGGCCAAAGCCTCATCCATTGGAATGATCGACCAGCCATATCGCTGAATGCCACGTTTTTCTCCGAGGGCCTCACTCAAGGCTTTACCGATAACCATTGCCACGTCCTCAACAGAGTGATGATCATCAACATCCAAATCTCCCTGGCAGAGGACATGCAGATCTATTCCAGAGTGTTTGCTGAAATTGGTCAGCATGTGGTCAAGAAACATGACACCGGAGTTGACGGAGCTTGCGCCGGTTCCGTCAAGAGCTACGGATACCGTGATATCGGTCTCTTTGGTGGTTCTGCTTACCTTTGCGGTCCGGGGCGCGTTGTTGTTTATGGATGGCATGGATTGTTTAACGGATAAATTTGTTGAAGAGATAAAAGAGCGTGCTGAGCAGAATGGAGAGGGCTATTGAGCTGCCCATTGGAAAGTACAATCGAAAGTTCTCCCGCTCGACCTTGAAGTCAAACGGAAGATGGCCAAACCAGTTGAGCAGGTTCCATGATCCGGATTTCTCCGAAAAGATGAGCAGCAAGCCGATCATAACGGCAAGCAAACCGGTCATGACTATTATTTTTCCGATATCTGTCAACAGTGAGTTTGGATATTTTTCAAATCTTGCTAAATTACGGCCATTCTGGAATAAAGATACTAAAGATTATTTCCAAATTTATTAAAGCAGCGGTAAATGCATGTTTTCATTGTAGTGATCGGTTTGCTTGCGTCGATTCTGCTGGTCGGCGTTATTTTGTTGCAAAGCCCAAAGAGTGGCAGTGGTCTGACGGGGGGGATAGCCAGCCTTGGCACAGTTCAGACGCTTGGAGTGAGAAGGACAGGTGATTTCTTGAGCAAGACGACAGGGATTCTTGCCGGTGTTGTGATGGGGCTCTGTTTTATTGCGCAGTTTACTCTGCCGGGAAAAGAGTCGTCAAGAGTTGCGCCTGAAAGTATTCTTCAGCGCAGTATACCAACAAAACCGACGGCTCCGGTTACTCCACAGCCTGTGGTACCGTCGCTTCCTGCTTTGCCGGCAAAATAAATTTTGATGCATCCGTGGCTCAATGGCAGAGCAACTGACTCTTAATCAGTGGGTTGGAGGTTCGACTCCTCCCGGGTGCACCATACAAAAAGAGTTACAGCTTTCGGGTTGTAGCTCTTTTTTATTTTATACTCCATGAATTGGTTGCATAATACAAGTTAGCTGTTCAATTTTTTCAGGCCATCATCTCTGCTGGTCTTTTGAAATAACAGCAGAGTAAACTTCAGTAAACACTTGAGGGGGAAGTATGAAACAATTCGTCACAGCGCTTTTCATGCTGGTTCTTTTTTTTTCCAACCAGCCTTTTGCCCGGGCAGCAGCAGAGCCGGTTCATTTTTCCAGGCTGATTCCCTTTTTGCCTGACAAGGTTGATGGTTTTGTGCCGGAGAAGGCTGTTGGAACGACCAATACCATGATGGGGATGAAAACTACGGAGGTGTCGCGCCTCTATCGCAAAGATACCCCCGAAGGAGAGCCGTCAGTGACGGTGACAGTGAAGATTACCGATGGTACCGGCAATACTATCTTTATCTATTCCCAGTCACTCCTTCCGGATTTCAGTAACGAAAGTACGGATGGCTATGAGAAGAGCTACGTTCTCGATGGTTTCCGGGCGATGGAGAGGTACACCGCCGAGAGTAAAAATGGATCGCTGAGTGTGTTTGTGGCCGGTCGTTATCTTGTTGTTGTTGAGATAAGCGGACTTGAGAGTCAGACGATGCAGGAGTGGTGGAGGAAAATTGATGTTCAGAAGCTGGCTGCGCTGAGCGCCCCATAAAGTGCCGTTCATGAAACTGATTGATCGATACATCCTGAAATCGCATGTCGGCCCATTTGTTTTTGCGTTTGGTACGCTGCTTTTTGTGCTGATACTCCAGTTCTTTACCACGTTTGCCGATCGTTTTATCGGAAAAGGGATTGGATTTTCAACTATCGCCGAGCTGATTCTTTTACAGTCGGCATGGATGGTTGGGCTTGCTGCGCCAATGGCGACGCTTGTTGCGGTGGTCATGACTTATGGCTCGCTGACCACCACCTCAGAGATGACAATTTTCAGGGCATCGGGGATTTCGCTGTACCGTCTGATGCTTCCGGTTCTCTGTGCTGCTCTTCTGCTTTCAGCCTTGGTTGAGCGTTTTAATAACATCATCCTGCCGCGGGCAAATTATTATGCTAAATCAATGATGGCTGATATTGCTCGTTCAAAACCTGCTTTTGGATTGAAGGAAAATGCTTTTTCAACGCTGGTTGATGGTTATTCGATCTTTGTCCGCAACGTTGATGACGTTTCAAAAGAGTTGCAAGGGATTGTCATTTATGATACGACCAGCCCAAAGTTTAGTACTATGGTCACGGCTGAAAAGGGTCGAGTTGATTTTACTGATGATTATCAATATCTGTTCCTGACGCTGTACCATGGTGAAATTCATCAGGTCAGTAGTGCTGACCATAAGAGTTATCGTCATATAAGCTTCGGGAAGCACCGTTTTGTTTTTGAGTCAACAGGGTTTGGCTTTGCTCGCTCTTCAGGCAAAAGAGTGCGCACCGATGATAATGAGCTTTCGGCAGATGAGCTGCTGGCCATAGGCAATGAGTTCAAGAAACGGGTTCTTGCTACCGAGACACGCATGCAAGAGAGTGATGAGACAATGAAAGCTCTTCAAAAGCCGGGTCGTTCCGGAAAGAAAGGTGCTCTCGTCATCCCATATCATGGCTCAAAAAGGGCAGTTGATGCGTCGGATCAAGGGGATCACTCCCTGACTAACGTTGACGGTGAAATGAAGAGTCTTGAAGCCAACAAGCTCATGCTCAACAAATATATGGCGGCCTATCATAAAAAATATGCGCTCTCTTTTGCCTGCTTTGTCTTTGCGATGGTGGGCGCGCCTCTTGGAGTTCTTGCACGACGTGGCGGCTTTGGTGTTGGGGCCGCCATGTCACTGGTGTTTTTTATTTTCTACTGGATGCTGATGATTTCCGGTGAAAAAATGGCGGAACGAGGTCTGTTCGATCCTCTGCTCTCTCTCTGGATGGCCAATATTGTTATGGTTGGTATCGGCATCGTTCTTGTTGTCAACCTTACCCGTGCGGTCTTCAATACCTCACGATAAAGGGTCAGATACAGCTTTTTGCTTCGCTGATTTTTTTATGACCGCAGCAGAGCGCTTTTTTTATCCCCTTTTCATCAAGGCAGACAAAGGTGATTGTGGTGCTGAAAACGAGAATTCGTTCACCGGTTTCAATACTCTTTTTATAGACTTCCACGGTATACTCAATTGATGTGTGTCCGATTTTGCTTTTCTCGGTAACAAAACAGAGAATGGAGCCACCACGAATGCTTTTTTTAAATTCGACCTTGTTCATCCCGACGGTGACAAAGTTACAGCCAGGGTAGTCAAGCGAGACGGTGATATAGCTCACCTCATCAATCCATTTCAAAAGATTTCCGCCAAAAAGAAATCCATAGTGGTTCAGGTGCTCGGGTAAAACAAGCTTGTAGGTTTCCATAACTTCAGCGATGATTGTTTAAATTGCAGGAACGAACCCTGACAACTTACAAAAGCACAACACAAAACGGTTCATAAAAAAGCCTTCAGGTAAAAAACCAGGAGAATACAATCGTTTGAAGCCAGACATTGTTGCCTGTATAGTGTTCAAGCTTGTTTCTGACCAGCAACTCATTCCGATAACGTTTTTTGATGCAAAAACCAGAAAACAAAAGATTTTCTTTCAAAACCCTGCTCAGTTTTCTTGGGCCAGGATTTCTTGTGACGGTCGGGTTTGTTGATCCTGGTAATTGGGCAACCAATATTGAGGGAGGGGCGAAATTTGGCTATAAGCTTCTCTGGGTCGTCACTTTGGGAACCCTTATGCTGATGCTTATTCAGCATCTTGCTGCGAAATTGGGTATTGCGACAGGAAAATCATTGGCAGTGAACATCCGGGAGCGTTTTCCAACACCAATTACTCTTTTTCTTGGTGGTACCGTGCTGTTGGCCTGTATTGCCACTGACGTAGCTGAGCTTCTTGGCGGTGGAATTGGATTTCAACTGCTTTTTGGCATGCCCCTCCGGGTGGGAGCACTGTTGACTCTTCTGCTGAAGGTTTTTCTGGTTATCAGTCAACGGTACCATCGCATTGAGACCATCATTGTTGGTTTTCTTGGTATTATCACCTTGTGCTATATCGCCGAGCTTTTTATTGTCAAGCCTGACTGGGCAGTAATAGCGCCAGCTCTCATCGTGCCGAACGTGGGCCGGGAGAGTATTTATATTGCACTGGCAATTTTGGGCGCGTTGGTGATGCCTCATAACATCTTTCTCCATTCCAATGTTATTCACAGCCGGAAGTGGGGTACTTCAGAGACAGAGAAGCGGGAGTTGCTTCGATATGAGAAAATGGATACTGTTCTTGCCATGACTTTGGGCTGGGTGGTAAACTCTGCCATGATTATTGTCTCGGCAGCGATTTTCTTTTATCATGGCGTACCAGTAAGCAGTATCGAAGAGGCATCGATAACGTTGAAACCACTTGCAGGCCAGCTCTCTTCCCTGTTGTTTGCCGTGGCGCTTGTTTTTTCAGGTGTCGGCTCCTCAATGACCTCTTCAATGGCCGAAGCTGATGTAATGACCGGTTTTCTTGGAAAGCCGGAAGATCCCGGAAGCCTCTTCTACAGGCTTTCCGTTTTTGTGACAGCCATTCCAGCCTTTCTGATTATTCTTGTCAGCACAGAGAGCTATCGGATCATGATTTTCAGCCAGGTTATTCTTTCTATCCAGCTTCCCTTTACGCTTCTGCCGCTTCTTATACTGAGCCGCAGCCGAAAGGTTATGGGTGTGTTTCGTAGTGGTACTGTAGAGTATATTGCAGCCACAATAATTTCTCTGATCGTTATTCTCCTTAACATCTATTTTTTAAATACGTTCCTTACAGGAGGGGGCTGAAATGCCGGTTTACAAAAGGATTCTTGTTGCTCTTGACTGTTCACCGGTTGATGAAACTATTCTTGAGCATGTATCAGCACTTGCATTGCCGCTTGGCTCGACACTTTATCTGCTGCACGTTGTTCATTCACATACGCTTGAGCAGGAGAGGTGTCTGCGTGAACAGTCAGTGATGACTCTTGACGGCTACCTCGCGAGATTACAGTCAAAGGGGGTAGAAGCTCGTCTCATTATCCGGAGTGGAGAGCCGGAGCGTGAAATTCTTCAGGAGATTGACGAAAACGCATACGATCTTCTTGCCATGGCTCTTCATGGCCACAGGTTGGCAGGTCGCATTCTTTTTGGCAGTGTCTCCAGAACTCTCCGTGAAAAAGTGTCTCTTCCACTGCTGCTTGTCAAGCAGAATCGTTGATTGGAGCGAGCAGGGTGCCATAATATGTCACTACAGCCATTTTCGTTGAAGCGTTGAAAATGAAATTATGCTATATTGAGGGCATTGTATCCAGAAAAAAATGAGGGAGTAATTATGAAATTTCCGGTTTGTGAGTTTGCTGTGTCGGAGCCAGGGTTTTACTCTCAATGTGCCTCATGCCCGATTGATTCCTCTTTGCCTGGTTGTGCACTTGAGCCGCTTGAAGACGGGAGATATCAGTTCGAGGGTACCACTCCCAATGGAGGGGTTCGGGCTGTTTTTCATTTCCGGGATAATGAAGGCAATCAGGTTTTAAAGAGAGATGCCATGCATGTTGAGATTCATGAGCTTGATGAACAGGGACATCTGATTATGATGCTCTATGGTATGGTTGACCCTGAGGGGGTGATCTATCTTAAAAAGTCGGGGGTGGAAAACACGTATAGTCGGGAAGGAAACAAATAATCCGGTACAGCCTTAGCTCATGACCCTGAATAAACTTTATTTTGACGGTGGCGAAGAGATTCGCGATCTCACCATTGTTGGCGGCGGCCCCACGGGAATTTTTGCCGCATTCCAGTGTGGTATGAACAATATCAGTTGCCGGATTATTGAAAGTATGCCGCAGCTTGGGGGTCAGCTTGCGGCCCTCTATCCTGAAAAGCATATCTATGACGTGGCCGGTTTTCCGGAAGTACCTGCGGCAGGGCTGATAGAGAGTTTATGGAAGCAGACCGAGCGGTATAACCCGGAGGTTATTCTTGGAGAGACGGTTACCCGTTACAGAAAACTGGAGGATGGATCATTTGAGGTGACCGTGAGTTCCGGCAGGATATTTCTGTCGAGAGCGCTGTTGATTGCCGCTGGTCTTGGTGCTTTTTCGCCACGCAAGCTGCCCCAGTTGACCAATATAGAGCATCTGGAAGGTAGTTCTGTTTTGTATGCCGTCAAGAATCTTGCTGATTTTGCCGGTCAACGTGTCGTTGTGGTTGGTGGAGGTGATTCGGCTCTCGACTGGACGGTAGGCCTGCTCAACACGGCAGCCAGTGTTACTCTTGTGCATCGGATGCATGAGTTTCAGGGTCATGGAAAAACCGCACGAGAGGTGCTTGAAGCCAAAGAGAGTGGCAGGGTTGATGTTTTTCTGAATACCGAGGTCAAGGCGGTTGATACCGAGGGTGACAGGCTGACGGCGGTCCATCTGCAATCAAAAAACGGCAAAATTCGGCGGCTTGAGGCCGATCGCCTGCTGTTGTTGATTGGCTTTAAATCGAATCTTGGCCCTCTTGCGGGTTGGGATCTCACCCTCTTTGATAACTCGCTGGTGGTTGACAGCCACATGAAGACATCGGTCGATGGTCTCTATGCCGCTGGTGATATTGCCTACTATCTTGGGAAACTCAAGATTATTCAGACAGGATTGAGTGATGCGGCCATGGCGGTGCGTCACAGTTTAACCTACATCAAGCCGGGGGAGAAGATTCGTCATACCTTCAGCAGCGTTAAAGGAGCAAAGGAAAAAAAGAATGCGCCAGACAAGGGGTGAACAGCAGCGATCAGAGCCCACATCCTTGCAGGCATGGATGCTTGCAATTCGCCCAAAAACCCTGCCAGCCGGCGCTATGCCTGTGGTGCTTGGTTCTGTGCTTGCCGCAGTCGATGGAGGTTTTTTGCCACTTCCGGCCCTTGTGGCGCTGATTTGTGCTCTTGGTATTCAGGTGGCCACCAATTTTATCAATGAGATTTACGATTTCCGAAAGGGAGCCGATACTCCTGAGCGGCTTGGCCCCACGAGAACGGTAGCCGCAGGGATTATCTCTGAAAAGAGCATGATCAGGGTCTCGGCCTTTCTGGTCGGCACGGTTTTTCTGCTGGGTCTCTATCTTGTCTTTACGTCGGGCTGGCCGATTTTCCTGATCGGCGTTCTCTCCCTGCTCTTTGCCTGGGCCTATACCGGAGGCCCCTGTCCGATTGCCTATTCTGGACTTGGAGATATTTTCGTTTTTGTTTTTTTCGGACTGGTGGCTGTTGGTGGTACCTACTATGTGCAGGCTCACTCGCTCTCGGCAACCGTGCTGCTTGCAGCCGTCACCCCGGGTGCATTTTCGGTCAATATTCTGCTGGTCAACAATATTCGCGATATTGCAACAGATCGCACCGTCGGCAAAATGACGCTTCCAGCCCGAATTGGTGCTCGGTGGGCACGCAGACTCTATGTTGTGCTCATGTTTCTTGCCTTTCTGGTGCCAGCTTTGCTTTATATGAAGGGCTACTCTCCATGGGGTATGCTCTCGCTTTTGTCAGCTCCACTGGCAATCAGCATGATCAGGCAGCTCTATGCAAGCGAGGGGAGGGAGCTGAACAATGTGCTTGCCGGAACAGGAAAGCTGATGACATTGCACGGACTTCTCTTTTCGGTCGGTCTTCTCATTCAATAATTACATGCTCAGTCATGCCATCCGAAAAGGTTACCATCGCCCTCGTTCAAACCTCCTGCCAGCGCGATACTGCGGCCAATTTTGCCAGGGCATGTGGCAAAATCAGGGAGGCGGCAGCGCTTGGTGCCCGAATTATCTGTTTACAGGAGCTGTTTGCCACCCGCTATTTCTGCCAGACGGAGGATTATCAGTCGTTCGAGTATGCGGAGCAGGTGCCTGGCCCGTCAACGCTGGTGATACAGGAACTTGCCCGTGAGCTGGAGGTGGTGCTTGTTGCGTCGTTGTTTGAACGGCGGGCAAGAGGCTTGTATCACAATACGGCCGTGGTGATTGATGCTGACGGCAGGTATCTCGGCAACTACCGCAAGATGCACATTCCCGACGATCCGGGCTTTTACGAGAAGTTTTATTTTACACCGGGCGACCTCGGATACAAGGTATTCAAAACTCGCTATGCCACTCTCGGCGTGTTGATCTGCTGGGACCAGTGGTACCCTGAAGCGGCCCGACTGACGGCGCTCAAGGGGGCAGAAATTCTTTTTTATCCAACCGCTATTGGTTGGGCAACCGATGAGCATTCAGTCGAGGTGCGTCGCGCTCAGCGGGAGGCTTGGATAACCATACAGAGGAGCCATGCCATTGCCAACGGGGTGTTCGTCGCGGCGGCCAACAGGGTTGGAACGGAGGATGCGCTGGAGTTCTGGGGTAACAGCTTTGTCTGCGATCCCTTCGGCCAGATGATTCAGGAGGCTGCCCATCAGGAGGAGGCCATTGTGGTGGCCGAGTGTGACCGGAGCCGAATCGAATTTTATCGTTCACACTGGCCGTTTCTGCGTGATCGTCGTATTGAAACCTACAGTGAGTTGCAGCGGCGTTTTATTGATGAATAGGCCACCACCACTCTCTTTGCCGCAGCTTTTTTTCTAATCTAATCTATTCTCTTGTTTATGAATCTCTTTGGCTCCGTCGTTTTTTTTACTCTGCTCATCACTTTTGTTATCAAACTGGTTTCGGAGCTGCTCAATCTCAAATCGGCCGCAACCGGTCTCCCGCTGGAGTATGCCGGTGTGTTTGATGAAGAGGCCTACAGAAAGTCAGGCGACTACCTTGGCGCAACGACCCGGCTTTCGCTGCTTGCATCCGCACTTGATCTTCTTGTTCTTCTTCTTTTCTGGTTTTCAGGCGGTTTTAATCTGCTCGATCAGTTTCTGAGAGGATATGGTTTTCATGCAATCATCAACGGAGTGCTCTACATTGCCTCTCTGCTGCTGATGCAGTCGTTGATCGATCTCCCTTTCAGCATCTACAAAACGTTTGTCATTGAGGAGAAATTTGGATTCAACAAAACCACTCCGGCGGTTTTTGTGACAGATCTGCTGAAAAGCCTGTTTCTTGCGGCACTACTTGGTCTTCCGATATTGGCAGGAGTGCTCTGGTTTTTTGAGAAGAGTGGAGTGCTGGCGTGGCTCTGGGCATGGGGCGGGGTGACGGTTGTCTCTCTTCTGCTGCAGTATATTGCTCCAACCTGGATTATGCCGCTCTTTAACAAATTTGTGCCGCTTGAAGAGGGTCCACTGAAAAGCGCTATTATGGAATATGCCGATACCGTCAGCTTCCCCTTGTCAGGCGTTTACGTGCTTGATGGCTCAAAGCGTTCAGCCAAAGCCAACGCCTTTTTTACAGGGTTTGGAAAACGCAAGAGAATCGCCCTGTTCGACACGCTCATTGCGGCGCATCCGGTTCAGGAGCTGGTGGCCGTGCTTGCTCACGAGATAGGGCACTTCAAGAAAAAGCATATCATCATCAACATGGCCCTCAGCCTTGCTAACCTCGGGGCGCTCTTTTTTCTCCTCTCTCTTTTCATGAATAACCGTGCGCTGTTTGATGCCTTTTTTATGAAGGATCTCTCCGTGTATGGCAGCCTGATCTTTTTTTCACTGCTGTATACTCCGGTGGAGTGGTTGCTCTCGATTGTTATGCAGCTCCTTTCAAGAAAGCATGAGTATGAAGCCGATGCTTATGCGGTTTCAACCTGTGCCCAGGGAGCCTCGCTTGCTGATGCGCTGAAGACCTTGTCGCGTAACAACTTGTCGAATCTGACCCCTCATCCTCTCTATGTTTTTCTGAACTATTCCCATCCACCGGTTTTGCAGCGCATCAGGCGCATTCGCGATCATGTTGCCGGTTGAACCAAACCTCAACTGTATGAGTGATTCTGGCTATTCTATGCCCCCGGAGTGGGCTTTGCACAAGGCAACTTGGCTCTCCTGGCCTCACCGGCTTCAGACGTGGCCCGGGAAGTTTGAGCCGGTTCCGGCGGTTTTTGTGGAGATTGCCGCCTGGCTGAGCTCTTCGGAAGAGGTGCATATCAATGTGGTTGATGCAACGATGGAGCGAGAGGTTTCGGCCTTGCTTGCCGATTCACACCATGAGCAACTTCGGATGGATCATATTTTTTTCCACCAGATTCCCACCAACGATGCATGGTGCAGGGATCACGGGCCGAATTTTGTTGTTCGTCAGCAAGATGGAGTGCACGAAAAAGTGATTATGAACTGGGAGTACAATGCCTGGGGCGGTAAATATCCGGCTTTTCAGGAGGATAATGCTGTGCCCGAAAAGATTGCGGAGTTCCTTCAGTTGCCCCTTGTTGCCCCTGGTATGGTGCTTGAAGGTGGTTCCATTGACGTGAATGGCAAGGGGCTGCTGCTGACAAGCGAGGCCTGTCTGCTGAATCCCAACCGCAACCCATCAATGAGCCGGGAGCAGATTGAGCAGACGCTTGGCAGGTATCTCGGTGTTCAAAAGGTGCTTTGGCTGGGCGATGGAATTGTAGGCGACGATACGGATGGTCATGTGGATGATATGGCCCGTTTTGTCAATGAAACGACGGTGGTGATTGCCGTGGAGGAGAATCCTGATGATGTGAATTATGCGGCGTTGCAGGAGAACTACCAGAGGTTGCAAAGCTGCACTGCCCTTGATGGCTCTCTGCTGAACGTGGTTGTGTTGCCGATGCCATCTCCGGTTATCCATAATGGGGTGCGATTGCCAGCAAGCTATGCAAATTTTTATATCGGCAACAGCGTGGTGCTTGTTCCCACCTATCGCTGTGAGCAAGACGAGAAAGCGTTGAAGATTCTCCGGCAATTGTTCCCTGGGCGGAGGGTTGTCGGGATAGACTGCACCGACCTCGTCTGGGGGCTCGGAGCGATTCACTGCATTACGCATGAAGAGCCTGAAGTGTAAGAGTATAGCCCTTTTCTAAAAGCACAAAAGCGGCCTCGCGGCCGCCTTTGACGGTTTCCTGTGCTCATACATCAACCCAGCAGAGCTGCAAGGCTTTTGCAATTTTCATCGACTATAGCGGCAGAGCTTTGGAGAGCCTGAAGCTCGGAGGGCGAGAGGTTGATTTCAAGAATCTGCTCAACACCATTTTTGCCCAGTTTGACCGGCACACCACAGAAGACATTGTCAATGCCGTACTGGTTGTCGAGCAATGTGGTACAAGGGATAATGCGCTTGCGATCCTTGACAATTGCCTCGACCATCTCCACGGCTGAAGCGGCAGGCGCGTAAAAGGCCGAACCGGTTTTGAGGTAGTTTACAATTTCAATGCCCCCATTTCTTGTGCGCTCAACGAGGGCATCAATTTTATCCTGGGGAAGCAGTTCGGTCAACGGTATTCCAGCCACATTGGTATAGTTGACAACCGGCACCATGGAGTCGCCATGGCCACCAAGCACCAGTGCGCTGATATCCTGCATGGAGACATCAAGTGCCTCAGCAATAAAGCTCTTGTAACGGGCCGTGTCAAGCACGCCAGCCATACCGATAACCCTCTCCTTTGGCAGGCCACTCACCTGATGGGCAACAAAGGTCATGACATCAAGCGGATTCGAGACCATCACAATGATAGGGTTGGCAGAGTATTTCATCACCTCTGTAGTGACATCCCTGATAATCGTGGCATTCTTGATAAGCAGGTCCTCTCTTGTCATGCCTGGCTTTCTTGCCAGACCGGCAGTAATCAGGATAATATCCGAATCTGCCGAGTCTTTATAGTCATTGGATCCCGAAACATGCGTATCAAAAAGGGCAACAGCGCCCGATTCATACATGTCGAGAGCCTTGCCCTGTGGTATCCCTTCAACAATATCAATCAGCACAACCTCTTTTGCCAGTTGTTTTTCAGCAATTCGAAGAGCCGCTGTGGCTCCAACATTTCCCGCTCCGATAACGGTAATTTTCATGATGCAATAAATTTTTAGAGGTGTAAAGAATAAAGTCCAGCAAGATACAGTTTTGGCCAATAAAAAAGCCGCCTTTTAACAAGACGGCCTCCATCGAAATAAATTTAATGTACAGCAATTCCTGGTTAGCAGGGGAGTATATTGACCTGCTTTTTGTTGTTGCGCCCATTACGGAAGGTCACCACGCCGTCAACAAGTGCGAAAATAGTATGATCACGTCCCAAACCGGCGTTGATGCCCGGCTTGATAACGGTTCCTCTCTGGCGAAGAATAATGGTGCCCGCAGCGACGGTAGAGCCACCGGCAGCTTTTACACCAAGATATTTCGGATTACTGTCGCGACCGTTTTTTGTCGATCCACCACCTTTCTTATGAGCCATAGCTAAAAATTAATCGTTTGAAATCCTGAATAGTGTGTTTAAAGCGAAACAACCTCAATCTGGGTCATCTGCTGACGGTGTCCGTTTCGTACCTGATACCGTTTTCTCCGTTTTTTCTTGAAAACAATAACCTTGGTATCCTTGACATGGCCAAGAACTTTCGCCTGAATGCTGCCATCAGAATTCAGCGTTGTATTCTCTCCGTCAATCTGCGCCAGGGTTTTGATTGCCAAGGTGTCGCCAATTGCAGCTTTTTGTCTTGGGACGAAGAGCGTATCCCCTTGTCTTACCAGATATTGTTTGTCGGAAATCTTGATCAGCGCCTGCATTACAGATATATTTTAGTGATAAAGGTCCGAAATATAGTATTAATTCCCTCAAAATCAAACAATGGAAAAGCGTCTCCTGAAATCTGTTCAAGGGTTTGATAGTGGAACATTCAAAGCAGGAAAAAGCTGACCGTCAGCACCAGGGCAAACATGGAGAGCGAAATGGTGAAGAGGCGATACCAGCGCTTGTAATCAGCGATGGAGCATGGGTAGCTGAGTGTGCGTATGGATCGGGTGATATAGCCAAGGGTGAGGGCAACCTGAACCACAATCAGGGCGATTTTGACAAACACCCAGATCGTCCAGCCGTGATAGAGTGCTGCCAGCAGGATGCCGGTGACAATGACCATCTTGAAACCGGTGTCGGCAATTTTGGTTTCAAGCTTGATGTAACGCTGGAGCAGTGAGCCGTATTCGGCGGTATTGCCTGCGTTACCGGTGAGTTTGTCTTCAATGGTTTTAAGAAAATAGATTGAGGCAAGCACTGAACCGAACCATGCAGCAAAAGAGGTGATGTGCAGAAAGCGCAGCAGGGTATGAAGAATTTCCATAGTTTCGACCGATGATG
This sequence comes from uncultured Chlorobiaceae bacterium, assembly GCA_903994525.1. Taxonomy (GTDB): domain Bacteria; phylum Bacteroidota; class Chlorobiia; order Chlorobiales; family Chlorobiaceae; genus Chlorobium. Next base: position 16,662 of record CAJEXW010000020.1, read on the forward strand.
GATGTTCAGGACTATTTTTGGCAACATAACCATTTATTGCCGCGTTTGTCAAGAGAGAAGCGCCGATTTCTCGCGCTTGTTTATTAAGGTGCGCTGAAGTAGCTTCTTTTTCAAAAAGCGGCCATGTGTTGCTGCTGAAACCTGATTAATTGTCGCTGAGGATGTTATGAGCAAAGCAGAAGGCCCTACGCAGAAAGAGCACTCCCCAATGATGCGGCAGTATCTGGAGGTCAAGGAGCGATACCCCGATTTTCTGCTGCTCTTCAGGGTGGGCGATTTTTACGAAACCTTTTTTGATGATGCCGTTACGGTCGCAACCGCATTGAACATTGTGCTCACCAAGCGCACCGTCGATATCCCCATGGCAGGCTTTCCCCACCATGCCAGCGAAGGATACATTGCCAAACTGGTGAAAAAAGGGTTCAAGGTGGCGGTCTGTGATCAGGTTGAAGACCCGGCTGACGCCAAAGGAATTGTCCGCCGCGAAATTACCGACATCATTACTCCGGGCGTCACCTACAGCGACAAGCTGCTTGACGACCGGCACAACAACTACCTCTCTGCGGTGGCTTATGTCAAAGAGGGGAGAGCACTGCTTGCCGGGGTGGCCTTTATTGATGTTACCACGGCTGAATTCAAAATTGCCTCATTGCGCCCCGAAGAGCTCAAGGATTTTCTTCTGTCACTTCACCCCTCGGAAATTCTGGTCTCCTCCGCCGAGAGAGAGCGTGCCGAACTACTGAAAAAAGCACTGCCACCGGAGACGCTGGTGACGGAGGTTGAGTCGTGGATGTTCAGTGAAGAGCAGGCGCAGGAGGTGCTGGCGCGGCAGTTCAAGACCCACTCGCTGAAGGGCTTCGGCATTGAGGGCAACCGTGCCGGAAGGGTGGCGGCTGGCGTGGTGCTCCAGTATCTTGAGGAGACCCGGCAGAATCGTCTTCACTACATCACCCGCATTGGTGAGCTGCATAACGCCGAGTACATGACGCTCGATCAGCAGACCAAGCGCAATCTGGAGATTATCTCCTCCATGCAGGATGGCACACTGAACGGGAGCTTGCTTCAGGTGATGGATCGCACGCGCAACCCCATGGGGGCCCGGCTAATCCGGCGCTGGCTTCAGCGACCGCTGAAAAAGGTCGAGGAGATCAGGCTGCGCCTCGATGCGGTTGGAGAGCTGACCGAGAACCGGGCGTTGCGGGAGGGGCTCAGCGAGCAGATGTCGGCCATCAACGATCTTGAGCGCTCCCTTGCCCGTATTGCCACGTTTCGCACCATTCCACGGGAGGTTCGCCAGCTTGGCCTCTCGCTCTCTGCCATTCCGAAGATTCAGGAGCTGCTGCATCATGCTGGTTCGGCCCGGCTGGGATCGCTTGCCTTTACGTTGCAGCCGCTGCCGGAGCTTGCTTTGCGAATTGATGAGGCGATCGATCCCGAATCTGGTGCATCCATGCGTGATGGCGGTTATATTCGCGCTGGCTACAACGCCGAGCTTGATGATCTTCGTTCAGTTGCCTCGACCGCCAAAGACCGGCTCCTGCAGATTCAGCAGGAGGAGCGGGCTGCCACCACCATCTCGTCGCTCAAGGTGAGTTTCAACAAGGTGTTCGGCTACTACATCGAAATCAGTCGCGCCAACAGCGACAAGGTTCCCGCCTATTACGAAAAGAAGCAGACCCTTGTCAACGCCGAGCGCTACACCATTCCCGCCTTGAAAGAGTACGAGGAGAAGATTCTCAATGCCGAAGAGAAAAGCCTGTTGCTCGAAGCGCAGCTCTTTCACGACCTCTGCCTTCTCATTGCCGAACAGGCATCAGGGATACAGGAAAACGCTGCTCTCATTGCTGAAATTGATTCGCTCTGCTCTTTTGCCCTCTCTGCGGTTGAATACGGCTACTGCAAACCGGAGATTATGGAGCACGAAAAGCTCTTTATTGTTGGTGGGCGTCATCCCGTACTTGAAAGGATGATGAGCGTTGAAGAGCCTTATGTACCGAATGACTGTCACTTCGACGACAAGCAGAAGATGCTGATGATTACCGGTCCCAACATGGCGGGTAAAAGCTCCTTTCTGCGTCAGATCGGGCTGATTGTGCTGCTGGCGCAGGCGGGGAGCTTTGTTCCGGCTGAGCGGGCGGAGATTGGGCTGGTTGACCGCATCTTTACACGGGTCGGCGCTTCCGACAACCTTGCCTCCGGTGAGAGTACCTTTCTTGTTGAGATGAATGAAGCGGCCAGCATTCTCAACAATGCTACCTCCAGAAGCCTGCTGCTGCTCGACGAGATCGGGCGCGGCACCAGCACCTTCGACGGCATGTCCATTGCCTGGTCAATGAGCGAATATATCTGCCGCTCAATTGGTGCCAAAACCCTCTTTGCCACCCATTATCATGAACTTGCCGAACTGGAGAGCCGACTGCCGGCTGTGGTTAACTACAATGCCACTGTCGTTGAGACTGCCGACAAGGTGATTTTTTTGCGCAAGATTGTTCGTGGCTCCACCGACAACAGCTACGGCATTGAGGTGGCCAAAATGGCAGGAATGCCTGTGGAGGTGATTACCCGCGCCAAAGAGATTCTTGCGGGGATGGAGAAGCGCGACATTGAGATTCCTCCGAACCGTCCACCCAAAATAAAAAGTATGCAGATCAGCCTGTTTGAAGAGGCCGACAACCAGCTTCGCAAAGCCGTTGAGTCGCTTGATCTCGACCGGCTCACCCCGCTTGATGCTCTGCTGGAGCTGAAAAAGTTGCAGGAGCTGGCACTGCACGGGGGCGGCTACTGATGACGGTTTCGGGAGAGAAAAAGGTACTGCTGATTTTTATCCAGGCTGACAGCGGCGTTGACGGAGCCGCTTCGCTCGACAGCGCCTCAGCCAAACGGAGTCTCTTCAGCTCATTGAAAGACACCGCCCTGAGTAACATCATCCGGCGGGCACAGTTCGCCATTCCTCCGCTGGCGCTGATGATTCTCAGCTCCCAGAAAGTGGCGGGCGTGAGCCAGACCTTCTGCGACCTGCGTTTTGAGAAACTTCCGCTCGACCAGCACTGGGATATGGCTGGCATCAGCGTCCAGACCGGTGCCGTCAGGCCAGCCTTTGAGCTTGCCCGTGCACTCCGTTCCAGAGGCATCAAGGTGGTGCTCGGTGGCCCTTACGTTTCCATCTTCCCCGACCAGTGCCGCGACCATGCCGACGCGCTTGTTATTGGCGAGGCCGACGATATCTGGCGCGAGGTGCAGGAGGATCTGCTTGCCGGCGCCCTCAAGCCGGAGTATCGGGTTGCCGCATTTCCCGACCTCTCGATTGAGCGTGTTGTTGGGAAGAGTGCGCTCGACATCAAGAGCTACTTCACCACCAACGTGGTGCAGACCACCCGAGGCTGCCCCTTCAGTTGCGACTTCTGCAACGTCCATGTCATGAATGGCCACCGACTGCGCCACCGAAGCATTCCCGCCGTTCTCAGGGAGGTTGAAACGTTTCTGAAAGAGGACAAGCGGATCTTCTTCTTTCTCGACGACACCATCAACGCCGACGAAGAGTATGCCGAACAGCTCTTTCGCCAACTGGAACCCTTCAACATCAAATGGGTAGGCCAGGCCACCACCGCCCTTGGCGAAAAACCCCGACTGCTCGATGCCTTTGCCCGCTCCGGTTGCGGCGCCCTCCTGATCGGTATTGAGAGCCTCACCGACGGTAGCAACCATGCCCACAAGAAGTTCCATAACCCCGCCGCCCGCCAGGTGGAGTGCATCAAGCATATCCGCCAGGCAGGGATATGCGTCTACGGCAGCTTCATCTACGGCCTCGACGAAGACACCCTCGAACTCCCCGCCAAACTCGAAGCCTTCATTGAAGAGACCAGCGTTGATGTACCCGGCATCAACCTCCTGCGCCCCATTCCCGGCACCGGCGTTTTCAATCGACTGGCACTCGAAGGACGACTGCTCCACTCCCCGGATGATCACGATGCCTTCAAGTTTTCATGGGGGCAGGAGATGCTCTACAAGCCTTTGCGCATTCCGCTGCAAGAGTTTATTCCGAGTTATACCACGCTGACGAGCCGCGTTTTTACCGTGCAGAATGCCGTGAAGCGTGCTATGCGTGCGCCCCGGCTGCGGTCGGCGGTGTTGATGTTCAATTTGCTCTACGTGCACATGTACGGCATGGCACGGAAGGATTTGCTGCGGCAATTGGGGGGGATGGGGTGATGCAGAATAAAAAATGAGGGTAAATCGCTATATTGTCCGCAAAAGGCCAAAAGTTCGCCGTCCATTATAAATTGAAAAAAAGTTCATGACCGATATTTTTGTTAGCTATGCTCATGAGGATCTGGAGCGCGTCAAGCCAATTGTCAAAGAGCTGGAGCTGCGTGGTTGGAGTGTTTTCTGGGACAAAAAAATTCCACCGTCTGTACACTGGCGTTCTTACCTTAAGGAGAAGTTGGATGAATCAAGTAGTGTGCTTGTTGTCTGGTCACGTGATTCGATCAAGAAACCTTGGATTCAGGTTGAAGCTGATGAGGCTTACAAACGGAAGATTCTGGTTCCTCTGTTTCTTGATGCTGTTGAGCCGCCATTTGGATTTAACCAGATTCAGGCCGCTGATCTATCTACCTGGAAAAATGACAGTTCTTATCCGGAATTTCTCTTACTCCTTGATGCGATAGAGTCAAAAATTCCTTCACGATTATTGCATGTTGTCAACTCTGAGACAAAAGAAACAGTAGTTCGACAGAAGCGCTATTTGTTAAAAAATTGGTTATCTAAAATCTCTAAAACACAACGACAGTGGGCGGTGATAGCGGTTGTTGCTCTCTTAGTGGCTGTTGTTGGGCTGCGTTATTTTACTAACCATAGCGTAGTAGTATCCAGCGACTTTGTTAAAATTTCTGGCAGTTCGTTCACTATGGGTAGTCCGATGAGTGAGTTGCAGCGAAAAAGTGACGAAGGACCACAGCATCAGGTGCGTTTGAGTGATTTTTACATACGCCGTTATGAGGTGACCGTTGGAGAATTCAGGAAATTTATTGAGGCATCGGGCTATAAAACAGATGCAGAAAAACATGGCGGTAGTTATGTCTGGAATAATAACGGTAGAGGTCGTAGTTATGTCTGGAATGGTAATAGCTTTGACAATCAGCCGGGAATAAACTGGCGTCATGGTGTCTCGGGCATTGTTCGATCACAAAATGAGGAGAACCATCCAGTCGTGAATGTTAGTTGGAACGATGCGGTAGAGTACTGTAAATGGCTATCGAGTACAACAGGGAAAAGCTATCGGTTGCCGACGGAAGCGGAGTGGGAGTATGCGTGCCGTGCAGGAAGCAGAACACCGTTTAATACGGGTGAGAAACTGACGACATCGCAGGCAAACTATGACGGAACTATTCCGTACAATAATAGCCCGAGCGGGGTGTACCTTCAGAACACCCGTGCCTGTGAACAGTTTCGAACCGAATGCGTGGGGGTTGTATAACATGCATGGGAATGTGTGGGAGTGGTGCGGTGATTGGTACGGAAGTTATGATAGTGGTACAGTGAGCAATCCTGTTGGGCCAGCAGAGGGTTCGGCCCGCGTGCTTCGTGGTGGGAGCTGGAACCGTGATGCAGGGATCTGTCGGTCGGCTAATCGCGATAGCGAGCGCCCCTTCTTCCGGGGACTCAATGTTGGCTTCCGCGTGGTGTTCGTTCCGTAGTCAGTTGGCTGCTCATTCCGGCTTTGCTTTTGAGCTAATCGCCAGCGCACGCTTCGATACGGCCTTTGGCCTACTCAGCGACCGGAGGTATCGTGCAGAACACTGAAATTTTCTGCACGGATTAAGGTTCGCCGAGTAGCGCAAAGCGCTTATTGAGGCGTATCTTAACCGAGAAGGTGGGCAAGAACTGCAGAAAGGCCGCCTTGTGGCGGCCAAATTTTTGAACAACGTTGGTGATGCCGCAGGGGCGTATTGCTGTGCTTGCCAGTTTTTTACTCTCTGCCAGCAATCTTCGGTTCGCTTTTGACGGCTACCGTCCAATTGGAGTTCTCCTTTGAAATGAGCTGTTCCACACGCTGCACAAGTATCTGAAACGCATTCTCTCCATCATACGGTGAGCTTCGACCAAGAAACAGGAACTTTTCATGTTTGAGTGCTTCGGACGTTGCGCGGTACTGAATCCAGTTCTCATGGTATTTGAACAGGCTGCCAGTTGCTGCTGAAATGGCAATCAACATGCCAAGTGACCCAATGATCCAGTTGCCGTACAATACGTTATTTCCCATTCCAGAAAGAAGCGGAATTATCGCTGCCGCGACGATCTCAGTCAAGCGGAGGCCTCTGTAGCGAACCTTGCAACGAGAGCTTTCGCTTGAGTACCATCTTATCTGATCCTCCAGTCGTTGTTCGAAGTATTCGGAATCGTTCATCTGCATAGCGTTACTCATGAGTGGCGAATGTCAAAGTGTTTCCTGTTTTCCATACACAGTTTTACAGTAAACCTCTATCCCGGGCTATACGCATCCCAAGAAGGACGATATCCGCCCATGGAACTTCACCTCTCCAGGCTTTTTCGAGGCGAACTTTTTCTTCCTGAAATACAGGTAATGCATCAAGAACTTCGTTCGGTGGGGGAACCCGCACTGCATCAGGACGAGTAGCAAGCCATGACATTACTGCCGGGACAATGGTCTCTACAGTTCCGTCATTTTGCTTTGGATCAAATCCAGCAAGGTCAGATAAATATCGCGCATACTCACTTTTCAGGGGTACCAGCAAAAGCCAGTCATGATTCTCTTTCCCTTCGGGGCCGAATCGCTGCGCCATACATACTCCCATTCAAGGGGCATGTTGAACCGGGCCAAATTGGCATCGCCTTCGCCTTTGCAACGACATAAATCATGAATGGAATACTTGGATGAAAGCAGGGCAGAGGTTATTCGGTCCATTCTTGGTACCGAAGTACAGCCTGATTCAATCGCAGATCTCGGAAGAAAACCGCAACATACCGTCGCGAATAACACTCCGTCAAATATCGGGCGATAGTCATCATCATAGGGACAGTTGATAAAAACGGACATGGACCGGGTTGCACCAAGTTCACCAGCGCCGAAATGCACCCTTTCCCTGTCAGTGTTTGGCTTCATATCATCTCTTTTCCCTTCAGAAACTCTGATGACCCACCAAATTCTGTCAAGACTTTCGAGAGCTCCTGAAATCGTAATTCTACTTTTTTGCGACTTTCGTCATTGGCAAAAGTGATTCTTTCAACAACCACTCCTGACGTTTTGGAGCCCTTGACTAATCGATCGCGAATCACTTGAGCCAGTTTATCAGTGTCATGGCTTCTTATCGGCTCTTGATCACTCAAAAAAGCAGGAAGCTCAGAATCGTCCAAAAGAATCGGGAAGACACGAACGTCTGAGTCACTCCATTGGCGTTCACAAATTGCGCTCCATTCTCTGGATAACCATTCATTATTTGATCGGGCAGCATTACTCACCAAAATAAAAAAAGTATCCGACCCGCGTATGGCATCTTCCGTTTTCTCTGTCCAGTTTTCATAGATTCGTGTTTTGGGGGGATCATCCCAGACTTTCAGGCCATTTTTTGTGCACAGTGCAGCCACTGCTGTTGCCATTTCAGCATCATGCAGGCTGTATGATATGAAAGCCCGTGACTCCTGTACTGGCACGTTGAGGGCTGGGTTTTTCTGCGTCTTGAACCTTTTTGCCAAGGCCCCTGTTCTTTGTTGTCCTGCACTTTTTCTTCGTCTGGCCAGTTGTGACACAGCTTTTTTTACTTGTTCAACAGGCTCCTGGTATATGTTACTTGATATTTTGCTTCTCATAGTGGCATCGATTTCATGTTATGGCGCTGGTAACAGATCAAGTTTTTTCTGGTATTCTTTGCTGGCATAGGCCAAACGGGGATATTGCCTTGTTTTCCTGGTTTTGAATTTAATCCACCTTTTGGAGCCAGTCGAAAAAAAATCGATAATCTCCCATTGTCGATTTTCGCAGGAATTTACTTTCCCGAATATAAGGAATTGTGTTCAGATTTTTTCCCATCGTGCCTTTTTCGATCATCCAGCACCATCGTATCAGAACCTGAAATCTTTTTCGTGTGGTCGCACAATTCCATGGTGAGCTTTATCATGCTGCTTCAGGTAACCTGTTTGATCAACGGTTCCAACTGGCTCATACATTGCAGAATATGCGCACAGGTTTCCAAACCCATCGGCTAATGCCGATTTGTACTGACTCAGGTTCCAGTAAGCTTTTGGACGACCCACGGAATTTCGTTCCAGCCATGCGATTCCGGGCTGACGAACATCTCTGTCGAAGTTTACAGGTTCATCGGGAGGAGTAAAATGTATCACTGGCCAGCCTCCACCACTCTGACAATCCATCTCGGCCAGAAAGGATCATGACCAGCAAGAACCCGCAAGAGTTCAGTGTGAATTTGATCCTTTGTATTGAGCTTATCAGGCAATCCCTGCGTGTCACCTCTCATAAAAGCCTCTGCACTTTCAAGAGCAAATTCAGCATCCTTTGAGCGAGCCTGTTTCAAGCCAAAAACCTCTGAAGTGAGCCAGCCAACAACATCACCCTGTTTTGCCCATGCAATCTCTTCCAGGGTGATTTTTTTCTCCTCCAGACCAAACAGAAACAGCTTGTCTTTACTCTCATCGAAGGAGGTCTCAATTGAGGCGAGAACAAGGGGCGAGTGCGTTGTAGCTATCACCTGAGTTTTAATCTTTTCCTTTAATCCTGTTGCCACACTGAGCATTGCTGGTAAAATCGAGCGTTGCCATTGAGGATGGAGATGCGATTCGACCTCATCCATAAGCAGAATGACCGTGTCAGTCGGTGACTGGTTCAGCAACTCTGAGGCCTGCACATGCTCGTACCATGTCCAGACCAGCAAATAGGCGAGCCCCAGTATCCGCTTCATTCCTGCTGAAGCATGAGTCACAGGAATACTTGCGTAAGGCAGTTCGATGGTCGGAATATCGCGCACATCTTCAAGCGCAACGCGGATCGGTTTTCCCGGTTTCATCCATTCCTCGGGGTGCGGAGAGAGCTTTCCAATGACTTTCGAGAGAAGATTGAACGGAGATACCTGATTCTGGTCAGGCTGATTCTGCCATGTTACCCAATCACGGATAAGGCCGTTACAGAGAATTTTTTTCTCCTCTTCAAGACCATTCCAGATATTGTCGGGTGTAAAGTGGTAGGCATTCGGCCGATCCGGTTGAACAATGCCTTTCGCCAGCGATGCTTTCCAGTAGTTGCGAGCTGGATCCCATACAGAAAAACTGCCATCTACTCGCACATAGATAACCAAACCAGGCATAACCGGTCGTGCTTTCGGCCGTGGCCAAACCTGATGAGTGTAATCAAAACGACTGTTCGCGGCCTCTTTCGTTGGACCTGTTTTACCAATCAAGTGGTAGCTTATTTCAGCAGCTTCGCCTTTAACCCGTTGTGGCCAGGCTGGATTACTCGCCCAGGAGCCAGTCAACGTCCACCAGACAATATCCAGTAGAAATGTCTTTCCAAGTCCGTTATCTCCTGTAAACAGATTCAATCTGTCGGCGAAATCAACACTGAACTCCGGGGCTGGCCCAACTCTTTTCAGGTGAAGCTGCTGTATCATGTCGCACTGCTGTTGATGGTCATGGAAATGCTCTATGATTTGAAGATAATAAATTGCCTGAAAACCTTCAGTTAATCAACAGCAAGGCGTTGCTGCAAATACAATATCCCCCCGAATCAGGGCACCGACAAGATCACCCTGAATCGGTAATTCGGAAAGTAACCTGACGAGCGTGGGTTCCAGATGACTTTTTCGGTCGAGCACAAAGGTGTTTTCATTGGAAAACTTTCTTATGGCTTCGGGATTATGCGAGGTCACCAGAATTTGCCCACTCCCCTGAAATGATTGCCGCAGTGAGAGAAGAAAAAAGCCGACCTCAGAGAGTGCGAGGTAGTTGTCAGGTTCATCCCAAAAGCAAAAGAGCGGTCCATAATATCTGTTTGCAGCCACAACCAGCGCACACACAAAAAAGCATTTCTCTCCATCCGACAACTCATTGAACTCCACACTTAACGGTGCATGGTTCACAGTAAACCGGACAATGATATGTTTTGACGCTCTTCAAAAACCCTGAGTTCCCTGAATTTTTCGGGAAGATCCAACGCAAGCGTATACGTAAAAAGTTTCCCCTCAAGCAGTACTTCGAGTTCAAAACGGATGGGGACATCAGCCTTTCCACGAGAGAAGTCTTTCGGGCTGACCAGGTTCAGCCTTGAAAGTTCGCTCATTCTGTTGACACCTTGGGTAATACTCTGGAAGAGTTCCAGGACTCGTGCTATGGTTGATTTACCGGAGCCGTTTTTCCCAATCAAAAGTGCCGAGGGTATCCCTTTTACGATCAGCTCAAAGTTCTCAAGGCACCTGTAATTATGAACATATAATCGTTGCAGCATGGGTTTCGGGTTGGTTCGTTATGAACTATATCGGCTTAAAATACGTATTACAACAGTCACTTCCATTTTTTGGTTGCTGGAAGAGTTAATGGACTGGTTTCCAGTGCGTATTCTTCTTGCATTGCAGAATGCCGTGAAGCGGGCGATGCGTGCGCCACGGCTGCGGTCGGCGGTGCTGATGTTCAATCTGCCCTATGTGCATAGGTACGGGATGGCACGCAAGGATTTGATGCGCCAGTTGGGGGGGATGGAGAAATAACTTTGCTCTATTTTGATTTCTATCAATATCTATTGGTTTCTTGTTATAGAGCTATATATTTGGTTATTTATAGATATAAATTGATATAAATCAAAGCTCTCTCATTTCTGTAATACCTCGTGCTGTTATGGATCCAATTAGTAACCCTTTTTCTCCGGGAGCCGGTTCGCCGCCGCCTGAACTTGCTGGTCGTGATGCTCTTCTGGAGCAGGCACGCATTCTTTTCGGGCGTGTCAGTCGCAAAAAGCCTGAAAAAAGTCTTTTGATGATGGGGCTTCGCGGTGTTGGTAAAACAGTTCTGCTGAATGAAATGAAGCGCATGGCCGAGCATGACGCTTACCGTACCATTTTTGTTGAAGCCTCTGAAAACAAATTGTTAGCTTTACCACACTGATGATTTCAAATCTTGGCTTGATTTTCACCAATCGCTCCTGGAGCCGCACCATTGTTACCACCATGCGGTACCCCCAATATGGCATTGTTGCCAGTGATACTATCCTGAAGTGATGGTGCAGGGAAATTGATGGCAAAGCATTATATCTCCCCGACAGTTCGATGAACGATAAATATATGACTCTTCCGGGTAAATCTCCTTCAATCATCTCCAGTAAGTCAATACAGAAACAACTGCACTATTTCCCACAAATAAAACGTTGTAGATGGCTATTCATTTTCGCCATCGTTTCCGGGTCAGCTTTTCCGATAAGTTTGATAAATCGTCTCTTGTCAAAAGAACTGATCTGTTTTGTTTTAAGAAGAGAATTTTTCATGAGTCTGTTCTGAGAATTTGCGGTTATCAGAATATCCAGTTCTGCAGGATTGGCTATTTGGGACGAAATCGGAATAACCGTCAGCAAATTGCCTGATGCAATATAGGCCTCGTGCTGAATAATAAGAGCGGGTCTGATTTTTTGGTATTCGTGTTCAAAGCTTGGGTCAAAATTTACAAGCCATACCTGACCACATTGAAATGTTTTCATACTTCTTTCAGACTCAAGTAATAACTGAGTTCTTCCTCAGAAAGAAAATCAGTTGAATTATCATTGACAGCCGAAAGCTCTGTGTCGAATTCTGTGGCTTCCGCGTCATTTTTCTCTTCAAAAATGACAATCACCTTGAACTGGGCATTTTTCTTTTGACCAAATTCCTTTGGACAGTAGAGATGGCCATCCGGCAGTAATGTACTTTCAAACGAGGCGGTATTCATGATCAAAATTTTTTGTGTGGTTGTCAGTGCATACCTGTTTCACTCAAGAGCATATAAAATGACATCACAGGGGTTTTGCGCGACCAGCAACAAATTCACTGTTACCCAAGTTGATCGATTTGCTACAAAAAAAACCATATTTCCGGTTAAAGTGTTATATCAAAATGGGTAAAAGTAAATTACCGTTTACAACGTAACACAAACCACCTGTACGGAAGTTCTATGGCAAAAGATACATAAAAAAGCCGCAAAAAAGACCATCATGTCAGTGATAGGGGCTTATCAGGATCAGTATGATATGGCCATGCTGATTTCCGGCGATAGTGATCTGGTTCCTCCAATACGTCAGATTCATGAATTATTTCCGCGAAAGAGAGTGTTTGTGGCATTTCCACCAAAACGTCATAATCAATCCGTTGCCTTGGTTGCAAAAGGCTCCATGCTGATTGGACGAAAAAAATTGGCAGAGAGTCAGTTTGATGAAGCGGTGATAAAAAAGGATGGTTATACATTGCACAAGCCAGTCGATTGGACATAGTGCTTCAGTGGTGGTTGAGGAGTCTCCGACTCCAGTAAAGGAGCGTGCGTAAGTAAAACGGCTTACAATTCCGACAACCCTCGTCGTGCATGTTGGTTTTGATTTGCCCTGCCCTGCTGTAGTCAGTTGGCAGCTTATTTCGACCTTGCTTTTGATCAATAACTTTTTACAAGACCGAATATCGTACTATATTCAGGTTTAGAGAAACAACGAACAGGAAAGGATATATGAATATCACGACCGACATCAAACCGGTTACCTGGCTCAAAGCAAATGCGGCTGATCTTCTTGCACAGATTAACGAGACGCGCCGTCCGGTTATTATTACCCAGAACGGTGAGCCGAGAGCGGTTCTTCAAGACCCGAAAAGTTATGAGGACATGCGCAATGCGCTTGGCTTGCTGAAACTGCTGGCACAGGGTGAAGAGGATATTCGCAAAGGCAATATTCGCCCGCAAGAGGAGGTATTCAGTGACCTTGAACGTCTGTTGAAAGAGCAGACCTCATGAGTGCAGGCTACAGTGTTTTATGGACTGAAGTTGCGGAAAAAGATCTCAGAGAAATTATAACCTTTATTGCTGGGGATAATGTGCCGAATGCTTTGCATGTTCTGGAAAACATCAGGGATAAAGCATCCACGTTATATGCTTTTCCCGAGCGAGGCAGGGTCGTTCCAGAGCTTCAGTCCAACGGCATTTTTATCTATCGGGAGCTGATTATTTCTCCATGGAGGTTGTTATATCGGATCGCAGACAGGAATGTTTATGTAACAGCGGTACTCGACAGCCGACGCAATGTCGAAGAGATTCTGCTGCAGCGTCTTATTCAATCATAACCACTTTTTGCCTGAAAAAAAGATGATCACCTTTTTCGCTTGAGTACCATGTTATCTGATCCTCCAGCCGTTGCCCGAAGTATTCGGAATCGTTCATGTGCATAGCGTTTCTTATGAGTTGCGAATAGTCAAAGTGTTTCCTGTTTTCCATACACTGCGCTACAGCAACCCTTTTTTCCACTCTTTGATTGCTCGCACTTTATCTATTATATTCGTCATTCATCGTTATCTCCTCCTTAATTTCACGGGCAACTTCTATTGCAGGGACGTTCCCCGGAGCATTGCAAACTCGAAGAGGTCAGCATCAGAAGCATGCTGTCACAAAAAGAGTACGCAAACCACGCTATGCCGTTGGTTGCCATCACTGAATATTGAATACGCCAATGCAAGAGAATTCAGAAGAAATGTGTACCGCACAGCGGTGGCAAGTAAAGAATAAGGCCATCAGTCGCGGGTTCGGACCTTGTGCTTCGTGGCGGTCGGGAATTTTGTCGAGAAATGGGCGATGAATCTTTCATTATATTGAGTTTTATTGTCACAGAATGACAAGCCTCGCTTGAATAACATCGTGTGATCTGCTGCAATGCTGAAAAAATTTCTCATTAATAATTTCAAGTCGCTTGTTGACTTTGAAGTTGAGTTCTCTCGATTCAATTGCCTGATTGGTCTCAATGGCGCAGGCAAGAGTACTCTGCTGCAGGCAATTGACTTTGCCAGCTCTCTGATGACTGGTGAAGTGGAGAGTTGGTTGAGTAAAAGGGGCTGGAGTTCCAAAGATGTAAACTCATCGCTTGTCAGCCGTGCAGTTGCAAGAAATATACAGCTTGGCTTCGAGGTTCAAATCGACAACGATTGTTATCGCTGGGATGCGGTGTATACTCATTTCAATCGCGCCTGCCATGCAGAAAAAATTGTCCGGCAGCGTGATCAGACAACTCTTTTTACGTCGAGTCGTGGGTTTTTTTCAAACGGAAGCAAAGACAAGAGTGATAAAATCAACTTTCTCTATCAGGGTTCGGTGTTGCCTCATCTCAAAGAAGAGCTGTTAACGGATGAAGTTATCAAGGTAAAGAAGCGCATTGGTTCGCTGCGCTCTATGGATCTGTTGTCCCCGCATCTGTTGCGTAAAAAAGCGAAAAGAGCCACAGAGGGAGATATTGGCATGGGGGGGGAGCACCTTTCAGCATTTATTCATCAGTTATCGGATGAACAGAAACAGCAGTTACAGCAACAACTCCAACGCTACTATCCCCAGATACTTTTTCTGAAAACAAAGGCATTGCGATCTGGATGGGTACAGCTCGAAATGACTGAAAAGTACCAAAAAAGCAATGGAGAAGATGAGCTGATAGTGACAGAAGCCCGTCATATCAATGATGGTATGCTGCGGTTGCTGGCTATTCTTGCTCAGCAGTTCAGTCCACCGGAAACTCTGTTATTTGATGAGATAGAAAACGGGATTAACCCTGAAATTACTGAACAGGTTGTTGATGCTTTGGTGGCTTCACCCAGGCAGACCATTGTGACTACCCACAGCCCCATGGTTCTCAACTATCTGCCGGATGATGTGGCAACAGATTCTGTTACTTTGCTGTACAAACGACCCGATGGTCGCACGCAGGCATGCAAGTTTTTTGAAATTCCATCTGCTGCACAAAAACTCAATTGTCTTGCGGCTGGTGATGCCATGCTTGATCTCTCTTTGCAGGATGTGGCCATTGAGGCTGAGCAGATCAGGAGCGCAAGCCATGTTCAGTAAGATGGTTGTTTCCGGTGAGGGCCCCACTGATATGGGTAGATGCAATAATCAGGCACCGGTATGTTCTGGAGCAGCGTATGATATTGGGCCGGTGACGTTGCTGCTGGTTAAACTGCTTGAAAACAACTTGCCTGAATGGAATGCCAATCAGCTTGACTTTGATCATCCAGAGCAGCTTGTGACCTTTGTCTATCGAGCCCATTTAAGCGGAAAAGCAAAACAGCGGAGATTGATCCGCCCAGCGAAAAACGGAGTCGAAAAAGGGTTTATGATACATGCTCAACGGGCTGCTGAGCTGGCGTTTTATGCCCGAGAAAATGGCCATCAGATTGCGGCCTATTTTCATGATACTGATGGCACACAGCAAGAGTTGCGTGATGATCCTCAACGAAGGGAAAAGTTGGTCAATGCTATCCATAAAGGGTTTCGAGCTGCCAAATTTTCTGAGAATGGAGTTCCTGTTGTGCCTAAACCCACATCGGAAGCATGGTTGTTGTGTGCTGTAAAAACAGAAGCGTACCAGCATTGCGCTGCGTTGGAGACGCAGTTATCGGGCAATGTACGTTCTCCTGAGAGATCACCGAAAATTCTTTTGGGCAAAGCGTTGGAAGATGCAGAGTATGACAGGGAAAGACTCTGTGATGTGGCCCGCTCCATATCGATAGAGAGGCTTGATATGCCAAGCTTTAATGAACTCAGGGAAGATATGCAAAGAGCAATTGTCTCTCTTTGCGGACAGTTCTGAAGAGAAGTGTCAGTTCTATCGCTTTTGCAGAATAAGGGCTTTGAACGTCATGGATAGCCGAATTTATGAAAAGGTGCAGGAGGCGTTTGAAAAGGGGACTTTTTGCCAGCGCCTTTTTCTCTGTTGCATCCTCATGAAAAGTAACTGCATGAATATTTTCGCCCCGGGTGGACGAGTTCTGATACGAGATAAGGAGTGGCTTGTACGTCGTGTTGACAACTCCAATGATGGCGGTTTATTGCTGAGTTGTGAAGGTGTCACTGAAAGGGAAAAAAACAGAGTCTTTCATTGCGGTGGACGGGCTACCGCCAGATACCGAAATGTGCTCTTTAACCTCAATCGGATCACAGCGAAATTGAAAGGAGAAAAAATGCAGACAATAGTCATCAATGTGAATAATGATGTATTGGCAGACAAAGTCAGGTGGCTTCTGGAACATTTCAAAAACGAAGGATTGGAAATTGTGTCAAAAGAAGATGCATACGATCTGAAATTATTGAGAGCCACAAGAAATGAAGAATCTGTTCCGTTTGATGAGTATCTGAAACTATAGCGGAGAAATTGTATAAAACAGCAAAAGAGCTTCCTGAACCGGTAGTGGCTGAGATACTTGATTTTGCCGAGTTCCTGCAAAAAAAATGGCAAGTGAGCGTGCATCAGGTAACGAGATGCTGATCGATATGGCAGGCGGTCTGGAGACTTCCACCACATTTTTTGGTGACCCTTCAGAAATCCAGAAGCGATTACGGGATGAATGGCAGTAACCATCTCCTTGATACCAATTTTATTTGGCAATCTCAGCCATACCCTTTGCTCCACGGAATTTCGTTCCAGCCATGCGATTCCAGGCTGACGAACATCTCTGTCGAAGTTTACAGGTTCATCGGGAGGAGTAAAATGTATCACTGTCCAGCCTCCATCACTCTGACAATCCATCTCGGCCAGAAAGGATCATGACCAGCAAGAACCCGCAAGAGTTCAGTGTGAATTTGATCCTTTGTATTGAGCTTATCAGGCAATCCCTGCGTGTCACCTCTCATAAAAGCCTCTGCACTTTCAAGAGCAAATTCAGCATCCTTTGAGCGAGCCTGTTTCAAGCCAAAAACCTCTGAAGTGAGCCAGCCAACAACATCACCCTGTTTTGCCCATGCAATCTCTTCCAGGGTGATTTTTTTCTCCTCCAGACCAAACAGAAACAGCTTGTCTTTACTCTCATCGAAGGAGGTCTCAATTGAGGCGAGAACAAGGGGCGAGTGCGTTGTAGCTATCACCTGAGTTTTAATCTTTTCCTTTAATCCTGTTGCCACACTGAGCATTGCTGGTAAAATCGAGCGTTGCCATTGAGGATGGAGATGCGATTCGACCTCATCCATAAGCAGAATGACCGTGTCAGTCGGTGACTGGTTCAGCAACTCTGAGGCCTGCACATGCTCGTACCATGTCCAGACCAGCAAATAGGCGAGCCCCAGTATCCGCTTCATTCCTGCTGAAGCATGAGTCACAGGAATACTTGCGTAAGGCAGTTCGATGGTCGGAATATCGCGCACATCTTCAAGCGCAACGCGGATCGGTTTTCCCGGTTTCATCCATTCCTCGGGGTGCGGAGAGAGCTTTCCAATGACTTTCGAGAGAAGATTGAACGGAGATACCTGATTCTGGTCAGGCTGATTCTGCCATGTTACCCAATCACGGATAAGGCCGTTACAGAGAATTTTTTTCTCCTCTTCAAGACCATTCCAGATATTGTCGGGTGTAAAGTGGTAGGCATTCGGCCGATCCGGTTGAACAATGCCTTTCGCCAGCGATGCTTTCCAGTAGTTGCGAGCTGGATCCCATACAGAAAAACTGCCATCTACTCGCACATAGATAACCAAACCAGGCATAACCGGTCGTGCTTTCGGCCGTGGCCAAACCTGATGAGTGTAATCAAAACGACTGTTCGCGGCCTCTTTCGTTGGACCTGTTTTACCAATCAAGTGGTAGCTTATTTCAGCAGCTTCGCCTTTAACCCGTTGTGGCCAGGCTGGATTACTCGCCCAGGAGCCAGTCAACGTCCACCAGACAATATCCAGTAGAAATGTCTTTCCAAGTCCGTTATCTCCTGTAAACAGATTCAATCTGTCGGCGAAATCAACACTGAACTCCGGGGCTGGCCCAACTCTTTTCAGGTGAAGCTGCTGTATCATGTCGCACTGCTGTTGATGGTCATGGAAATGCTCTATGATTTGAAGATAATAAATTGCCTGAAAACCTTCAGTTAATCAACAGCAAGGCGTTGCTGCAAATACAATATCCCCCCGAATCAGGGCACCGACAAGATCACCCTGAATCGGTAATTCGGAAAGTAACCTGACGAGCGTGGGTTCCAGATGACTTTTTCTGTCGAGCACAAAGGTGTTTTCATTGGAAAACTTTCTTATGGCTTCGGGATTATGCGAGGTCACCAGAATTTGCCCACTCCCCTGAAATGATTGCCGCAATGAGAGAAGAAAAAAGCCGACCTCAGAGAGTGCGAGGTAGTTGTCAGGTTCATCCCAAAAGCAAAAGAGCGGTCCATAATATCTGTTTGCAGCAACAACCAGCGCACACACCAAAAAGCATTTCTCTCCATCTGACAACTCATTAAACTCCACACTTAACGGTGCATGATTGTTCACAGTAAACCGGACAATCATATTTTTTGACTCTTTTCCGATTTGTTCATTCTGAATATCCTGGATATCAGGCATAATTTTCCGAATGTATTCATCAACCTGTGTGTAGGCGGCAGGATACCGGCTGAGAAATCCGGTAAACCACTCGGCAAAGTTAGAACCATCCCGTTTCGGCATCAATGTTTCACCGCTGGACTCACCATCCATCAAGGCGGGAATTGGAGCCAACAGAATCATAAGAGAGAGCCATCTCCTGAAAATATGGAGGGGGTCGGTCTCGGATTGCTCCTGTATCCCTTTTACGATCAGCTCAAAATTCTCAAAGCACCTGTAATTATGAACATATAATCGTTGCAGCATGGGTGTCGGGTTGGTTCGTTATGAGCTATATCGTTTTAAAATACGTATTACAACAGTCACTTCCATTTTTTGGTTGCTGGAGGAGTTAATGGACTGGTTTCCAGTGCGTATTCTTCTTGCAGATCGCTTGCTTGATGTTGTTGCTTTTGAGCGGTTGCTGGAATTCTGAGGATATAGATTTACGTTCAAAACCTTACAGGGCGTTGGCTAAAAGTTTTGAAGTATTACTACATTATGATTATCATGGCAGAGGTGGTGTCAAAAAATAGAAGATCATCATGTTCAGCAACAGGAGATCCAGATGACTACAGTAGAAAAACTTTATAAAACAGCAAGAGAACTTCCTGAACCGGTAGTAGCTGAGATACTTGATTTTGCCGAGTTCCTGCAAAAAAAAATGGCAGGTGAGTGTGCATCTGGTAACGAGATGCTGATCGATATGGCAGGCGGTCTGGAGACATCTGCCACGTTTTCCGGTGATCCTTCAGAAATCCAGCAACGATTACGGGATGAATGGCAGTAACTATCTCCTTGATACCAATTTCATATTGGGTATACTCAAGTCGAATCCTGCCGTGATTGCGGAAAATATCTTCTCGATCTGTTTATACATCAGAATGCTTTTACAGCGTTATCACACGAATGGAGTTATTGGGCTATCATGGGATTACGGCTGATGAGGAGTGTTTAATCAAAGAAAAGCTTGCTCATTTTACCTCTTGTTCATTGACCAGCGAGATTGAAGAGGCAGTTATTAATCTACGCAAAAAACGTAAACTTAAGTTACCGGATGCAATTATTGCCGCAACGGCACTTTGTTCAGACCTTAAGTTATTGTCATTGGACAGGCATCTTCTTTCTGTTGTGAATGCTGCAAGAAAAGAGCATTAATTTATGGTTGTTCGCAATTCTTCTGAACCAAACCATGAGCAGGTTACCAGCTTGATTTAGTTTTTGAAAATCGGGGCGCACTTATAATCCAGTTTTGCTTCACGAAAGCTGTTTGAATGTCATCTCCACACCGACTGCTTTCAGGACAGCTTTCACAGTTTCGTAGCGTGGATGTGCTCCCGGACGCAAAGCCTTATACAAGCTTTCACGCCCAAGACCTGTTTTTTTTGCAATCCCAGCCATACCCTTTGCTCTTGCAACATCTCCCAAAGCCTCAAGAAATACCTCCGGGTTCGGATCTTCTTCTGTTGCCTTGAGGTATTCGACAATCACTTCATCGTTATCGAGATAGTTGGCCGGGTCAAAATCCCGAATTGTCACTGTGCTCATAGTTTCCCTCCTTAATTTCACAGGCAAGTCCTTTTGCTCAAGTAATGTCTTGCTGTTTTACCCGGCAACTTTATAGGTCTGCCCCACGGGAAGAAAGCCTGCAACATCACCGTTCGCAAGCTGTGACCGGATATGCTCAAACAACGTGATCGCCTCTTTCGAGTATAATCGTTCACCACAATGGGTGCAGACTTCGGCGATTACTTTTACAACAGCGGTATGGTTGCCCCCGGGAATCAATTTTTCCACCTCTTTTGTAATCACTTCACCACCGCATACCGGGCATAGCTCAAACGGGGTCATTGCTTTGTTCTCCTGGTTTTGAATTCAATCCACCTTTTTGGATCCGGTCGATAAACGGTAATCAACACGGCCCATGAGTTTTCTCTATTGTAAGCCCAAACACTATGCACTGGCTCTTTTCGAAAGCTTTCTCCATAAATCAGACAGCTCGGATAAGGCTTGTCTTTGGGATACTGCTCAATGATCTCACCATGGATAACGCTGGTTAGTACCTCTTCAAAAGTCAAATTGTCCGAAAGTGCCTCTTCGTAAGCGTGGTCAGTGATTCTGAACTGATCACGCTTTATTGCATTGACAATATCCTCCCTCTCAGTCATGCCCCGGTGTCGATTTTAGCAGAAATTTACTTTTCAGGAATATAGTGAATTGTGTTCAGATTTTTTCCTGCGATACCAATCTCTCACAGGATGAGCAACCGGAGTAGTATGGCAGTGCGAGGTACTGTCCGGGGTCTCATCGTAACTGCTTACAATTCCGACAACCCTCGCGGTGCATGTTGGTTTTCATTTGCCCTGCCGTAGTCAGTTGGCAGCTTATTCCGACCTTGCTATTGAGGGAAATTTTCACGAGACCGAATATCATACTATATTCAGACTTAAAGAGACAACAAAGATCAAAGGGAAGATGAATATTACTACCGACATCAAACCGGTCACCTGGCTCAAGGCAAATGCGGCTGAGCTTCTTGCACAGATTAACGAGACGCGCCGTCCGGTTATTATTACCCAGAACGGCGAGCCGAGAGCTGTTCTTCAAGACCCTAAAAGTTATGAGGAGATGCGCAATGCGCTTGGCTTGCTGAAACTGCTGGCACAGGGTGAGGAGGATATTCGTAAAGGCAATATTCGCCCGCAAGAGGAGGTATTCACTGACCTTGAAGGTCTTTTGAAAGAGCAGACCTCATGAGTGCATGCTACAGTGTTTTATGGACTGAAGTTTCGGAAAGGGATCTCAGAGAGGTTATAGCCTTTGTTGCAAGTGATAATGTGCAGATTGCTTTGCATGTTCTGGAAAAAATCAGGGTTAAAGCCTCCGAGTTATATACTTTCCATGAACAAGTATAGTAATTTCATTTATTTCATACTGTTACAGGTATAGGTGAAACGGTTTGACCAAGCTCTCTAGCTAACCTGCGAAGGCTTCTTTTCTTGCCCTCGAGGCACTTGGCTTCATAAGCAGCCAGTCCTTCCTCGACAAACTCCGTCCCTTTGACCATGACTCGCCAAAACAATGCCGCAAGCTTGCGAGCCAAAGCAATATTGGCTATCAATCCCCCACGTCTTGCCGCCAGACGACGGTAAAAGCCGCCCAACGCCATATCTTTGCTACGAGCCAGTGATCGGGCCATGATGCAAAAATACCTGCCGACCTTGCTGCGACTGCGTTTGACGTTGCTCTTGCGCTTGCCGCTTTGGCTTGTTCCGGGAGCCAGACCCAACCAAGCCGTGAAATGCTTTTCTGTGGGCCATTTGCTCAGGTCAGTTCCCACCTCACTGATGATCTGCAGGACGCTGTAGTCGGTGTGTGCGGGCAGTATCGACAGATCCTTGCCCTGACACAGTTCAATGAGCATACTGTGAAGACCAGAGATTTGAGGCGCATTGGCGCTGGGGCGTTTACTGTCCTTTGCTTTGGGTTTTTCGCCAATGCCACCACCCTGTGTTTCATTAAACGTGATCTCTTGCAGCAGCGACTCTATTTGCTGGTCACATTCAGCAATCTGGCGCTGATAGTGTTCCCAGCTCTGCAGGGCTTGCCTGAGCGCAAACAGGTGCTCTGGCTCCCAAGTACCGCGAAGTGCTTCGATAACCTCTTTCGCCTTTTTGTGCCGAATCGTCGAGTGGCACAACTCGAGTAGTTTTGCTGGATCACGCTCTCCGTCCAGAATGGCATGCACTATGGCAATGCCGCTGACTCCCATCAGTGAGCTGATGACGTTGTGCAGCTTGATGTTCATGCGCTCAAGCGCCTTTTGCATGTGCTGCACATTGCTGGCAGCAGAACTGATGTGATCTGTCCGCAAGCGCTGGTAATCCTGAAGCTTTCGAATATGCGCTGGAGGCACGAACCCTGCCTTCAGCAAGCCGTGCGCATGCAGGGTGGCACCCCATTGACAGTCCTTCATGTCGGTCTTTCTGCCGGGCAGGTTGCGTGTTTGTCGTCCGTTGACCATCACCACCTCAAGGCCAGCCGCTTCGAGCACACCATAGAGCGGCAGCCAGTAAACCCCGGTAGCTTCCATTGCTATCGAGTGGACTGCTTCTCCCAGCAACCAATCGCGCAATTCGTGCAACTGGCTGGTAAACGTCCCAAAAATCTTTGGCTGGCCTCCAGCGATGGAAACATGCATATGCTCGCTGCCAACGTCACAGAAAGCTGCACGCGAATCGAGAACCGGTAACTCCTTCATCACTAATCACCTTTTGGATTTGCAAATTTCAAAAGACAATTGAATTCACCTGCAAGCCCGGTAACGCTTAGGGCATTATAAATCTTTCCAGCGGGATGCGAATTTCGCTCACCAAAATGTGCGCAGGAACGTGACCAGAACCATTCTTTCCGCCGGGCTATTGGCACCAGAGTAAAGAGCGGCAATACTGCTCGCAGTGAATTCACCGCCAGCAATTTAACGCTTTTTTGTTCAAGGTCAGTGTGCGGTAAACGGTCGGATACGGGAGGCTTTCCATGAACAAGTATAGTAATTTCATTTATTTCATACTGTTACAGGTATAGGTGAAACGGTTTGACCAAGCTCTCTAGCTAACCTGCGAAGGCTTCTTTTCTTGCCCTCGAGGCACTTGGCTTCATAAGCAGCCAGTCCTTCCTCGACAAACTCCGTCCCTTTGACCATGACTCGCCAAAACAATGCCGCAAGCTTGCGAGCCAAAGCAATATTGGCTATCAATCCCCCACGTCTTGCCGCCAGACGACGGTAAAAGCCGCCCAACGCCATATCTTTGCTACGAGCCAGTGATCGGGCCATGATGCAAAAATACCTGCCGACCTTGCTGCGACTGCGTTTGACGTTGCTCTTGCGCTTGCCGCTTTGGCTTGTTCCGGGAGCCAGACCCAACCAAGCCGTGAAATGCTTTTCTGTGGGCCATTTGCTCAGGTCAGTTCCCACCTCACTGATGATCTGCAGGACGCTGTAGTCGGTGTGTGCGGGCAGTATCGACAGATCCTTGCCCTGACACAGTTCAATGAGCATACTGTGAAGACCAGAGATTTGAGGCGCATTGGCGCTGGGGCGTTTACTGTCCTTTGCTTTGGGTTTTTCGCCAATGCCACCACCCTGTGTTTCATTAAACGTGATCTCTTGCAGCAGCGACTCTATTTGCTGGTCACATTCAGCAATCTGGCGCTGATAGTGTTCCCAGCTCTGCAGGGCTTGCCTGAGCGCAAACAGGTGCTCTGGCTCCCAAGTACCGCGAAGTGCTTCGATAACCTCTTTCGCCTTTTTGTGCCGAATCGTCGAGTGGCACAACTCGAGTAGTTTTGCTGGATCACGCTCTCCGTCCAGAATGGCATGCACTATGGCAATGCCGCTGACTCCCATCAGTGAGCTGATGACGTTGTGCAGCTTGATGTTCATGCGCTCAAGCGCCTTTTGCATGTGCTGCACATTGCTGGCAGCAGAACTGATGTGATCTGTCCGCAAGCGCTGGTAATCCTGAAGCTTTCGAATATGCGCTGGAGGCACGAACCCTGCCTTCAGCAAGCCGTGCGCATGCAGGGTGGCACCCCATTGACAGTCCTTCATGTCGGTCTTTCTGCCGGGCAGGTTGCGTGTTTGTCGTCCGTTGACCATCACCACCTCAAGGCCAGCCGCTTCGAGCACACCATAGAGCGGCAGCCAGTAAACCCCGGTAGCTTCCATTGCTATCGAGTGGACTGCTTCTCCCAGCAACCAATCGCGCAATTCGTGCAACTGGCTGGTAAACGTCCCAAAAATCTTTGGCTGGCCTCCAGCGATGGAAACATGCATATGCTCGCTGCCAACGTCACAGAAAGCTGCACGCGAATCGAGAACCGGTAACTCCTTCATCACTAATCACCTTTTGGATTTGCAAATTTCAAAAGACAATTGAATTCACCTGCAAGCCCGGTAACGCTTAGGGCATTATAAATCTTTCCAGCGGGATGCGAATTTCGCTCACCAAAATGTGCGCAGGAACGTGACCAGAACCATTCTTTCCGCCGGGCTATTGGGCACCAGAGTAAAGAGCGGCAATACTGCTCGCAGTGAATTCACCGCTCGCAATTTAAAGCTTTTTTGTTCAAGGTCCGTGTGCGGTAAACGGTCGGATACGGGAGGCTTTTCCTGAGCGAGGCAGGGTCGTTCCTGAGCTTCAGTCCAATGGCATTTTTGTCTATCGGGAGCTGATTATTTCTCCATGGAGGTTGTTGTATCGGACCGCAGACAGCAATGTTTATATAACGGCGGTACTCGACAGGCGACGCAATGTCGAAGAGATTCTGTTGCAGCGTCTTATTCAATCGTAACCACTTTTTGTGTGAAAAAAAGATGATCACCTTTTTCGCTTGAGTACCATGTTATCTGATCCTCCAGCCGCGTTGTTCGAAGCATTCGGAATCGTTCATGTGCAATTGGCAGCATGGTGAACAAGGCGAAAGGGGGGGCACGTGCGCTTTGATCGGGGGAATATTTTGTATTTTGACCTCTACAACTTAACAGAACAGGACGTGCGATGGAAAATCTTTCTGCAATATATAAGCGTCTCTCTACCGATGCGTTGGAAGGTGATGAGCTTGACTCCTACTATGTTGATGCTTTTGAGGGGCGTGGTGATAACCCTGTTATGACTCTTAAAAGACGGTTGCTCGATAATCCTGGTGGAAAGCTGCAAATTCTCTTTTCCGGTTATCGGGGCTGCGGAAAAAGCACCGAGCTCAATAAACTGCAACAGGAGATCAGCAACGAATTTATTGTGCTGAATTTTTCGATACGCGAAGAGCTTGACCTGGTGAATCTCAACTATGTCGAACTCTTTGTCATTACCATGGAAAAGCTTTTTGATGTTGTTGCTGAGTACAATATCATAATCAATCCGCAGTTGTTCAAAAGTGTCACTGAATGGAGCCGTACTGTTGAAATAGAAAAAATCAGGGTGTTGACAGGCGAGGCTTCGCTTGAAGCTGGTATTGAGACCGAGGTGAGTGTGCCGCTCTTTGCCCGTTTTTTTGGTAAAATGCGTGCAGCAGCCAATGCAAGTTCTTCAACCAAAAAAACCATCATCGAGAGTATCGAACCCCGGTTATCGGATCTTATTGGTCATTGCAACGATCTTGTTCGCGAGGTCAAGAGCAAACTGCCGAAGATTGGCAAGCAAGGTCTCATTATTATTATTGAAGATCTCGACAAGCTGAGTGTAGAGAAATCGGAAGAGCTTTTTTTTAACCACAGCCACCTTCTTGGCAGTCTGCAAACCCATGTTATCTTCACCTTTCCGGTCTCCTTGTGCTACCATTCCAAATCAACGGTCATCACGGGTAATTTTGATCAGGATTTTGAGCTGCCGATGGTCAAGGTGCATGACAAGCTGGGTAATCCCTATCCCAAGGGGCGGGAGGCGTTGCACCGCATCATAACGCGCAGAATTGAAACAGAGTGTTTTGAACCACCTGAACTTGTTTACCAGTTTATCGATATCAGTGGCGGTTGCCTGCGTGACCTGTTCACCATGATTCGTGATGCCGCCGACAATGCACTTAACGATGGTCGAACCAGAATTATCAAGACTGATTATACCAAAAGTTTTTTCAAACTTCGTCGCCATTACGAAAACACCATTGCCGAAAAGCGGGTGAATAATGAGGTTGTCACCTCTGTTGCGGAGTATTATGAGGTGCTGAAAACGCTGGCTTTGAGCGAAACCAAAACGGTTGATAATACCGGTGTTACCCTTGACTTGCGCTATAGCCTCTTTATTCTTGGCTACAACGACGTAGGGTGGTGCGATGTTCATCCGGTTGTCCGGAGTATTTTGCAGGAACGCAAACTGATTCCATGAGCGGTATGAACGCAGAACCGAATGAGTATGCTACAACGGCTGCCGATCAGGCGACTTTTGATGATGCAGAGCCTGAAACGTTGCAAGCCCAGGAAAATTTGCGCCCCGTTGAAGCTCGCCTGAAGCTGTTGCAGCAGCAGCTTGATGAAGCTGAAAAGCAGCGGCGCGACCCGGTTGGTATTGCCAATGAGATTGTGCTTGAACTTCTTCGACTCTCCATCAGGATACCGGGAACGATGGCCTCGGTGCAATCGCTGATGGATCGATATTACCCACGTTAACCGATACAGAGAGCATTGTTTCTGCGAATGGCGGATACCTGAAGCTTGCCGCTGGTGCTGCCTGGCAGACAAGGCAGTGGCCAAATCGTGCACTTTACGCCACTTGCTATGGGAATCAGGTAAGTAATCGTTAAAAAATAACCATAACAATTTATCCGGAATTTGGTTCGATTTTGTAGTTCCATTCACCATGAAATTCATTTCGTATGATGTGGATTTTTTCAAATTCAGCA
>CAJEXW010000021.1 GCA_903994525.1 uncultured Chlorobiaceae bacterium
AGCTCACACAATGAGGGTGAACACAATAGTGCGGGACACGAAGATAAATTGTTCAGCGGTGAGGTTTCTCTGGGAGCTAACAACGAGTATGCAGACTACCGCGTCGGTACCGCCGCGACAAAGGCTATTATTGTAGAGACCGGTAACGGAAGCAAGGTGTATGATGGCACAACGGTTGCGGAAAATCTTGCAATCAACACGATCGGCGTTCGGGATTCGGGCTATAGTGCCGATGGGCTCACTTTTGTAACTGAGAACAAGAATGTTGGCTCAGGCTATTCCATTCTGCCTGGTTCTGACAAGAACCAGCTCTCTTCGGACTATGCCGTGGGTTACTATACCGGGCAGTATGCAATAACGCCAAGAACAGTGACACTTTCGGGTATCACGGCGGACAACAAGATCTATGACGGCAATACCGTTGCAACGGTTCGTACTGAAAATGCTCTTTTTGATAATATTGTTGCGGGTGAAAGTATCGGAGTGACGACAACAGGAGCTTTTGATGATAAAAAATGTTGGTTGGAACAAACAGGTCACACTTGAGAGTAGCTACTCAGGAAATCAGGAAACAAAGCTCTCTAACTACATCATTGAGTGGCAGGGTTCAACCGAGGCAAGTATCACTCCAAGAACAGTTACCGTTTCTGGTATTACGGCCGAGAACAAGGTGTATGATGGCAACACCATTGCGCAACTGCAAACAGGCAATGCCAGCTTCAAGAACATTGTTGATGGTGAACAGATCGGTATACGGTCATGGGGAACATTTGATGGTAAGAATGTTGGGGAGAACAAACTTGTTTCTCTGAGAAACAGCTACCTCGGCAACCAGGAGACTGACCTTTCGAACTACATTATTGAAGGGCAGGATTACACTCAGGCCAGTATTACACCGAGAACCATTACGGTCTCTGGTATTACCGCTGACAACAAGATCTATGACGGCAATACTATCGCGCAGGTACAGACCAGCAAGGCACTTTTCAGCAACATTGTTGATGGTGAGCGCATCGGGGTGACCGCCTCTGGCTCTTTCGACAACAAGAATGTCGGGGTCGACAGGGTTGTTGCGCTGAAGAGTAATTACACTGGTAACCAGGAGACTGAACTTTCAAACTACATTATTCAAAATCAGTCTGCAGCCCAGGCAAGTATCACCCCGAGAACAATCCGGGTATCTGGAATAACGGCGGATAACAAAACCTATGATGGCAACACCGTTGCGCAACTTCAGACAGGGAATGTCGTCTTCAGCAACATAGTCGATGGTGAGAACATTGGTATTGCTTCAACCGGCAATTTTGACAGTAAAAACGTCGGCACAGACAGAACTGTGGCGTTGAGCAGCAGCTACTCGGGCAATCAAAATACTGAACTCTCCAATTACAGGATTCAGGATCAGGCTTCCACCCAGGCCAGTATTACTACCAGAACGGTTACCGTTTCTGGCATCACCGCCGACAACAAGGTGTATGATGGCAATACCGTTGCCCAGATACAGACCGGCAACGCTCTTGTCAGCAACGTTGTTGACGGTGAGCGCATTGGTGTGAACGCTACTGGATCGTTTGACAGTAAGAATGTTGGAGTCGACAGGGTTGTTGCACTCAACAGCAGCTACGCCGGTAACCAGTCTACTGAATTGTCCAACTACACGATTCAGGATCAGGCTTCCACCCAGGCAACTATTACACCGAGAGCGGTTACCGTTTCAGGTATCACTGCAGGCAACAAGATCTATGACGGCAACACTCTTGCACAGGTACAAACTGCCAACGCTCTTGTCAGTAATGTGGTTGCGGGTGAAAGTATCGGGCTGACAACAACCGGAACTTTTGACAGCAAAAATGTTGGCGACAACAGAGTGGTTACACTGAACAGCAACTACTCAGGAAATCAGACAACAGATCTGGGGAACTATGCGATTCAGGAGCAACTTGCAACTCAGGCAAATATTGTTCACAGAACTGTCACTGTTTCGGGGATCTCCGCCAGCAACAAGATTTATAATGGCAACACTCTTGCCGAGGTACAAACTGGCAATGTCCTGATCAGTAATGTGGTTGCGGGTGAAAGTATCGGGCTGACAACGGCAGGTACTTTTGACAGCAAAAATGTTGGTACCAACCGGCTTGTTGCTCTGAGCAACAGTTTCTCCGGCGACCAGCAGACCGATCTGTCCAATTATATTATTCAGGATCAGCTTTCCACCCAGGCGAGCATTACGCCAAGAGTGGTGACGGTTTCGGGTATCACTGCATCAAACAAGACCTATGATCGCACAACAACTGCACAGGTCCAGAGTGCCGATGCAATTTTCAACAACATTGTTGATGGTGAGAGCATTGGATTGAGTGTCTCTGGAACAGTTGGAGACAAGAACGCAGCTTCTGGTAAAACGGTTAATCTCGTAAGCTCCTACAGTGGAGCCGACCTGGCTAACTACAGCGTTGTTGATCAAAGCAACACCACCGCATCTATCCTTAAGTTGCCGATCAACATCTCGGGCATAACCGCCTATAACAAGAACTATGATGGCACGGTGACAGCTATTACGAACTCGAATGGCGCAACCGGCTGGCTTGCGGGTGACCAGCTTCTGGTCTCTTCTGTAGGTGTGTTTGACACTGAGCTTGCAGGAACAGGCAAACTGGTAACATTAGCAAGCAGCTACAGTGGTGCCGACGTTAATAACTATGATATCACAAGCCAGGCCAGTACAACAGCGAACATCCTGCAGGTGGCAACACAGCAACAGGTAACCCCTCCGGTTACTCCGCCGGTTGTTGGCGCTCCTGCCATAACTTCTGCAACGGGTCTTGTTGTGCAGTATGTTGCAGCTCCAACGGTTAGCGGAACTGGTGCAGGCGTAGCGGTACCTGGTGAAATTGATGTCACGATTCCTGCTGCATCGCTCAGTACAGGCGGTGGAGCATCATTCACAGTGCCTCTTCCTGAAGATGTTCAGACTGCTGCAATTGCCGGAGGTGAGTCGGTCTCTCTTGTCGATGCGAACGGCAACAGCCAGCCACTTCCATCGTGGATAACCTATGACTCAGTTGCCAAAGTGTTCAAGGCATCGAGCGTCACGACCGGTGATCTTGCCCAGACTGTCACGGTACAGTTGAAGATTGGTACAAAAACATGGAAGATTGTGATCTCGTCTCAGCAATAGAGCGTCAAGGTCATAAGCAGAGGGTTCAAGAGCCATCCAACTGATTGTGTTGGATGGCTCTTGTAGTTTACACTCCAAAAGATTTTTCCCTCCTGGAAAAAGTCATACTGCGTTTTTCATACGAATTTTGTTTATTTGATAAAGCTTTGTATTATTGGGCGGAAGATGGTCAACTCTGACTGTAAGGGTGGTTGTTAAAGGCACATGAAGTTGATTCATCTGAAAAAGGCGCTTTTACTCACTCTATTCCATTGGGTGACTGATACTTTGTGCGAGAGTTGGGTTGTCTATACATTCTGCAAGCCTTGAAAATCAAGTCAATCAGGTACCGGGTACTTTATAACGGCTTTAATACACAGCTAAATTCTTCGAAGTAACAATGAAATCAAGCAATAATTTTTTTTTTATCGCTATGGCAGGCATGGCCTTGCTTGTTGAGCCTGCCATAGGTCATACAGCGGTGCATAAAGCGAAAACACATGTCAGGAAGAGTAAACCTGTGCCTGTGACAATGGAATCATTTACAAGCGGCGCTCTTGACAAACAGGCAACGGTGAAACTTGCCAGTTCTCTCTTTGCGGCCAAAGACTACACGAGCGGAGAGGTTGTGGTGGCCAGACTCCTCAACGATTACCCGGATGATGATGCTGTTTTGAGAAAGATTATCGATCTTTATATAGCAGCCCAAAATGCAGAAAAAGCCCTGCCAATCTATGACCGCTTGATTAAGATCAACCCAAAAGAGACGAAATTAATCATGAAAGCCGCAAAGGCTTATTCGTGGACTGGCCGTTGGGAGGCCACTCTGAAAATGATTGAAAGTGTTCTTGTTACCGGCGACACGAGTGATGCTACGCAGCGTGAGTATATTGATGTCCTGTATACGAATAAACAGTATGGCAAGGCAACAGAGTACTATCTGAAATATTTTGCAAAAAACAGACAGAACGATTACAAAAAAAGGGATTACGCAATAGCCTTCATCTACAAGCTTGCCAGCAGCAAGGAGTATACCGAGGCTGAAAAGCTGCTCGCTGCCGTTGAAACGCAATATTCGAGGGATATTGTTGTTCTGGAGACAAAGGCTAATGTGGCATTGGGAAAACAGGACTTTTCCGAGGCTCTTAAATTCAGTGACGAGTTGATTAAACGCTCTCCTAAAAATCATCCCAACGAGACGGCCCTGCTGATAAAAGCTGAAATTGCAAGTTGGCAGAGAAGCTATGCAAATGCATTGGTAAATTACGATAGTTTGATCAGTCGCGCCAATGGTCAGAAGAGCGAGTATTTCCGCCAAAAGGCCTACAGGGAGAAAGGGCGCGTGCTTGGATGGATGGCAAGATACGGGGATGCTGAAACGGTCTATGATGAGGCTGTGAGGAGCTATCCCGACAACAAGGGGCTCCAGGCGGAGTCGCTTGCAAAGAGGGCATATTACCGCAATACCTGGCGACCGGCGGTAGAGGGTTATAAAAATTGGCTTCTTGTAGAGCCAAATGACCCGGAGGCGTTGTTTGACCTCGGTCAGCTTTACATGCAGAGCGCAAAATGGAGTGAGGCGGCGGAGACCTATCAAGTGATGCTGAAACTGATGCCCGGACACCGCCAGGCGGCGTTGGCAAAAGAGAAAGGCGATATCCTCTCTTCAAAAAGACTTTTCAGAAGCGGCATTGAGTATTTCAATGTAAAAAGTGAATGGAAAAGCACCAATGTGAGCTATACCGGGCTCTATTCTTCGCTCTCTTATCCCCTGGAAGAGCAGGTCACCGGCTTTATACACTATGACAATAAATCGTTCAGTTTCGAAAATTTTCCAGGGAAGTTTCATCAGAATAACATAACGACCGGGATTGAATATCGCCATTTGCCTGATTTTGTGATCCGCGGGGCTTACAGTTATCACGCAAATTCGCAGAACATTGAAAACAATCATACGGGATTCCTTGAAACTCAGAGTCAACCGTTTAATAACGTTCATCTGGACGTTGCGTTTCGCAATGAAGAGGTCATCGATAATGCAGAGACATTAAGGAGCAGGCTCCAGAGAGATCGATGGCAGGGCAGATTACTCTATGATGGTTACAGAAACTGGAATGCGGGGCTCGATTATGAGGTGGCCTCCTATTCGGACGGGAACCGCTGCTTCACTGCCGGGGGTGATGTTACTGCCCACCTCATCGTCGGCAAAGAACGTCTGAACCTTGTGTACCGTTTACAAAACTACGGGTTTCATGATGTGTCTCTTCATAGTTACTGGACGCCATCCTCCTTTACAACCCACTCGGTGGGGATAGACTTCCGCCACTATTTCAATGGAGAGCTGTTCCAGGGTGTTAATGAAACATACTATACAACATCCTATAAGGTGATAGCCGAACCCAATGATAATGTGTCGCACCAGGTTCGTGCTACGCTCTGCCATGATTGGAGCAACCGTTTTTCTTCGTCTCTCGAAACCCAGTATTCATGGGCTACGGCGGCTTTTTACGAAGACAAAATGGTGAAGGCTGAAATACGATGGTTTTTTTAATGTTGCCATATAAATAACAAGAAACATGCGTGATAAGAAAAATTCCTGGTTTCTGATTACACAGGTAACCATACTGCTTCTCCTGCTCATTATTTATATCGGTATTCGCATTTACTACATCATTATTGCTCCATTCACCACTCTTGAATTGGTGTTCAGCCTGATGTTTTTCTTTGCAGAGACCTTTATACTTTTTCATTCATTTTTCTTTTTTATTGATGTTCTTCGGGAGAATTTACGTCCGCTGGTCATCAGGCAGAAAGAGCCGGACAGTAATGCCTCCGTCGCTATTCTTATTCCCGCCCGACATGAGTCGAAGGAGATTGTGGAGACCACTCTTTTGACATGCCTGAACATTGCCTATGAGAACAAGAATGTGTATCTGCTTGATGATTCTACTCTTGAAAGTTACAAACAGGAGGCCAGAGAGCTTGCGGAAAAATTGGGTGTCAACCTTTTCACCCGCAGTAACAACCGTGGCGCTAAAGCCGGCATGATCAATGAAGTGCTTAAAACTCTCTCAGAGAAGTATATCGCTATTTTTGACGCTGACCAGAATCCCATGCCGGTATTTTTGAAGACGCTGGTGCCGTTTCTGGAGGCCGATGAGCGACTTGCATTTATACAGACACCCCAGTTCTATTCGAATGGGGATAACAGCACGGTGGCAATGATTGCCCATAACCAGCAGGCTATTTTCTACGAATATATCTGCCTTGGCAAAACAATAAACAAGGCTATGTTTTGCTGTGGGACAAACGTAGTTTTTCGGCGTGAAGCGCTTAATGATGTCGGGAATTTCGATGAGGAGACGGTGACTGAAGACATTGCGACCTCACTCAAGCTGCATACAAAGAAGTGGAAATCGTTCTTTATTCATAAAGCCTATACGTTTGGCATGGCCCCTGAAGATCTGGCTGCGTACTTTACACAGCAGAATAGATGGGCGCTGGGTACATCGCAACTCTTTCGGAAATTGGTTAAAACCTTTTTTACCGATATCAAGGCGCTTCGCCCTGAGCAGTGGCTTGAGTATCTTATTTCAACAACCTACTATTTTATTGGGTGGTCCTATTTTTTCTTGATGGCAGGACCTATCATGTACATCTTTTTTGATATCAATTCATACAACATCGATTCGTTTGTTTACTCAGTTACCTTTGTGCCCTTTTTTATTCTTTCGAACTATATTTTTTATTCGAGTATGGTAAAAAAGAAATACAAGCTCAGCAATATGATAAAGGTGCAGATGCTGACGGCTCTCTCCATGCCGGTCTATTTAAGCGCGTCTATTGTTGGACTGTTAAATATTAATAAAAAGGGATTTCAGGTGACGCCAAAGGGCAATTCGAACAATGTTCCCTGGCTCAGCCTTTGGCCTCAATTGCTCCTCATATCAGTTGTTTTTGTGACGTTTGCATGGGGTGCCATGCGAATCATCAACAATGACGGTGTGGTCAGTATTCTTGGTATCAATGTATTCTGGATGGGCTTCCAGTTGATTCTTCTTAGTGGACTTTTTAACTTCAACCGAAAATGAAACGGTTGCTCCTGTTTATTGTTCTCATTTTTGTGCCTTTACTAACAATAAACTGTTCATCAATAACACAGAATTCGGCAGAGATCGCTTTTGGCTCGTGGATACACTACAAGAGAACGTTTATTGTTCATGGTCGAGTTTGCCGTCCGAGGGATAATAACGATACCGTTTCTGAAGGTCAGGCTTACGGCATGCTCCGTGCAGTGCTGATGAATGACCACACCACCTTCGATGAGTGCCTTGACTGGACCGAAGGGGCGTTGTCGCGCAAGAGCTCGGATGGCGACAGATTGCTTGCCTGGCACTATCAAAACGGAGTGGTTGCCGACCGCAAGTCGGCTTCTGATGCCGATATTGATTATGCATACAGCCTTATCCTTGCCTCTCGGAAATGGAATGATGTGCGGTATCAAACTCTTGCTGAACAGGTGTTGCAGAGTGTCCTTGAAAAGGAGACGGCGATCATCAATGGAAGACTCTATTTTCTTCCCTGGCCCCGGGAATATAATCAACCGGATCAACTGACGGCCTTGAATCCCTCGTACTATGCTCCGTCTCATTTTAAACTTTTTTTTGAGGTGAGTGGTGACCATCGCTGGCTTGAACTGGTGGATACGACCTACTACATGCTGGGGAAGCTTCTTGATTTTCCTGGTGTCCTGAAAAAAGGGACACTGGTGCCGGACTGGATCGCAGTTGATGCACAGGGCAATATTACTGAACTTCCGGGAAATGATGCGGTGTACGGTTGGGATGCGGTGAGGGTTCCTTTGAGAATTGCCGCAGACTATTACCTCTCCGGAGATAAGAGAGCTCTCACTGTCCTTCGTCAGTTTTCTGCCTCTTTTGAGAAGGAGCTGAGCAATCCATCAAAAGACCAGGCTTATCAAAATGCTCTTTTTTACAGTGCGGCATACGCGGCGACCGAGGCTGCAGGCTCCTCTCTCTCTCCATCGCTCTTGCAGCAAATACGCCATAGCATGAGAAAAAATGATGATGGATTTTTTTATAATGAGCACAATGACTATTACATTAACAGCCTTTCATGGTTACCGGAATATTATCACATTATCAAGGCAACCGGTAAGCAGATGCCCACGCCGCTCAGTTCAGACGGTGGTCGCTGAACAGTTTCCTGAAGAGTGTGGGGCGTTAAGGCTTGCGACAGTGAACTATTACAGAGGTCACGACGTTTACTCTCTCTGAAGTGTTGCAGGAAGAAAATCATGAGGAAAAGTTTTGTTGATCTTCTTTGTGGTTATTTTTTAGTGGCTTAACGTATGAAAGGAGGCTCAAATGTCGGATGATCATGCAAGAAAATTTGTTGAGAAGTTAAAGGATGATGAAAAATTCAGGGAGAGGTTTCTTGGATTTATGAAAAAAGAGGGGTTTAACTGTACAATAGAGGAGCTGACCCGGGCAAGATGGGAGAGTTTAATTGCAACCCACTATTCAGAGCCCCTTCACGCCCGCCCCAATCTGCCGGCATCTGAACATTGGGACTGAGGCTTGACGAGAAATTCTGTTGCTGTTGTTTGCCGCTTTTTTGGGGAGCGTTTGCCGTTCTTTTTAAACACCTGCGGGGTAGTTCCAAAACAGAGCGTTTGGGCTCCTTCTGATTACAGAAATTTGGAATATGAAAAAAAATTGATATTTTTTTACTAATTTCCCAAGCCTGATTGGCTTTTCACTGATTTTGGTGATGCCATTTTCCAAAAGTATTCAACCATGATCGAAAAAGAAGAGTTACTCAAAA
Source organism: uncultured Chlorobiaceae bacterium (assembly GCA_903994525.1). Taxonomy (GTDB): domain Bacteria; phylum Bacteroidota; class Chlorobiia; order Chlorobiales; family Chlorobiaceae; genus Chlorobium. Next base: position 9,005 of record CAJEXW010000021.1, read on the forward strand.
AAATAAGTGCCATAGAAAAAAGTGAAGCGTCGGTTGTTGGCATCTATTCTAACCACATCCAGAATGTCTTGAGGTATTCTACCCTTGATGAGAAGGTGCAGATGAGAATTGTCAGGATGTTACAAAAGCTTGATGCCGACATGAATACTCAGAAGGCAATTACAAAAGCGCTTATTGAATCTATAGTCAAAAGCTCAAAAGATGTTTATTAACAAAGATTTGTTGGATTTTTTCGGTTCTATGGCTGAAATAAAAAAACAAAAACGGGATGTTTTTAATGCTCTGGCAGCAGATGTCGATGATCCGGAGATCAGGGAGACTCTGTTGCAAATCGGGCTGAATCAGCAGCAGCAGATTGATCAGTTAAGTCAAAGCATTGATCTTGTCAATGGCAGGCCGTCCTTTACGCTTACCCCTCCGGCACCATCGTCGGTTCCCCCTGATCTGTCACTAAGCAGTGAAGTTGAGACTGTTGAGGACAACGAGCTGCCTGTGGCCCTCGTTTCTCAACCCGATGTTGAGGAGACAAGCATTGAGGCCGATGGCGGCAGGAGCACTGAATCTCTTGAGGAAAGAGCAACATCGACAGACGAGGAGATTCCGCAGGAGAGTGAGCCAGAGCCTCAGCTCTCTTTGATTCAGCATTCGCAGGGTCTTTCTCTTCAAATAGATCATGGTTACAGCAATACTCTTCAACCCACTCCGTCGCAAACTTTTTACAGCATGAACAATTTCAAGCATCCGTTGGCTGAGGTCTTTGGTTTTACAACAACAGACCCCTCTGCAAAGGCACAACGGTACCGTTCGCATCGGCAATGTCCTTTTAATAACCGGGTACCCAACTGCACAAAGGGGCATCCGAAAAATCCTCTTGGGGTCTGCTCTCTTCTGCATCAGGACAAACCTGTCATCACTTGCCCGGTACGTTTTCGCGAAGAGTGGCTGATTACTGATGATGCCGCATCATTCTTTTTTGAAGAGGGCGTTCGCTGGAGCTCGTTGACCGAGGTTGAACTGAAAGATGCTTACGGGAGATCGGCAGGCGACATTGATGTCGTCTTGATTGCTTATGATCAACATGGAAAAATGGTTGATTTTGGCGCGATTGAGGTTCAGACGGCCTTTATTTCGGGTGATGCCCGCGATCCATTCGATTTTTATATGAAAGATCCCCTTGGCAACTCTCTTATGGACTGGTCGGCGCAATCCAACTATCCTCAGCCCGACTATGTTTCCGCTCAAAGGGAGAGTCTTGTTCCTCAACTTATTTTTAAGGGATCAATCCTTCACTCCTGGCATAAAAAGATGGCTGTGGCCATCAACCGCAGCTATTTTGAGACTCTTCCCAACCTGGTTCCGGTTCAAAAGGAGGAGGCTGAAATTGCCTGGTTTATTTATGATCTTGAGCTGGTGGTGAATGGCGAAAAAGAGAGTTATGAGCTGAGAAGAGGTGATGTCGTCTATACAAAATACCAGCAGACACTCTCGGCTTTAACCGCTTCGTACCCGGACAACATTGACCATTTCATGAAATTGCTGCCAGAACTTGCTGACAAGTAGATACTGTTGATGAGGAGAAACACTCTCCTCATGGCCGTTGGTGAAATCCCGCAATAACTTTTCTCAAAGAGAGAGAGTGTTATTGCGGGATTTTTCTGTTTGTGAGCTTTTTATGTTGGAGCCTTCCGTATCCTGCCGGTTACCGCACACGGTGCTTGAATGTGTTCATGGAAAAAAAGAGGCCTCCCTTCTCTCAGCAATACTACAAGAATGTACTCTTTGTGATAATCCCACAAATTTGTAGTCAATAGACTCTTTTCCATTCAGGAGTGCCTCTCCTCCGCCCTGCCCTGCTGAAACTCAACCGTTACACAAAACAGCTTGTGTAATAGGGGGTTAGCGCTTCTCTCCTTTTAATTTGAGCCTGTATCACCGATAGCATGGTACTTTGGCACGCGTTTTGCTAAATATTTCCATAACTATTCAAGCAAATAACGAAATAATGTTGGATAGTTAAGGCAAAGGGATTGATTAACCTAAAAAAGTACAAAAATGAGAAAAGTAGCTATTTATGGAAAAGGTGGTATCGGCAAATCAACCACGACACAAAATACAGTTGCCGGTCTGGCGGAAATGGGCAAGAAGGTGATGGTTATCGGCTGTGACCCTAAAGCAGACTCTACCCGACTGCTGCTGGGCGGTTTACAGCAGAAAACGGTGCTCGACACACTTCGCGAGGAGGGTGAAGAGGTCGAACTTGAAGATATCATCAAAGAGGGTTACAGAAAAACCCGCTGCACCGAGTCCGGTGGTCCTGAGCCTGGCGTTGGTTGCGCAGGGCGTGGAATTATCACCTCGGTCAACCTTCTCGAACAGCTTGGAGCATTTGATAGTGAATGGGATCTTGACTACGTCTTTTATGATGTGCTTGGTGACGTTGTCTGCGGTGGATTTGCAATGCCGATTCGTGACGGAAAGGCTGAGGAGATCTACATCGTCTGTTCGGGCGAGATGATGGCGATGTACGCTGCCAACAACATTTGTAAAGGTATTCTGAAATATGCTGATGCAGGCGGAGTGCGGCTTGGGGGCCTGATCTGCAACAGCCGTAATGTGGATAACGAACGGCAGATGATTGAAGAGCTTGCAAAGAAGATTGGTACTCAGTTGATCCACTTTGTGCCCCGCAACAATTTTGTGCAACGTGCTGAGATCAACCGCCAGACGGTGATTGAGTTTGATCCAACTCACGAACAGGCTGATGAGTACAGGGCTCTTGCAAGAAAGATTGACGAAAACAAGTTGTTTGTCATTCCCAAGCCGCTTGAGATTGAAGAGCTGGAAGCACTTCTCATTGAATTTGGTATCGCTAACTAAAAAAAGGAGTACAGAGAGATGTTAATGATCAGAACAATTGTCAGACCAGAAAAGGTGTACGATGTCATGCAGGGACTCCTTGAAGCGGGTTTTCCGGCAGTAACGAAAATATCGGTTGTCGGACGCGGCAAGCAGCGTGGTTTGCAGGTTGCCGATGTGGTGTATGATGAAATCCCTAAAGAGATGCTTATTACCGTTGTACCCGACATCGACAAAGATTTCGTCATCAGGGCAATTATTGAGAATGCGAAGTCTGGATCCGACGGCAAATTCGGTGATGGCAAAATCTTTGTTTCAGCAGTCGAGGAGATCTATACCATAAGTACTGGAGAGAGGGAAACCGACCCGCTCCTTCCGGCAAAGGAGGCATAAATGAAAGAGCTTATTGCAGTTATACGGATGAATAAGGTCAATGCCACGAAGAAGGCGCTGATAGACGCAGGAATACCGGCATTCACCGCAACTGGTCGGGTCATGGGACGGGGAGTTGGACAGGTGCATTCAGATATCCTGAGAGGTGCCGAAGCTGGCCATCCCGAAGCCATTGCCCAGCTCGGAGGTCCTCCAAGGCTGGTGGCAAAGAGAATTCTGACGGTTGTTGTGCCGGATGAGCTGTGTAAAACAGCCATTGACACCATTATAGCAACAAATCAGACCGGTAACCATGGTGATGGCAAGATTTTTGTAACACCGATTATCGAGACGGTCAGGGTGAGAACAGGCGAAACCGGAGATGTGGCGCTGGGCTAACGAACAATATTTAACAGGTGTAAACGGAGAGATTTTAATGGAGGCGAACAGAATTATTCCAGATCCATCCAAAGTCAGGGAGGAGCTGATACAGAAATACCCTGCCAAGGTGGCAAAAAAACGGTCGAAATCGATTGTCATCAACGATCCCGACACCATTCCCGAGGTGCAGGCCAACGTCCGTACAGTACCGGGAATCATAACACAGCGCGGATGCTCTTATGCCGGATGTAAAGGTGTGGTGCTTGGGCCTACCCGTGATATCGTCAACATCGTTCATGGCCCTATCGGATGCAGCTTCTATGCCTGGTTGACCCGACGTAACCAGACAAGAACTGAGTCGCTCATGGACGAAAACTACATTCCATACTGTTTTTCGACCGACATGCAGGAGGAGAACATTGTGTTTGGTGGTGAGAAGAAGCTTAAACAGGCAATACAGGAGGCGTATGACCTCTTTCACCCAAAGTCGATCGCTGTTTTTTCGACCTGCCCGGTCGGTCTTATCGGAGATGACGTTCATGCGGCATCGCGAGAGATGAAAGAGAAGTTTGGAGACTGTAATGTTTTTGGCTTCAGTTGCGAAGGGTACAGGGGTGTCAGTCAGTCGGCTGGCCACCACATTGCCAACAACGGTGTCTTCAAGCACATGGTTGGCCGCAACAACACACCGAGCGAGGGGAAGTTCAAGTTGAACCTGCTGGGCGAATACAATATCGGTGGTGATGCTTTTGAGATTGAACGCATTTTTGAAAAGGTGGGCATCACGCTGGTCTCCTCTTTCAGCGGTAACTCAACAGTCAGTCAGATTGAGAATGCCCATACTGCCGATCTCAACGTGATTCTCTGTCACCGCTCTATTAACTACATGGGCGATATGATGGAGACGAAGTATGGTATTCCGTGGATGAAGGTGAACTTTGTCGGGGCTGAATCGACCGCCAAGTCGTTGCGGAAGATTGCAGAGTACTTTGGCGATGAGGAGCTCAAGGCAAAGGTTGATGCGGTTATTGCCGAGGAGGCACCGAAGGTTAAGGCGGTCATTGAGGAGATTTTGCCAAGGACAACGGGAAAAACAGCGATGCTTTTTGTGGGTGGCTCACGAGCACACCACTACCAGGATCTTTTTAATGAGCTTGGTATGACCACCGTTGCCGCAGGATACGAGTTTGCACACCGCGACGACTACGAAGGACGTCACGTGTTACCAGGCATCAAGGTGGATGCGGACAGCAAAAACATTGAGGAGCTGAAAATTGTCCCGGATCCGGAACTCTATAACCCGAGAAAATCCGATGCTGAACTTGAGGAGCTCAGGGAGAAGGGGCTGGAGATCAACGGATACGAGGGTATGATGAAGCAGATGACCAAAAAGTCGCTGGTTGTTGACGACCTCAGCCATTATGAGTCTGAAAAACTGATTGAAATCTACAAACCCGATATTTTCTGCGCAGGTATCAAGGAGAAGTATGTGGTTCAGAAGATGGGCATTCCGCTGAAACAGCTTCACAGCTACGACTATGGCGGACCTTACACAGGTTTTGAGGGTGCCATCAATTTCTACAGGGATATTGATCGAATGGTCAACAATCCTGTCTGGAAGATGATCAAGGCACCATGGGAAAAGGCCGGAAACGGCAAAGGACTTTCAGCCAGTTACGTGACACAGTAATGAACATGGAAAACGGAGATTATTGAATTATGCTATTACGACACACATCAAAAGAGGTTAAAGTGCGCGAAGGGCTGACGATCAACCCGGCAAAGACCTGCCAGCCGATCGGTGCCATGTATGCCGCACTTGGTATTCATGGCTGTCTGCCTCACAGCCACGGCTCGCAGGGGTGCTGCTCCTATCACCGGAGCACCCTGACGCGCCACTACAAAGAGCCGGTTATGGCGGCGACAAGTTCTTTTACCGAAGGAGCCTCGGTCTTTGGAGGCCAGGCCAACCTGCTGTCGGCCATTGACACGATCTTTGCGGTCTATGATCCGGATATCATTGCGGTACACTCAACCTGCCTCAGTGAAACGATTGGTGATGACTTGCAGCAGATCAGCAAAAAAGCAAAAGATGACGGTAAAATTCCTGAGGGCAAGTATGTCATTTATGCCAGCACGCCGAGTTTTGTAGGTTCACACGTCACCGGCTATGCCAATATGGTAACGGGTATTGCGACACAATTCGGAGTGTCTACCGGTGTGAAAAAGAGTCAGCACAACATTATCGCCGGATGGATGGAGCCTTCGGACATGCGTGAAATCAAACGCATTGCCCAGGTTCTGGGTGTCAACATTGTGCTTTTTCCTGACACTTCGGATGTGCTTGATGCGCCGCAGAGCGGCAAGCATCTCTTTTATCCGAAAGGCGGCACAACCATTGCTGAGCTGAAAAGCATCGGCGACAGCCTCTCGACCCTGGCACTAGGCAGCATCAGTGCTGAACCTGCGGCCATAGCGCTGGAGAAGAAGTGCAAAGTGCCATTTGAAACGGTTGACATGCCCATTGGCCTCTCGGCAACCGACCGCTTTATTATGGTGCTCAGCCAGAGAGCAGGTGTCAAGGTTCCTGATGAAGTGACGGCCGAAAGGGGACGACTGGTTGATGTGATGTGCGACATGGAGCAGTATCTGCACGGTAAGAGGGTCGCGCTGTTCGGCGATCCCGATCAGCTTCTTCCCCTCACCGAGTTCCTGCTTGACCTGAATATGAAGCCGGTGCATATTGTCAGTGGCACACCCGGCCAGCAGTTTGACAAGCAGATGCGTCTTTTGCTGAATGAGAGGTCGCCCGAAACAAACTTCCGGAATGGCACTGGCGCCGACATGTTCCTGTTGCATCAGTGGATGAAAAATGAGCCGGTTGATCTGCTGATTGGCAACACCTACGGCAAGTATATGGCCCGTGACGAAGATGTGCCTTTTATCAGGTTTGGATTCCCGATTCTTGACAGAATTGGCCACAGTTACTTCCCGAATGTCGGGTACAGTGGTGGCTTGAGACTGGTGGAGAAGATTCTCGGCGTTTTGATGGATCGTCAGGATCGTGACGCGCTTGAGGAGAAGTTTGAGCTGGTGATGTAAGGAAAAGAGGCCAACACTGCGGGGAGGGTGCAACGGGTAGCCCGCCCCGCAGAATGGTATCCGGTTCAGAATCCGGAGAGTATAGGGAAGGAAGAACCGAAACAAACTTATTTATTGAAGGGGTATGGCTATGGAGCATCTTGGTATTCTTGAGGGAAGGCAGAAACAGATTCTGGAGAAGAGGAGTGGTATGACACAGGCTGATATTGCTTGTGACACCTCAAGTCTTTCAGGATCGGTGAGCCAGCGTGCCTGCGTCTTCTGCGGATCCAGAGTGGTGCTCTATCCGGTGGCTGATGCCATTCATCTGGTTCATGGGCCTATCGGATGCGCTGCATACACCTGGGATATTCGCGGCGCGGTCTCTTCGGGCCCCGAGCTGCACCGCCTGAGCTTTTCGACTGATCTTCAGGAGATGGATGTCATCTACGGCGGTGAAAAAAAGCTTTATACATCGCTGATTGAGTTAATAGAGCAGTACAAACCAAAAGCGGCCTTTATCTATTCAACCTGCATTGTGGGCCTTATCGGTGACGATATTGAGGCCGTCTGCAGAAAAGTGGCTCGTGAAACAGGGATTCCGGTGCTTCCAGTGCACTCTGAAGGTTTCAAGGGAACCAAAAAAGATGGCTATAAAGCCGCCTGTCATGCACTGATGCAGTTGATAGGCACTGGCTCAACTGAGGATATAAGCAAATACAGCATCAACATTCTGGGCGAATTTAACCTTGCCGGTGAAGCGTGGATTATCAGGCAATACTACGAAAAGATGGGGATTGAAGTGGTCTCCACTCTGACGGGGGACGGACGTATTGATGCCGTGCGGCGTGCCCATGGTGCCTCTCTCAATGTGGTACAGTGCTCGGGATCCATGACCTGGCTGGCCAAAGAGATGGAGGAGAAGTATGGCATTCCCTTTATTCGTGTCTCCTATTTCGGCATTGAGGATATGTCGAAATCGCTCTATGATGTGGCTTTGAAGTTTCCGGAGCGACCAGACATTATGGAGGCGGCAAAGCAGATTGTCAGTGAAGAGGTAAAAACTCTTTACCCCTCTCTGCAAAAGTTCAAAAAAGCGTTGACCGGCAAAAAGGCTGCCATCTATGTTGGCGGTGCCTTCAAGACCTTTTCGCTCATTAAGGCGCTCCGTTCTATCGGCATGTCAGTGGTGCTTGCCGGCTCCCAGACCGGCAACAAGGATGACTATGCCAGGCTTAGGGAAATGTGCGATGAAGGGACGGTGATTGTTGACGATTCAAATCCGGTGGAACTCTCAAAATTTATTCTTGAGAAGGGGGCCGATCTGCTTATAGGCGGGGTCAAAGAGCGACCGATTGCCTTCAAGCTTGGCATAGGTTTCTGCGATCATAACCATGAGCGAAAAATCCCGCTTGCCGGCTTTGTGGGCATGTACAATTTTGCACTGGAGGTCTATCAGTCGGTGATGAGTCCGGTCTGGCAGTTCGCTCCAAGAAAAGGAGGATTACAATGAGTCACGAACATGCGAAAACCGCTACGCAGAACGCCTGCAAGCTCTGCAACCCACTGGGGGCCTGCCTGGCCTTCCGTGGCATAGAAAACTGCGTCCCCTTTCTGCACGGTTCGCAAGGGTGCGCAACCTATATACGACGCTACCTGATCAGCCATTATAAAGAGCCGATTGATATCGCCTCATCAAACTTTCATGAGGAGAGCGCGGTGTTTGGTGGCAGCCATAATCTGAAAGTCGGGCTGAAAAATGTGAGCAACCAGTACAAGCCGGAGGTTATCGGCATTGCCACCACCTGCCTGAGCGAAACCATAGGCGACGATGTACCGATGATTTTGCGGGAGTACAAAAAGGAGTTTAAAAACGGCTTGCCCATGCCAATTTTGATTCATGCTTCAACTCCGAGCTATCAGGGCAGCCACATTGACGGGTTTCATGCAGCGGTTCATGCGACTGTCAAAGCGCTGGCAGTCAAGGGGAGCAGGCAGAGGCTGATCAACCTCTTCCCCAACATGGTCTCGCCTGCTGACATGCGTTATTTGAAGGAGATCTTCCGCGATTTCGGAGTAGCCTTCATGATGATGCCCGACTATTCACAGACGATGGATGGTGGACCATGGGGAGAGTATCATCGCATACCACCGGGCGGCACGCCGGCCAGCGCCGTAGCAGGTTCAGGCAGCGCAACGGCAAGTATTGAGTTCGGCTCAACGCTTGCGAGCGAAAAGTCGGCTGCTGATTATCTGGATGTGCTTTTTGGAGTTCCAGCCTACCACCTGCCCCTGCCCATCGGTATCAAGGGGAACGACCGGTTTTTTAGTCTGCTTGAGACTCTGACCGGCGAGAAGAGGGCTGAAAAGTATGAGGATGAGCGCCGTCGGCTGGTTGATGCCTATGCCGATGGCCATAAATATGTTTTTGATAAAAAAGTGATCATCTACGGCGAAGAGGATCTGGTGATCGGGATGGTCGCTTTTCTGCAGGAGATTGGTATTGCGCCACTGCTTTGCGCCTCGGGTGGCAAAAGCGGGCTGCTGAAAAAACGGATCGAAGAGCTGGTGCCCGATGTGGATGAACTGGGCATCAAGGTTCGTGAAGGGGTTGACTTTGTCGATATCGAGGAGGAGGCCAAAATTCTGCAACCCGATTTTCTCATCGGCAACAGCAAGGGCTATACCATGTCAAGAAAAAACAAGATACCGCTGATTCGACTGGGTTTCCCGATTCACGACCGTTTTGGTGGCCAACGGATGCACCATCTCGGCTATCGCGGCACCCAGGAACTCTTTGACCGAATTGTCAACACCGTTATCGAACAGCGGCAAAATGCTTCATCAATCGGCTATACCTATATGTAAAGGGAGGATACCATGACACTTAAAATCGCAAACCACCCCTGTTTCAATGATGCTTCACGCCACAAGTTCGGGCGGATACACCTCCCTGTTGCACCCAAATGCAATATCCAGTGTAACTATTGCAGCCGTAAATTTGACTGCATGAACGAGAACAGGCCCGGCGTCACCAGCAAGGTACTGTCGCCAAAACAGGCTCTTTATTACCTTGAACAGGCCATGATACTGACTCCAAACCTGGCGGTGGTAGGTATTGCCGGTCCTGGAGACCCCTTTGCCAACCCCGATGAAACGATGGAGACGCTCCGGCTGGTAAGGAAAAAATATCCTGAAATGCTGCTCTGCCTGGCAACCAATGGCCTTGAGTTGCTCCCCTATATTGATGAGCTTGCCCAACTGCAGGTGAGCCATGTCACTATTACCATCAATGCCATTGATCCGGCCATTGGGGCAGAGATCTACTCCTGGGTACGGTATAACAAAAAAATGTACCGTGGTATAGAGGCTGCCAGACTCTTGATCAAGAATCAGCTTGAAGCGCTGAAACGGCTGAAAGAGGTTGGGGTAACGGCAAAGGTGAACTCGATCATTATTCCGGGAATCAACGATACCCATACCATAACCGTTGCATCAAAAGTGGCTGAACTGGGGGCTGACATTCTGAACTGTCTCCCCTATTATAATACTAAAGAGACGGTTTTTGAAAACATTGAGGAGCCATCCCCTGACCTGGTCAAAGAGATCCAGAAAGCAACGGGTGAATTTTTGCCGCAGATGAAACACTGCGCCCGCTGTCGGGCAGATGCAGTGGGTATTATCGGTGAAATCAACAGTGATGCTATTATGCAGAAGATGGCCGAAGCGGCGGCCCTGCCCAACAACCCCACGGAGTGCCGCCCATACGTTGCGGTAAGCAGCCTTGAGGGGGTTCTGATCAACCAGCATCTTGGTGAAGCAGAACGTTTTATGGTCTATGGGATGGACGACAGCGGGGAGTGCATGCTGGTCGATTCCAGAATGGCACCTCCTCCTGGTGGAGGCAAAGACCGGTGGGAAGCGCTGGCTGCAACCCTCAACGACTGCCGTGCGCTGCTGGTGAACGGAGCTGGCGACTCTCCCAAAAAAGTGCTCAACGCCAACGGCATTGATGTGCTTGTGATTGAAGGGGTGATCGATGAGGCGGTATATGGGCTCTTTACCGGTCAAGATCTGAAACATCTGATGAAGAGCAGCCAGATCCACGCCTGCGGCTCAAGTTGCAGCGGCACGGGCGGCGGGTGCGGGTGAAGAAGAATTGACAACTGACAACTGATAACTGATAACTGATAACTGATAACTAAAATAAACGGAGAGGCAATAATGGACAAACCGAAGCATCACATTCTGGTCTGCGCAAGTTTTCGGGCGCAGGGTACACCACAGGGAATCTGCCACAAAAAGGAGTCACTCGGGCTGATACCCTATCTTGAAAGCGAGCTTTCTGATCGCGGCATGAGTGATGTCACCGTCTCGGCAACCGGCTGCCTCAACCTTTGCGAGAAAGGGCCGGTGCTGGTTGTCTATCCTGAAAGCTTCTGGTATGGCGAGATTGACAGCGAGGAGAAGATTGACGAAATATTGGATGCGCTTGAAGATGGTGAAGCGTGCGAGGATCATCTGATTAACTGATTCTTGTGTCAGAAGCTCTCTGGTAATGCTTCACATGAGAGCTTCTGTTCTTTCGGGAGGGTTCTGACTCCTCCCTTCATCCAGTCATGGACGAAATTTCCGGTAATCAATGTTGAATTTTTTGATACGAAGCCCCATGATTCTATCGGAGAGTCCGAGCTGGACGGCTGCCCGTGTCATGTTCCCCTGAGTCCTTTTCAGTGCTTCAATAATCATCTCCTGCTCTATCGATTCCAGTTTTTGCTGTAATGAGCCGGTATAGGGGGTACCGCTTGACTCGGCTGTCTGGAGTGTCGGCGGTAGATGATAGCCATGGATCACATTGTCTTCGCTGAGGATAACAGCCCGTTCCATGCAGTTTTGCAGTTCACGGACGTTGCCCGGCCAATGGTAACGCATGAGCATGTCAATGGATGTGGTCGAAATGCGCCTCACCCCTTTGTGGTTGGCCTTGTTATATTTTTCAACAAAATAGTCGGCAAGCAGCAGAATGTCTGTTTTGCGCTCGCGCAGTGGTGGTACCGTTATCGGAAAAATATTGAGCCGGTAATAGAGATCCTCCCTGAAGAGCCCGTTACGAATTAACTCCTCAAGATTACGGTTGGTGGCGGCTATGACCCGAACGTCAACCTTGATGGTTTTTGAGCCACCCACCCGCTCAAACTCCTTCTCCTGGATGATCCTGAGCAGCTTTGCCTGTATCGAAAGACTGAGTTCGCCAACTTCATCAAGAAAGATGGTGCCGTTATTGGCAAGTTCAAAGCGACCGTGACGTGTGGCCAGCGCACCGGTAAATGCCCCTTTTTCATGGCCAAAAAGCTCGCTTTCAACAATGCTTTCTGGTAAAGCCGCACAGTTAAATTTGATGAATGGCTGCTCAGCCCTGCGGCTTTTAAAGTGAATTGCACTGGCAACAAGCTCTTTTCCAACCCCGCTCTCTCCCAGAACAAGTGTTGTGGCGTTGGTCCTGGCAATCTTTTCGATCATTGAGTAGAGGGCAACCATCGGCTTTGTATTGCCAATAATATTGGCAGGTCGATCTGAAGGTTGAGTGCCTCCGTCATCAGGATCTTCGACAGAAGCTCCCCCTTTTGAGGCTCGTTCTGATATGCCAGGCCCAGGTTTTTTGAGGCTCTCTTCATGCGCAAGCTGCTTGAGCCGCATCCCCTGTGAAATCATGGAGGCTATGATAGAGAGTTGATCAACATAGTGCTGAAGCATATCAACGCGCTCTTCGCCCTCCCTGTTTTTTTTACCTGACTCCCCCGGTGAGAAAAGCTGCCGGTCAGCGCTCAGCGTACCGATGATCTCAGTTCCTGCCTTGATGGGAATACAGATAAAGCAAAGGCCCTCTTTTTCGGCCTTCACCCTTGACCTGGTTCTGTCGAGAAAAAGTGGTTCGTCGTTGATTGATGGCACAATGACCGCTTTGCCAGTTTTAACCACCTGGCCAATCACCCCCTCACCGATCTGGTAACGCCCCCTCTCTCTCTCTTTTTCGGTCAGGCCGAATGATTCGTTGATGACAATTTCACCAGTATCACGGTTGAGAATGGTTATCATTCCCCGAAGCATGTTCATATTTTCAGACATGATAAAGAGAACAAGCCGCAACACTTTGTTGATATCCTCTTCATTGGTGATGGTTCGGCTGACTTCGGCAAGCAGAGCGATGCTGCTGTGCTCCTGATTCTGTGTTTTAAGCATGATAAGTGTGCTCTAATGTTATCATGGTTTGACGAAAAGTGTGCTGTATAGAGTATCCAGCTCTTCGGGATGCAGTGCACGTTTCTTTTCAGTGGCTTTCATGCGGACAGCGGCAAGCAGATGGTTGGCCTCCATTTTGGTAATGTGTACCCCGCGACCTGAATAAAAATGCTGTAATGATGCGCTTCCTGAATGTTTGCCAATAACCATCTCATACTTTTCGCCTCCTATCTGATCAGGAAGAAAGGGCTGATAAGAGAGTGGGTGCTTGAGCAATGCGGCACAATGAATGCCCGACTCGTGCTGGAAGGCAGATTTACCGACAACCGGTTTCTGATCTTGTATGACTCTGCCTGAGGCTTTGCTGACAACCGCGCAGAGTTTTGAAAGCTGCCGGGTGTCTACTTTAGAGGGGGTGTTGCCTGAGAGCGCAAGGGCAATGACAAGCTCTTCGAGCGCGGCATTGCCCGCCCTCTCTCCAATACCGGTTACGGAAACACTGACGGCCTGGCAGCCTGCCCCCAGTGCCACAAAAGCATTGGCTGTTGCCATTCCGAGATCGTTATGGGCATGAAATTCGAGCGCTGCGGGAGAAACCTCTTTCAGTGACGTTACCAGACGCAAGACTGACATTGGGGTTGCAATACCTACCGTATCGGCAATCCGCACCCTGTCGGCTCCAGAGGCAGCAGCATCGACAACAAAACGCTTAAGCATTTCAGGATCAGCCCTTGTAGCATCTTGCGCCCCTACACTGACAATGTTAAAATATTTTTTAGCCCTCGGGACAAGCTCCTGTAACTGGCTCTGAACCCATCCGTACTCTTTTTCCATCAGCAGCAGATATAACGCCGAAAGAGGAAAGCTGATATGCACGGCCTCGGTTCCACAGGCAATGGCCGCCTCAATATCCTCCCATTTTGCGCGAGACCAGCTTGTGAGTCTTACCGGCAAATGCTGAGCCGCGACGGTTTTGATAGTCGCTTGCTCATCATGGCTGATTGCCGGATAACCAATTTCCAGTTCATCCACGCCAGCATCTGCAAGCAATGAGGCAATCTCAATTTTTTCTGACGCACTGAAGACGACACCAGGCGCCTGCTCCCCATCCCTCAGCGTGGTGTCAATGATCCAGGGGGTAGCCACCGGAATGGAAGATAGAGTGCTTGCAGTTCCCATAATGAGTGACCTTTTCTCTTTAGCTCCAATATATTTTAGATAAAAAATAACAATAACCTAAATTAGTAAGGGATAATCAACACAATGTAATAAATTTTCAGACATTTTTGTTATAAAATCAAAAAGGAGAGGCCCTCAGCCAGGAACACTACGCGATTACGCCGTGTGAAATCCGGAAACATAAAAAAGTCAAACATGTTTGGAAATGAGCGAAAAAAGAGTTAACAATTGTGAAGAGTAACAATAACAAAAACTGAATTATGAGCTCCACTCACCCGATTTTCCTGGCGACACTTTGTTGCTGTTGCTGTTGTCAGCACTTTTGTGACACAGGTGGATCTGGGGGGAGATAGAGTTACTCGAAACATTTTATCGAGTAGTGTATAGTCTTACAAGCCGGTTCTGAGTGTCAGGATCGGCTTTTTTGTTGTCTCATGGAAATCTCAAAAACAGAAAAAAATTAGTTATGTCAACAATATCATCAAGTGAAGCTCTCCTCTGCACAGGAATTCCACTGCCAATTGTGAAGCTTAACCGGGCAACGCTGCTTGTGGGAATTGTGGCCGCTCTGCTCTTCCAGCAACCCTTAGTAACCACCGTACTTTTTATTATTATCCTGCTGGCGGCAGTTTTTGGACGAAAAGGGAGCCTTGTTTTCTTTCTTGGATCCCGACTTTTTGCCAGGCAAAACCTTACAGCAGCCACCGAAGATCCGAAGCTGATGCGATTCAATAACTCCATAGCAGCAGTTTTGCTTGGCAGCGCACAGATCGCTTTTCTCTCGGGATCGCCTCTGGTTGGCTGGATCTTTTCAGGAGTAGTGGCTGTTGCCGCCTCGGTGGCACTGGCCGGCTTCTGCTTTGGCTGCTTCCTCTTTTACCAGTTCAATCTGCAGCGATTCAGGCTTTTCGGCAAGAGAGTGCAGTCAAACAATCAACAATAACGCAGGCACAAATCACACGCAAAACATAAAGGAGAGTAAAACCATGAGTTCTGAACACTACCGCTTTGAAACACTTGCCCTTCATGCGGGCCAGCCGGTTGACGCAACGCTTTCGCGGGGAGTGGCGGTCTATCGCACCACATCCTATCTTTTCAAGAGCACCGAACATGCCGCAAACCTCTTTGCGCTGCGGGAGCTTGGGAACATCTACACCCGCCTGATGAACCCGACAACTGATACGCTTGAGCAGCGGGTGACACAGCTCGAAGGGGGGGCGGCTTCGGTTGCTGTGGCATCGGGAACAGCGGCAATTTTCAACACCGTCATCACGCTTGCTGAAGCCGGTGACAACATTGTGGCAGCCAACAACCTCTATGGCGGCACCTACACCCAGTTCGATGCCATTTTGCCGAAACTTGGTATTACCGTCACCTTTGTTGACCCGAAGGATCCTGCCAATTTTGAAAAGGCCATCACAGAGAAGACAAGGGCACTCTTTATTGAGACGATCGGTAATCCGGTGCTTGACTATACCGATGTGAAGGCGATTGCTGAAGTGGCTCACCGCAACGGCCTGCCGCTGATTGTCGATGCCACCTTTACAACACCCTACCTGCTCAAAACCATTGAGCTTGGAGCTGACATTGTCATTAACTCGCTGACGAAATGGCTTGGCGGCCACGGTGCCGGTATTGGCGGCATCATCACCGATGCAGGGCGCTTCAACTGGAAGGGGGGAAAACATCCGCTCTTTACTGAACCAGACAGCAACTACCATGGACTGCGCTGGGGCATCGATCTCCCGGAGCCACTCGCCCCGATTGCATTTGCTCTTCGGGTGCGCACCGTCCCGCTCAGGAACCTTGGGGCCTGCATTTCTCCTGATAACTCCTGGATATTGCTTCAGGGAATAGAGACTCTGCCCGTACGGATGGCCCGCCATTCGGAAAATGCCCTCAAGATTGCAGAACATCTGGCACAGCACCCGGCAGTGGCCTGGGTTCGTTATCCTGGCCTGAAAAATGATCCCTCTTATGCAAAAGCCTCACAAGATTTGAAGAACGGGTTTGGCGGAATGGTGGTTTTTGGCGTCAAGGGTGGTTACAATGCGGCCGTGGATATTATCGACAACATCAAACTCTTCTCGCACCTTGCCAACGTGGGCGATGCCAAGAGCCTGATTCTCCACCCGGCAAGCACCTCGCACAGCCAGTTAACTGCCGAACAGCAGTTGCAAAGTGGACTTTCACCCGACCTGATTCGTCTCTCTGTCGGCCTTGAACACTCTGACGACCTTATCGAGGCGCTTGACGAAGCACTTGAGCGGGCAGCAACGAAACCTTAACCATGAAAAACAACTACAGCAATCTCTCTGTTGTGCTGGCTGACAGACAGTTTTTAACCAACGAGGCACTCTCTTCGATGTTGTCTCACAAGTTCCGTGCCTTTTCTACGGTATCAACGAAGAGTGGCCTGCAACAATGTCTTGAAAAGGAGGTGATTTCCCTTGTCATCACGGATTATGCTCTTTTCGATTTTGATTCAATCGGTGAGCTGGGTGAGCTGAAAAACAGATATCCGGAAACGGGGACAATCATTCTGACGAACGCCATCACCTCTGTAAAGATCAAGGAGCTGAATGACGTTGGTATCAAAAATATTATCCTGAAAACCGACGAGCGGGAGGAGATTGAGCTGGCCATTGATGCGGCCCTGAAAGGGAAAAAGTACTACTCGGGAGAGGTGCTCGACATTCTCCTGAAAAAGGATTCACCGACTGAAGATATCAGCATTCTGACACCTTCGGAAATTGAAATCGTCCGGCAAATTGCCAGTGGGCTTTCAACAAAAGAGATTGCAACAAAAAAACATATCAGCTTTCATACCGTCATGACACATCGAAAGAACATTTTCCGCAAACTTGGCGTCTCCAGCAGTCCGGAACTGCTCATGTACGCCATCAAGGCAGGATTGATTGACAATATCGAGTATCATATCTGATGATACCATATTTACGGTAGAGAGAGCTACCTTTTTTGTGTGATTTACATCGGTACATTTATTGATTACCTTGATTCATTTATAACCTTATAAATAACTGAGAGCTATGGGACACATTGCAAAAAAACTGACCGATCTTATCGGTAACACTCCTCTTCTGGAGTTGGGAAACTTCAATCGCGAACACGACACCAGGGCAACCATTATTGGAAAACTTGAATATTTCAACCCGGGTGGAAGTGTCAAAGATCGTATCGGTTATTCCATGATTGAGGATGCTGAAGCAAAGGGACTGCTCAACAAGGATAGTATCATCATTGAACCGACCAGCGGCAATACCGGCATTGCACTGGCATTTATTGCCGCAGCAAAAGGGTATCGCCTGATCCTCACCATGCCTGAAACCATGAGCCTCGAACGGAGAAATCTGCTCAAGGCGCTGGGAGCAGAGCTGGTGCTGACACCTGGACCTGAGGGAATGGTGGGTGCCATTAAAAAGGCTGATGAACTCCATGCAGAGTATGACAACTCTTTTCTTCCGCAACAGTTTAAAAACGCCGCGAATCCTGAGATCCATCGCAAAACCACCGCCGAAGAGATCTGGAATGACACCGATGGCAATGTTGATATTTTTGTCAGTGGTGTCGGCACAGGGGGCACGATTACTGGTGTTGGGGAGGTCCTGAAGCAGCGCAACCCTGATGTCAAAATCGTGGCTGTCGAGCCATTTGACTCGCAGGTTATTGCTGGCGGTAAGCCGGGACCGCATAAAATACAGGGAATAGGCGCAGGCTTTGTGCCGGATATTCTTAACACCTCTATTATTGATGAAATTATCCCTGTCAAAAATGAAGATGCGCTTCGCACGGGACGCAAACTGGCAAAAACAGAGGGGCTGATTGTGGGTATATCATCAGGAGCAGCGGTGTATGCTGCCCTCCAGCTCGCGCTGCGTGAAGAGAACAAGGGCAAACGTATTGTGGTCATTCTGCCGGATACCGGTGAGCGTTACCTCTCGACACTGCTTTACCAGTTCGACAATGACGCAGTGAACTACTGATGCGATAACTTTTATTGTACCAGGGAAATTTATCCAGAACCGGGAAGATTACTAATACATGGACAGCAACAATAACGGCATCATTGATGAGGCAATACAATTATTGTCAGCCCCCAATGATACTGAAAGGGACGATCCGGAGCATCGTGAACATCCGCTCCCCTCTATTGATAAGGTAAAGGAGATTGTAGAGCTCCTCCGGTCAATAATCTTTCCGGGTTACTTTGGCGGTCCTGTGCTCCGCAAACAGTCGCGCCACCACTTTCTGGGCGTACGGATAGAAAAGCTCTATGGATTGCTTGAAGAGCAGCTTCTGAGTGTTCAGCATTTTGACACTGAGCACAACAGCTCCGGGAATGCCGAAGAAAAAGCCGCAGGGAATGCCCGCCAGTTTATTGGAACACTGCCTGAAATAAGGAGAAAACTCTGGACTGATGTGAAAGCTATCTATGACGGTGACCCGGCGGCAAAGAACTATGGTGAGATCATCTTCTGCTACCCTTCCATCAGAGCCATGATCAATTACCGGGCTGCGCACGCCCTGCTCTCGCTGGGAGTGCCCCTGATCCCCAGAATTATTGCGGAGATGGCCCATTCGGAGACCGGTATTGACATTCACCCCGGCGCCCATATCGGTGACTTTTTCTGCATCGACCATGGCACCGGTGTCGTGATTGGCGAAACCTGCATTATCGGCGACCACGTGCGACTCTACCAGGGAGTCACCCTGGGTGCCAAAAAATTTGCCCTCGACGACGAAGGCAATCCGGTCAAAAATGTGCCGCGTCACCCGATTATTGAGGATAACGTGGTGATTTATTCAAACGCCAACATTCTGGGCAGAATCACGATCGGCAGAAACTCGGTTATCGGCGGCAACGTCTGGCAGACAAGAAGTGTGCCGCCTGATTCAAGGGTATTGCAGCAGAAAGCGGTTGAAACCACGTTCACGGATGGTCTTGGCATTTAAAACGGACCATGTTTATTGATTACCATTAACACATTATTATTTGCTATGTCAAACACACAACCAGAAACGAACAGCCACCTGCAGCGCAGCGTAACGACCCACGTTGCAAGAAATCTGGCCAATACGACCAAAACGCCGCCCCAGATGAACTCCATAACCCCGAGGTGGCTGCTGAAGCTGCTCCCGTGGGTTCATGTCTCTTCGGGCACCTACCGCGTCAACCGCACAAAGATAGAGCTGCAGAAACCAGAGCGTATCGGGATCGACTTTCATGATGGTATCGCCTCCTTCAGGCCTGAAGCGCTGAAAAGTATCCCTCTTTTTGCCTCGTTTGACAACGACATCATCAACCTCATCAGCCAGAAATTTGTGCTTGAAGAGGCTGAACTGGGCAACACCCTGCTCCTTGAAGGCGAGGACCGCCACAAAATTTTTATCATTGCCCATGGCCAGGTTGAAATTCTCAGCAAGGGGCTGCATGGAGAGGATTTGCGCATCGCCCTGCTTTCTGAGGGAGAGTACTATGGCGAAGAGGAGCTGGTATCCGGAAAGCCATCTTCCGTCACCATTCGCACCATCACTCCGGGATCGTTTTTCTCCCTCTCCAGCGTTGATATTGAAAAGCTCTTTAAAGAGTTTCCCGCTCTCAAGGGTTCATTCCAGACAGCGGTTGCCGAGTACCTAAAAATCCGCTCAACGGTCAACAAGCATGGCGAAAAACATATCGACCTGATTGCAGGCTTTGAAGAGGATGTTGAAATTCCTGAAACCTATGTCGATTACTCCAACAAACCGAGGGAATATTCGCTGCAGGCTATCCAGACGGTCGTCCGCGTCCATACCAGAGTCTCCGACCTCTACAACGAACCCTTCAACCAGATTGAGCAGCAGATGCGCTTGACGATTGAGGGCATCAAGGAGCGTCAGGAGTGGGAGTTTATCAATAACAGAGAGTTTGGCCTGCTCTACTCTGCCGATCCCGGTCAGCGCATCAGCACCCGGTATGGCACACCGACACCGGATGATCTTGATGATTTGCTCACCAAGGTGTGGAAAAAACCGGCCTTCTTTATCGCGCACCCCAAAGCCATCGCCGCTTTTGAGCGCGAATGCACCTGGCGCGGCGTGCCTCCTGCCACCATCAACCTCTTCGGAACACCGGTGTTGACATGGCGTGGCGTACCGCTGATTCCGAGCGACAAACTTGAGATCAACAAAAACAGCAAGTCGGGCCACGGCACCACCAACATCATCCTTGTTCGTGTCGGCGAAAATGAGCAGGGTGTGGTTGGTCTGCATCAGGCGGGAATTCCCGGAGAAATCAGCCCAAGCCTTTCGGCACGGTTGATGGGGCTCGACAAGCTTGGTGTCGCCTCCTATCTGCTGACGCTTTACTCGTCGCTGGCGGTGTTGACCGACGATGCACTTGCAATTCTCGAAAATGTCGAAGTGGGATACTACCACGATTACGAGCATCGCAAATCGGGAACAAAAGTAAAATAGAAGCGCTCTTTGACCAACCAGCCCATTGCAGCTCATGACCATGAGTGCAATGGGTTATCACTGTACCTTTATGCCAGAAGCATATCAACATCCGAACATTACAGGAGACGGAAGTGACGCACTGAACCCCACCTTTATTGCGCAGCTTGCGAGCCGTCTGTTTAACGAAGCACCGGAAGCCGGAAGTGTTCCGCGAAGCGAGAGCGACGCAGCGACAGCTCCATCAGCAGCAACCACGACGCTGTTTGATGGCGTACCTTATGCTGGGGCGCAGGATGGTGCTGAGCCTCCCGCCAACGCCGCTCCGCTGTTGCCGGCGCAGGATTTCTATTTTTTGCCCACGGCATCCGAAAAAGAGCCGGAACCGCTGGAGCACCACGCCAACAGGCTGACTGACGAACAGAGCTATTCCGGAAAAACAGAGAACCCGGGCGGCTTCGACAAATTTTTGCGCCGCTCACTGCCAGCGCAGCCGGAGGGTGAGTGCTATGCGGAGAAGCTTTACAGGGAGTTCACTGAGCAACAGGGCGATCCGGTGCTGGAGTTTGTCTTTCAGTCGCTTCGTGGCGGAGAGTCGCCTGCAGGGTATGGATTGAACAGCCCAATCGGCACCCACCCCGAACTCCCCGGCAAAGCGCCTGCGCCGGTCTGGCCAAACGGCAGCCACGAAACACCCGGCAGCAGCACCCTGCCCTTCAGCCTCCCTGACGCTCCGGCTGAGCCATACTATTTTCTGCGCGAACCACGCCAGCCTGTGCATCAGCCTGAGGGGTTTGATGTTGCCACCATCCGCAAGGATTTTCCTGTGTTACACCAAAAGATTCACGGAAAACAGCTTGCATGGTTCGACAACGCCGCCACAACGCAGAAACCGCTGAGCGTCATTAACGCGGTCGCCCACTTTTATGCTACCGACAACTCCAATATCCACCGGGGAGCGCACACGCTTGCGGCACGCGCCACCGACGCTTATGAGGGGGCTCGCGAAAAGATTCGCCAGTTTATCGGCGCCGGGTCAACCTCGGAAATTATCTATGTACGGGGCACCACCGAGGGGATAAACCTTGTGGCTCAAACATGGGGACGCAAGTTTCTCCAGCCCGGTGACGAGATTGTGCTCTCCATCCTTGAGCATCATGCCAATATTGTGCCGTGGCAGATGGTTGCGCAGGAGAAGGGTGCCCGCATCAAGGTGGTGCCGGTCAACGATCGGGGTGAAATCATTCTCGAAGAGTACACGAAACTGCTTGGGCCCCGCACTCGCCTTGTCTCGCTGACACAGGCTTCAAACGGCCTTGGCACCATTTTGCCCATCAAGGAGATGATTCAACTGGCCAAGCGGTACGACACACGGGTGCTGATTGATGGTGCCCAGTCGGTTGCCCATATTCCGGTCAACGTACAGGATCTGGATGCCGACTTTTTTGTCTTTTCGGGACACAAGATTTTTGCCCCAACCGGCATCGGCGTGGTCTATGGCAAAAAGGAGTTGCTGGAGCTGATGCCCCCGTGGCAGGGTGGCGGCAACATGATCAAGGATGTGCGCTTTGAGGAGACGGTATATAACGAGGCACCGGCCAAATTTGAGGCTGGCACCCCGTCAATCGGCGATGCCATCGGCCTCGGTGCCGCGCTCGACTACGTGCGCAAAATCGGTCTTGAAAACATTGCCCAGTACGAGCACGAACTGACTGAGTACGGCACCGAAAAGCTGATTCGCATACCCGGCCTGCGTCTGATTGGCACGGCAAGAAACAAGGTGGGCGTGCTCTCCTTTGTGCTGAACACTCTGCCCAACGAAGAGGTTGGCAAGCTGCTCGACCGCGAAGGCATTGCCGTCCGTGCGGGCCACCACTGCACCCAGCCATCATTGCGCCGCTTCGGCGTTGAGGGCACCGTGCGCCCGTCGCTGGCCTTCTACAACACGAAAGATGAGATCGACCGGCTGGCTGATGTGATTAACCATATCCAGCGGAGATAGCAGCGTTGAGATGCTTTTCAAAGCGCAACATGAAGAAAAAAACGTTGCGCTTTGAAAAAAGTGAGGATAATATAGGTTATCTTTGAGCTGTTTTTCCAGACAGTAAACCACGCTCCATGCAGTTTGAAATCCTTGCCATTGATAAGGGACAAGTGCCTGCACACCCAGAACGGGCCAGGTTAACCGGGCCAGTCTATCAGACCTCAACCTTCGGCTCGACAGCTTGTACCACCGGAGCAATTTTTCACTTCTGAAATTGGAAAAAGTGTTTGGCTGACAAACGATAGTGCAAGATATTGACACGATCATAAACAATAATACACGGGATATATCATGGCAGTTATCTCAATGTTTTACGGAATTATTATTTCTCTTTATTTTTTTGATAACAGAAGACACCACTTACCGCATATTCATGTCCGCTATCAAGAGTTTGAGTCTGTATTTTCTATTTCCGACGGGACTATGATTGACGGAAACATTCCACCAAACAAAGCACGATTAGTGCAAGCATGGATAGAAATTCATAAAGATGAGTTGATTGCAGATTGGCAACTCGCTTCATCAGGAGCGGAAATTTTCAAGATAAAACCACTCAGATAAACGGAGCTTTCACCATGAATCCAAGAGTAAAAGAGGTACATCCGAATAATGATTATACCCTGAATCTTTTATTTGATAATTGCGAGGAGCGCATATTTGATGTCAAACCCTATCTGGATAGAGGGCTATTCACACAATTAATAGATTTGGAGTTATTTCATTCAGTAAAACCCTGTCTTGGCAGTATTCAATGGAAAAACGGTCTGGATTTATGCCCTGATACGTTATATCTGGATAGCCGGGAATAATACATTTGCCTGAAAGGGAAAAACGAAGAACACAAATTAATAACCGGCAACAGCAGCAAACCACACTCCATGCACTTTGAAACCCTTGCCATCCATGACGGACAAGCGCCTGACCCACAGACAGGCTCCGTCACGGTTCCTGTCTATCAGACCTCAACCTTCGGACGCGACAGCCTCGAAGAACGGAGTGAGTTTTTTTATTCGCGAATTGGCAACCCGACGCGAAAAGCGCTTGAAGAGAGCCTTGCGCTGCTTGAAAATGGCAAGTATGGTCTTGCCTTTGGCTCCGGGGTAGCGGCAACCATGGCGGCTCTGCAGGTGCTGAAACCCGGCGACCATATTGTGGCGGGCAACGACATTTACGGTGGAAGCTACCGAATTTTTGAGCAGCTTCTGCGCCCCTGGGGTGTGACCACCAGCTACACCGACAATGAATCCATGGAGAGCTACGAAGCCTGCATCACACCGGCGACAAAGCTGATCTGGATTGAGACACCAAGCAATCCGCTGCTCCAGCTTTGCGACATACGGGCACTGGCCTCTCTGGCCAAAAAGCGCGGCATTCTGCTGGCGGTGGACAACACCTTTGCCAGCCCCTATTTTCAGCGCCCCCTTGAGCTTGGCGCTGATATTGTCGTCCACAGCACCACCAAATATCTTGGCGGCCACAGCGACGTTATCGGCGGTGCCGTCATAACCTCAGAGACGGCGATTCACACCGCCATCAAAAATTATCAGGGCGCTGCGGGAGCCGTGCCCGGCCCCTGGGACTGCTGGCTGATTCTGCGCGGCCTCAAAACGCTGAAGATCCGCATGAAGGAGCATGAGGCAACCGCCATGCACCTTGCCAAAATGCTTGAGGGCCATCCGGCGGTGGAGCGGGTTTTTTACCCAGGTCTTGCATCACACCCGCAGCACGAACTGGCAAAAACGCAGATGAGCGGTTTCGGCGGCATGGTAACATTCTCGCTGAAAGATGGGCTTCCGGCGGTGAAAAAGCTGCTCGCCACCATCAAGCTTTTCGTGCTTGCCGACAGCCTTGGCGGAGTCGAGTCGCTCATCTCTTCGCCAGCAAAAATGACGCTCTGGGCACTTTCGCAAGCGGAGCGTGACCGGCGAAAATGCACCGACAATCTGGTGCGTCTCTCTGTCGGTCTGGAGAATGCCGAGGATCTGGAGGCTGATCTGCTTCATGCGCTGGAGGGATGAATGAATGGATGCATCAAAAGGGTAATTATAATTTGTGACGTTGTAGGGGCGTATTGCAATACGCCCCTACGCCACGCCCGTATGATTCCGTGTTTTGGAAATGCCGGGTGGTATTCGATGTCCCAATGTTGATTTGCTGTATAATTTGACGATAAAAATAATGTCACAAAGAATTACTATTGCACTGAACGGAGAAGAGCAGCCACTTCCACCCGATTCGTCGGTCGGTGATCTGCTTTCTATCCTTGGTTCTGACGGAAAAAGCGTGGCGGTGGTGGTTAATGACGCTATCATCCGCCCCGAAAACCGCTCGACCCACCAGCTTCAACAAGGAGATCGCGTTGAATTGCTTATCTTTGCCGGTGGTGGTTAACCGATTATTGTAAACTATGGACGTTTTAAAGCTTGGCTCTTATACTTTCTCCTCGCGCCTGATTCTCGGCACCGGGAAATTCAGCAACTCCCGGGTGATGCTTGAAGCCGTACGCGCTTCAGGCGCACAACTGGTCACCGTGGCGCTGCGCCGCTTCAACCGCCAGCAGGCTGAAGATGACCTCTTCGGCCCCCTTTCATCCATTGAGGGGATCACCCTCATGCCCAATACCTCTGGTGCTTCGACCGCTGCGGAGGCTGTTCGGGCCGCCCATATCGCCCGGGAACTCTCGGGGAGCCCCTTCATCAAGGTTGAAATTCATCCGAATCCTCAGCACCTGATGCCCGACCCCATTGAAACATTCGAGGCTGCCCGGATTCTGGCAAAGGAGGGCTTTCTGGTGATGCCCTATATCGCCGCTGACCCGGTACTGGCCAAGCGACTGGAGGAGGTTGGCTGCGCATCGGTGATGCCACTTGGTTCGGCCATCGGAAGCGGACAGGGGCTTGCCACCTCCGAAATGCTGAATATTATCATCCGGGAAAGCACCATTCCGGTGATCGTCGATGCCGGGCTGCGCTCCCCTTCCGAGGCGGCACACGCCATGGAGATGGGGTGCGAGGCGGTGCTGGTCAACAGCGCCGTGGCGGCAGCAGGCAACCCGCCGGTCATGGCGGAGGCCTTTGCAGAGGCGGTCGCCGCAGGAAGAAAAGCATTCATGGCTGGACTGATGGAGAAAAGCGGCTCTGCGGTGGCAACCAGCCCACTCACTTTTCTTGGAACCTACTGATGAACGCTCTGCCGCAATGGCTTACCGACACACGTGACACTGCGGCCCTGGCCGCCATGCTCGCGCCTGCATCACCCCGTTCGCTCGAAGCACTGGCTGCCGAATCGAGAGCGATGACCCTGCGCCGTTTCGGACGCACCATGGCGCTTTACGCTCCGCTCTACCTCTCAAACTACTGCTCAAGCGGCTGCGCCTACTGCGGCTTTGCCTCCGACCGCAAAACGCCGCGCCACCGTCTTGAACCAGAGGAGATACGCCGCGAACTGGCCGCCATGAGAAAGCTTGGCATCAGCGACGTTTTGCTGCTCACCGGCGAACGCACCGCTGCTGCCGATTTCGACTATCTCCACCGGTGCGTTGCCATTGCGGCAGAGGAGATGCCGCGTGTCTCGGTTGAGGCCTTCCCGATGAGTGTCAGCGAGTACCGGAGGCTGGCCGACTGCGGCTGCACCGGCATCACCATCTACCAGGAGACCTACAACCGGGAACGATACGAGGAGCTGCACCGCTGGGGCCCCAAAAAAGATTTTATCGACCGCCTCGAAACTCCGGCACGCGCCCTTGAAGGGGGAATAAAAAGCGTTGGGCTTGGCGTACTGCTTGGCCTCTCCGATCCCGTTGAGGATGCTCTCTGCCTCTACCGTCACCTTCGCCACCTTGGTAGAACGTACTGGCGAGCCGGTCTCTCCCTCTCCTTCCCGCGCATGAGGCCCCAGACCGGCGGCTATGAGCCTCCCTTTCCGGTGGACGATCAACTGCTTGCCAGAATCATCTTTGCCTTCCGCATTGCTCTCCCGGATACAGAGCTGGTACTCTCAACAAGGGAGAGCGCCACCTTTCGTGACGGTATGGCCGGGCTGGGAATTACCAGAATGAGCGTTGAGAGCAAGACTACTGTCGGTGGATATTGTGAAAACGAAGAGGGGGAGAGCGAAGAGCAGAGAGAGAAAGGACAATTTGAAATATCTGATGATCGCACCGCCCGGGAGTTTTGTGCTGCAATGCGCGCAATGAACATTGATCCGGTCTTCAAAAACTGGGAACCCTCGTATAACGGAGCATCTGCCACCATACATCATGAAAGAGAAGCCGACAGGTCAGTCACCCCAATAACTCCTGAAGCAGAGCCATGCCACTGAACAACAACCAGCGCGAACGATATGCCCGTCACCTCTCCCTGAGCGAAATCGGCGAGGAGGGACAGGCGAAGCTCCTTAAAGCAAAAGTACTGGTCATCGGTGCCGGTGGGCTCGGATCCCCTGTTGCTTTTTATCTTGCCGCAGCAGGCATCGGCACCATCGGAATCATGGACGGCGACAAGGTCGATCTCAGCAACCTCCAGCGCCAGATTCTCCATACCACCGACTCTATCGGACAAAACAAGGTGGCCTCTGCAAAGGAGAGACTTGTTGCCCTTGACCCTGAGATAAAGCTCAACCTCTACCCCTTTCGACTCACCGCCGACAATGCAACAGAAATTTTTGAGCCTTATGACTTTATCGTCGATGCCACCGACAACTTCGACTCAAAATTTCTGATAGATACAGCCTGCCACAACACAGCAAAACCTTACTCCCATGCGGGAATCCGGGAGTTCCGTGGCCAGACCATGACTGTCCACCCCGGTGCCACCGCCTGCTACCACTGCCTCTTTCACGAAGAGGGTGCCCCCACTGCCGCCATCCCCAAAGGCCCCCTTGGCGCCGTACCCGGCATCATCGGCTCAATCCAGGCCACCGAAGCCATAAAAAATATTCTCTCCATTGGCACCCCGCTCACCAATACCCTGCTCACCTGCGACACCCTCACCATGAAAATCCGCACCATCAAAGTCCAGCGTGACAGCTTCTGCCCAACCTGCGGCACACAGTAAACTTCTTCCAGTAACTCTTTCGCATTAACCCGCGATATAAGCAGCGTGAAGCTGCCATTGAAAAAAGGGTGCTGAACATGGAACGTTCAGCATATACGAGGCAACTGTTCCCCAAGCGGAAGATCAATAATCCGCCGACTGCCATAGAGTGTCCGCATAACAACCATATCGGGATGATCGTCAACCACCGAGCCGATGATGACGGCATCCCGGCCAAGGTCGAAGCTGCGAATCAGGTCGAGTGCCTGTTTGGCGTTGTCTGCCGCTACAGCCACAACAAGTTTGCCTTCGTTTGCCACATGCAGGGGGTCAATACCGAGCAGCTCACAGGCACCCCGAACGTCGGGTTTGACAGGAATGGTGCTCTCATGGATCTCAATACCAACAGAAGAGGAGCTTGCCAGTTCGTTCAGTGTGGCGGCCACCCCGCCCCTGGTCGGGTCGCGCATGGCGTGGATTGCACAAGGCAGCTCATCAAGCATGGAGGCAATCATACCATTGAGCGCCGCACAGTCACTCGTTATCCTCGAATGGAATGAGAGTCCCTCTCGCGAGGTCATGATGGCCATCCCGTGATCGCCCACCGTTCCTGAAAGAATAATGCTGTCACCCGCCTTAAGGTTTCTGCACGAGAGATCGACTCCCTCCCGAATAACACCGATACCTGATGTATTGATAAAAATCCGGTCGCACTGCCCTTTGCCAACCACTTTGGTGTCACCGGTCACAATCATCACCCCAGCTCGCCGGGCGGCCTCTGCCATACTCCTGACAATGGTTTCGAGCTCCGCCAGCAGAAGCCCCTCTTCAAGCACAAACCCGGCACTGAGATAGAGCGGCCTGGCACCACCCACAGCCAGATCGTTAACGGTACCGTTGACGGCAAGCTCCCCGATGTTACCTCCAGGAAAAAAAACCGGGCTCACCACGTAGGTATCGGTGGTAAAAGCGGTTCGTCCGGACGGGAGATCAAGCTTTGCCTGATCATCAAGCAGATCAAGAAAAGCGTTGGAGAGGTGCGGCATAAAAACCCTCTGCATGATCACCTGCGACAACCGCCCCCCCGCGCCATGGGCCATCTGGACAGTTTCGTGCTGCATAATGGGAGTTGGACAGGTCGGTGCGATTGTCATGATACAGTAGTGTGATAGTTATAATAGGCGGCGCAGGCCCCCTCGGAGGAGACCATGGTGGCACCAAGCGGATGCGCGGGTGTACACTCCTTCGCAAAGGCGGGACAGCCGTCGGGCTTCAGCATCCCCTGCAACACACTCCCGCTCATACAGAGTGGTGACTCCCGGGCACAGATATTGGAAACATGAAACTTTTTTTCGGCATCAAAACGGGCAAACGCCTCCCTGAGCCCGAGACCGCTGTCGGGAATCATCCCAATCCCGCGCCACGGACGATCAATCACCTCAAATACTTTTGCCATAATCTCCCGCGCCACAGGATTGCCTTCACGGCTGACAACACGGCCGTAGCGATTGACCACCTCCGCCCTCCCCTCCTCCAGCAGCTCCACGGTTTTCAAAATCCCGGCAAGCAGGTCCACAGGCTCAAAACCAGTCGGGACAATCGGCACATGAAACTCACGGGCTACGGGCTCATACTCTTCATAGCCCATCACCGCGCAAACGTGCCCTGCGGCAAGAAAACCCTGAACCCTGTTCCCCGGTGAAGAGAGAATGGTCCGCATGGCTGGTGGTACCATCACCTGACTCACCAGAACCGAGAAATTCTCTCTCCCTTCACGCGCGGCCTGCCAGACCACCATGGCATTGGCGGGAGCCGTGGTTTCAAACCCGACAGCAAAAAAGACAACCTCTTTTGACGGATTATCACGGGCTATCTGCAGGGCATCGAGTGGGGAAAAAACAATGCGCACATCCCCGCCGGTGCTGCGCACCATAAAGAGATCCTTTGCATTACCAGGCACCCGAAGCATATCCCCAAAACTGGTAAAAATCACCTCTTCGCGTGCGGCTATGGCAAGAGCCCTCTCAATGGATTCAAGGGGGGTGACGCAGACCGGGCATCCGGGGCCATGCACCAGTTCGATGCTCTCCGGCAGCAATTGATCCAGACCATTTCGTAAAATTGAGTGGGTCTGGCCTCCGCATATCTCCATGATCGTCCAGCGCCGGGTGGCTTTTCTGCGAATCTCATCAAGCAGCTTCCGGGCAAGCCCGGGATCACGGTATTCGTCGATATATCTCATTGGTGTCGGCATCACACCGATCCTGGTAAAGGAAGCTCGTCATCAGGCTGAAATGCTCCGCTCTCGATCAGCTCCTGCCAAAGCTTCAGACTCTCGGCCGCCTCCTCTTCGTCAATTATTTTCAGGGCGAACCCGGCATGAACAATGGTATACTGCCCCACCTTGATGTCGGGCACATATTCAAGACAGGCTCTTGTTTTTGAACCGTTCACGTCAATAATGCCCATTTTCAGGCCATTTTCCGTCGTAAGTTCGATCAGTTTTCCGGGAATAGCGAGGCACATGGGTTAAAAGGAAAGAGAACGTTAGTGATAAGATGTATTTACCCGTTTTTCATCAAATAGTTTCTGAACCTTGATTTTTGAGTTTATCCACGTTGTGCAATAACGTTTTTGTTAAGACCAATCAATCATGTCATCAGGCGAATCATGGTTCAAGACAACATACGCCGCCCGATTATCGCCTGGCCAAGCGAAAGGCCACCATCATTGGGGGGAATACGCGCATGAGTGAGCACCCTGTATCCTGCCTGTTGGAGCTCATGCAACAAGGTAACAAAGAGAAGCTCGTTCTGAAAAACCCCTCCGCTCAATACGACTGTTTTTATACCGGCAGCGTTGGCGGCTTTGCCAATGATCTCCAGAAAGCAGGATATCAGCGTGCGATGGAATCTTTGGCTGATTTCGGTGACGGGCATCCCTTGTTGCAATGCCGTAGCAATATCCTGAATCATTGGTGACACATGCATGATCCAGCGACCTTTTTCTTCACGCAATGCTGAGCGAAACTCTTTTTCTCCCACTACCCCTCCCGCAGCATGCATCAGCGCCATGGCAGCCTCTCCTTCATAGCTGATCTCTCCCCGCAGGTTGCAGAGCGCGGCGACGGCATCGAAGAGTCGGCCACAGCTTGATGTTTCAACAATGTTCACCTTTTTTTCGAGCAGCTCAAGAACCTGCGCAATCCCCCTCCCTTTCATAAATGGCAGATCGGCCATATCGACGCAACTTCTGTGGAGATAACCAAGCGCCAAACGCCATGGATGAATCACCGCCGCATCACCACCCGGCAGCGGCATGGACTCCAGCGAGGCAAAACGCTCCACTCCGGCGGCATCGCCAATCAGCAGCTCGCCACCCCAGATTGTGCCATCGGTTCCGTAGCCGGTACCATCAAGAATCAGCCCGATGGCAGGGCCCTCCTCCCTGTTTTCTGCAAGGCATGCAACCAGATGAGCGTGATGGTGTTGAACGCCAAGCAGAGGAATATTCTGGCGTAACGCCCATTGTGTCGTCAGGTAGCCGGGGTGGAGATCATGCACTACAAGCTCCGGCGTGGCTTGAAACAGGTGCTGCAAGTGGGCAACAACCTGTTCAAAATGGCGGTATGCTTCAAAATTTTTCATGTCGCCGATATGCTGGCTCATCAGCGCGTGAGTGCCTTTCAACAGAGTGACAGTATTTTTAAGCTCTCCTCCGGTTCCAAGCACCGTGGCCCCACCTTTACGCAGAGTGATTGGTGCCGGCACATATCCCCTGCTCCGCCTGCTATGACGAAGTTCGCCCGAGAGATGGATGGTTACCGAATCGTCACATTTAAGGTAGATGGGACGATTGTGAAGCAAAAAGGCATCCGCAATTCCTGTGAGGCGTGAGAGTGCTTCGTCATTGTCGTTGACAATGGGCTCTTCGCTGAAATTTGCACTGGTCATCACCAGCACGTCGGCCCCCGATTCGAAGAGCAGGGTATGCAGAGGGGTATAGGGAAGCATGACTCCGATTCGATCGTAGCCCGGTGCTACGGATGGTGCCAGCATACTGCCGGGCCGTTTGTTGAGAAGCACAATGGGTGCCTCTGGTGAGGTCAAGGCGGCAAGCTCACCCTCGCTCACGTCGCACCAGCTCCTGACCTGAACGATATCGCGCATCATCACCGCAAAAGGCTTTGCCTCACGCCCCTTTCGCTCCCGGAGCCTTTTCACCGCACGCTCATTGCTCGCATCAACAGCAAGATGAAAACCTCCAAGCCCCTTCAAGGCAAGAATATGCCCCTCTTCAAGCATCACAACCGCTTCTGTTACAGCATCACCTGCCAACGGCTTTGGAGACTCAGTGGCACAAGTGGACGGCTCCACATCAGCCGCCATCATCGGCAAACCGGCCGCATCAAGCAGCAGAAGCGCCGGGCCGCACACCGGGCAGCCATTGGGCTGCGCATGAAAACGACGGTCGAGAGGATCATGATACTCCCGTTCACACTCCGGGCACATGGTGAAAGAGCGCATGGAGGTGGAAGGACGGTCGTAGGGGAGGCTCTCGACAATGGTGTAGCGGGGGCCGCAATTGGTGCAGTTGATGAAGGGATATCGAAATCGGCGATCAGCCGGATCGAGAAGTTCGCGACGACAATCGCTGCAAAGCGCAATATCCGGTGCTATCAGTGTTTCAACCGCATCACCAGCAGTTGAGTCCCCGATATGAAAGTCAGCCTCTTCACAACAATCAAGCGCACTCTCTTCGATTGCCTCAATGCGAGCCAGTGGTGGAGTGCCGTGCCGGATTGAGGAACAGAAGCTCTCCAAAAGCTGCCCTGGGCCCTGCACCTCAATCAGTACCCCGGTGTGCGTATTGCGCACAAACCCTTTCAGCCCATACCCGATGGCAAGACGATAGACAAAGGGACGAAACCCCACTCCCTGCACCATGCCATGAACCAGCAGGCGGCGACGGCTTTCAGCGTTCAAGGTGTCAAAGCAGTTTCAACCGCTTCTCGAGCCACTCCAGCCACTCGGCCACCCCCTCTCCGGTTTTTGCCGACAGCTCAAACCATTCGAGATGATGGTTTACCCGCATGGCATTCTGGCGGCACCTGGCCACATCAAACTCAACATAGGGAAGCAGGTCGATTTTGTTCAGAATGCAGAGATCAGCCTCATGAAACATGGTTGGATACTTGAGAGGCTTGTCATCGCCCTCCGTCACACTGATAATCACCACCTTCAAGGCCTCGCCCAGGTCAAAAAGTGCCGGGCAGACCAGGTTGCCGACATTTTCGATACAGAGCAGCGAATGCTCCTGCAACTCCATCTCGTGTAATGCTCTCTGGATCATCAGTGCGTCAAGGTGACAACCAGAACCGGTATTGATCTGGATCACCGGCACTCCGAGGGCGTGAATACGGTCTGCATCATTGGTGGTCTGCTGATCGCCCTCAATAACAGCGACCGGCAGGCGCTGCTGCAGGAGTGGAATGATCGTTTCAAGCAGTGAAGTTTTTCCAGAGCCCGGCGAGCTGAGAAAATTGAGGGCAACAATCTCTTTTGCCTCAAAATATCCACGATTCCTTTCGGCAAGAAGATTGTTTTTCAGGAGCACATCCTCCTCCAGCAGCACATGTCGGCTTCTTTTTTCATGATGATGATGGTGATCATGATCGTGGTGATGATCGTGGTGCACTTCTTGGTGATGGGCCTCCTCACTCCGCTCCACTTCGCCATGAGTATGATGCTTTCCTGCTCCACCATCATCAACATGAACGTGATAATCGCTCTCTCCCGGCTTGCGGAGCACCGCTCCGCCATCATCCGAACAACCACAGGTACTGCACATGCGTTTACTCTCCCCTCTCATCGATCGTTATTGATTGAATCAGAAACTCCTCACCGGAGACAATTGTTATTCGAAGTGAGCGGCACTCCGGGCACTCTGCATAATAAAAGTTTACCGGGAAGCGCACGCCGCACTCACCGCACTCCCCAACCCCCTCCGGCTCTTCCAGAACAAGCCGTGCCTCCCCGGCAAGAGTTCCCGATGCTGCGGCTGAAAAACAGAACTTCAAAGAGTCGGCTTCAATGCCAGCAAGTTTGCCAACAAGCAGCTCTATCTCCGAAATTCGAACGGCACCCTCTTTTTGAGCATGAGCCACAACTGCTTCAACGATTGAAAGCGCAATACTCATTTCGTGCATAATGGACAACTCTGAACAATTGTTACTCTTTCACCCCCGGCGGAGTTCCTGCCTCCTCCTGGGTGACAATATCATG
>CAJEXW010000022.1 GCA_903994525.1 uncultured Chlorobiaceae bacterium
TGGCATGAAAAAGGTGGTACACTTTGCTCCGGAATCGGTGGTACATATTCGTCCGGAATCAGTGGTACACTTTCGCCCGGAATCGGTGGTACACTTTCACCGGAATACTCACTAACCGCAGATGATGAGCAAAAAATACAGGAAATCTTTGATGACATGACTACTCTTGTCAATCAAGAGAAAGCTCCGGATCGGATTAACAAGAAATTCTGCAAAACGTGCGCATATTACGAATTTTGCTGGGCTTAGAGCTTGCTGGGGGAGGGAAGGATGTCGTCAGGAAGGCATCAGCGACTGGTTTTAGAGAGCAAAACAGGAAAGAATGGTACTTACATTTTTCTAAGTGACTAAAATATAATACATTAAGAAAGTCGTCAAGGCTCCGGCTTTTTTCCGTTATTACCACCCGACGACAAAGTGAAGCATTTTTGTGACCCGGTATTCAACAAAATCGGGCCTTTCCAGCCGAACTCAAGACGACTTCTAATTGCACCAATATGGAATTGAAACCAGAGTGCGATGCAACTCTCTTCCAAACATTACCCCACTTCTAATTGCACCAATATGGAATTGAAACACTTTAACCTTTCAAGGCTTAAGCGTGAGGAGCTTATCTTCTAATTGCACCAATATGGAATTGAAACGCAAACTTGACGACCGAGGTTAATGGCCATACACTCCTTCTAATTGCACCAATATGGAATTGAAACACATTACGTTCATCCCCCATTACTATCGTCAACCCCGGCTTCTAATTGCACCAATATGGAATTGAAACGTAGTAATCATAGCGCGTTTGCCGAGACCACATGCCTTCTAATTGCACCAATATGGAATTGAAACATCAACACATTTGTGTGATCAGTTGTATCCCCGCTTGCTTCTAATTGCACCAATATGGAATTGAAACGCGGAGCAGGCAGGAACAGTTACTACTTGATGTAACTTCTAATTGCACCAATATGGAATTGAAACAACGTTTGCAGGTAGCGCATCAAAAGCAATCTGCGCACTTCTAATTGCACCAATATGGAATTGAAACGCAAGTGCTGAGAGTTTTTCTTATGAGTCCGGACAACCTTCTAATTGCACCAATATGGAATTGAAACTTTGATAAATTTCTGAAGGTGGTCTTTATGTAGACCGCCTTCTAATTGCACCAATATGGAATTGAAACGCATTTTGCTGGGCTTTTTTTTAACTTAAATTACGTCAACTTCTAATTGCACCAATATGGAATTGAAACGACAACAAGGAGGCGGCAGAAGAGACAACAGTGCCCTTCTAATTGCACCAATATGGAATTGAAACATAATAATCATAGCGCGTCTGTCGCGACCACATGCGCTTCTAATTGCACCAATATGGAATTGAAACACATATCGAGCGAAAGCCGGCAACGAACCGCCAGTAGCTTCTAATTGCACCAATATGGAATTGAAACGCTATCATCCGATTCAGGGTTGGCGTAGTAAGCACGCTTCTAATTGCACCAATATGGAATTGAAACTTTGGTTACAGTACAGTTGCCGAGCTGAATTTTGAGCTTCTAATTGCACCAATATGGAATTGAAACTTGCCGTGAACGTTCGAGCCTACAACCGACGCACTGTCCCTTCTAATTGCACCAATATGGAATTGAAACAAATATTCAGGACGCTGTAAACGGGAGTCAGGCGACCTTCTAATTGCACCAATATGGAATTGAAACATAGTTTTCAGCTTAAGCGGGGACTGATTTCCGGACATACTTCTAATTGCACCAATATGGAATTGAAACACAATAGCCTATACGGAACAAAGAAAAAGAAGGTTTCTTCTAATTGCACCAATATGGAATTGAAACATTGTCTGGACGGCTTTGCGGTCATATCGGGCTGCCCATCTTCTAATTGCACCAATATGGAATTGAAACCAAGTAACGGAACAGCAACTTCACGCTTCCAGGAATACTTCTAATTGCACCAATATGGAATTGAAACGAGCTTAACGGCCATGCGAGGCACTTTTTGAAGGCTCTTCTAATTGCACCAATATGGAATTGAAACCTCGTAACCCTTGCGGATTGGCACGGGTAATGAGGAGCTTCTAATTGCACCAATATGGAATTGAAACTGTCGATAGCTTGACCTCCTACCCAGGTATGGGCCGGCTTCTAATTGCACCAATATGGAATTGAAACAGAAAAGCTCAGCAACTTTGTCATAAATAGAGTAAAGACTTCTAATTGCACCAATATGGAATTGAAACTTATGAACAACTCTCGTCAGCGGATGTCTAAGCGCCTTCTAATTGCACCAATATGGAATTGAAACCTCGTTATATATCAAGTTGTACGCACGCAAAGGCAAAGCACTTCTAATTGCACCAATATGGAATTGAAACGGAAGAGCCTCATCGCAGAAAAACGGAACAAGATAACTTCTAATTGCACCAATATGGAATTGAAACTCCAATTTATTCGCTTCTCTTACGTCAGCTACTGCTGCCACTTCTAATTGCACCAATATGGAATTGAAACAGAAATCTAGCAGCAGACGGCAGCGCCCCGCCAACCCTTCTAATTGCACCAATATGGAATTGAAACAAAACTAAATCATCATTTGCAGTATTTGTCAAGTATCTTCTAATTGCACCAATATGGAATTGAAACAGGTACTCTGGACGCTGCAGGCGGCTGTCAGGCGAACTTCTAATTGCACCAATATGGAATTGAAACAGAAATCTAGCAGAGGCCGGCACCGCCCCGCCAACAGTCTTCTAATTGCACCAATATGGAATTGAAACCTAACCACTACTACTATGTCAAACGAATTAACAGACTTCTAATTGCACCAATATGGAATTGAAACTCAAGGATCAAAACAGCTCTATCTCCACACAGCTCAACGCTTCTAATTGCACCAATATGGAATTGAAACTTAATATCAGGAGTTGATCTTATACTTGCCTATAACCTTCTAATTGCACCAATATGGAATTGAAACCAAATAACAGCAACATCTTTCACGCTTCCAGAAATAAACTTCTAATTGCACCAATATGGAATTGAAACGAGTATCACAAGCGTTACAAGATTTTTTATGGTGGCCGCTTCTAATTGCACCAATATGGAATTGAAACGTCGTCGCCTTGATCTCATCAGATGCTGCCATAGCGCTTCTAATTGCACCAATATGGAATTGAAACGCAGCAGAGGAGCGAAACTTACCAGTGACTAAAGACGCTTCTAATTGCACCAATATGGAATTGAAACCGTATAAGACAAGCCATTGCCGCCTGTGTGCTCTTTGCGCTTCTAATTGCACCAATATGGAATTGAAACGCATACCGCAGAAACATTATTGCCGTTGCTTGTAAGCTTCTAATTGCACCAATATGGAATTGAAACCTGGTACAACAGAAATAAAGTGTATCAAGATAAAGAACTTCTAATTGCACCAATATGGAATTGAAACAAATTTAAAAAAAGAGAGGTAGAAAATGAACAAAATCCTTCTAATTGCACCAATATGGAATTGAAACGGCTGAAGCTCTATATTATATACAGCCTTCCAGAGCCTTCTAATTGCACCAATATGGAATTGAAACTAAAACGTACATTAATATAGTTTGTTCTGTCATTGTTTCTTCTAATTGCACCAATATGGAATTGAAACTTAACCAGCACATAGCCGCAAAGAGACGTGGTAAGCTTCTAATTGCACCAATATGGAATTGAAACAGCATCCAGTTGATCGCTTGATCGGCAATATCTGTGTCTTCTAATTGCACCAATATGGAATTGAAACGACATACATAAACCTCTACTTCATAATGTGGCCATTCTTCTAATTGCACCAATATGGAATTGAAACTGAAGTATGATGTGTGTGTAAATCTTGAAACTGGCGAAGCTTCTAATTGCACCAATATGGAATTGAAACACGAAAATGACAATTAACCAAAATGTACAGGGCTTTTTCTTCTAATTGCACCAATATGGAATTGAAACTTTTTCTGCGATGAGGCTTTGCCCGGCGATACTTTCACTTCTAATTGCACCAATATGGAATTGAAACGTATTTTGCGAATGTTTATTTGTCCGGATTTGACCACCTTCTAATTGCACCAATATGGAATTGAAACCGGGCATCACGCTCAAGCAATTTCTGTATTTGAAAGGCTTCTAATTGCACCAATATGGAATTGAAACCGCACTCATCTCGCTGTTTCGGGGGCGAGGTATTTCACTTCTAATTGCACCAATATGGAATTGAAACTGAATAGTCCAGGTTTGTCTGGATTCTGTACGAACAACTCCTTCTAATTGCACCAATCTGGAATTGAAACCTAACATCACAACTAATCATCATAAAAACGTGAGACTTCTAATTGCACCAATATGGAATTGAAACTAGTAGTATTGTTCTGAGACGATGTCCCACATCCAGCCTTCTAATTGCACCAATATGGAATTGAAACAAAGCGAGTACAGTCCCAACAGTCATCGCTCCCATCTTTTGTAATCTGTAAGTTTTTCTTTACAGCGTAACAAAGCATCAATATTATTCTCTTCTATTTGCCTCTTTAGACATTTTTTCCTTGCGTGAAGTGTCGTTTCAACATTATTGAAGATTGATCTGCCTGAATCGGAAAAAAGTAAAAACATAGTTCTGCATCATCTCGCAAAGAATAGGCGGCCCGCAAAGCTGGCCAGAACAACGGAAGGGGAGAAAACTCCCCTATTTCAAAACTTTGCGCAGGTACACGCGAATATCGTCGATTGCCGGTACAATGGCTAAGAGCACAAGAAAAAAAGCCAAAGGCATGGTGACCGAGTATCCGATGTGCTTAAAGCCCAGAGCGCCACAGAGCCCGCCACTAAAAAAAGAGAAAGTCAAACCAGCCAGCACCATGAGTCGGTCTCGGTTAGCCACAACGTCCTGCTGCTTTTCAGGGGTGTGCCTATTCAGGTAGAGCAGTTTGCCCAGTTCAATCCCCATGTCGGTAATGATCCCTGTCAAGTGGGTCGTTCGAATGACGGCGTTTGAGAGTTTTGTAATAACGGCATTCTGGAGCCCCATCATAAAGCAGAGTACCATCACTGTCGTTGGCACAAACATTCCCTTGAGGGTAAAGAGTTTTGCTCCAAGCAAGCCAAAACAGAGCATAAGAGCAGCCTCGAGCAGGAGCGGAAAAGCATATTCACTGTTCAGGCGCTGCCGTCTGGCATAGTTGACCATAATAGCTGTTGTCGCAGCGCCAAAGAGAAAAGAGATAACACCACCAAAAGCACTCAGAGCAAGATCGACGTTGCCAAGAATCACATTGTCTGCTATCGATGAGACCATGCCTGTTACATGCGAGGTATAGAGCCTGACAGCCAGATAGGCCCCGGCATTTGTCGCACCAGCCACAAAAGCGAGCGCAAACCCCAGGTGCCGGTCGGATTCTGTTGATCGTTTGCGCCCGGACAGGCGTCTGGCGTATTTAATGGGCATAATTCTCTTTTTCGGATGTTATATCTTTTTTTTGATGGAGTTAAGTATGGGAGCGATTCAGTCAAAGAAAAGGAAGACCCGTCATTTGTCAAAATGAGCTGACCCGATCTCTCTGTCATTCTGCAATGTATTATTTTTTTGCTCAGCAGTTTTTTAGAAGCACAATTCTCCGACAAAACGATCGGACTCCAATAATGCTGTATCGCACCGAAAGTCTTTACTCTTGCTTCACCAGTGAACGACGTTTTACGGTAGTGTATGCTAATATCTTGGTCGGCTGAGTGCATCAGCCGCTACGGCGTTTCAATTTTATCAGAAAGAATCCATACCTTTACCTGTGCGTATTGGTTTGAACGAAAGGAATCATTCTGGAAAAGGCTGCGGAAAAGGGTGTTTCAACAATCGTGCAGGGTTTGGCGCGAGCATTTGTTCAGGAAAAGCAGCTTTATCTTGTGCCATTCTGGTGGAAAGTATCGATTTTATGATCATTCAAGGGTTCCCTCAGTGACAAATAGTCGGCTTCTTGTTATTTTTTCAAAGAATCCTGTGAAAGGAGAGGTTAAAACACGCCTTGCCCAAAGCATTGGAGACAAGAAAGCCCTTGAGGTATACGAAACGCTCAGAGAGCATACTGCCAGGGTAACAGAGTGTGTCGATGCAGAACGGATGGTGTATTACTCCAGCTTTATCCCCTCGTCCGACCTTTTTTGTACTGAAAATTTTTCGCCACGACTCCAAAAGGGAGATGATCTTGGAGAGCGTATGTTTTACGCCATGAAGGAGGGGTTTGAAGCTGGTTTTGCCCACGTTGTGCTCATCGGAACGGACTGCGACGAGCTGAGCAGCGAAATTCTCAATGAGGCATTCTCTGCCCTGACGCGATATGAAGCGGTCATCGGGCCAGCTACCGATGGAGGATTTTACCTTATCGGTCTAAACCGGGTTCTGCCGGAACTCTTTTTTGACCGCCAGTGGAGTACCCCCGAAGTTTTTGGTGAGACCATCACAAGGCTCCAGCGATTGGCCATCGAGTACGAACGGCTAACTGAACTGTCGGATATCGATACTTTTGAGGATCTGAAAAAAAGCACCTTATGGCCGCTCCAATCATAAGCATTATTATGCCGACCTGCAACGAAGAGGCCATCATTGCCAGCTCGATTCAAAACCTCCTTGCCATGACGGCCAAGTCGGAGGGAGTAGAGATCATTGTCAGTGATGCCAGTACTGACGGGACCCCCGAAATTCTATCCCGCTTTCCGGTAACCCTTTGTCATGGTGCGAAAGGCCGGGCCACACAGATGAACTGCGGTGCCCGGCTGGCTGGCGGCGAAATTCTCTATTTTCTCCATGCCGATACCCTGCCACCCGAAACTTTTGTCGAAGATATTCGTTCGGCTGCAATAGCCGGAAATAAAGCCGGCTGTTTCAGGATGAGTTTTGATGACAAGCACCCACTCATGAACCTGTTTGGATGGTTTACACAGTTCCCGTTCCTGATTTGTCGCGGAGGAGATCAATCGCTTTTTATCGACAAAGGGCTTTTTCTTCGCATTGGCGGATTTGACGACTCCATGCTTATCATGGAAGATTATGATATCATCACCCGCATTGAGCGGCTTGAACCGTTCCATATCCTTGACGCAGAGGTAACCACCTCTGCCAGAAAATATCTCCGCAACGGCATTATACCACTCCAGATGAGTTTCGGCACCATTCATCTCATGTATGCGCTTGGGTTTGACCAGCGGGCTATTGTTCGTTATTACAGGGACAATATTCTTTGATTGAAGGTGACGGGTAGATGCGAATCTGTCATAGTTGCACAAAAAGTGCATTATCAACCAAATTCTGCAGCTTGAAGCATCTCGATTGGCTGCGGATGGCAAGATTGTGGTAATGACGGGTCGCATACGCTTGGGCGTGAGATGGCCCATTATCAGGGGCTTCATGCCGATCTGGTGATTGTTGTCGGTCTGCTGTTTGTGACGCTTCTGGCTGCCATCGCGGGGATGATCGGCTTTGTCGGCCTCATTGTACCTCACGTTATGCGTGCAATCTTCGGGCCTGACCACCGAAAGCTTGTCCCTCTTGCCGCGCTTGGGGGAGGTGTTTTTCTTGTTGTCTGTGATGCCGTGGCCCGAACCCTGCTTGCTCCGGTTGAGATACAGGTTGGTGTGGTGACTGCCCTTGCCGGCGGGCCGTTTTTTCTCATTATTCTCCAGCGGAGAATGAAACAGGCATGGATAGCATAATGCAGCACGATGCAATGACCTTCAGGAACGTCTCTGCCGGGTATAAGCTGCAAAAGGTGCTTGATAACATCAGCTTTACCGTCAGGGAGGGGGAGATAGGATTGTGTGCGTATTCATACATGAAATTTGTACATTTGGACAGTGCCTTTCCATGGTAAGGTTATCCTGAAAATTTAGTCCTGCTTGTAACAGGCAATACCATCATCAATTGAGACAAATGGAAATATTAGGCAACGAACAACATAAACTCATTCATGGAGACGCGTTAGAAGCACTTCAAACGCTACCGGACAACTCTATTGACTTAATATTTGCCGATCCCCCTTACAACATCGGCAAGAACTTCAACGGACATATTGAAAAATGGAAAACGGAAAATGCCTACCTGGAATGGTGTTATGTATGGCTTGACCTGTGTATTCAAAAACTGAAACCGGATGGCAGTTTTTATGTCATGACTGCAACACAGTTTATGCCGTTTTTTGATATTTATCTTCGTAACAAGATTGATATTCTCTCTCGACTTGTTTGGTATTACGACAGTTCAGGAGTCCAGGCAAAAAATATTACGGTTCAATGTATGAACCGATATTGTTCTGTGTAAAGGATAAGAACAACTATACTTTTAACACAGACGATATTTTGGTAGAGGCAAAATCAGGAGCAAAACGTAAACTCATTGACTATCGCAAAGCAGTTCCAACAGTGTATAACTCCGAAAAAGTACCTGGAAATGTTTGGGAGTTTGCAAGGGTTCGTTACCGTATGGACGAATACGAAAACTATCCGACACAAAAACCAATTGCATTACTTGAACGAATTCTTAAAGCAAGTTCAAACGAAGGAGATTTGGTAATGGATCCATTTTCCGGGACGTTTACAACTTGCTTTGTCGCCAAAGAACTTGGCCGAAATTTTATTGGTATAGAATTGCAAGACGAGTATGTCAAAATTGGTTTACGGAGACTGCAATTAGCGAAAGAGTTTAAAGGTGAAAAATTACAAAAGGAAATTCGGACTTTTGAAACTGAAAAGTTAGCTGCAGCACACACCTTACAATTATTTGAAGGATCAAATGGAAAATATATTCACAGTAAACATTAAATTAATTTTAGAAAAAAACTTTGGCAAACATGCTGATGAAATATTCGATAAAAGCCAACTTATACAATACATAAACGAAAAAAACCGTTCAGCAAACAAGGGTTCAAAATCTTGTTCAAGTTTTGCAAACCTTTATGCCATCTATGTTATTATAGAGGACTATATAGCAAATGGTTATACAAAAAAGAGACTGCCGGTAGAATTGATCTATTTTAAAGAGTATTCGCGAATAGATGAAGCATTTTACAGAGAAAAGCAGGTGCAACATTGGAGCAGGAAAAAGAAAGAGGCATTGATTGAAGGCAAATATGCTGATTTGCCGGAGCTTGCGAAAAAGATCTGGAAGAAGGAAGCATGAACTGGTCGTCGCGCCTCGATACGCGCTTTGCGCTACTCGGCGACCGGCGGCAGTGTAGATGATTGGACACCGAGTAGGCCGAAGGCCGTATCGAGGCGTGGTCACTTCGATACGCGCTTCGCGCTACTCAGTGACCGGTGGTGGTGGTGTAGAGTTTGGTCACTGAGCAGGCCGCAGGCCTTACCGAAGTGTACTTGGTGACCGGTGGTGGCTTGGCTATGTATAGATCGGTCGTTGAGTAGGGCGAAGCCCGTATCGAAACGACTTGTATCTACCAAGGATATATAAAGAAATGCGATATGGGATAAATTCCCCTCACCAAACAAATTTTAGCATGACCAATATCAAACTGTTTGAAGAAAAAAAAGTGCGAAGCCACTGGGATGCCGAAACCGAGGTTTGGTACTTCTCAGTAATTGATGTCGTTGAAATATTAACAGACAGTCCCAGACCCAGAAAATATTGGAATGCGCTGAAAACAAAACTACAAGCAGAAGGAAATGAAACGTCCCAAAAATTGGGACAGTTGAAAATGCAGGCAGAAGACGGAAAAATGCGGGAAACAGATGTCGCTGATACAGCAACATTGCTGCGGATTATTCAGTCCATCCCTTCGCCCAAAGCAGAACCCTTTAAACAATGGCTGGCGAAGGTAGGTTACGAACGGATGCAGGAGATAAATGACCCATCATTGGGTATGGATAGAGCTCGTGGAAACTGGCAGAAAATGGGGCGTAGCGAAAAATGGATTCAGCAACGCATGACCGGGCAGGAAACCCGAAACAAACTCACTGATTATTGGAAAGATGCAGGTATAAAAGAAAAAGATAAGTTCGCTATGCTTACCAACATCATTCATAAAGAGTGGACTGAGTTAACGGTAAAGGAGCACAAACAATTAAAAGGGTTGGAATGGCAGA
Organism: uncultured Chlorobiaceae bacterium; assembly: GCA_903994525.1. Taxonomy (GTDB): domain Bacteria; phylum Bacteroidota; class Chlorobiia; order Chlorobiales; family Chlorobiaceae; genus Chlorobium. The sequence continues at coordinate 10,121 of CAJEXW010000022.1, forward strand.
ATCTTCGTGACCACATGAGTGAAGCCGAATTGATTTTTACGGCATTGGCAGAACTTTCAACCCGTCAAATTGCGGATAGTGAAAAAGCAAAAGGCTTAACCGAGAATGCAAAAGCAAGTAAAAAAGGTGGATCTGTAGCCAAAAATGCACGCAAAGAATTGGAAGCTAAAACCGGCAAATCCGTTATAACAGGTGAGAATTTTCTGCCTCCTTCAAGAGAAAGGGATCATCCTAAGATAAAAGATTGAATATGTTCATATTAGTGCTGGATTCTGAGTAAACCGCAGGCCGTATCGAAGTGTAATCATTCACCGGTTCTATAATCATAACCCGAAAGTTGGTGTTTCATGCGTATCAGGCAGGGATTTAGTACATCCAGGGGAGGTTCATATTGGAAATGATACTTCAAGTTGATTGATAATTTTGAATACATAAAATACTGTTACCATGGGTATCGCCACAATTGACATTAAAAATAATAAAGGATCTCAAGCCATCAGGATTCCGAAGCAAATGCGGATAAATGATGATAAAGTGTACCTCAAGAATGTTGGTAATACACTTTATCTTATTCCATATCATAGCCCCTGGCAGAATTTGATTGACAGTACAGATTTTTTTACAGCAGACTTTATGGATGAAAGAGACCAGCCAGCTCAACAATAAAGGGAATCTTTAGACTAATGGAATACAATGGTACGGAGAAAACCAGAATCCAGTAAATGATGTGAAATGAGCAGAATAAGAATAAAGAATTTTGGACCAATCAAGGAAGGTTGTCAGGAGAATGATGGCTGGATTGATATAAGGAAAGTTACACTATTTATCGGTAATCAGGGTAGTGGAAAGAGTACCATAGCAAAGTTGATTTCAACATTTTTCTGGATGGAAAAAGCATTAACCCGAGGTGATTATAAACCAAAAGATTTTACAGATTACAATCGTTTCAGAAAGACCTATTGTGCTTATCATCGTCTTGAAAATTACTTTTTTGATATAAAGGGTAACGATATTGCGGAAATAGAGTTTCAGGGAGACTCTTATTATTTTAAATATGCTGATGGGAATTTACTGATTAACGAAATTGCCGAGAGAGGTAACTACGCTTTGCCGCAAATAATGTATGTGCCGGCTGAAAGAAATTTTATTGCTAATGTTAAAACGCCAAAAGCCTTAAAGCTTACATCTGATTCATTAGTTGAGTTTGTTACAGAGTTTGACAATGCAAAAAATGAGATGAAAGGTGCGATAAAATTACCTATAAATGAAGATGTTTATGTTGAGTATCAACAATTAAATGACATTGTCTATGTTAAAGGAAATAATTATAAAATTCAACTGAGAGAGGCCTCATCAGGATTTCAGTCGATTGTCCCACTTTACCTTGTTTCAAGGTTTTTAGCAAACTCTGTAAAGAAACAATCTGACATTTCAAGCAATATGAGTAGCGAAGAGATGGAAAGATTTCGGAAGGGAGTTGAGGAGATATGGGCAAACGACTCACTGTCAGAAGAGCAACGAAGGGTAGCTCTATCGGTCTTATCCTCAAAGTTTAATAAAACGGCCTTTATTAATATAGTTGAAGAGCCAGAACAGAATTTATTTCCAGCGTCACAACGGGAAATACTTTATAGTTTACTGGAATTCAACAACATGAATACTTTAAACAGGTTAATTATTACAACGCACAGCCCTTACCTTATTAATTATATAACGCTTGCGATCAAAGCTCATGCCTTAAAGTGTAAAGTCACAACAGATGATCACTCTAAACGATTGAATGAGATTGTTCCTCTTGTGGCTACTGTTCATGCAGATGATATAGCAATATATGAACTTGATGAGTTGCATGGTTCAGTACGAAGGTTGAGCAGTTATGAGGGTATTCCATCAGACAGGAACTATCTGAATCAATATCTTGGTGCGGGCAATGAACTTTTTGACTCACTGCTTGCCATTGAAGAGGAGCTATGAGTGTAAATTATTTTCTGGCAGAGTGTCAGTTCATCACCAAAGCAAAGCGATTTGGTTTGGTTGATACTGAAGATCAATCACCGACAACCGTTTCTTTCGATAATGATGATCGCTGGAATGCGACGGTGATCAACAATAACTCAATCGAAATTCTTTTTACAGCGATTGGTAATTGTATTGAGATATGGCGTGAAAGTGGAGAGATGGAGAGCCGTTGTGATGCCATGTTGATGTATGGTGTTACACTGTTATTTGTCGAGTTGAAAAATAAGAGAGGTTCTTGGCAATCTGAAGGGTTGCAGCAGATTGAGGCAACCATGAAACGGATGATCGTGGAGAATCCGGCATTGTTCAATAATTTTCCACGACGAAAGGCCGTTGTTGCCAATGCCAGGCATCAGTTTCCCTGCTTTCATGCAGCAAATCTTGAACAGCGGGAATATTTCTGGAAAACCTATAGAACAAGAGTACAGTTTGATGCAGAGATTGTGGTTGAGTAGCTATTTTCGGTCGCCGAGTAGGCCGGAGGCCTTATCGAGGCGCAGGGTTGGCGAGAAGGTCACCTCGATACGCGCTACTCGGTGACCGGCAGCGGTGGAGTAGAGTTTGGACACTGAGTAGGCCGAAGGCCGTCTCGAAGTGTACTCGGTGACCGGACTGTGGTGTATTGAAGCTTCGGTTATATTACAGAGTGAGTTGTCAGACTTTTCATGTAACTTGCAGTACAATTCTCAATTGAAACCAATGGATATATTAGGAAGCGAACAACATAAAATCATTCATGGAGACGCGTTAGAAGCACTTCGAATGCTACCGGACAACTCTGTGGACTTAATATTTGCCGATCCCCCTTACAACATCGGCAAGAACTTCAACGGACATATTGAAAAATGGAAAACGGAAGATGCCTACCTGGAATGGTGTTATGTATGGCTTGACCTGTGTATTCAAAAACTGAAACCGGATGGCAGTTTTTATGTCATGACAGCAACGCAGTTTATGCCGTTTTTTGATATTTATCTTCGTAACAAGATTGATATTCTCTCTCGACTGGTTTGGTATTACGACAGTTCAGGAGTTCAGGCAAAAAAATATTACGGTTCAATGTATGAACCGATATTGTTCTGTGTAAAGGATAAGAACAAGTATACCTTTAACACAGACGATATTTTGGTAGAGGCAAAAACAGGAGCAAAACGTAAACTCATTGACTATCGCAAATCAGTGCCAACAGTTTATAACTCCGAAAAAGTGCCAGGAAATGTTTGGGAGTTTGCAAGAGTTCGTTACCGTATGGACGAATACGAAAACCATCCAACACAAAAACCAATTGCATTACTTGAACGAATTATTAAAGCAAGTTCAAACGAAGGAGATTTGGTAATGGATCCATTTTCCGGGACGTTTACAACTTGCTTTGTCGCCAAAGAACTTGGCCGAAACTTTATTGGCATAGAACTACAAGACGAGTATGTCAAAATTGGTTTACGGAGATTGCAATTAGCCAAAGAGTTTAAAGGTGAAAAATTACAAAAGGAAATTCGGACTTTTGAAACTGAAAAGTTAGCTGCAGCAAACACCTTACAATTATTTGAAGGATCAAATGGAAAATATATTCACAGTAAACATTAAATCTCTATGGGTCATATTCCCCGCCTCTTGAGGCGTAAAGTATGATAGAGTTTTCTTCAAAATACCCCGCTGCTTGCGGCGGGGTTCTTTATATACAATATTTGATACTGCTTGCGGCAGCGGGCATTTAAAGTGGAAACCAAGCACAAAAAAAAATGAGAGAAACGCCGAGTAATGACAGACACTATTCAGATTGGCTGAAAGGGGTAAAAGAACGAATAAGGGTCGCCCGAATAAAAGTTGCTCATGCTGCTAATAACGAGTTGTTGTTATTTTATTTTGATTTAGGAAAAATGATAAACGATCTTTCGGTTACTGTCCAATGGGGCAACAATTGGCTCCAGAATTTGTCGAAAGATTTGCGGGATGAATTTCCAGATATGGAGGGTTTTTCTAAAACAAACTTATACAATATCAAGCGTTTGTATCAATATTATAAATAGGATGAATTTTTCCACCAAGCTGGTGGAAAAATTCCATGGCGACATCACGTAGAGATATTTACAAAATCTCATTCGCTGAACGAGGCGCATTTTTATATTATAGAAACAATTGAAAACGGTTGGAGTAGAGATGTCTTAGCCATACAAATTAAATCTCAATTGTATCAAAGGCAAGGCAAAAGTATCAGTAATTTCAGTAAAACATTACCCGAACCGCTTTCTGATTTGGCTCAACAATCACTCAAAGATCCCTATGTTTTTGATTTTCTGACAATGACGAAACCTTTTCACGAAAAAGATATAGAAAGACAATTGATGTTGCATCTTACAAAGTTTTTATTGGAATTAGGTAAAGGATTTGCATTTGTGGGACAACAATATCACCTGGAAGTAGGAGAAACAGATTATTATATAGACCTTTTGTTTTATCACATAAAACTTAAATGCTATGTTGTGATAGAGTTAAAAAACACCAAATTTATTCCAGAATATGCCGAAAAGTTAAATTTTTACCTTTCAGCAGTAGATAGCCTGGTTAAGTCAGATACCGATCAACCTTCAATCTCTATGGGTGGATTCCCCGAAGCTCTGCTTCGTGAAGAAGAGATCATCAATGAATTAATACCTCGTAGCTCTGCTGCGAGGATGTTTTATTAGGAATTTTGCTTTGCAGGGACAAGAATAACTTTGAAACCGAGTTTGCTCTGCGAGACATCAATAAACCGATGGGTGTAAGCGAATTTCAACTCACAGAAATCTTGCCTGATGAACTAAAATCGAGTTTGCCCAGTATTGAAGAAATTGAAAATGAATTTAATAAATGTATATCTTAAAATGTTTTGATGGTAGCTATTATGCCGGAAGTGCCGTCATTTTGTAAATCATTCCTATCAACATCAGCATGGCGAGGGTGCAAATTATACAAAAAAGAGAGTGCCGGTTGAATTGATCTATTTTGAAGAGTATTTGCAAATAGATGAAGCTTTTTACAGAGAAAAGCAGGTGCAGCATTGGAGCAGGAAAAAGAAAAAAGCATTGATTGACGGTAAATATTCTGATTTGCCGGAGCTTGCGAAAAAGGTATGGAAGAAGAAGCATGAATCGGTCGTTGAGTAGCGCGAAGCGCGTATCGAAACGACTGATGTGGGTATAGTTGCTAATTCAGTGCAGTTGGAAATTTTAATTCATTAATATTAAATATAATGACTACGGAAATTAAAACAGGTAAAATTTATATCAAAGGTGTGTTTGAGCAATGGTATAGAATACCTGAATATCAAAGGCCTTATGTTTGGTCTAAAGAAGAAGTTATTGATTTACTTGATGATATAAGTTATGCAGCAATAAACACTCCGAACAATGACTATTTCTTTGGTTCTTTTGTGTATCAATATAAAAAATCTAATGCTATACAGCTTTTTGATGAAAATGATTTACTAGATGGTCAGCAGCGTATCACTACCTTGTTTTTGATCTTTGCTGTAATTAGAGATATTGAGATAAAAGAACAAAGGAAAAAGAATTGTCAAAACTATATTTATCAAGAAGAAAATAAAGATACGAATACCCCCGCGAGAATTAGATTATTTTATAAAATCCGTCCAGAAGTTGAACAATTTATTGATGAATACATTAGACCTGAAAATAGTATTATTAATAACCTGGATAAAATAATTAAACTTATAGATTCAACTTCTGATATTTCAATTAAAAACATGGCGATTGCTATTGTTGTGATTAAAGAATTTTTTGAAAAAAATAATAATATTGATTCTTTTTTTCCTTATTTGCTTCAACGTGTATTGATGATATACGTTTATTCAGAACAGCTAGATGATGCATTTCGTTTGTTTACTATTTTAAATAATAGAGGTGTTGTTTTAAGGCATTCTGATATACTAAAAGCTCAAAATCTTCAATATATAGTAGAGGATGATCGTATCAAATATGCTATAAAATGGGAGGAATTAGAATCTGAATTAGGTGAAAATTTTGATCGTTTCTTATCTTTTATTAGAACCATTGTCGTAAAAGAGAAAGCACGTTTAAATCTATTGCAAGAGTTTGAAAACATATATGAACCTAAAGAAAAAGATAAAAAAACTGGGGAGACTAAACCGCCTCTACTAAAAAGAGGAAAAGAAACGTTTGATTTGCTTGTTAAATATTATTCGCATTATGATGAATTATTTGAAAACGATAATCACAGATTTACTAATGGATTCGAGTTCAATAATTTAATATTTTGCATGAAAACCACATTACCATCTACCGATTGGATTCCTCCTTTGCTTTCTTACTTTGATAAGTTTAATTCTAACGAAATTTATCATTTCCTTTTACAGTTGGATAAAAAATTTACAGGTGATTGGATTAGTCAATTAACCCCAACGGAAAGGATTGAAAATATGAATTCAATTATTAAAGGAATTGAAATATATAATAGCCCTTTTGATTTATTTAATACCGCATTATTTGATTTTAATAAAAATAATTTTTTTAAAAATATTGATAATAAAATATATGGAAGACAATTTGTAAAAAATATTTTGTTGAAATTGGATTTTATTTTGAATGATAATAAAACCACAAAATGGAGTGGATTTCGTCAGATAACAGTCGAACATATTCTTCCACAAACGCCAGAAAATAATAGTAAATGGAAAATTGATTTTACTGATATCCAAAGAGCGGATTTAACCGATAAATTAGGAAATCTAATATTGCTTGGCCGAGGGAAAAATTCCTCACAAGGGCGTTTGGATTATACCGAAAAACATGAAAAATATTTTTCAAAAAATATTAACACATTTCCAAATTCATTAAGAGTATTTAATACATATCAATCGCAATGGACTGTGAATGAATTAACCCAAAATCATAATTACTCATTGGGTGAATTAAAAAAATATTACGGAATATAAGTATCGACTATACTGAGAAAACATTTTGTAAAAATTAAATTTATAATCTCCATCTCCCCATGACCTCAAGACGTATCCTCCTCTTCACCGGAAACGGTAAAGGCAAAAGCACAGCGGCCTTTGGAATGCTGGCAAGAGCACTCGGCCACGGTATGAAAGCCAGAGTGATCCAGTTTGTAAAATCTGATGATGCTGTTGGCGAACAGCGCTTTTTCAGTCAGCTCGAAGGAGTTGAGTGGGAGCAGTTCGGTAAAGGATTTCTTCCTCGCGATCCGGAGAGCCCGAAGATGGAGGAGCATAGAGCTGCCGCACGGGCAGGGCTTGATGTGGCAATTGCTGCTCTTGCCTCTCCTGATTATGATGTTGTAGTGCTTGATGAACTCTGTTTTGCGCTTGGCCAGAATCTTGTCCCCATCGAGCCGCTGCTTGAGGCGCTTCGCTCGGCTGAGGATGGCAAGATTGTGGTGATGACGGGCCGCAATGCTCCCGAAGCGCTTGTTGCGGTTGCTGATACGGTAACGGAGATGACGATGATTAAACATGGGTATCAGCAGGGTATTCCTGCGCAGAAGGGTGTTGAGGATTGATGGGTATGAAGCGTATCAAGCATTCTGCGGTTGGTGCTGATAACAGTTTTACCACGCAAACTCGCAGCAGGGCGGGGTTGAGGATGCTGCTCTTTTTTGCGGCGCTCATGGCGCTGCTTGCTCTCTCTATGCTTCTTGGCCCTTCTGGTATCGGAATTCCTGATCTTGAGTCGCCTTCGGGCAGCGCCATTCTCTCGCTTCGGTTCAGCCGTCTCCTGATGGGGATGATGACCGGTGCGGCGCTCTCGGCATCCGGGGTGGTTTTTCAGGCACTCCTGCGTAATCCCTTGGCAGAACCTTATGTGCTCGGAGTGAGTGGCGGGGCTGGTCTGGGTGCCACTTTGACGATACTTGCCGGGACTGGAGTTGTTGCTTCGTTCAGCCTGCCGGTTGTCGCCTTTCTTTCGGCGGTGGTAACGCTGATGGTGGTGTACGGCATCGCCAGCCAGGGGTCAACGGGTCAGCCATCCGTTTATAGTCTTATTCTCAGCGGTGTTATTGTCAGCTCAATCTGCTCAAGCATTATCATGTTTCTGGTTTCGACCGCAAGCGTTGAGGGGATGCACAATGTGATCTGGTGGATGCTTGGCAGTCTCCAGCCAGTCTCGGCAGGCCAGCAGCTCCTCTCGGCTGCGCTGCTCTTCGGGGCGCTTGCTGGAATATGGCTCCTCTCCCCACGCCTTAATGCGCTTGCGCTTGGGCGTGAGATGGCCCATTATCAGGGGCTTCATGCTGATCTGGTTATTGTTATCGGTCTGCTGTTTGCGACGCTTCTGGCTGCCATCGCGGTCTCCCTTTCCGGGATGATCGGCTTTGTCGGCCTCATTGTGCCTCACGTTATGCGTGCCATCTTCGGGCCTGACCACCGAAAGCTTGTTCCTCTTGCCGCGCTTGGCGGGGGTGTTTTTCTTGTTGTCTGCGATGCCGTGGCCCGAACCCTGCTTGCTCCGGTTGAGATACCGGTTGGTGTGGTGACCGCGCTTGCAGGCGGGCCTTTTTTTCTCATTATTCTTCAGCGGAGAATGAAACAGGCATGGATAGCATGATGCAGCACGATGCAATGACCTTCAGGAACGTCTCTGCCGGGTACAAGCAGCGAAAGGTGCTCGACAACGTCAGCTTTTCCGTCAGTGAAGGAGAGTTCGTCTCGCTGATTGGCCCGAATGGTTGTGGAAAAAGCACTCTGCTGAAAACTGCCGCAGCTCTTCTCAAGCCACTCTCAGGCAAGGTTGAACTCTTTGGTCAGGATGTGCAGCATATCAAACCAGCTCTGCGCGCATCCCTGCTGGGCGTGGTGCCGCAGAAAATCGAATCGCCGATGGCTTTTACGGTCGATCAGATTGTGATGAACGGTCGAATCAGCTCCATGGGGCGGTGGGGAACTCCCTCTTCGGTTGACCACGATCTTGTCGAACGCTCCATGATCTACACCGATGTGCTCGATTTGCGGGAGCGATTTTTTACGGAGTTGAGCGGTGGCGAGCAGCAGCGGGTTGCACTGGCGATGGTGCTCGCGCAGGATCCGAAAATCATCATGCTCGATGAATCGATCTCCCACCTTGATATCAACCACCGTCAGGAGGTGCTTCAGATTCTGATGAACCTCAACCGCGAAAAGCAGATGACCATCCTGCTGGTGAGCCACGATCTCACCCTCTCGGCAGGTATCTCCGACCGTTTTCTGCTGATGGAGTCTGGTACTCTGGTAAAGGCGGGAACGCCGGTTGAGGTGCTGGAGCCAGAGGTGCTGAGCCGCGTCTACAACTGCGACCTCCATGTGCAGCAGGATCCCTACACCGGCTATCTGCAGGTGACAGGAGCGATTGACAGCCTGCGGCATCGCCAGAAGCTGAACAAGAGTGTGCATGTTATTGCCGGAGGCGGAAGCGGCATTGAACTTTATCGCAGATTGCTGATTGAGGGGTACGAAGTGACCACCGGTGTCCTCAACCGTCTCGACTCCGATGCTGAAGCTGCAAGGGCGCTCAACATTCCGGCGATGCTGGAGCAGCCCTTTTCGCCGGTTGGTTCTGATGCTATTGCACAGGCACTGAAGATGGTGGCTGATGCCGATGCTGTTATTCTCAGTCAGGTGCCGTTTGGCTCAGGCAACCTTGTCAATCTGACGCTTGCCGAAGCGGCGCTCAACAGTGGCAAGCCGGTTTTTCTTGCCGATGGTATTACCACTCGTGACTACACCGAGGGGAAAGCTGCCCTTGCATTTACCACCCGCCTGATGCAGAGTGGTGCCAAGGCCTGGCACTCGATGTCTGAACTGATGACTCATCTTCAACTGTACCAAAACCGATGATCCCCATGAGCTTAAGATTCGTCGTGTGAGGCCACAGAGGAGCCCGTTGCATCAATCAGCGGCTGATGTGACGCATTGCACGCTCAAGTCAACCCAATAAAGAGTTCAACCACACTGCTCAGGACTTTTCTTTTCATGCCTTGCCGCAACAGGCAGAAGTGACCGCAGGGCATCATTGACAGATTTGTGATCAGGAAAATACTTTGCCACATCAGGATCAAGAGCAACGACGTTTGTCCCTTCCGAGTATTTGTTTGTGTACTTGCCTCTTACGCCCTTGCTGAAATCATATTCCTCTAACAGGTCATGATCATTTTGCATTACTTTCATAGTATGACCTCTCGTTTTTCGTTGCTTTTCTGGCGCTTATTATTCGAAGAGTATCGCCTCGTTCTGTATGAACCACCACCAAGATACGGTTTTTATGAGAAGCTCCAATAAGGACAAACCGTTCCTCATTTGCAGAATGAAGGGGATCGTGAAGTGTCAACGACAGAGGATCGGCAAAGGCTGAACTGGACTCTTCGAAAGAAATACCATGCTTTTGTTCGTTCGCTTGAGCTTTTTTGTTATCCCACTCAAATGTTAGCATTTTTTCATTTTATCATATCATTCCTGTAGAATTACTGTGATAGTGTTACGGCGACTGAAATTCCATGGTTGATAGCTCTTCCTCCGTTGCGCGTGATGAGATGTTGAGACACTCTACTCCAACAACACGGTCATTTTCATCAAAATCAAGAATGATGCCAGGCCGCACCTCTTCAGATTCAACTATTTTGCTCTCATCAAGCCAGAAATAGAGGGTGTCACTCTCTTTATCAACGCTTATTTTCATGCTTTCCTCCTTTTCGATGCACCCAATTTTTATCCACATTCCGAGGTATAATCATTTCCCTGAAGTGCTTTGAAAAGATAAGCATCTCCTGACTATTATCGTCAGAGAGCCTGACCATTTACAAGTTGCCTCCCGGGTAGTTTCTCGAACTTGTCTTTCAACAGTAATTGTATTACGTTGTACTACACGAGATGATTTTTATTACTTTGGCAATTAAAAATAAGGGGCGTGACACCATGAATACTGCAATATCTGTGAGATTACCAGATGAGCTGGTGATGCGATTGGAGGGGATAGCGAAAGAGAGCGAGAGAACTCGTTCCTTCATTATACAGAAGGCTTTGGAATCCTATGTTGAGGAGGTTGCTGATGTTCAGATAGCCTATGACCGCCTCCATGATGCGGATGATCCTGTCATTTCAGGTAAAGAGATGAGGCACTCTCTTGGCATATAGTGTTGGTTACAAGAAGTCGGTTCAACGCGACCTCCGGCAGTTATCCAGATCAGATGCAAAACGGATATGTGATCAGATTGAGCAAGAACTTGTCAAGAACCCGGAGTCGAATCCGCTTTTAAAAGGTCGCTTTGCTGGCCTTCGGAAATATAGGGTTGGTGACTACAGAGTAATTTACTGTGTTTTGGATGCAGAAGTTATCATTTTGAGAATTGCCCATTGTCGAGATGTGTATAAGCGCGACATCTGACAATTTGGTTTGAGTTGCCTCTCTCTTTATTGCCGTCCCCGGCAGTACCAAGCCAGAGGGAAGCAGATCCTCATCGCATCCATTTTTGAAAATGTTCAATGGAAAAAGAAAATGGATTACCTATGAGCAATTATGTATGGGGTACAAGCCTTTCGCATGCGGATTATTTGCAGGCAAAGAGTTTTGTAACTGATGTGAAATCAGCAACGCGTGATGCTGCCAGAAAGGTTTCAATGGACATCTCGCGTCAGACTCGCGATGTTATCGCTTCAAATGAGTCGCTGCACCGCGAGCAGATGGCCTATTCAGCGTCCTATGCCGACGAACCGCCGCACGCCAAAATGTTCTGGTAACAACCGACAACAGCAAGATTCATCTTGGCCAAATGTCATTCGGTGGTTACTCTTTGATTTGGCCGCAAACATGGTTCTCAGCAATTAACATCAGTAATGCTTACATTCGGGAGCGTTGATAACAATAAACCTATGACCACCATGATCCTCAAGCAGCGCTTTCCATTTCGTTTCGGGACCAGTTCCTCCACAGTCTATCTTTCCGATCATTTCTATAACTGACTTTATTAAAGGCAGATTTGAGCATTTTTATTTATTAAAAGGGCACTCCTTTTATTAGGGTAAAATATTTTTCTATATTTCCTTACCCAGGGTAAGATTTAAGAAATAACGTAAGGAGAAGAGATATGGCCATTACAACCATGACCAGCAAGGGACAAGTCACCATTCCGAAAGAGATTCGGGATCTTCTTGAACTACATTCTGGTGACAGGCTTGAGTTTACTTTTGAAAAAGGGGGGCGACTGGTTGTTACGCCAGTGAAAAAAAACGTTGACGATCTTTATGGCAGACTGTTTAAACCTGACAGGGCAGCGCTTTCAATCGAAGCAATCAATGAGGCGCTTCGCCAAAAATTTCAGCATGACGGGCAGTGAAAGCACTTGACACCAATATACTTGTTCGCTTTCTTGTTCGTGACAATCAGGAACAGGCAGAGCGTGTTTATCGTCTTTTTAAAGCAGCCGAAGCTGATAAAACTCTCTTTTTTGTCTCAATTCCTGTTCTTCTTGAACTGATCTTGGTGCTTGATTCTGTGTATGGAATTGCACGGCACGACATCCTCAATGCCATTGAAGAGCTTTTGCTTTTGCCAATAGTAAGCTTTGATGGTCAACCCGCCATAAGGAGGTTTATTGCTGAAGCTCGAAATAATAACCTTGATCTTTCGGATCTTTTGATTGCCTGTGATGCGGAGTTGTCAGGGTGTGACAAGGTTTTGACCTTTGACAAGAAAGCAGCAAAGTCAGAGCTTTTTACCTTGCTCGAAATATGAGAGGATTTCAACAATACCAAGACCGATGACCACCATGATCCTCAAGCAGCGCTTTCCTTTTCGCTTCGGGACAAGCTCCTACATCATCCCTGCCGACATCATTCCCAATGTGGAGTATCTCAAGGAGAAGGTTGATGATATTGAGCTGGTGCTGTTTGAATCCGATGAATTCAGCAACTTGCCCTCACCCGCTGATCTGCAGAAACTGGGGGAGTTGGCCGATGAGTGGTCGCTCACCTATTCCGTTCACCTGCCGCTTGACGTCTATCTTGGCAATCCCGACCGCGCAGAGCGGGAGCGCTCCGTTGGTAAATGCCTGCGGATTATTGAGTTGACCCGTGATCTGCCGAAATCTGCATACGTGATGCACTTTGAAGCGGGCGCGGGTGTTGATATCAACGGATTTTCTGCGGATGAGCAGCAACGCTTTTCCGAGGCACTGCGCGATTCCCTCGTGATGCTGCTGAATGGTACCGATGAACCTGCCTCATTCTTCTGTGCCGAAAATCTTAACTACCCCTTTGAACTTGTCTGGCCGGTCGTCGAGGAGTTCGGCCTCTCCGTGGCACTTGATGTGGGCCATCTCGAATACTACGGATTTCCGACAGCCGACTATCTCAAGTGCTACCTGCCCAAAGCGAAGGTACTGCATGTCCATGGCACGGTTGAGGGAAAAGATCACAACTCTCTGAGCTTTCTGAAACAGGAAGTGCTTGAGCTGCTTATGGTAGAACTTGCACGTCAGCCATTGGCCAGTCGTGTCTTTACCATGGAGATTTTTTCTGAAGCTGATTTTACTTCGTCGTGCGGGGTGATGGAGAAGTTTGTTTCTCCAGTGGTTGAGGATTTTGAATAAAGGGTTGCCTTTCCGGCAGCACCAGCCCATAAAGCAGCAGATCTTCATACATCCCATTTTTGAAAAGGTGCTGAACCAGATATCCTTCGCGTTTCAGGCCAGGCCTTTTCCATAACTCTTGCAGATGCTGGATTTCGGGCAAAGCAGAGGGCGGTGATGCGTGTGATTCCAGGCTCTTCGGAAGCAAACTGTATCATGCGCGAAACAGCTTCTGTGCAGAATCCTTTCCCCCAGTTTTCGACACCGATCCAGTAGCTTGCCAAGGTCTGCCGCACAGCCCTCTGTCTTCCATGCAATACCTGCTGCTTTTCATGAATCCCTATTGTCGGGAAAAAAAAGATCTCTCAACCGGATTCAGCCTCTTGAGCGTCTCAGCCGAAGACCACATGCCAGCTTGAAGCTCGGCAAGGTCTGCCGCACCCAGTGAGGTGGATTCGATGTTGTGTGGTCTCAAAACAGGGAGGCTCTGTCAACGCCAATATAGCAAGTTCATGCTGCATGAAATTTGGCAAAGCGAAAGCTATAACCGCAATTGCCAGAAAATTAACGACACTCTTTTATAATGTGCTCAGATACGGCATGAAGTATGTGGATCAGGGAGCGAATGACCAGGTTTTCATGGACAATACAAAGTATGCTGTATGCAGGGGCCTCTTGGTGTAGCGTTTGTAATGGAGCGTTCATTCATTATCTTACCCAATTCTAATCACCGTGAACTGATGATTTTTTAATAATTTGTTCCGCCCTTGTTCCGTTGATGGTTTTTTGAGATTATTAACTTATTCAAAATAGAGTGGATAGGATGAGTCCTGCAAATATAACAGATAAATTCGTTGTTGTCGGTGACAGAGTATTAATCAAACCAAAATCTCCTGGCGAAAGAACAAAATCTGGCATTTATCTTCCTCCAGGCGTTCAGGAAAAAGAGAAGATCCAGACGGGATATATCATCAAAACAGGGCCGGGCTATCCTGTTGGCCCACCGCCGGAGTCAGATGAGCCATGGAAAGAGCATGTTGCAGTAGCTCAGTACATACCGCTTCAGGCAAAGGTTGGTGATATGGCAATTTTCATCCAGAACAGCTCTTATGAGATTGAGTATGACGATGAGCGTTATATTATTGTTCCGAATGCAGCTATCTTGCTCTTGATCAGGGAGGATGACGATCTGGACTACTACCTTCGATAAGTTGCCCCTCTTCACCTTTGCTTTGAAACTGACAATATTTTGATCATGACCAGAGACCTCGCATCACACAGCCCTGCCACCTTTTCTCACCAGGAACTTTTTCAGAAGATTGGTGTGCTGAAAAAAGAGATGAACGCCATTATCCTTGCTCACTATTACACTGTTCCAGAGATACAGCAGGTGGCGGATATTGTTGGTGACAGTCTCGCTCTTGCCAGGGCTGCCGAAAAAAATGATGCTGATGTGATTGTTTTTGCGGGAGTTTATTTTATGGCTGAAACCGCCAAAATACTGAATCCCGATAAACAGGTGCTGATGCCGGATGCCCATGCCGGATGCCCGCTTGCCGACAGTTGTCCGGCAGATGAGTTCAGGAAGTTCAAGGAGCAGCATCCTGGATCAATTGTGATTACCTATATTAATTCGACGGCCGAGATCAAGGCGCTCTCCGATATCACCTGCACCTCATCGAATGTCGAACATATCATTCGTCAGATTCCTGAAAACCAGCAGATTATTTTTGGGCCCGACCGAAACCTTGGTGCCTATATTGCCAAAAAGTTCAACAGAGAGATGGCGCTCTGGCAGGGCTACTGCTATGTGCATGATGATTTTTCGGAGGAGTATATGCTGAAGGTCTGTTCGGAGCAGCCGGATGCGGAGCTTATAGCCCATCCTGAATGTCAGGAGGAGGTGTTGCGTCATGCTGTTTTTGTCGGTTCAACCAAAGCGTTGCTTGATTATACGGTGTCAAGCTCTTGCCGGAAGTTTATTGTAGCTACAGAGCCCGGTATTCTCTACGAGATGCAGCGACGTTCACCCGGTAAACTCTTTCTGCCCGCCCCGAAAGCGCTGGATAATCATCGTGGTGTCTGCACCCAGATGAAGCAGAACACCCTTGCAAAGCTTTACCAGTGCATGGTGAACCGGAAGCCTGAAATTGTGGTGGAAGAAACACTTCGTCTTGAGGCCCTTGGCTCTATCAGACGAATGCTCCAAATGTCTCCAGGATAAAACCCTATGGCAGATTCAGAACAGTTGCGACTGCTCAAAGAGAGCGTCTCCTCCTGGAACCTCTGGTGTCGTGAGCATCCGGACGTTCGTCCTGATCTCCGGGGTGCCACCCTGGCCTCTCTTGATCTTCGGGGTATCAACCTTGAAGAGGCAAATCTCAGCGGGGCTGATCTGCGCGGCACGAACCTCAGCAAGGCAAATGTGCGGGGAGTTAATTTCAGTAAAAGCACCATTGATATTTTTACACAATATGACGATATCCGTGGTTGTGATGTTGGCGTTAATGGACTTTACTCCCCGGTGACCGACTCTGCGGCCCTGTTGCGGATTGATCCGCCCGGCAACTCCATGCAGGGGGCCAGCGCTGAGGCGGTGCTCGAAAGCCTCCGCCATGCCCGCAAGCTCCATACCTTTTCGCTGCTGCTTGCCGGAATTGCCCTGCTCTTTATCATTATCAAACCAAAAACCATTACGCTGCCCTACCTTGCAGGATCATTCAAATTTGATGAGTTCAATTACTCTTTTCTGGCGATGATTCTCTCAACGGTGCTTTTGATTCAGGTCTCCTCTTTTATTGAGTCAGCCCTGCAGGGGGCTCGCTATCTGAACGACCGCAGGGCGGCCATGCTTGTGGGCCATTTTCCATGGCTGCTTTCAAAGTATGAAAGCGAACAGCCAAATCAACGGCAGTCAAAAGTGATGCGCCTCCTGCTGGTCTTTCATCCAATGGTCTATCTCTATTTTTTTACGAAATGGGATCTGCTTTTCAACGCAGACTGGGCCGCATTGGCGCAGCACTATAAGGAGATGTCAGTTGTTTTCGGTGAATATCTGCTGCCGGTACTCTATGTTGTGCTTATGAAGCTCTGTATCCATATTTTCCGGCTATCTGAAGGGTTTCAGAAACCTATCCTTTTCGATACCGAAACAGAGCGCGGACGACGTTCTGATATGGAACGCCTTGCGATTGCCGTTGAAAAACAGGCATCCCGTACCGCAGAGCTTGTTGAACTCATGCGCAAAAGAGAGGGGTGAGCATGGGTAAGGAAATTGCACTGCTCAATCCACAGGAGGTGTGGAGTTGTTTTTACTGCTTGACGCAGATACCCCGTCCTTCCAAAAAAGAGGAGAAGATCAGGGCATTTATGGTCGATTTTGGTCAACGTCTCGGTTTGGAGAGCGTTGTTGATGAGGTTGGCAATGTGCTCATCAGCAAACCGGCTACGGCTGGAATGGCGAATCGGAAAGGTGTGATTCTGCAAGCCCATCTTGATATGGTGCCGCAGAAGAACAGTGACAAGCTTCACGACTTTGAAGCAGACCCCATTCAAACAATCATTGATGGCGACTGGGTGCGGGCTGACGGCACGACTCTCGGTGCCGACAATGGCATGGGGGTTGCTGCGGCAATGGCCGTGCTTGCATCACAAGAGTTCCAGCATGGCCCGATTGAAGTGCTTTTTACCACAGATGAGGAGGCGGGGATGAGCGGTGCCACCGGCCTGAAACCCGGTCTGCTCAAGGGTGATATTCTGATCAACATGGATTCGGAAGAGGAGGGGGAGCTCTTTATCGGCTGTGCCGGAGGCACCAACGGGAGGATGATCTTTCGCTATCATGGGCAACCGCTTCCGCCTGATTCCAAAGGGTTCAGAATCAAGGTAACAGGGTTACGGGGTGGCCACAGTGGGGTGGATATTCACCTTGGCCGTGGCAATGCCAACAAGATCATGAACCGGATTCTCTCTCATGGCCAACGCACTTGTGGATTGCTGCTTGCTTCCATCAATGGGGGGAGCCTTCGCAACGCCATCCCGCGTGAATCCTTTGCTCATATCGCTCTTCCGGCTGACAGAGTAGCGGAATTTCTTGACCATTTTTCAATGCTGACCAACGTTATCAAGCAGGAGTTGTCGGTCGTTGAGCCTGCCCTGAAGATTGAGGTGATCACCGCAGAGCTGCCGGAGACAGTGATGGAACAAGCCGTCCTCGTACAATTGCTGAACGCCATTTATGCCTCTCCGAATGGGGTCGTGCGCATGAGCAACGACATGGATGGTCTGGTGGAAACCTCCAATAATCTTGCCATGGTAACATCCGGAAATGGAACGATTACGGTTGACCATCTCTTCAGAAGCTCGGTTGACTCCGCCAGAGATGATCTTGAAATCATGCTGAAAAGCATTTCGGATCTTGCCAGCGCTGCATCTCTCTTTGATGGAGCCTATCCCGGCTGGAAACCCAATCCTGATTCGCCCATCCTCAAGATCATGCAGGAAGTGTATCACCAGAGGTTCGGGAATATCCCAAACGTAACAGCCATACATGCCGGTCTCGAATGCGGGATTTTGGGGGGCACCTATCCCGATCTTGACATGATCTCCTTTGGCCCCACCATTCGCTTTCCGCACTCGCCCGATGAAAAGGTCAACATTCCATCTGTCAGCAAATTCTGGGACTTTCTTGTTGAGACGCTGAAGAGCATACCCGCGAAGTAATCGTATTTTATCGGTCTGTGCTGGCAGTGTCTTGCAGCCAATAACGTGGAGGATTCGACCTCCTTTATCGAGTTCATACTTCAGGCGTTGCTCGATGCCATGCTTGAGCAATGAGAGAACCGTTCGTTTTACGTGATTGTCCCACTCTGTTTTCCGGTCAAAAAGTTTTATATTTTGGCGTGTAGTAAAAAAGTATTACGCTCTGTAGCTGATGTGTTTGAGTGTCGATACCCTTTATGGGATCATGAGTTAAATGGAGGATGACGATGAAAAAGCTGCCGATAGGGATACAGACGTTCAGTGAGATCATTAATGAGGATTATCTCTATATCGACAAAACGGAGATTGCTTGTAGCCTGATTAACCGCTTTAAATATGTTTTTCTGTCGCGGCCCAGGCGATTTGGGAAGAGCCTGTTTCTCGACACGCTGAAAAATATTTTTGAAGGGAATCAGGAGTTGTTTCGTGAGCTGCTGATTGAGAAGCAGTGGAACTGGGAGGTGAAATATCCGGTCATCAAGATCAGTTTCAGTGGCGGGATTCACTCGAAAGCCGACCTGGAGGAGGATTTGCAGTACATCCTCAAATCCAATGAAAAGCGACTTGGGCTGGAGTGTGAAAACAGAACCAGGGCACAACACTTCTTCGCGGAATTAATCGAAAAAGCCTGGGAAAAATATCATCAGAAGGTGGTTATTCTGATTGATGAGTATGACAAGCCGATTCTGGACAATATTGACACTATCCCTGAGGCTCTCATCATTCGGGATGGGATGCGTGACTTTTATACAAAAATCAAGGAGAACGACGAGTATCTGCGCTTTGTGTTTCTCACCGGAGTGAGCAAATTCTCCAAAGTGTCGCTCTTCAGCGGCCTGAACAATCTCGAAGACATCAGCCTCAACCCTGACTATGGCAATGTCTGCGGGTACACCCAGCTTGATCTGGAGAGCTCTTTTACTCCTTATCTCGAAGGGGTGGATATGGAGCAGGTCAAACGGTGGTACAATGGTTATAATTTTTTGGGTGACAAGGTCTATAACCCTTTCGATATTCTGCTCTTTATCAGAAACCAGCGTACATTCAAAAACTATTGGTTTGAGACCGGAACGCCCGGATTTCTGATTGAGCTCATCAAAAAGAACAGCTATTTCATCCCCAAATTTATTGGATTACAAGTTAATGAGTCTCTGATCAACAGCTTTGACCTTGAAAATCTCAGGCTGGAGGCTCTTCTGTTTCAGACAGGCTACCTGACCATAAAGCGCCTGATTCCGTTGGATATGGGATTTGGCTATGAGTTGGGATTTCCCAACATGGAGGTGCAGACCAGTTTTAACGATTATATCCTGCAATCGGTGACCAGCGTTTCGGAAAATGAGCCGATCCGCCGTGAGCTGCTTGCTCTCATGAGAAGTGGGGATGTTGCAAGTCTGGAACCGGTTATCAAGCGCCTTTTTGCCAGTATCGCCTATAACAATTACACCAACAACGACATTGAGAGGTACGAGGGCTTTTACGCCAGCGTGCTCTATGCCTATTTTTCGAGTATCGGGGTGGACATCATCGCCGAGGATGTGAGCAACAAGGGCAGAATTGACCTGACCATAAAGGCCGGCGGGAAAACCTTTCTCTTTGAATTCAAGGTGACCGGCGGGGAGCCGCTTGAACAGATCAGGACGATGAAGTATTACGAGAAATATGAAGGCGAACGCTATCTGATTGGCATTGTCTTTGACCCCGGAGCAAGAAACGTCAGCAAGTTTGAGTGGGAGAAGTTGTGACGCTCCGAACCAGAGCGGTAGGTGACTCGCCGCTGGATGCTGCTCTGCAACTACCGGAATCTGCTCTGGTATTGCCGGAAAGTTCTCTTCTGGAGGTTCATCAACGCATTCTGCCATCGCGATTATCGTGACCCCGACTTATTCAAAAACCGCGTCGAGATACGTAATCCCGGCGGGTAGAACCAGAAGCTGCTCGTGCTCGAGCAGGCAGAGACATTGATTAAATCGTCGGAAAAGTAATTTTCTTTCTCATTTTTGCCTGAAAAAATTCCTGTTATATTGTCTTGCTCCTTGTAAGAGAGTAGCCTCTTCGCTTGGCTTTTCTTTTTATTATAGATGATATAACTCTCTGTTATAAAATATTTTATGTTTCGCTCCACCCAACTTTGATACTGGAGAATTTATATGAAAATAGCCCGTCTTTTCACCCAGCCCTGCCAGAATGTCTATGACCGGTTTGAATATACAACACGCACCTCGGTGCTGCGCAACCCTGATGGCTCAAAGGTTTTTGAGATGAACAATATAGAGGTGCCGGTGCAGTGGTCACAGGTCGCGGCTGATATTCTGGCGCAAAAGTATTTTCGCAAGACGGGTATTGTGCAGCGTGATGAGCAAGGCAACACGCTCACCAACAGCGATGGAACGCCAATGACGGGCAGTGAGCATTCGATCCGGCAGGTGGTGCACCGAATGGCGGGTTGCTGGAAAGAGTGGGGCGAAAAGAACCAGTATTTTGATACGCCCGACGATGCGCAGGCCTTTTATGACGAAGTTGCCTTCATGATTCTCGGGCAGATGGGCGCTCCTAATTCGCCGCAGTGGTTCAATACGGGGCTCAATTTTGCCTACGGAACCACCGGCCCTGCCCAAGGCCACTATTATGTGGATCCGGCAAGCGGCGAGGTGAAGGAGTCGGGGGATGCCTACTCACGCCCCCAGGCGCACGCCTGTTTTATTCAGTCGGTCAATGATGACCTGGTCAACGATGGCGGGATTTTTGATCTGGCGATGCGTGAAGCGAGGGTCTTCAAATTTGGCAGCGGCTCCGGCACTAACTACTCCAACCTGCGTTCGGGCGGGGAGACGCTGAGTGGTGGAGGAAGCTCTTCGGGGTTGATGAGCTTTTTGAAAATTTTTGATTCTGCGGCAGGAGCGATAAAGTCGGGCGGTACTACTCGACGGGCGGCCAAAATGGTGATTGTTGATATCGACCATCCTGATGTCGAGAAATTTATCGAGTGGAAGGCGAAAGAGGAGGACAAGGTGGCCTCGCTGGTGGCCGGCTCGAGAATCTGTTCGCGCTTCCTTCAGGCGATTGTAGAAGAGGCTCTTGCCAACGGGGTGGATCGTAAAACTAATCCGCAACTGCAGCAGTTGATTCAGAATGCGCTGAGCAGGGCGGTGCCGATGAGCTACATTATTCGTGTGCTTGCGCTGGTTGAGCAGGGATATACCACGCTTGATTTTGCGGAGTACAACTCCAATTACGAATCGGAAGCCTATTCGACGGTTGGCGGGCAGAACTCCAATAATACGGTTCGGGTCACCAACGAGTTCATGAAGGCGGTGGAAAATGATGAGGTGTGGGATCTTCGCCAGCGTACGACAGGCAAAACTGCAAGAGTTGTCAAGGCGCGTGACCTCTGGGAAAAAATTCTGCTCAGCGCCTGGAAATGTGCCGATCCCGGTTTGCAGTTCGATACCACCATCAACGAATGGCACACCTGCCCGAAGAGTGGCCGCATCAACGCCAGCAACCCCTGTTCGGAGTACATGTTTCTCGACGATACCGCCTGCAACCTTGCCAGCCTCAACCTGGTCCATTTTGTGGATGAGGCATCGGGCACCATGAAGGTGAAGGAGCTCCAGCACGCCTCGGCGTTATGGACGGTGGTGCTCGAAATTTCGGTGCTGATGGCCCATTTTCCTTCAAGGGATATTGCCCGCCTGAGCTATGAGTTCAGAACACTTGGCCTTGGGTTTGCCAATCTTGGCACGGTGCTGATGGTGCTCGGCATGCCTTACGATTCACCTCAGGCGCTTGCCCTTGCGGGCGCAATTTCTGCCTTGATGACCGGTCAGGCGTATGTCACCTCGGCAGATATGGCCCACGATCTTGGCACCTTCAGCGGTTATGCGGCAAATGCCAGTGAGATGCTTCGCGTCATTCGTAACCACCGCAGAGCGGCGCAAAACCTCTCCGAAACGGAGTACGAGGGGTTATCGGTCAAGCCACGTGGCATTGATTCGGAGTACTGCCCGAAAGAGCTGTTTGAGGCAGCAGGCAAAGTGTGGGACAAGGCGTTGCAGAAGGGAGAAAAGTATGGCTTCAGAAATGCCCAGGTGAGCGTTATTGCTCCCACCGGCACCATCGGGCTGGTAATGGATTGCGATACCACCGGCATTGAGCCGGAGTTTGCCATTGTCAAATTCAAAAAACTTGCTGGTGGGGGCTATTTTAAAATTGTCAACCAGTCGGTGCAGAAGGCGCTTGAGCGTCTTGGATACACCAGCTCGCAGATTGAGGATATTGAACACTACTGCAAGGGGCATGGCACGCTGGCTGGTTCACCCTCAATTAATCGGCAGTGGCTGAAAAGTCGTGGATTTACCGATGAGAAGATTGACGTGGTGGAGTCGCAGCTTGAAACGGTTTTTGATATCCGTTTTGCCTTCAACAAGTGGATTCTTGGCGAGGATTTCAGCGCCGCGCTTGGCTTTACTGAGGAGCAGCTCAACAATCCTGATTTTGACATGCTGCAGGCGCTTGGGGCAACAGAGGCCGATGCAGCGGCGACCAATGACTATATCTGTGGCACCATGACCATCGAGGGGGCACCTCACCTGAAGCATGAGCATCTCGCAGTGTTTGATTGTGCCAGCAGGTGCGGCAAAAAAGGGGTACGCTTTATCAGGCACGAAGCTCATATTCGCATGATGTCGGCGGTTCAGCCCTTTATTTCAGGGGCGATCTCAAAAACCGTCAACATGCCGGGCACAGCCACCACGGCTGAAATTGGAGATGTCTACCGATCCGCCTGGCAGCTTATGGTCAAGGCGGTAACGGTCTATCGCGATGGTTCGAAGCTCTCACAGCCGCTTAATAGTTCAAGCTATCAGGATCTTGACGAGATTATCATGCTTGGTACCGAGGAGAGCCTTGACGAGACCAAAGGGCCGAAAGAGGTGCAGGAGCGGATTATTGAAAAGGTGTACCATCGTTCCGAGCGCCGGATGCTGCCGAAACGGAGGAAGGGGTATATCCGTGAAGCCTATGTTGGTGGACACAAGGTGTTTCTCAGAACGGGGGAGTACGACGATGGCTCTCTTGGTGAAGTTTTTATTGATATGTACAAGGAGGGTGCCTCTTTCAAGGGGCTGCTGAACTGTTTTGCGGTGCTTGCCTCCAAGGCGCTCCAGTATGGTATGCCGCTCGAAGAGCTGGTTGACAGCTTCACCTTTACCCGTTTTGAGC
Source organism: uncultured Chlorobiaceae bacterium (assembly GCA_903994525.1). Taxonomy (GTDB): domain Bacteria; phylum Bacteroidota; class Chlorobiia; order Chlorobiales; family Chlorobiaceae; genus Chlorobium. The sequence continues at coordinate 33,701 of CAJEXW010000022.1, forward strand.
CGGCTGGCGCGGTTCAGGGGCACAATGTCATCAAAAATTCGACCTCCATTCTTGACTACGTTTTCCGCTCCATCGGCTACGACTATCTTGGCCGCAAGGATTTTGTGCACGTCAAGGCGGTTGACGAGGTGCCGTGCGGGGAGACGGAGGCTGGAAATGGTGTGGCCAATCATGTTGCGGTCAGGGAACCCTCTTTTGCTGAACAACCCTCATCAAGCAACACCTCAACCCGCAAGAGCCAGGTCTATCAGGCAAAGGTGCAGGGTTACACCGGTGAGCAGTGCGAAAACTGCGGTTCCATGCGCGTCAAGCAGAATGGCACCTGCAAGGTTTGCGAGGATTGCGGCATGACGACGGGGTGTTCGTGAGGTGTTCAAGGTTCAGGATGATGCTACCGCAGGGCGGAAGCCTGTGGCTGATTTTTCCATGGTGCTCTCCACAATGTTTTGCCCAACAATTTGCAGGGTTCTGGAGGGGGAGTGGCGCACCAGTTCGTAATCGTGGGTGCCTATAATGACGGTGATGTTTTTTTGGTTGATTCGTTTGAGATAGTCGAGAATTTCGAGCGAGGTGTCGGGGTCGAGGTTGCCGGTGGGTTCGTCGGCAAGGATGACCAGCGGTTCACGCACGAGCGCGCGGGCGATGGAGATTCTCTGCTGCTCTCCGCCTGAGAGACGCAGTGGCATCATTTTGGCGGCATGTTCCAGCCCGACACTTTCGAGGGCGTGCATCACCAGCTCCGTGATCAGTTTTTGTTTTGTGCCGGTTACTTTCAGCACAAACTCCAGATTTTCATAGACGTTTCGGTCTTCGAGCAGACGAAAGTCCTGGAAAATAATGCCCAGCTTCCGGCGCAGGAGGGGAATCTGCCGCTTTTTGATTGTTTTGGAGCTGTATCCGGCAATCTTGATCTCCCCCTTTTTTGGGCGTACATCCATGTAGAGCGACTTGAGCAGGGTCGATTTGCCAGTGCCGCTCTTTCCGACAATGTAGACAAGCTCTCCCTGCTGAATGGTGAGGTTCAATTTGCTGAAGATCAGTTTTTTGTCGAGTTCAAGGTCAACGTCAGAAAATGAGATCATAAGTGGGGCTCTGTTTGTTTGATTCTGTTTTGTGCTATCGTTATGGCAAGCAGTGTTGCTTCGCGAAAACTTCGTGGGGAGGCTTTTCCTTTTCCTGCAATATTGAATCCGGTGCCATGGTCGGGTGATGTTCGGACGATTGGCAGTCCAAGGGTGATGTTGACGCCGGTATCAAAGGCGAGCACCTTGAAGGGGAGCAGTCCCTGGTCGTGGTACATGGCCACCACGATATCATAGTGGCGGTACATCCCTGCCCCAAAAAAGCCGTCGGCAGGAAATGGACCCTCCACCCTGAGGTGTGATGAGAGGCGTTCAATACAGGGCCGGATGATCTCCTGCTCTTCACTTCCCATGACACCACCGTCCGATGCGTGCGGATTGAGTCCGAGCACGGCTATTCTTGGCGCAGGAAGATCAAAATCGATTTTCAGTGATGAGGCGAGATTAAAGAGAAAGGCATCGAGATTCATGGTACGGATGAGCTCTGGCACCTTTTCAATCGGTTCGTGGATCGTGGCAAGGGCAACCCTGAGTTCGGAGAGTGGATCAAAAAACATCATGGTCGGCGAGGGTACGCCAACGATGCTGCCGAGGAAGCCGGTGTGGCCGCTCTCGGTGTACCCTGCCAATGCAACGGCCTCCTTTTGGATCGGTGCGGTGACAAGCCCGTCGCATACCCCGCTGAGGCAGAGGCGGGCCGCCTCTGCAATGGACTTCATGGCGAGTTGTCCAGCTTCAGCCGATATCTCGCCGGGCCTTATATCGTCTGGCTCCGCAATGCTCAGTACAGGCAAGAGACCTCCGCGTGCCGGAGTCATCTCCTCGGCACTGGTGACCAGCTTGAGTTTTACCGGCAGATTGAGCACTTTTTTGTAATACTCCAGCACCGTATAAGAGCCCGCAACCAAAAAAGAGTGGCTGGAGCCCTCGAACGCCAGAAAACTTTTCAGGATAATTTCAGGGCCGATACCGTGGGGATCACCAAGAGACCAGACAATACGCATGGTTAGAGTCGTTTGTAGGCGTTGGCAATTTTTTCATCCGTTTTAACCCCTTTCAAGGCAAGCAGAAGCAGAAGGGGTTCCGGCAGAAGTATCACAAATCCCCATTCAGGGTGATGTGTTGCCATGGTGCCAAGGCTTTTGAAATGTTCATTGACAAAGTGAGCCGCCGTCAGTCCGGCAAAAAGATCACCCAGAAAGAGAAGCATGGCCAGCATGATCAACTTGCTCTGCAGCTCCCGCTGTTTAAAAAGAAAAATCGCTGCTATCGAGACTATGGCCGTCAATGGCGAAAAGATTTGTCCGGCAGAGGAGGCAAGGGAGTAGGCGGTGCCGGTAATCAGTGAGGGGCCTGAATCGGAGATCAAAAGAAGGTGGTCGGTGTTGAAACTCCAGAAGGGCAGGAACATGCTGCCGATAGCAAGGAGAGCAACAATGATGAGATAGAGATTTTGAATTCTGGCTAACATGGCTTCATCCGGTTAAGAGTCAGAAAAACTTTTGACACCAATATACTGAATCAGAAGAAAAGAGTTGTGAGGGAAACTTTTTCTCCGTGCATCTCCGGCAGATTGCCAGGCGATAAGGTCTAACCCTTTTATGGCAGGGAGAATACCGGATTCGGGCGATTTACACTCACTCTTGTCTGATGCATATTGGAGCTTGTCAATAATCTCAACCATGACATTCAAAAGGAACCATTTATGAGCCATGCCAGCACCTCTGATAAAAGCAGTTCAAATCGGGGCAAAGAGTCGTATGGATTAAAGTCTGCGTCACTTTCTCCCCTTGAAACTCTTGGCCAATCCGTGGCCAATATTGCTCCAACCGCGACCCCGACGGTTGTTATTCCCCTTGTTTTTGCGGTGTCGGGGGGTGGCACATGGCTGGCCTACCTGATAGCGACCATCAGCATTCTGCTTGTTGCCTCCGGGATCAACCAGTTTGCCCGTCGTTCGGCATCGCCCGGGTCGTTTTATACCTATGCCGTTGAGGGGCTTGGATCCTTCTGGGGCGGTGTGACCGGCTGGGCGCTCCTTATCGCCTATGTTGGTTGCGCCTCGGCGGTCACCACAGGCTTTTCAAACTACTCAAACGTCCTGCTTCAAAGTGTGACCGGTGCTCAAATTCCGGCGGTGATCTTTATTGCCCTCAGTGTGCTGATTGCCTGGTATGTTGCCTACAAGGATATCAAACTATCAACAAGGTTGACACTTGTTCTGGAGTTTGCCTCGGTCTCGCTCGTCCTTGTGCTTGTGGGTGTTACGCTCTACAACTATGGGTTTCATCTGGATTTCGGGCAGCTTGCCCTGCAGACGACCTCACTGGATGCGCTGCGTGGGGGGCTGGTTCTGGCAATTTTCAGTTTTGCCGGTTTTGAAAGTGCCGCGACGCTTGGCTCTGAAGCCCGTGACCCTCTGCATACTATTCCCGGAGCAATTGTCAGAAGTGCGGTGATTGTTGGCGCTATTTTTGTCCTCTCCTCCTATGCCCAGGTTATAGGGTTTTACGGCAACAGCGTGACGCTCGACAAAAGCTCTGCACCGCTCAATGTTCTTGCCGACAAGGCTGGTCTCTCCTCCCTTGGTATCCTGATTGACATTGGGGCCATCATCAGTTTTTTTGCCTGCGTGCTGGCAAGCATCAATGCGGCAGCGCGAATTCTCTTTCTGATGAGTCGGCATGGCATTTTTCACAATGCAGCGGGTGATGCACATGAGACCAATGCAACCCCTCATAATGCGGTGACCATTGCCTCTGTTCTTGCCTTTATTCCGGCAGCTCTTCTCTCGCTGAATGGCGCAGGTGACTTTGATATTTACGGTTGGATCGGAACGGTGGCGACTCTCGGTTTTATAACCACCTACATCATTGTTTCGGTGGCGGCTCCCTTGTATCTCAAACGGCGTGGAGAGCTGAATGCACAGCATGTTGCTATTGCGGTCATCTCCACAGGGATTCTTGGGCTTGCCATCCTTGGCAACCTTTATCCAGTGCCACCAGCCCCCTACAGTTGGCTCCCTTATCTCTTTTTTGCCCTTCTTCTTGGTGGCGTTGCATGGATTGCTGTGATTCACAAGTTCCACCCTCATGTTGTTGATGAAATGCACCGTGAAACACAATTCAATCGAGCACGCTTTCTTCCTGATTCAGAGGTGTAAACGGTAAACAAGAGCAAGAATTATGTCCAAGCCATTACTATTCAGCACTTCAGTGCAACACCAGGATGAAAAATCAGCGATGCTTCAAAAGGATCGCCGTCATCTGATTCACCCGCAGCATCATCCCCAGGATCACCTTGATCCCCAGATATGGGTATCGGGTGAGGGGGTGAGGTTGACCAACCTGGAGGGAGAGAGTTTTCTTGACGGCCTCAGCGGCATGTGGAATGTTTATGTCGGCCATGGCCGACAGGAGCTGGTCGATGTGGCTGCCAGTCAACTTAAAACTCTTGCCTTTGCAACGGCATACGCCGGTTCATCCAATCAGCCGGCCATCGAACTTGCCACGACTCTTCAACGTCTTGTTTACAAAAATATTGAGGCCTTTTATTTCACCCTCGGTGGCTCTGATGCTACCGACACCTCAGTCAGGACAGCCCGTTTTTACTGGGGAGCTCAAGGGAGACCTGAAAAGTTCAAGGTGATAGCCCGAAGGTTGAGCTACCATGGCTCAACGATTGGCGCGGCAGCAGCAACCGGGGTGGAGGAGTTTTCTGCGGTTTTTGGCCCCAGAGCGAACGGCTTTTTGCATATCGATTCACCCTATCCCTATCGCTTTACCACCACAAGGAGGGATGTCTCTCCTGGAGTTGCTGCGGCAGATCTGCTTGAAGAGGCAATTTTGCGTGAGGGGCCCGAGAGTGTGGCCGCATTTATTGCTGAACCCGTGCAGGGTGGAGGTGGTGGCATCATCATTCCGCCACCGGATTACTTTCCCCGAATTCGTGAAATTTGTGACCGCTACGATGTTCTGCTGATCAGTGATGAGGTGATTACCGGCTTTGGTCGAACGGGGCGCTGGTTTGCTCTTGAACACTGGGGTGTAGAGCCGGATATCGTGCAGTTTGCCAAAGGTATTACGAGTGGCTACTTCCCGCTTGGAGGGGTTGGTGTCTCAAAAGCGATCAAGGAGGTGATGGATTCCGTTGAGCCCGCCCGCCGCTGGATGCATGGCTACACCTGTTCGGCCCATCCTGTCGGCTGCGCCGTTGCGCTCGCCAATATCCGCATTCTTGAAGAGGAGTCACTGGTTGAGCGATCGGCCATCCTTGGTGCCCGTCTTCTGGAGCAGTTGCGGCCGTTGAGCGAGTTGACGCATGTCGGGGAGGTGCGGGGGTTGGGGCTTCTTGCCGGTGTGGAGCTTGTTGAAGATCGTGCGTCAAAACAGCGGTATGCGGAGAGTGCCGGGATTGGCAGAAAGGTGAAGGAGGAGCTTCTCTCACTCGGTCTCTGTACCCGGGTGGTTGATGATATTATCTGCCTTGCGCCACCACTTGTGTTACCGGAGGAGGAGATTGAGCGGATTGCTCTCATCGTCAGGCAGGCCATCATAAACGTCACCGGAAGCTGAAGTAATAATGTCTTTATAACAGAAAACAGACACATTATGTCAAGAATTTCTCAAGTTGAGTATGAAGATGCCTCTCCTGAACTTCAGGCAGAGTATAACAGAGTTGTGGAGCAGTATGGTTCTGTCTCAAATATGAAAGCGACGCTTCTGCACTCTCCTGTAGCGTTGCGGGCGGTGCTGGAGTGGTACACTCTTTTTGGCAAGGTGAAGCCTGTGCTTGGCAAACGGTTGAGCATTCTCTTCTGCAATGCAATTTCGAGGGAAAATGCCTGCACGCTCTGTTCCACCTATATGCAGAAGGAGATAGTTGAGAGCGGTGAAGATCCCGAGCAGCTTCAGTTGGATGATCGTGATACCATCATCATTGCCTTTGGCCGTCAGCTTGCGGCTGATCCAAACAGGGTCTCCGGCGAGCTTTTCGACAAGCTTCGTGGCTATCTGACGGAGACGCAGATTGTTGAGCTGACGGTCTTTGGAGCATTGATGATTGTCAATAATATTTTCAACAGCGCCTTGCAGATTGATCAGGACGAAGCACTTTCGGCATACACGATTGATCCCGACATAGTTTTTGCCGGATCATCCCGTTTTCAGCATGACAAGGAGGGGCTATGAGCGAGAGAGCGCTTCATTTTGATACCCTTCAGGTTCATGCCGGTCAAGTTCCTGATCCAGCAACAGGTGCCTGTGCGGTCCCGATTTATCAGACCACCTCATTTGTTTTCAAGAATTTTGAACAGGCCAAAGCCATCAGCTCAGTGGAGGAGTTTGGCTTCGACTATACCCGCATTACCAATCCAACCAATGAAGTGCTTGAAAACCGTATAGCTCTTCTTGAGGGGGGGAGCGGTGCCCTTTCGGTAGCCTCCGGATCGGCGGCAACAGCGTACTCCATCCTGAACATCACGCATACCGGGGATGAAATTGTTGCGGCCAAAACGCTTTATGGTGGCAGTTTTAACCTTTTCCAGAACACCCTGCCGAAACATGGGGTAAAAACCCATTTTGTTGACCCCGCTGATCCTGAAAATTTCCGCAAGGTGATGAACGAGAGGACAAAGGCGATCTTTGTTGAAACCATTGGCAATCCCGAGATCAACATCATCGATTTTGAGAAGGTTACCCGTCTTGCTGAAGAGCATGGTATTCCACTTATTGTTGACAATACCTTTGGCACACCCTATCTTTTTCGTCCGTTTGACTACGGGGCCAATGTCATTGTACACTCAGCCACCAAGTATATCGGCGGTCACGGTACCAGCATTGGCGGGCTGATTGTGGATGGTGGAAATTTTGACTGGTCAAAGAGCGGCAAATTTCCCGATTTTACAACGCCTGATCCGGCCTACAACGGTTTTATCTACTGGGATCGCTGGGGGAATTATCCGGGCGCAGGGAACATCGCCTACATTATCAAGGTGAGGCTCCAGTATCTGCGTGACCTGGGTGCCTGCATGAGTCCATTCAATGCTTTTCTCTTTCTCCAGGGGCTCGAAACGCTCTCGTTCAGAATCTCCCGCCAGGTTGAGAGCGCCCAAAAAATTGCAGAGTATCTCGAAGCTCACCCCGAGGTGGAGTGGATCTCCTATCCAGGGCTTCAAAGCAGCCCCTATCATGAGCTGGCAAAAAAATATCTGCCGAAAGGTCCCGGGGCCATTCTGGCGTTTGGAGTCAAGGGTGGATTTGCGCGTGCCAAAAAGTTTATTGAAGCGATGAAAATCTTTTCGTTTCTGGCCAATGTGGGCGACTCAAAGTCACTGGTGGTGCACCCTGCAACCGTGACGCACGGTCAGCTTACCGAGGCTGAGCAGCGGCTTGCCGGGGTAAAGCCTGAGCAGATACGCTTTTCGATTGGCACCGAACATGTGGACGATCTGCTCTGGGATATTGCTCAGGCGTTTGAGCGTTCGGCAGTGTAATGGCCAGGATAGTGACGGGAAACTCCTCTTCCTTCTTCTGAAAACCCACTCTACAACCTTTCATCATTTTTATGATAGACCGTCTTCCGGCGGTTTATCATTTTGTTTGCTTGACCTTTTTTGAGAGCAGATAATCACTTTCCTCCTTTTTCGTTTCTACAGAATACGATAGAGGTGTTCGTGGTTTATCAGGCTCCATCATATTCCGTCATATTCCGCCTGAAGAAGTCATTATAAATCAGTAGGATATTCGTTTGGTTTATAGTAGCATACCAAGCATTCGCATACATTTTGCCCAGCCATGGGCGGATAAGCTGGAGCTAAGGGCTCTTCTTTTGGCTTTGAGGGTGCGTCTTTATTGTGGTGTGGATTTGTGTTTTGCTCTTACATAGCAAATTTGCGACGCAGCATAACATAACATTTTCTGTGAGAATGATTGGGGAAAACACTAAAAAGGTCATAATTGAAATGGCAAAGTATTCTTTGTGTAATATCGAAGAGTTTATAGCGGCTCGGCGGAGTGGTTTAGAACCAGTGAAAGAGCCCTTGTCTGTTTCAGGTTTATTTGAGG
>CAJEXW010000023.1 GCA_903994525.1 uncultured Chlorobiaceae bacterium
CGTCCGGAATACCTGGTACACTTTACTCCGGTACAGGTGGTACACTTTGCTCCGGAATCGCTGGTACACTTTGCTCCGGTAGAGGTGGTACACTATACTCCGGTGTGCTCAATTATCTCTCTTCATCCGTCTTCAGGTTTCTTGATGGACAAAGCTCTGCAACCATGCAGCGCGTTTTGGATGAATTGAGCAAGAATGACGCAAATTACTTTATCAACAAGACCGCTTGCGCACTCAATCCGAGTAACAAGGCAAAATCAAAGGCTGAATCAAAGGCTCAAGGAGAATTATTCGTTTTCGAGGCTACCGCTCTATAGCGCCTGACAGGAGAATACCTCTTTTTGAAACGCTGACGAAAAGAAAACCATATACTCTTATGCAGCTACGGCCTTCTTGGTTGGGGTTCCATAAGTCAGTTTTAATTCCAACCGAGAAGCTAAAGCTTCTATTCTGGCATGGGTATCTGAAACATATTTGACAAGATCATGCTCAGCTACGTCGTCCAGAATTTTTTGGGTTTTGACTTTTTCAATCAGAAGCTCATTATCATTCATCAGGTTTCTCCGAAAATAATTCTAATGGAGTGACAATTTCCGGTGTCGGCAGGTTCAAACGGGCATTTATCACACGAATATGCTGGCGTTTATTGGCATTCGCCAAGTGATTGCAGTTCCAGGTTAACAAAAAATCAATTTTATAAAACGAGGCATAAGCCAAATGCAGAGCATCCCCCTTGAGGGCGCATGGCATAAGATAATTATCCAGGTAGATTTGAGCTATATCAACTATTTGCGCATCAGGCGTCAAGAGCGGAATTCCAGTCACAAATGTCAAAAGTTCCTGTTTATTTTGGTAATGACCTTCGCTGATTTCGTCAAGCGTTGCCTCCGATGCCCAAACATCATAGTTATGGGACTCTTCATTCCACCATTTCCGAGTCACTTCGATATGCAACCTGATGCTCTCGCGCTCATCAAAAAGATAACTGGGAATAGTGGTGTCCAAATATACCGTTGATTTCATTGTAAACCTCGTTCAAGGTGTCTGAAGCCAAGAATTATAACAGTTATTCTCTAAATGTTTGGGGACAAACAAACCACTACTGAATGTACGGCTTTATTATCCCATCTCAAGGGGAAAAACTTTGCTCTTTACCACCGCACTCTACGCGGGCTTTTTTGAAGGAATTGAGGAGCGCTACCGGCTTGCTTTCCAGCTTATTTCATGGGCGCTGGCCACGCCGGTGCTCTTCTACTCAGGCTATCCCTTTCTCTCCAGCGCCCTCCGCTCATTGCAACGGCTGACGCTTAACATGGATGTGCTGGTGGCGCTTGGCGCACTCTCGGCCTACGGCTACAGCATTGCCATGATTTTTTACGGGGGGGAGATATTTTTCGATACCGCCTCGATGATTATCACCTTCATTCTGCTGGGCCGGTTTCTGGAGGCAGGCTCAAGGCTCAAGGCAGGCAACGCCATTGCCGAGCTGGCTGAGCTGCAACCACACGAGGCACTGAGGGTGGCAGAGAGTGGCGAAACCAGCATGGTGCCGGTGGCTTCGGTGCAAAGCGGCGAGATGATTGAGATCATCCCGGGCGACCGGATTCCGCTTGATGGCAGTGTGGTGGATGGCGAAGCTGAGGTAAATGAAGCGATGCTGACCGGCGAGTCGAATCCTGTACTGAAAACAGTGGGCAGCGATGTCTTTGCCGGAAGCTTCTCCATGAATGGACGGCTCCGAATCCAGGTCACCGGCAATGCGGCGAGCACCCTGCTGGCCCGTATTATCCACACGGTGGAGGATGCCCAGGCACGCAAGGCGCCGATTCAGGGCATTGCCGACAAAACCGCCGGTTATTTTGTACCGGCCACCATCATCCTCGCGCTTGCCACCTTTCTTTACTGGAAACTCACCTCCGCCAGCACCGTCACCGCCCTGATGAACGCCGTCTCGGTGCTGGTCATCGCCTGCCCCTGCGCCCTTGGCCTGGCAACGCCGCTCGCCATTCTGGTCGGCACCACCACTGCCGGAAAGAGAGGAATTCTCGTCAAAGGGGGCGATATTTTTGAGACCGTCTCAAAAACCACCACCGTCGTGCTCGACAAAACCGGCACCATCACCACCGGCAAACCCTCCATGACAGACCTGCATGACTACGGCCTCACGCCAACGTTGATGCAGCATGTCGCCTCGCTCGAAGCCGCCTCGGAGCACCCCACCGGACGCGCCCTTGTGGCTACATGGCAGGGTGAGCGGCTGACGGTAACACAGTTCAGGGCAACACCGGGCAGAGGAGTTTCAGTGGTGATTGATGGAACTCTCTGGCGGGCGGGCTCAAAAGCCTTTATGAATGAGGAGGGTGTTCAGATGGAGCGTGAAGAGAGCGACCACACCGCATCGCTCGAAGCTGAAGGCAAAACCGTGGTGATGGTCGCCTGCGGCAACAAGCTGGCCGGAGTGATCGGGATGATTGATGACCTGCGTAACGACGCTCTTCCCCTGATTGAGGGACTGCGGAAAAAAGGGTTTGCTCTGATGATGCTGACCGGCGACAACCGTGGAGTGGCCAACTACATCGCCGCCAGATGCGGCATCACCGACGTGCAGGCCGGGCTTGGCCCCCTCGAAAAAGCGGCGATGATCCGTGCCCTCAAAGCAAAGGGAGCGTGCGTCATGATGGTCGGCGACGGCATCAACGACGCTCCCGCACTGACCGAAGCCGACATTGGCGTCACCCTCGGCCACGCCTCCGCCATTGCCCTCGAGAGCGCCAGCGTTGCCATCCTGAACGACGATCTCAGGCTCATCAACACCCTCGTCACAAGCTCCTCGCGATGTTTTTCCATCATCAGGCAGAACCTTGTCTGGGCCTTTTCGTATAATCTCATAGCGCTGCCACTTGCCGTGTCGGGGGTGCTGCACCCCATCATCTCGGCACTGCTGATGGTGACCAGCTCTCTTGTTGTGGTAAGCAACTCCCTGCGGCTGAAAAACCTGTGACAAGAGAGCCTTGCGCTTCAAGAACAGCATCTCACTCTATCGAAACGCTCACGACAATTATGACTGATAGCCCGAGTAATACACTGACTGAAAAACCATCATGTACACAACATTTTTTTTGATCGGCATCGGTTTTTTTGTCGGCGTGGCCGCATGGTTCCTCTTTATCTGGGCCGTCAAAAGCGGCCAGTTCGACGACCCCGAAGCGCCGAAATACCGGATGCTTGACGATGACGACGAGCCAGCAAAAGCGGCAAAGTCCCCAAGACTCAGAACACCCGCAAAGAGAAAGAGCCCATGAGCAGCGCTCCCCTTCTCGCCATGCTCCTCTCCGGACTTGCCGGAGGATTCGGCCACTGCATCAGCATGTGCGGGCCTGTGGTTGCCGCCTTCACCGTCGGCGAAACCCGGCAGGGAGTGCTTCACCACCTGCTCTACAACCTCGGGCGAATCACCACCTACACCATCCTCGGCGCCCTTGTCGGCCTCTCCGGCTCATTCCTTGTCCTTACCGCCTCCATCGAACAGCTCCAGCGAGCCATCATGATCATCGCCGGACTCTCCATCATCCTCATGGGCCTCTCCACCGCAGAGTGGCTGCCACGGAGCTCCTCAACCAGGAGCTGCACCCCCGGCAACTCACTCATCCAAAAGATCATGGCCCTCTTCAAAGCCCCCCGCTCCATCGGCGCTTACTACCCCATGGGCATCGTCCTCGGCTTTCTCCCCTGCGGCCTCACCTACACCGCCCTCCTCGCCGCCGCCCGCGCCGCCATGGAGGCACAACACCCGTTTGCCGGAATGCTGCAAGGCGCCCTGATGATGATGCTCTTCGGCATCGGCACCGCGCCAGCGCTGATTCTTGTGGGGAAGGTGGTGAATAGCATCAGCGCCAGAATGCGGCGGTGGTTTTACCGGGTGGCCAGTGTGATTATGATTGCGACCGGGGTTTGGTTTGTGGTGGAGGGGTATTAGATGGTTGGGAATTTGCGTATTATATCACGAAGAGAGTTAACTGGTATATTTTGGAGACAAACAGCGAGATGAGTCCTACAATTTTTCGTGAGGCCGGTTTCAGGTTTTATTTTTTCTCTCGTGAAGAACCAAGAATGCACGTCCATGTGCAAAACCAACATGGTGAAGCGAAATTCTGGCTGACACCTCACATAGAATTGGCAAAAAGCACAGGTCTTGCTCAACATGAAATAACTGAAGCCTTTTCTTTGATTACGGAGCACCTCAATGACATACACAACGCATGGCGTAAGCACTTCCCTTGTTGAAGTAACAAATATCTCACCTTATGGCTTTTGGCTCTTGATTGGAGAAGAAGAGCTTTTTTTGCCGTACACTGAGTTCCCTTGGTTCAAGGAGGCTCCTGTTAGCAAAATCTGTAATGTTGAACTCCATCACCAAGAACACTTGTATTGGCCATTACTCGATATTGATCTTTCCATTGAATCAATTCGGAACCCTGATGCGTTTCCGCTTGTCAGCCGGGTAAAAACGTTATGCTGATTGAAGCAGATCGTTGCCTTGTTGTGTCGGGTTGTGAGATACAAAAATATGAAGTGTGATCAGCATCAGATCATACCAACATCAGAACTCTATTGAAAAGTCGGCATCAGCGTAGTTATACTGACCCAATATAAATCGCTGAAACAAAATATATTAACGGCATAAGTAATTGATATTAAGAGAATTAACGATATTTTAAATTTTTTGGAAGTTACATGCTCTATGGGTTGTAATTCAACAATCTGCGGTATAGGCGGATCAATCTAATTATCGTTAGCTGCCCAGCCCGATTCAGGACGTAGCCGAATCGTTACTTCATATCAAAATCGGTTACGTGGGTCATGGAATATTTTCTTTGACAGTGCTAACATATTTTGCTATCATTATCAACATGAACAGCAAGCACAGGAAGACACTGAAGGCCATATTTGCCGAACAGGTAAACGGCAATATGGAATGGCGCGAAATTGAATCATTGCTGGTCGCTATTGGCTGCCGAGTTTTGGAAGGGAAGGGTTCCATTGTCACTTTTGAAAAGGATGGCCTCCGCGTCACCTTCCATCGTCCACACCCTGACAAGGCTGCGCTCCGGTATCGGGTAAAGGATGCCCGTAACTTTTTAATTGAATTGAGGGTAAAACCATGAACGGAATGACATACAAGGGCTACGCTACTCGTGTTGAATTTGACGCAGAAGACCACATTTTTGTCGGCCACATCATCGGGATACGAGATATTGTCGGATTCCATGGAGAATCGGTAAGCGAATTGGAAAACTCTTTCCAGGAAGCAGTTGACGGCTATCTATCCGCCTGTGAAGCACTTGGTCAGCAACCAAACAAACCCTACTCCGGCAAACTCCTTATCCGCGTAAGCGCGGAAATCCATGCGGCTGTTGCCGCCTCCGCAGAAGCAGCAGGTAAAAGCCTAAACCAATGGGCATCCGAAATACTGAACAAAGCCGCTCACGCATAATCGTACATCCTGGGGGTTTATGGGACGGTCATGACAGCTCTCCGTCAGGGTGAACTATGCCACCCACAAAGCAACCATCACCTGGAGTGGTGAAGAGGTGAGCCTCGATGATTATCACCTTTATTCTGCTTGGCCGGTTTCTGGAGGCAGGCTCAAGGCGGGCAATGCCATTGGCGAGCTGACTGAGCTGCAACCGCATGAGGCACTGAGGATTGAGGAGAGTGGCGAAACCAGCATGGTACCAGTAGCAGCGGTTCAAAGCAGCGAGATGATTGAGATCATCCCGGGCGACCGGATTCCGCTTGACGGCAGGGTGGTTGATGGTGACGCTGAGGTGAACGAAGCGATGCTGACCGGCGACAACCGTGGAGTGGCGAGCTACATCGCCGCCAGATGCGGCATCACCGACGTGCAGGCCGGGCTTGGTCCCCTCGAAAAAGCAGCGGTAATCCGCGCCCTGAAAGCAAAGGGAGCGTGCGTCATGATGGTCGGCGACGGCATCAACGACGCACCAGCGCTGACCGAAGCCGACATCGGCATCACCCTCGGCCACGCCTCCGCCATTGCCCTGGAGAGCGCCAGCGTTGCCATCCTGAACGACGATCTCAGGCTCATCAACACCCTCGACACAAGCTCCTCGCGATGTTTTTCCATCATCCGCCAGAACCTTGTCTGGGCCTTTTCGTATAATCTCATAGCGCTGCCACTTGCCGTGTCGGGGGTGCTGCACCCCATCATCTCCGCACTGCTGATGGTGACCAGCTCCTTTGTTGTGGTAAGCAACTCCCTGCGGCTGAAAAACCTGTGACCAAACAACCATGAGCACCACCTTTTACCTGATCGGCATCGGTTTTTTTGTCGGCGTCGCCGCATGGTGCCTCTTTATCTGGGCCGTCAAAAGCGGCCAGTTCGACGACCCCGAAGCGCCGAAATACCGGATGCTTGACGATGACGACGAGCCCGCAAAAGCGGCAAAGCCCCCAAGGCTCAGAACGCCCGCAAAGAGGAAGAGCCCATGAGCAGCGCCCCCCTTCTCGCCATGCTCCTCTCCGGACTTGCCGGAGGATTCGGCCACTGCATCAGCATGTGCGGGCCGGTGGTTGCCGCCTTCACCGTCGGCGAAACCCGGCAGGGAGTGCTTCATCACCTGCTCTACAACCTCGGGCGAATCACCACCTACACCATCCTCGGCGCCCTTGTCGGCCTCTCCGGCTCATTCCTTGTCCTTACCGCCTCCATCGAGCAGCTCCAGCGAGCCATCATGATCATCGCCGGACTCTCCATCATCCTCATGGGCCTCTCCACCGCAGAGTGGCTTCCACGAAGCTCCTCAACCAGGAGCTGCACCCCCGGCAACTCACTCATCCAAAAGATCATGGCCCTCTTCAAAGCCCCCCGCTCCATCGGTGCTTACTACCCCATGGGCATCGTCCTCGGCTTTCTCCCCTGCGGCCTCACCTACACCGCCCTCCTCGCCGCCGCCCGCGCCGCCATGGAGGCACCTCACCCCTTTGCAGGAATGCTGCAAGGCGCCCTGATGATGATGCTCTTCGGCATCGGCAACGCGCCAGCGCTGATTCTGGTGGGGAAGGTGGTGAATAGTATAAGCGGTAGAATGCGCAGGTGGTTTTACCGGCTGGCCAGTGTGATTATGATTGCGACAGGGGTTTGGTTTGTGGTGGTGGGGTTTTAGATGGTTGGGGATTTGCGTATTATTAGACATCAATGTCATATCCTCTATGTTTTAAGATGACTGATGTTATTAACTTTACACGCTAAAAATAAAATCGCCATCTATGGGATATCTGTACAGGATATTGCTACGGGATTATCTGAAACATTTTTGGAGTGTGAAGATGTGATTGAAAAATCAGGTATCAAAGGATTTATCATTCGATCGATACCAGTTATTGCAGTCATATCAATTGAAACCAATAAAATTATAACGGTTTATAGGACTGACAGTACAACTATCAACAACAGCAGGAGAAGTGGGCGATGGGATTGTCAATAAACACTACAGGACTTGAAATAACTGTCGATCCTGAAACTGGCAGTATTTTATTTTATCGTAAAAAATTTTCAGGAATCCCCGAACAAGTAGTACATGGCGATGGCTTTACTATTGAATTAAGCGGCAATGAAGTTGTACTGATTGATATTTACAACACGGATTTGCTGTTATCAAAATTAGCAGATGAAGCAATTGCTGCAAAAGCATCGTGAGTACCATAAACCGATCAATGAGTGAACCATCAGCAACAGAACACGGAAATGGTTCTATCACGTTGCCAGTGTCATTATGATTGCGACCGGCGTTTGGTTTGTGGTGTCGCGGTTGCGTTAGAGATGTTTTAAAGAAGCGGGTATTTTTGGTATTTTACAATGTCATGCAACCATAACACAAAAATAGAAGTTTGATTCGGTCTATAATACCAACAGCTTGGGAATTAATCACCAAGATATTCCGCTTCGGATTGTAAGTAATGCATAATCGGACTGTTTTGAACATTATCAGTTTATTCCGTACCAATAACGCCTTTTCAGGGCTTAATGATAGAAAACGGATAAGCCTTGAAAGGGCGACAGATATCAATGATAGGTGTAAACGATAAAACGACTAACGAAACCATCATAAAGACAGACGCTACCTATAATCCAACAGTGCAGGATGACAGCGAAGAGGCTGATAAGCATCTCGCCCTCCTAATCCATCAAGCAGGCGAAGAGGCAAGAGTTCGCACAAAAAAAATTCTGGACGATCATTTCAAAAAACTCAACAACATGATTGCCGAGGCGGTTTTATCTCAAAAAAAATCCCTCCCATCATGACAGATGCTCAAAAGCCAAGATTGATTGTGGTAGCAGGGCCAAATGGTTCAGGCAAAACAACCATTACCGAAAAACTGCTCCGCCACGAATGGATGGAGGATTGTCAATACATCAATCCCGATCTGATTGCAAAGCAAGAGTTTGGAGACTGGAATTCCCCTGCCGCTGTGATTCAGGCTGCAAACAAGGCAAAGGCCACCAGAGACTATTGCTTGGCTCATAACATCAGCATCGCCTTTGAAACGGTATTCTCTACCCAGGAAAAGCTGGAGTTTCTCAAACGGGCAAAAGATGCCGGATTTTTTATTCGTTTCTTCTTCGTGTGACATCTTGAAACACTGGCAAAGTTGCCTTCACCAATTGAACGGGTCAACAAACGAAAGCTTCGTGCAAAGGATTCTGTCAACACGGTATGGTGGTTTAGTAAAACCGACTTTGACTTTATTCTTGAACCACCAAAGCCAAAGCGCCTGGAAAAGAAGCAGAATACCAACCTTCTTATCATGATGTATACTGAAATTCAAACATGAATCCGAACGATCTCATTATTTACAAAACGCCGGACGGAAAAGCTTCGGTAGCACTCTATGCGCATGGCGATGATGTCTGGCTAACACAAAAGCAGTTGGTCGATCTTTTTGCCACCTCCAAGTCAACCATCAGTGAACATATCACTAATATCTTGCAAGAAAAAGAGTTAGATGAAAATTCAGTTGTTCGGAATTTCCGAACAACTGCCAATGACGGCAAAGAATATTTGATTACGCACTATGCGTTGCCAATGATATTGGCTATTGGTTTTCGTGTGCGGAGTATGCGAGGGACACAGTTCAGACAATGGGCTAATCGTCACCTCAGTGAGTATATGGTAAAGGGCTTTATCATGGATGATGAACGGTTGAAAAATCCCGATGGTCGTCCAGATTATTTTGACGAAGTGCTGGAACGTATCAGAGATATACGTGCATCGGAAAAGCGTTTTTACCAAAAAGTTCGAGACCTCTTCGCACTGTGCAGCGATTACGATTCGAGCGACAAAGCTACAGAAATGTTTTTTGCAGAAATACAAAATAAGTTACTGTTCGCTGTAACCGGACAAACAGCCGCAGAGATCGTTGCAACGAGGGCAAATGCAGAAAAGGTAAACATGGGGCTGAACACATGGAACGGTACGATTGTGCGCAAACAAGATATTTATACCGCAAAAAACTATTTAACTGCTGATGAACTTGATACCTTAAACCGATTGGTTATGGTCTTTCTCGAAACTGCTGAACTTCGAGCAAAAAAACGTATGGAGACTACAATGGATTATTGGCGTAACAATGCCAATAACGTAATAGAATCTAATGAGTTCGCACTGCTACAAGGCAAAGGATCAATCAGCAACACAACAATGGAACAACTGGCACTTGACGAGTATGAAAAATTTAATGCACAGCGCAAGGCATGGGAGGCAAAACATGCCGATAAACAAGATGAAGATGAGCTAAAGAAGCTTGAATCGAAAATAAAAAACAAGCACGAAAAGTAATTTTCATTAATTTTGAATCAAAAAATTTTAAAAGTGTCGACTGTACATCAGCTATGGCAAAGACAAGTTCGGCCAAACTGATCCGCAAGTCTATTTTGCCGCAAGTGTGTTGCGGCAGATCGTGGCAAGCTGGGTTAACGACCTAAAGGAATATTGATGATGCAGAGCACACCTCTTTACCATACAGCCAAAGGAGAAGCTTATGTCGGCAATTCTCTTGAACTTCTCGCAGAGTTGCCAGACAATTGCATTGATTTGGTTATGACATCCCCCCCTTTGCACTTCGGCACCAAAAGAGTTACGGTAATGTTGAGGAAACGGAATACGTCCAGTGGATCAAGCCATTCGGCCAGGAGGTATTTCGGGTTCTCAAGGAGAGTGGGAGTTTTGTTCTTGATTTGGGCGGAGCATATCGTTCCGGTGTTCCATCACGTTCCCTGTACAACTTCCGGGTACTTTTGGCCTTCTGCGATGAGATCGGGTTTCAACTGGCGGAGGATTTCTATTGGTTTAATCCGGCAAAGTTGCCATCACCAATTGAATGGGTCAACAAACGAAAGCTTCGTGCAAAAGATTCTGTCAATACGGTATGGTGGTTGAGTAAAACCAACTTTCCGAAAGCCGATGTCAGGAAGGTACTGACTCCCCCTTCTGATCTTATGAAAAAATTGATTGAGGACCCGGAGAGTTTCTACACACCAAAATAACGCCCATCAGGCCATGACATCAGTGACGCGTTTGGCAAGGATAACGGTGGAGCAATTTCTTCCAACCTTCTCTCGATACCGAATCCCGAGAGCAACTCGAGCTATCTGCAGATATGCAAGGAACTCGGCATTGAACGCCATCCAGCAAGATTCCCGTCAGACCGCATTTTTTATCAAGATGCTGACCGACGAGGACGATGTTGTGCTCGACATTTTTGGAGGTTCAAACACCACCGGATTCACCACAGAAGCTCTCAGGCGAAAATGGATAACCTTTGAGATCAATCAGGATTACCTCTCTTCATCTGCCATCAGGTTCCTTGATGGACAAAGCTCTGCAACCATGAAGCGTGTTTTGGATGAATTGAGCAAGAATGACGCAAATTACTTCATTAATAAGGCCACTTGCGCACTCAATCCGATTAGCAAAGCAAAGTCGAAAGCTGAATCAAAGGCTCAAGGAGAATTATTTGTTTTCGGGGCTACCGCTCTATAGTGCCTGACAGGAGACCACCGCTTTTTGAAAAGCTGACGAAGGTTCGAGTTTCCAGAAAACGATATACCTGATACTGGCAAAGGAGAGCTACGGGAGCATTCTGGAGAGGCGGGAGTGAGGATGCAGGTGAAAATTGCAGCATGGTTTGTATAATTCAGATTTTCATCTTACACTGTATCAGTACTATTCCCGGTAGCCCCTGAAGCAATTCAAGCTATCGGGTTTCGTTTTTTATGGTGCTTCTGCTCTCTCTGGAAAATGGCCTGTTGAACCGACGAGATGCCTGCTTTCTATAAGAGGATATTGCATTTATTTATAATACGTTATCAAAAAAGCCCCGTCTAAATCTCTTATAATCTCATCTACATCTCTTATATTTTTTATTGATTAAGTATCTCCCTTTTGCTCCTTTAAAACCCATTTTGGAGCCGCATCAGAACCAACATTCTCTATCTTTTCGTTCCGTCTCAATTCAGCAATGAGGTTGGTGATTTTCGTCTTTTTCTGCTTTTCATCGTATAAATCAGACAGTTTCGTCCAAACCAACTTTTCGATGTCTTTTCGGGAAAGTGAACCATGATCTTGCATTCCCTGCATAATCCAATCAAAATACTGCTGCTTGGAAAAGGCTTTGTTTCGGGTGTAAACTGCTTTTTGCCCAGTGGTTTGTGCTACTTTTGCCGAAATAATAATATTGGGTTTTTTACCTTCTATAAGTCCTTTTGCCCTTAGCAGCTTTAATTCTGGTTCCAGGAGCGGCTTCCGTTTCTGCACGTTATCAAGGAGAATAATCTGGTTTAAACTTAATTCGGGGTTTCGGGCAAGAACCCTCGCATAGTCCATATCCAGTACTTTTCCTGTAAGTGTTACTTTTACCTTGTTCCCTGAAAAATCGTAATCGGGCATTGGAAAAAACCTCTCTCGCTGCACCCTGAACATCCGCTTGATACCGCTGCCAATGGAATCAATCATATTGAAGGACTCTATAGTGGTAACCAGCAGGGTGTTTCGGTAAAAAGAAGGTGGCTCTTCGCTCTCGATAACCTCCTGAATGCTTCCGGGAAGAAAGGATCCAGGATTTGTAAAAGAGATGTAGCCGTCTTCATTTTCAGCAACAGAAACCCTCGAACCCAGGTTATAGTCCTTATGGGCGATGCAATTACTCAACGCTTCTTTGATATTCTGCTGGTCGTACTGATCCACTTCATCAGGGAACAATGTGCCTTCTTTGAGATAGCGATATTTGAGATTACGAATTTTAGCAAATACCTCATCGACAGCATTGATGTATGGCGGATAAAAATGTTGGTAATCCTTTTCAATTTTTTCTTTGCTGTACAGCACCCAGCTAATCTGTGGCTGTACCGGATTCAATTGTGCCGTTGCCTCCGGCTTGCCAAGCAGCAAAACAGCAGCTCGAGTTATTTTTCCATTCACCATCAATCGGCTCTTTGCAAGAAAAGTAACAGTATCCCATCCATCTACCTCCTCGGTAATACGGGGATTTTTTACTTTGTAATTGAACTTGGCTTTGGTAATAGCCATCTCATCTAATTGACTGATAGTGACCATTGGGCAGATACCGGCACTCCAGTCATCCACGGTATGGAGCGGTTCCATTAAAATTGCTTCCCTTCTGCTCTGAGTCAATTCAAGTAAACTATCACCACTTCGCTGCCATGCTTTTCTATGAGCAATTACCGGCTGACGTGGCAGATGTTTGGGGATATGCAATACCCAAACAGTTTTGTTGGTATCTGTAGTGATAAAAAGCTCTACCCTTAAACCTTCACTCGGGAGATGGGAACAATTACCAATGATGCGGAAAGGAAAATCTTCTGGTGTATAATCATGCAGGTTTTGAATCCCGATAATGCGCAGGGATTTATCTTCTACACCTATAACCAAATCACCACCTTCCATATTGGAAATCGCCGACACATAAGAGATCACATCATCACCTGCAGAACCCGAAACTGCGTAGCGCAAATTGCCAAAGGCTTTCCATTCGCAATGCTCATTTTCTTCAGGAAAATGCAGTTTCAAATACCCATACAGTTCTTGCTCTACCATGTTATAGTGCCTTTATTTTACATTAGATGCACAACGATCAGCTTCTGCTTTTTCAAGTCCGGTTTGAATTCCTCCTATAGCGTTAGTCGCACACACCACTCTCTTTTCTCCACTTGTTCTATGCCTCATTATCTCAAATATTTTCAGATGTTCAGAATTCGCCACCGTTAGCTGCTGATTACCATTGAAGAATCATACCGAATGAAGCTATACTGTACGTATTCAGAAAAATCAAAATACACAACTCACTGGAAAACAACACACTCACGGACAGACTCTTCATCGCTCTTGTGAAGCAAAAAGAGTGTGTTTTGTGATGATCAGCGACGGCATCACCTGTGGTCACGCCTACACCATTGCCCTTGAGAGCACTACCGTTGCCATCCTGATGCGGGAGGCTGGAAGGGGGGGGGGCAACTATTGCAAATTTTGCAACAGTTCGAATAATCAAGGGTGAGCTGGAAAAAAGACCAGTGCAATGTGCAAAAAATGCACATTCCAAAACCTTCTGCCAGCTAAATCAAGAGCGACGGTATAAAAGAGCAACTACCGAGTTTTTCCCGGTAGTTCAAGCTGAAAGCCCTTTGTGCTCGACTTTGTCAACGAAGCTGAGGATATCTACAAGGCGTTCAAGCCCTATTACAACGTTACGACGCTCGAAGAGCCATCCGACCCCAACCATCTTGAAAAACTCAAGCATGAGTTGAACGCCCTGCAGGTCTATTTGTGGTCGGAAGTAGCCGGATTCTGTCAGGTGTTTTACCTGCCGCATCACAGGCAAAATCCCTCGGATCACGCTCGTATGGAAAAAATGATACAACCGGCAGTGGACCGATTCAAAGTTCTTGATGAGGAACAGAGAGAGGCGTTCTATGAAAAAATAACAGCTTATACGCAGTTCTATGCTTTCATCAGCCAGATTATCCCCTATTCCGACCAAGAGCTGGAGATGCTCTACAGCTTCAGCCGATATCTGATACCGCACCTTGACCCTGGCGACACCGGGGCAAATCCTGATCCTGAAAAGGAGGTTACCCTCCAGTATTACCGGATAGAAAAAGTGATGTCTGGCGGGATTATACTTGAGAGTGACGAGCAATACGGCGTGAAATCACCAACCACTGTCGGAACCGGCAAGGCAAAAGATGAAGAGAAGCCTCTCTCCGAGATTATTCAGGTGCTGAACGAACGATTCGGCACCGACTTCACCAACGAAGACCGCCTCTTCTTCGACCAGATCATGGAAAAAGCCTCAAAGGACGAGCGGGTCATACAAACAGCCATGGCCAACCCGCTCGACAAGTTTGAACTCGGTATCAAAACCATTATTGAATCACTCATGATGCAGCGAATGGCCGAAAACGATGGCATCGTAACACGGTATATGGACGATTCAAGTTTTCAGAAAACGATATTCCCGATACTCGCAAAGGAGATCTACAGGAGTATTCGGGAGAAGCAGGAGTGAGGATGGGGCAACTCTTCGAGATTTTCGAAGAGTTCAGTGTGTGGTTTCGAAGTGGTGAGGGGAGATGGTTAGAAAGTTTCACACAATTTGAAATTTGCGCATTATTAGTGAGGTTCACTATATATTGAATTCTAAGAGGATACAATGAAATCCGTGACACTGGAAATTGATCGTACCTTTACAAAAACACAACACCGAACAGATCATTACGATAACCGTCGGCGCACATAAATCGGCAACATAATGGAAACGGTATTTATAGAGACAACAATTCCAAGTTACTACGTCGCTCGGCGAGCACGTGACATCGTGCAGGCAGCAAGGCAAGAACTAACGATTGAGTGGTGGGATAACCACAGTTCCCGTTATGAATTGCTTTCATCTCAAATCGTCATGGATGAGTTGGCACGTGGAGAGCCAACTATGGCGGCCAAAAGACTGGAACTGCTTGGAAATATCCCTTTACTTGTGATCAGTGAACCAGTGATAAAAATCGCAGAGGAATTACTTCGTGAAGGAATCGTTCCGCAAAAAGCGGCAGATGACGCATTTCACATCGCATGTGCAGGTGTCCATCGCGTTGATTTTCTGTTGACATGGAACTGCACCCACATCGCCAACCCTCACAACAGACACCGTATTGAGCGCTGTTTCACTCGATATCAAATTACAATGCCAGTGATATGCACACCTGAAGAATTTATTGGAGACGATTATGCAGACCATAACTGATCAAAAAACGGATTCGATCATTCGGGAAGTCCGTTGCCTGAAAGAAGAGAATGCCGCAGAATACGGCTTTGACATCAGATTGATCGCAGCAGCAGCGCAATTACGACAACGCCAGCATCCTGAACGAATCGTAACTCGGGTACTGACGGATGCTGAAAAAGCGCATGGAAAAGAGGCGCTAACACGCCGCGTAAAGGAAAATGAGTTGTAGGAGGGAGAAATTCGGAGAGAGGCTAAACCCTTTGTTTACAAATGATGCCCTTTCACAGCTTACCGATAGAATGAAAAAGCCCTGAAGAGACGACAAGATGATAACAATGGAAGCTTTCGCATAAAACAGAACCGATGCAACTTGAAACAAAACCATCATGAACACAGACGCGACATACAATCAAAATGTGCAGGATGACAGTGAAGAGGCTGAAAAGCATCTCGCCCTCTTAATCCATCAAGCAGGAGAAGAGGCAAGAATTCGCAGACAAAAAATGCTGGACGCACATTTCAAAAAACTTAACGACATGATTGCCGAGGCGGTTTTGTCTCAAAAAAAATCCCTCCAAGCATTACAGATGCTCAAAAACCAAAATTGATTGTGGTAGCAGGGCCAAATGGTTCAGGCAAAACAACCATTACCGAAAAACTGCTCCGCCACAAATGTATGGAGGAGTGTCAATACATCAATCCCGATCTGATTGCACAGCAAGAGTTTGGAGACTGGAACTCCCCTGCTGCTGTATCAATCCTGAAGGATTTCTAACAACAGTCACCAAGAAAATTACATTATGTCAACAGTAATGAAAAAGGAAGATGCGCATAAACTCATTGACCTTCTGCCCCCGAAAGCTACATGGGATGACCTCATGCACGAAATATACGTTCGTGAAACAATTGAACGCGGCTTGGCGGACAGCAATGCAGGCCGAATCAAGGACGTACAGGAAGTCCGCGCCAAGTATGGCCTACCAGAATGAAAGTCTGCTGGACAGTTACGGCCGAGGGACATTTGGATGCCATCCACGATCATATTGCGCTGGATTCGCCGGTATATGCCAAACGTATGGTCGATCACCTGACCCAAAAATCCCGACAGATCGCTGATTTCCCATTGTCAGGGCGTATGGTTCCTGAATATGAGAATGATCAGATTCGTGAAGTCATAGAAGGCCCTTACCGCATTATTTATCATATTAAATCAGAACAGATTGACGTTGTTGCTGTGATCCACGGCGCAATGAATCTTCTTCACTCATGAGCCTTCCGTATCCGACCGGTTACCGCACACGGACCTTGAATCTTGTTCATGGAAAGAAAAAACACTTCCCAATGTCACCCCAAACCTCTAAACGCACAGCCAGACAGCAAATTTGATCTGGAGCATCTGCAGCACTCTATGCGCATGGCGATAATGTCTGGCTAACACAAAAGTAGTTGGTCAATCATTTTTCCACCTCCAAATCAACCGTCAGTGAACATATCACTAATATCTTGCAAGAAAAAGAGTTAGATGAAAATTCAGTTGTTAGGAATTTCCGAACAACTGCCAATGACGGCAAAGAATATTTGATAACGCACTATGCGTTGCCAATGATATTGGCTATTGGTTTTCGTGTGCGGAGTATGCGAGGGACACAGTTCAAACAATGGTCTAATCGTCACCTCAGTAAGTATATGGTAAAAGCGTGTTCGACATTTTTGGAAGTTCAAACACCACAGGATTCACCGCAGAAGCTCTCAGGCGAAAGTGGATCACTGATGTCTTGACTGCATTCATGAACCGACCAAAAGCAGAGTTGCTTTTGGTAATCTACTGATATTATATGCTGCTCAACATCGTAGAGACTCCTATTACTCCGAAAAAGCAGGAACCAGCCACCGCGCAAACGCCGCTCATTTGGCTTGTGGTGGTAATATCAGGGTTGTACCGTTGCCTTTTGTAACCTTTATTGCTATCTTTTAAGCGTAATCGAAAAAAAGAGACAATGAAACACAGGTCACTCCACTAATGGCAAGAAAAAAAGCACACATCTCAACCGTAACGCTGTCTTCAGCCAAGAATCTTTCTCCCAGACAGCGATTTTTTCTTTCCGGTGCAGCGAGCGTCTTTCAACTTGCAGGGTTCCCTTTTCGCCTTTTGTCATCCGGTAATCCGTCCACGGATAAACGAGCATTGCAATCAGACTGGAGTGCTATAGGGAAAGACTTGAGGAAAGCGTATAACACAGAGAAAAGAAAGGTTGACAACAAAATCGCCATAAAAAATGTCCCAAGATGACTCCCAAATCACACAAAAAGAGATCTCGGGAATAGAAGGGTCTCATCTTCTTCAAAATGATTCGGGGGACACTGTACATGTTATGCAGTCAGTCGAATTCAGCGGCCCACTACCACATCCTGTAATATTAAAAGGATATAACGATATCCATCCAGATTTTGCCAAAGAGGTGCTTGAGTTTGGTAAACGGGAACAGTCATTTCGACATCAGAAAGAGACAAGGGAATCCATAGAATTACTCTCTCAAGCAAAACTTGGCCAACATTACGCCCTCACGATATGCCTGACGGCCCTTGTCTGCACTGTAATCCTTGGAGTAACAGGCCACGAAGCATCTGCAGCGATAATTGGCGGGCTTGATTTGGTCGCCTTGGCCTTGGTCTTCATTATAGGACGATCAAATACCACCAAAATAACAGAACCGACAGATGAAAAACAGTAAACGTTTCAAAAGTTACACGTTTACTCTCTGCAAATCCGTTCCGCACACTGTTTTTCCGTCAGATGTTTTTTAAATCCTGTCAATCGCCGAGTATTCCGGGGAAAGAATAACAAAGCCAAATTCTGGCGAATTTCTCACATAGAATTGACAAGAACCATAATGGACACAGACGCGACATACAATCAAAATGTGCAGGATGACAGTGAAGAGGATGAAAAGCATCTCGCCCTCTTAATCCATCAAGCAGGAGAAGAGGCAAGAGTTCGCACAAAAAAAATTCTGGACGCACATTTCAAAAAACTTAACGAGATGATTGCCGAGGCGGTTTTATCTCAAAAAGGAACCTTCCCAGCATGAAAGATCCTCAAAAACCGAAATTGAGTGTGGTAGCAGATATGAATGGTTCAGGCAAAACAACCATTTGAAACACAGCTTTAAACCATCATAGCCTCACCTGAAACACCCAAGAGCAGGAGAACCTGAAAAAATGGCTTCGCTCCATTCATCGGCTATGGCAAAGACAAGTTCGTTCAGAGTGATATTGAAGCTATCTGCCAAACTGATCCGCAAGTCTATTTCGCAGCAAGTGTGTTGTGGCAGATAGTGGCAAGCTGGGTCAACGACCTAAAGGAATATTGATGATACAGAGTACACCGCTTTACCATACAGCGAAAGGAGAAGCTTATGTCGGTAATTCTCTTGAACTTCTCGCAGAGTTGCCAGACAATTGCATTGATCTGGTTATGACATCGCCCCCCTTTGCACTTCGGCGCCAAAAGAGTTACGGCAATGTTGAGGAGACAGAATACGTCCAGTGGATTAAGCCATTCGGCCAGGAAGTTTTCCGCGTTCTCAAGGAGAGCGGAAGTTTTGTTCTTGATTTGGGCGGAGCATATCGTTCCGGTGTTCCATCACGTTCCCTGTACAACTTCCGGGTGCTCCTGGCCTTCTGCGATGAGATCGGGTTTCAACTGGCGGAGGACTTCTATTGGTTCAATCCGGCAAAGTTGCCATCACCCATTGAGTGGGTCAACAAACGAAAGCTTCGTGCAAAAGATTCTGTCAACACGGTGTGGTGGTTTAGTAAAACAGACTTTCCGGAAGCCGATGTCAGGAAGGTGCTGACTCCCTCTTCTGATCGTATGAAAAAATTGATTGAAGACCCGGAGAGTTTCTACACACCAAAATAACGCCCATCAGGCCATGACATCAGTGACGCATTTGGCAAGGATAACGGTGGAGCAATTTCTTCCAACCTTCTCTCGATACCGAATCCCGAGAGCAATTCGAGCTATCTGCGGATATGCAAGGAACTCGGCATTGAACGCCATCCAGCAAGATTCCCGTCAGACCGCGTTTTTTATCAAGATGCTGACCGACGAGGACGATGTTGTGCTCGACATTTTTGGAGGTTCAAACACCACCGGATTCACCGCAGAAGCTCTCAGGCGCAAGTGGATAACCTTTGAGATCAATCATGATTATCTCTCTACATCCACCTTCAGGTTCCTTGATGGACAAAGCTCTGCAACCATGCAGCGCGTTTTGGATGAATTGAGCAAGAGTGATGCAAATTACTTTATTAATAAGACTGCTTGCGCACTCAATCCGATTAGCAAAGCAAAATCAAAAGCTGAATCAAAGGCTCAAGGAGAATTATTTGTTTTTGGGGCTACAGCTCTATAGTGCCTGACAGGAGACCACCGCTTTTTGAAAAGCTGACGAAAGTTCGAGTTTCCAGAATACGATATCCCTGATACTGGCAAAGGAGAGCTACGGGAGCATTCTGAGGAAACGGCAACTCTCCGGGATTTCCGGATAGTTCAGTGTACTGGCTTTGACATGGTCTGACAGTTTCAAACGAACTGAAAGTTGCGTATTATACCCACAAGAAAGATAGACATAAGTGCGGGATAATACTGTTCCAATAAAAAATACTGGCCAAGGACGATGAGGGGTAAAATATTGATTAAATTTCGTCAGTTGATCTCGGGATATAACTGATGATAAAAGTGAGTATGACTTATTAGATGTCGAAATTTTCGACTTCAACAAAAGGGGCGAAGTAAAACAACAGTGCCTATCTCTTTTTTTGGAAAACCGTCCAGCGTAAATCCCGGAACTGATTGCAGCAGAAGGCCCGAATGGTTCAGGAAAAACAAGCATAATAATAATGAAAAGCATTCCTCATCCAATTCAATATCAAGGAAGCAAGCGTAACTTAGCCCACGTGATTTTGCGCTATATACCAAAAAATGTCGATTGCCTGATTGAGCCATTTGCAGGCTCTGCCGCAATCACTATTGCTGCTGCCACTCGTCAGTTGGCAAACGGCTATCTCATCAATGATCTGAACAGGCCATTAGCCGAGTTATTGCGTTTAATTGTTGAATTTCCAGTCGATACTGCATCATTCTACGAGAAGGTATGGAATGAGCAGCATGGCGACTCCGTGGAACACTACAACAGGATTCGTGCAGAGTTCAACCGTACACAAGACCCGCGTCTTTTCCTCTATTTATTGGCAAGATGCGTCAAAGGTTCCGTTCGATACAATGCTGACGGGATGTTCAATCAAAGCCCGGACAAACGACGTCATGGAACCCAACCTCAAACCATGCGTACAAATATTTATGGTGTCTCTGCCTTGCTTAAAAATAAGACTGGATTCTCCTCTCTGGATTTCAGGGAAATATTGGCAAAAGCTGAAAAGAACGATCTTGTGTATATGGATCCTCCTTACCAAGGCGTTTGCAGGGATCGTGATTCCCGTTATCTTTCCGGCATTGATCATGAAGAATTTATCACTGCTCTTATTGAGCTGAACAGACGCGAAATCTCCTATATCGTCAGCTATGACGGGCGCAGAGGGGACAAAACATTTGGAGTGTTACTACCTGAATTCCTCGAACTTACTCGCATTGAACTTGAAGCAGGACGTTCGAGCCAGGCGACGTTACTTGGACGTGATGAAGTTACCTTTGAATCCTTATACCTTTCGCCCTCATTGACAGCGAAGCTCAATCACCAGCCATCCGATTACCATCAACTGAAGATGCAGCAATACGCTCTGCCTGAACCTCATCTCGAATATGCCTGAACTCCCAAAAGCTTTTATTGATCGCTGCCACTCAGTGACTCCTAAACGCCCCAAAACGGTCATTGACCATATTCTGGAACATGGCTTTATCACAACGGAGGATTTAAAGGAAATCTATGGGTATAACCATCCACCAAGAGCCGTGCGAGATGTGCGTGAACACGGTATTTCCCTGACAACGTTCAGCGTTACTGGTTCCGATGGTCGCAAAATAGCTGCCTATCGTTTCGGCGATGTAGAAGCAAAAAGATTTACAAAAATATCAGGCAGAACAGGTCTGTCAAAGAAAATCAAGGATGCCCTGACTGAAAAATATGGCTGTAAATGTTTCATTTATCTTGAAGAGATCGATAAAAGCGAATTGCAAATTGATCATCGCGTTCCTTATGAAGTCGGTGGAGAAGGCACGGAACATAACCCTGATGATTTCATGCTGCTTTCCGGCTCAGCAAACCGTGCAAAATCGTGGTCGTGTGGACATTGTGAGAATTGGAACAACAGCAAGGAGAAAACAATCTGCCTGTCCTGTTATTGGGCATACCCGGAAAACTACACTCATATTGCCATGCGCCAGCTCAGACGACTGGATCTTGTTTGGCAAGGTGATGAAATAGCCATTTACGAACAACTGAAGGCAGAGGCACACTCCCTCGAAAAAGAGATACCGGCATTCGTAAAGGAAATTCTTGAGAAAGAGATTGGCCGGAAACATACCTGAGCGGGTTGTGGCAAGAGACATGAAGCTCCATTCATCGGCAAAGGTGGTTTGGCAAAACAAACTTTCCGAAAGCCGATGTCAGGAAGGTACTGACTCCCTCTTCTGATCGTATGAAAAAATTGATTGATGACCCGGAGAGTTTCTATACACCTAAAAAACGCCCATCAGGCCATGACATCAGTGACGCGTTTGGCAAGGATAACGGTGGAGCAATTCCTTCAAACCTTCTCTCGATACCGAATACCGAGAGCAACTCGAGCTTGAGACTGTCGGTAATGATGATTACTGCTTGTATTTGAGCTAATTCCATTCACGTTTTCTCGTCAGACCATCTCATCTCAGGTTCATGCACTGCCGGATAACTGTCCATCCATGAGAGATCTTTTCCGATAACCAGCTCTTCCATTGTGGCATGGTGTGTATTGTTCATCGAAATCAGCCGCATCTGAAATCCATAGGTACGGGCCTTGTGTCTGACTTCTTCAGCATTGTCATAAGTCATCAAAAAATTTCCGCGTATCAAACTACAGGTTTTGAACAAGAGGTCGTGATCAAGCTCAAAATGGCGATAGAGACGTTTTCCCGCTTTTTTCCCTCCAGCGGTATATGGCGGGTCAATAAAAAAAATCGCATCAGGATAGTCAGCATACTCCTTTATGGTGTTTAAGCCGTCCTCCTGCAGAAATGTTATGTTGCCCGCAATATGCTCAAGGTTGGAAAATCGTTTTGCCAGAGTTGCAGGATACCATCGAGAATGAATTCCTTTTCCATTTTCACCGTTTTTTAGAAATCCTGCGCCATCGGCAAGAATCCCGCCATGGAAGGTTCGGTTTTTCAGAATGGTTTGAAAGGCTTTTTCCTTAATATCGCCATCCTTTTTTTGCAGTTCACACAGGAGGTTTTCCTTCGAAAGGTCAAACCCGAGGATTCTTTTTGCAAGCCAATCCCCCTGACCGTTCACAATCGTCTGCCATACCGCTGCAATCTCCTCATCCAGTTCAACCATAATAACATGCGCGACGGCATGTTCAAACAGAGCAGTGAGGCTGATGGTACCTCCGCCAGCAAAAGGCTCAATCAGCAGTGAAGGCTTTTTTTGCAGAGATCGAATCCAGTTTCTGAAGGTGGGGACAAACCAGGTTTTACCACCGGGATAGCGAAAAGGACTTCGATGAGGCACTGACGCTATGTTGACCGGTTTCGGGCAGGTAATGGATTCCTCCATTTCTGTGAACAGACATTGTTGTCGGGAAAGCGTCATGTTACAATGGATTGTCTATTACCGCATTGATTGGAGGAGTCTCAAGTTGATCATCAAGTTTCTTTTGAAGCAGTTTTATAAAGTTATCGATATCTCCGGGTGTTGCCGTTGTAATCGAGAGAAGAGCTGATTCAAATTGAGTATAAATTTCGTCGATGATTTTCAGGTGATAGCGTTCTGTCCCCTCTTCGGTGGAGAGCACAAGATCGTAGATTAACCATGCAATATCAGCCTCAGATTTCTCTACCTGTTTTAACCGGGGAAGTGTCTCGAAAAAATTTTTATGTATTACCACGGCAGTTTTCTTTTTCCAGGTGTGGAGGATTCCTCCTTTGAACAGAAGCTGT
Source organism: uncultured Chlorobiaceae bacterium (assembly GCA_903994525.1). GTDB lineage: Bacteria > Bacteroidota > Chlorobiia > Chlorobiales > Chlorobiaceae > Chlorobium. The sequence goes on from CAJEXW010000023.1 coordinate 23,477, forward strand.
GGGGCAAGGCGTTTGCGTGAAGATGAAAGGTAATCGGGTCTCGGATAATTTGGCTGTGTTCTCCAGTCCATGCCAGCATTAGCCACCGGATCTGTCATGAAGTGTTCAAAAGGCTCCCTGACGTTTCCCGAAATGTAAACTGCTTGAATCTCAAGAGCACCAAAATCGATAACTTTGCCATTATTGTCGTAAGCGACAAGCACAATATCGATATTTCCTGCTGATTTCCCGTCAGCATCGTTAAGCCTCACCTCTGTCAGTGAACTCCATGAGGTTGCTCTCTTGAAAAAGAAAGATGCGGCATTATCGGTAATAAGCCAATCCTCCCTGAACCTGATTGGGCAGGTGATAACTGGCTGGTTGTTGTGAAAAATACTGCATACACCAAGAGGATATTTTGCCTTGTCCTTTGTGCAATTCGGGATTTTGTTGTTAAACGGGCAGAGCTTGTGCGCACGGAAGCGTTGAGCTTTGGCTGAGTGGTCAGTGATCGGATATCCAAAGACCTCTGCCAATGGTTGTAAAAAAGGAGCTTCCATCGTCACTATTTTTTCAGTTACCTTCATGTAAAGGGTTCAACCATCACAATAATACATTTTTTTAGATAACGCCAACAGGGTTTCATCTATTGAAGGAAAGTGAGTATTCCAGTGTTCATCAACCAGCCCATTGAATGGGTCAACAGACGAAAGCTTCGTGCAAAGGATTCTGTCAACACGGTATGGTGGTTTAGTAAAAGCGACTTTCCGAAAGCCGATGTCAGGAAGGTACTGACTCCCTCTTCTGATCGTATGAAAAAATTGATTGATGACCCGGAAAGTTTCTACACACCCAAAAAACGCCCATCAGGCCATGACATCAGTGACGCGTTTGGCAAGGATAACGGTGGAGCAATTCCTTCAAACCTTCTCTCGATACCGAATACCGACAGCAACTCGAGCTATCTGCTGATATGCAAGGAACTCGGCATTGAACGCCATCCGGCAAGATTCCCGTCAGACCGCGTTTTTTATCAAGATGCTGACCGACGAGGACGATGTTGTGCTCGACATTTTTGAAGGTTCAAACACCACCGGATTCACTGCAGAAGCTCTCAGGCGAAAGTGGATAACTTTTGAGATCAATCATGATTATCTCTCTTCATCAGCCTTCAGGTTCCTTGATGGACAAAGCAAAGTCAAAGGATGAAATAAACCAGTGGAGCTGATCTGCAATTTCAGAGTATTTTGTTTTAATGATCATCCAATATATATTTACGGATGTGAAGAGCCGACACGCCACGTCAATGGCATAGTTGGGTACGGCAGATTCATTCTGCCTGAAATAATACAATGCAGCGGCACCTCAAACTCAAAAAAAACGAACGATAAAGACGATTCTCAAATAGAGTGCGGGTCTTGTTAAAATATGGAGGTATCTCATGACTCAAGTTATTGTTTGCAATATCGAAGATGACATAAATGTCCTTCTTAAAGTGCGTGCTACCCAGCATGGCTGGAGTATGGAGGAAGAGGTTCGTCAGATTCTGCGAAGTGCTGTCAGCAACGTGCGGCAAACTCGTCCAGGACTTGGCTCAAGCATCGCTGCCCGGTTTGAGGGCATAGGCCTTACAGTGCCGTTAGCTGAACTCCATGGAAACACCATTGAACCGATGGACTTTGGCTCATGATTATTCTGGACACCAACGTTTTGTCTGGCCTGATGCAGCAGCAGCAAGACCCGCAGGTAGTGGCTTGGCTGGACGGTCAATCTGCCCAATCCATCTGGTTGAACAGCATCACGTTATTTGAAATCCAATTCGGTTTGGCCTTGCTGGCATTCGGTCGCCGCAAAAAATTGCTTCAGCAACGATTCGAGGCACTCTTGCAAGATGACCTGCAGAACCGTGTCTTGCTCTTTGATGCTAACGCTGCAACTCAATCTGCACAATTGGCGGCTGAGCGTAAGGCCTGTGGTCGTCCAGTAGATATGCGTGACACTTTTATTGCTGGTATTGTTTTGGCGCACAACGCAATCCTGGCAACTCGTAACATTCGTCACTTTAGCGATTTATCTGTCACCGTCGTCAATCCTTGGGACTGGCAAGCCTGAAAAGAAAGTTGTTGCCTTCTTCACTTCCCCCGTTGAAGGAACAAATATCTCTCTTTCTGGCTTCAGCTCTTTTCTTTGCCCTCCCCCGTCCATCCATATTCCTGAAAATATTGACTTCACTGATGTTTGGATACCGGACGAAAGCCACTTGAATCAATTTCCGATGTCAGCAGGCTCAATTGAGCATTTATCACACGAATATGCTGGCGTTGTAAGCCTAACATTTTTTTAAATTGAAGAGACCGAAAAAAAGAGATGAGAAGTATGGTTTGCCGGAATGAACATCAACCACTGGGCAGCGACAGCCGAGGAAGATTTGCATTCCATCCACGGCGCAAAGGATCTTCTTCACTCATGAGAAAAAAACTATAAACCTTCAATGTCACTCCAAACCCAAACGCACAGCCAGACAGCAAATTTCATCTGGAGCATCTGCAATCTGCTCCGAGGTCCATACAAACGAAATGAATATCGGAAGGTCGTTCTTCCCTTGACGGTCTTGCGACGCTTTGACTGCATTCTTGAACCGACCAAAGGCAGGGTGCTTGAAGAGTTTGACAAGCTGAAGGGAAAGTCGGAAACCATTGTCAGCGCTCAACTGCGGACGATTACCGGCGTGCCCTTTTATAACCTTTCCAGGCTTACCTTCAAAAAGCTGCTCGACGATCCCAACCAGATTGCGCCCAACCTGAACAGCTACATCAACGCATTTTCGCCCAATGTGCGGCAGATATTCGAGAAGTTTGACTTTGGCATTCAGGTGAACAGGATGGATGAGAAGAATCTGCTCTTCAATGTCATCAAGCGATTTGCCTCCGACGAGGTTGACCTGTCACCGCAGAAGATTGACAATATGCAGATGGGCTATGTGTTTGAAGAGATCATCAGGATAGGCGCTGAACAATCCAATGAGGAGGCTGGAGAGCACTTCACACCCCGCGAGGTGATCAAGCTGATGGTCAATCTGCTGCTCTCGCCGGAAACCGACCTGCGCAAGAGCCATGTAGTCAAGACGATTTATGATCCAGCCTGCGGCACTGGCGGGATGCTTTCGGTGGCGGAGAAGTACATCCGCGACCTCAATCGTGATGCCCAGCCGCATCTCTTCGGGCAGGACTGGAACGACGAAGCCTGGGCCGTCTGCCGGGCGGACATGCTCATTAAAGGGGAAGAATCTGACAACATCAAGCCCGACTGTACCTTTGAAAAGGATGGTTTCCCGAAAGCAAGGTTCGACTATATGCTGGCCAATCCGCCCTTTGGTGTGGAGTGGAAACAGCAGCAGCGTTTTATCGAAAATGAATTCTATACGCTTGGCTACGATGGTCGTTTTGGCGCAGGCACTCCCCGCATCAACGACGGCTCACTCCTTTTCCTTCAGCACATGATCTCCAAAATGCGCTCGCCGCAGGAGGGCGGAAGCCGCATCGGGATTGTCTTTAACGGCTCACCGCTCTTTACCGGCGATGCAGGCAGCGGCGAATCCAACATACGGGAGTGGATTATCGAGAGCGACTGGCTCGAAGCCATTGTTGCCCTGCCGGATCAGCTCTTTTACAATACCGGCATCTCCACCTACATCTGGATCGTCACCAACCGCAAGGAGCCACGACGCGCAGGAAAAATCCAACTGATCGACGCTCGCGGATACTTTGTAAAAATGCGCAAAAGCCTGGGGAACAAGCGGAACCAGATCGGTGACGGCGAAGAGAACCGCCCCGACCAGATTGGCGAAATCAGCCGCATCTATGGCAACTTCACCCACAACGAAACCCGGGCGGTAGCGAGTGACGGTATCACGAAACCGGTTATTGTCAGCAAGATTTTTTATAACACCGACTTTGGCTATAACAAAATCACGGTGGAGCGTCCTTTGCGCCTGAACTTCCGGGCAAGCGCCGAACGGATTGCCCTGCTTGACGACCTGCGCGGATTCCGGAAGATTGCCGAAAGCGACAAGAAAAACGAAACCATTCGCCAGCAGGAGATTGAAGCGGGAATACAACGGCAGACAGCCATCAAGACACTGCTTTCAGACCTCGGCAAGGCAACCAATGAGCAGCTCTTCATGGAGCGTATCACCTTCCTGAAAGAGCTCAAGGCCATTGACCATAAATCAGGAGTGCGCCTGGGCACACCGGAGTTGAAGCTGGTACTCGAAGCGATTGGAGAAAAAGATGAGAGTGCCGAAATCTGCCGCGACCTGAAAGGCAACCCTGAGCCTGATGCCGACCTGCGCGATACCGAAAATGTGCCACTCAAGGAGAACATCGAGGAGTACTTCAAGCGCGAAGTACTGCCCCATGTGCCGGATGCATGGATTGACCAGAGCAAAACCAAAGTGGGCTACGAAATTCCCTTGAACCGTCATTTTTACCGCTACGAACCGCCCCGTTCGCTTGAAGCCATTGCCGCTGATGTGAAAGTGCTTGAAACGGAGATAGTGGCAATGCTTGCGGAGATTACTGGTAGTGCGGAGGTGACGGCATGAAACATCCACAGAAAAAACCTGAGGCTGATTTTGATCACATTCTTGATATCATCCATCAAGGAAAAAATCAAGCATTGCAAGCAATCAATATTGCCTTGATAGAGACCTATTGGCAGGTTGGTCGTTATCTGTCGCAAAAAGTAGCTAATTCCGGTTGGGGGAAAGGTATCGTCAAGCAATTATCTGAGTGGATAGCCAACAAAGCGCCTGAGGTAAAAGGCTTTTCAGCTCAAAACTTATGGCGGATGAAGCAGCTTTTTGAAGCTTATCGAGACAATACAAAACTCTCGGCACTGCTGAGAGTTTTATCATGGACGCATCATTGCATCCTTTTGGCTCAATGCAAAACAGATGAAGAGCGCTGTTTTTACGCGGAACTGTGTGCCAGCTCAACCTGGTCATCACGAGAACTTGAGCATCAAATCAAACGGGGAGTTTTTGAGCGCATATCGCTTGCCGGTAAAAAACTCTCGCCGGTGATGAGAGAATTACCGCAGGATGTAACCGACATTTTTAAAGACAGCTACCTTCTTGATTTTCTTGATCTTCCCGAACAACACATTGAAAAAGACTTGCAGTTCGCTTTTGTCAAAAACCTGCGCCGTTTTTTAACGGAATTGGGACATGGGTTCTGCTTTGTGGGTGAAAAGGTTCGCCTGGAAGTTGGCAATACCAATTTTGAGCTCGATTTATTGTTTTTTCACCGTGATTTGCAATGCCTTGTCGCCTTTGAATTGAAAACCGGCAAGTTCCAGCCTGAACATCTTGGACAATTATCGTTTTATCTGGAAGCGATTGACCGTGACCATAAACGCCCACACGAAAATCCAAGTATCGGGGTATTATTGTGCAGAAGCAAGGATGATGAAGTTGTTGAATATGCACTAAGCCGGACACTTTCACCAGCGTTGGTCGCTGAATATGAAACCAGATTGATACCGAAAGCGCTGTTAAAACAGAAGCTCCAAGAATGGTCAAGACTCATTGAAGAAAAGCAAGCTGAGATTACTGGTAGTGCGGAGGTGACGGCATGAAGACGAAAACCTATCCAAAATACAAATTCTCCGGCGTTGAATGGCTGGGTGATGTGCCGGAGCATTGGGAGGTGACATCCCTGAAATTTATTTGCCGATTTGCTTATGGAGATTCATTGGCTTCTGAAGATCGAGAAGACGGTGATTATTTGGTTTTTGGCTCTAACGGTCCCGTTGGTACCCACAAGCTCCCAAATACAACAAAGCCAGTGATTGTTGTTGGCAGAAAAGGTTCTTATGGAAAGATTAATTATTCTGACAACCAAATATTTGCAATCGATACAACCTATTTTATTGATAGCCGTTATACCACACAATCTATTCAATGGCTTAAATTATCACTACTTACATTGTGTCTTGATATTGGTTCAAAAGATTCAGCAGTACCTGGGCTTGCCAGAGAGGATGCGTATAAAAAAAGATTACCCCTTCCTCCACTCCCTGAACAGCAAGCCATTGCGGCCTTTCTCGACCGCGAGACCGGACGCATTGACGCGCTTATCGGCAAAAAGAAGAAACTGCTTTCCCTGCTGGCCGAACAGCGCACCGCCCTCATTTCCCGCGCAGTCACCAACGGGCTGAATCCATCGGTCAAGCTGAAACCCTCCGGTGTGGAATGGCTGGGAGATGTGCCGGAGCATTGGGAGGTGAAAAAACTGAAATGGGCATATCAAAGCATTAGAAGTGGTGATGGAATCTCTCCAGATGATATTGAACCTATTGGGTCGTATCCCGTCTATGGGGGAAATGGCGTAATGGGTTACACTGAAATGTATAATTCGAAACATGAAGATATCATCATCGGACGTGTAGGAGCAAAATGCGGTAATGTGTATTTGATTGATGGACCAAAGTGGATTAGTGATAATGCATTAAAACTCAATATCCACAAGGTGAGCAGGAAATACCTCGCGTTGGTTCTTGAGGAACGAAACTTAAATCAACTTGCAAATCAAAATGCTCAGCCGTTAATAACTGGAAGCATGGTCGGCAACCAATTCATTACTCTCCCTCCCCTACCCGAACAGCAAGCCATTGCAGCATTTCTCGACCGCGAGACCGCGAAAATTGACACACTTTCGGCGAAGGTTCAGACGGCCATCGAACGCCTCAAGGAATACCGCACGGCCCTCATCAGCGCAGCGGTAACAGGAAAGATTGACGTGCGGGAGGCAGTATAAATGGCAACTGTTGCAAAATTCGCAACAGTTCGAACTGTCAATGATTACTTGATGGTTCAAACCATGACAAAAATCGGGAGTCTGTAATGGAATGTGCGAAAAATGCACATTGCAAAACCATCGGGCTCTCTTTAAATGAATAGCGAAGATATGAAACAGGAGACATTCCAAAACACAGGTGAAATAGTCATCTATACATCTGCTGACGGTACCGTGCAGACTGAGGTCAGGATGGAATCTGAGACGTTATGGCTTACTCAGTATCAGCTTGAAGAACTGTTTGATACTGAGCGGACTTCGGTCGTCAAGCACATTAAAAACATCCTCGACTCAGGCGAACTCGAAGAGCAGGCAACTTGTGCAAAATTTGCACAAGTTCGCCATGAGGGTAAACGCAAGGTCACCCGTGAAATACTCTATTACAACCTCGACATGATTCTTTCGATTGGCTACCGGGTTAACTCAAAACGCGGCACCCAGTTCCGCATCTGGGCTAACCGTATCCTGAAAGAGCATTTGGTCAAGGGTTACACCATCAACCAGAAAAGGTTATTTGAACAGCAACAGCGCATCAGTGAGATGAAAGAGTCTATCGCAATGGTAGAACGATCCTTGCTTGAGCAGGTTGAGACAATTGACGAAGCACGCACCATCGTGCGACTGCTCTCCGATTTTTCCTGTGGATTGGAAATTCTTGATGATTACGACCATGAAACGTTGGCAACAGAAGGGAATACAGGTACTCGGGCTATCGTCATCGGTAAAGAGGAGTTCATGACTGTTGTAGATGCCATGCGCAGGGATTTCGACTCGGGCGTTTTCGGAAAACCAAAGGACGCCAGCTTCGACAGTTCGGTAAACCAGATCTACCAAAGTTTTGGAGGAACTGAATTTTACCCGACCATTGAGCACAAGGCTGCGATGCTTCTCTACCTCGTGGTAAAAAACCACTCCTTCGTTGACGGCAACAAACGCATCGCCGCCGCCCTGTTCCTCTACTTCCTTGAAAAAAACGGTTTACTCTACCAATCTGACGGAAGCCGCATCATTGGAAACGACGGCTTGGCCGCCCTGACCCTGCTTATTGCTGTCTCCAAACCGGAAGAAAAGAATACTATGATACACATCGTCCTGAGCATCCTGAACCGGAAATCATCATGAAAGCCACTACGGAAAAAGCATTCGAGGCATACATCGAGGAAAGCATGGCAGAGCGCGGCTGGCTGACCGGTTCCCGCCTGCTGTGGGATAAAAACAGGGCGCTTTTTCCTGGGTACGTCATTGACTTTATTTGCGATACTCAGCCTGCGTTATGGGAGCAAATAGAAAAACTGCACGGGGGTGAGCTTGCCCAAAAGCTGATTGAGACGCTGGTGAAGGAGCGGGAGAGCAAAGGAACCATGCACATCATCCGGCATGGCTTCAAGTTTTACGGCAAGAACTTCCGGCTTGCCAGCTTTAAACCGGCGCATGGATTGGTGCAAGAGACGGTGGCGCTGTTTGAGAAAAACCGGCTCCATGTTACCCGCCAAGTGCCCTGCCACCCCTCTGATACGAGTACGGTTGACATGGTGCTCTCCCTGAACGGGATTCCTCTCTGCACGCTGGAGCTGAAAAATCCGGCAACGGGGCAAAACTCGAAACACGCCATAGCGCAATATAAAGATGAGCGCGATCCTCGGGCTCCCCTCTTTCAGTTCATGAAGGGGGCGGTGGTTCACTTCGCCGTTGATCCTGATGAAATATATATGGCCACCCGCCTGAACAGGGAGAAGAGCTTTTTTCTCCCCTTCAACCGTGGCAGCGAGCCCGGTGCCATCAGTTGCGGCAAGGGCAATCCGCAGCATCCATCGGGCCACCGTACCGGCTATTTTTGGGAAGAGGTGCTGGAACGGGAGAGCTTTCTTGATATTGTCGGCAGCTTCATCTTTCTGGAGACCAGCGAAACCACCGTTGATGATGGCGCTGGCGGACGCAAGAAGATGACACGAGAGTGCATGATCTTCCCCCGCTATCACCAACTGGATGCGGTGCGCAAGCTCACCTCCTCGGCACAGAATGAACGGACGGGAAACAACTATCTGATTCAGCATTCGGCAGGAAGCGGTAAAACCAACAGCATCTCCTGGCTGTCGCACCGGCTTTCAAGCCTGCACAGCGCGGACGAGAGCAAGGTGTTCGATTGCGTCGTGGTCATTACCGACCGCCGTGTGCTCGACAAGCAGCTTCAGGATGCCATCTACCAGATTGAACATGCGCAGGGGGTTGTGAAGGCGATTGATGAGAACTCCCGCCAGTTGGCTGAAGCGTTGGTTGACGGCACCAAGATCGTCATCACCACCTTGCAGAAGTTTCCCTTTATCCTGCGGGGGCTGCTGCACATCGCCGGGGCGGATAACCCTGACAAGCCGGATGAAGCGGCCATTACAAAAGCCCAAGAGTGGCAGGAGGCTATTGCCGCGCGCCGGTACGCCGTGATTGTTGATGAGGCGCATTCAAGCCAGACGGGTGAAACTGCCCGTGAATTGAAGCGCATTCTTGGCGCAGGCACTGAACAGGGTTCCGAAGAGAGCGACATCGACTGGGAGGATGGTCTGAACAAGGTAATGGAGTCGCGTGGCAGGCAGAAGAATCTGAGTTTTTTTGCTTTCACCGCCACCCCGAAAGGAAAAACCCTTGAGCTGTTTGGCCGCAAGGGTGAGGGTGGCAAACCGGAAGCTTTTCATACCTATTCGATGAAACAGGCTATTGAGGAGGGCTTTATTCTTGACGTGCTTCAGCGTTACACTACCTACAAGACCTATTTCAGGCTGGTCAAAAGCGTTGAAGATGATCCGGCCATGCCGAACAAAAAAGCACGAAAAAAACTAGCCAAGTTCATGGCGCTCCATCCGCATAATATCGAACAGAAAACGGAGATTATCGTAGAACATTTCCGTGCGCATGTAAAGCAAAAGCTTGGCGGTCGGGCAAAGGCAATGGTGGTGACCGGTTCCCGCCTGCACGCCGTGCGCTACATGCTGGCCTTTCAGCGCTACATTGAGGAGAACCACTATGCCGATATCCGTCCGCTGGTGGCCTTCAGCGGCACCGTCAGAGACCCTGCCTCAGGAGATGAATACACTGAGCCCTCCATGAATATTGATGTGGTAACGGGAAAGCATATCGGGGAGACACAGTTGCCCGACAAGTTCGACTCGTCAGATTATCAACTGTTGCTGGTCGCCAACAAATATCAGACCGGCTTTGACCAGCCGCTGCTGTGCGCCATGTATGTTGACAAACGGCTTGACGGTGTTCAGGCAGTGCAAACGTTGAACCGGCTCAACCGTAACAGTGCCGGCAAAGAGGCTCCTTTTGTGCTCGATTTTGTCAATGAAGCGGAGGATATCTACAAGGCGTTCAAGCCCTATTACAATGTAACGACGCTCGAAGAACCATCCGACCCCAACCATCTTGAAAAGCTCAAGCATGAGTTGAATGCCATGCAGGTCTATTTATGGTCGGAAGTGGCAGGGTTTTGTCATGTCTTTTACCTGCCGCACTCCAGGCAGAACCCCTCTGACCACGCTCGCATGGAGAAAATGGTGCAACCGGCAGTGGACCGTTTCAAGTCTCTTGACGAGGAAAAGAGAGTGGCGTTTTATGAAAAAATAACCGCTTATACACAGTTCTATGCTTTCATCAGCCAGATTATCCCCTATTCCGACCAGGAGCTGGAGATGCTCTACAGCTTCAGCCGATATCTGATACCACATCTTGACCCTGGCGACACCGGGGCAAATCCGGATCCTGAAAAGGAGGTTACGCTCCAGTATTACCGGATAGAAAAAGTGATGTCGGGCGCGATTATGCTTGAGAGTGACGAGCAGTACGGCGTCAAATCGCCAACCGCTGTCGGCACAGGCAAGGCAAAGGATGAGGAGAAGCCTCTCTCCGAGATTATTCAGGCGCTGAACAAACGATTCGGCACCGACTTCACCGACGAAGACCGACTCTTCTTCGATCAGATCATGGAAAAAGCTGCCAAAGACGAGCGCGTCATACAAACCGCAATGGCCAATCCGCTCGACAAGTTTGAACTCGGCATCAAAACCATTATCGAATCGCTCATGATGCAGCGAATGGCCGAAAACGATGGCATCGTAACACGGTATATGGACGATTCAAGTTTTCAGAAAACGATATACCCGATACTTGCAAAGGAGATCTACAGGAGTATTCTGGAGAAGCAGGAGTGAAGGCGGGCAACTCTCCGGGATTTCCGGCAAGGCTCAATAAAGAAACCCGAAGAGCCAGAGTGGAATTTTGTTCTGAAATCCTGTCTCGATATCGTCAGCGACAACAAAGCTCTTCTCGATCCCGCTGATTTGGCAGAACCCCTTCCCTGTTCCTCCAATTTCAAAGGTGTACTCTGACTTGACAATAAAATCTCCTTTGGATGAAAGCTCAATGGTGTTTTCAACAAGGCCTGGATGGAGGGCGTTGGCGTTGCGCAATTGATTGACGAAGAAGAGTTCCCGCAAGGTGCCGGTATTGACATGTTCGGAAATGGCGTACATCAGGTTGCTGTTCTCAAGGTAAATCTTGTCGGGCCTTGTCAGCACTTCATAACCTCTCCCTTGACTGCGTACCAGGTTCAGCAGCCTTGCATCCTGCAGATTCTCCAGATATTCATAGAGACGTGGCCTGGAGATATCGGTTGCCTCTGCCAGTTTTGAAATGTTCGGAATAAACGGAACGCTTGTGGCCAGCAAGTAAAGCAGCTTTTTGAGTTTTGAAATCTGCCGCACTTCGATGCGATTGACCAAAGGAAGATCAACTTCAAGAATGTGGTTGATGACCTCCCGGAGTCGAAAGAGATAGGTGCCAGCACTCTCCAGAAAGAAGGGATAGTAGCCGATCTGCAGGTAATCGCGAAAGAGTTTACGAACGGTTATTTCGCTGCAAAGGGTTTCGGCAATCTGGCGATGCCCTGCAAGAATATCTTCCAGTGAGCAGACTGGATACTCCTTGTTTCCGGTGAAGTTCAGATACTCCCGAAAAGAGAGTCCGTGCAGGTTGAAAATGATGGCACGCCTGCTTAAATCCGCCTTTTGTTTTGAAATCTGCAAAAGGCTTGAGCCGGAAAAAACAACCTTCAGCTTCGGAAAGGAGTCGTAGATCGCCTTGATGTCGATCGCCCAGTCAGGGTATTTGTGAATCTCATCCACCAGAAGAAGTTCACCGCCAAACTGATGAAACTCCCGCGCAAACTCGAAAAGGTTATGCGCCTGAAAGTAGGGACTGTCGACCGAAATATAGAGCGCTCGATCAGAATCACCATACCGCTCCCTGACGTGCTGCAACATCAACGTTGTCTTTCCTGTGCCTCGCGCTCCAAGAATACCGATACAGCGCTCATTCCAGTCAAGACGGCTGTAGAGGTATCGCTTTATCGCACTTACTGATGCAATCAGCCGATGCTGTTCGCTGAAAAAGTGTTCCATAATTCGGTATCTTTTGTAAAAGAGATATTACAAATATACGGAATAAATGGAAAAAGCGGCAACTACCGTTCCATCGCAACACAAGCAATACTCTGTATAATGGATGTATTCAATGAGATTCTGACGCAAACGGTACAACCAATAACTCATGGTACAATGCCTGGTTCCAGGGATTTTTGAAAACAGTAGTAAAGTCATTGAGAGACACACCGTTCCTTATCTGGACATTTTTCGTACCTTGTGGCACAATAGAATAAATTTTAATGGAGAGGCCCGCAATGAAGAGGCCAGGCAAAACTGGACAAAATTTAGCTGCTGTTGTTGGAATTGAAACTTACACTGTCTGGGTCGATATGCTGAACAAACTTGTTCCACAAGGCCGTAGCCATCGCCTTGCCCCTCTCATTGCCGGAATGTTGCATTATGCCCTGGCTATCGCTGAAAAGAAGGATGATAAGGAATCCGATACAACCTCAGCAGTTCAATCTTTATTATACGCCGCTGAGGCTTCCGACCCTTCTGAAGTTGAAAACTATCTTAAGGATTTGGTGAAACAGCTTTTCATGGATGCCAAAGTCAAATACACCAGGACCAATGTGCGCGGAAATAATTACAACATCCTCGATAGCGCTTATGAAGAATTTTTCGACTGGTACAATATGCCATGGGAGCGACACTGAACCTCACGAATTTGTCATACCGCCTATCCATACATAACAGGGAACTCGTGACACTCAGGAACCATTCCCATACAGGCCGCAGTCATTGCATACAAGCCATATATTATGTACACTACTAACCATTTTTCAAAAAAAACGAACACCTGCGAACCATGAATATTGACCGGCGCCTCTTTCAGTTGCTTCAAGAAGAACGGATGCCGTTTATCATTTCGATCATCTCGGGAATTCTTGCTGCAGGTATGCTGATTGCCCAGGCTTACTACCTCAGCCAGGTTATCGACAGCGCCTTTATCCAGAGGAGCGGCGTAGAAAAACTCTTCCTGCCGCTTGGCCTTTTTGCGTTTTTCAGCACCCTGCGGATGGCTTTCAACTGGCTCTCGCATACCGAGGCAAACCGTGGCACGCTGATCATTCGCGAGAAGGTGTTCACCCGGCTCACCAACACGGTTGGCTCACTCGGCCCAATCTATGCCAAATCGGTACAGAGCGGACGGCTCAGTACCACCCTGCTGAAGGGGGTTGAAGCGCTCGATGCGTATTATAGTCAGTACATACCCCAGATCTTTTTTGCTCTTTTCACGCCACTCCTGATTGCGGGCACCATCATGCCCAACGACCCGATCTCCGGCGGCATCCTGCTCGGCACCGCCCCTCTTATCCCCCTTTTTATGATCCTGATCGGTAAATCGGCCAGCGCCATGACGGAAAAGCAGTGGAAAACCATGAGCCGGATGAGCGGCTTCTTCCTCGATGTGCTGCAAGGTTTGCCGACTCTGAAACTCTTTGCGCAGAGCAAACGGCAACACGATGCCATTGAAGAGTCGGGCGAAACGTTCCGCCACGCCACCATGCGAGTGCTGAAGGTGGCCTTTCTCTCCTCACTGACGCTTGAACTGGTGGGCACCATCGGCACCGCCATTATTGCGGTCGGTATCGGGCTCCGGCTTATGGCTGGTCAGCTCACCTTTCAGCACGCGCTTTTTGTGCTGATACTTACCCCGGACTTCTACCTGCCGCTACGCCAGCTTGGCACCAAATTTCACGCTGGAATGGAAGGAGTCAGCGCATCAAAAGAGATCTTTGCTATCCTCGATCAAAGCACCCCTGCTTCCCCGCAGAAGCCTGATTTTGCCGTGCGGGAGATCGCCGGAAAGAGGTCCATTCTCTTCACTGAGGTGAGCTACACTTATCCGGGAGGAGCGCAGCCAGCGCTTAAGGGGATCAATGCCACCATTCCAGCGGGTAAAACTACCGCCATCATTGGCCCGAGCGGTGCGGGAAAGAGTACCCTGATCAACCTGATCCTCCGCTTTCAGGTGCCCGGCGAAGGAAGCATCACCGTCGACGGCAACCCGATTCACGCCATCCCGCTTGAGGAGTGGCACAAGCAGATTTCCTGGGTTCCGCAGCACCCCTACCTTTTTAACGCCACGCTACGGGAGAATATCCGCCTTGCAAAGCCGGATGCTTCAGCGGAGGAGATGGAAAGTGCTCTGAACAAGACCGGCCTCACCAACTTTATCAAGACGCTGCCGGAGGGACTTGAGACCATGATCGGCGAAGAGGGTGCACGGCTGAGTGGCGGAGAGGCGCAACGGGCGGCCCTTGCCCGGGCTTTCCTGAAAAATGCCCCGCTGCTGGTGCTCGACGAGCCAACCTCGCACACCGACCCGGAACTAGAAGCAGCCCTGCGCAGCTCAATTCAGGAGCTGATGAGAGGG
>CAJEXW010000024.1 GCA_903994525.1 uncultured Chlorobiaceae bacterium
TAAAATTTTAAAATCAGAAAGAAGACAATGACAACAGCAGCGAAAGCGCTTGATTATAAAGTAGCAGATATCTCTCTATCCGAATGGGGACGCAAAGAAATAGAGGTCGCTGAAAAAGAGATGCCGGGCCTGATGGCTACCAGGCGCAAGTATGCGGGAAAATATCCGCTGAAGGGTGCCCGCATAGCTGGCTCACTGCACATGACCATCCAGACGGCAGTGCTGATTGAGACTCTGGTGGAGTTGGGAGCGGAGGTTCGCTGGGCAAGCTGCAATATCTTTTCCACCCAGGATCATGCGGCGGCCGCAATTGCAAAAACCGGTGTTCCGGTTTTTGCATGGAAGGGCGAAACTCTCGAAGAGTACTGGTGGTGTACCCGTCAGATTCTTGAATTTGAGGGAGGAAAAGGGCCGAACCTTATCGTTGATGATGGCGGTGATGCCACCTTGATGATTATCCTTGGTTATAAAATCGAGAACACTCCTGAGATGCTTGACAAAACTCCGGGGAATGCCGAAGAGAAAGCGCTCTATCAGCAACTCAAGGATGTCTTTGCAGAAGACAAGCAGCGTTGGCATAATGTTGCTGCAGAAATGAAAGGCGTTTCGGAAGAGACCACGACGGGTGTGCATCGCCTCTACCAGATGATGGAAAAGGGCGAACTGCTTTTCCCTGCAATTAACGTCAACGACTCTGTTACCAAATCAAAGTTTGACAATCTTTACGGCTGCCGTGAATCACTTGCAGACGGTATCAAACGGGCCACGGATGTTATGGTTGCCGGTAAAGTGGTGGTGGTTCTCGGTTATGGAGATGTAGGCAAGGGTTCTGCAAGGTCAATGCGTGCCTATGGTGCCAGAGTTATCGTTACGGAAATTGATCCGATCTGCGCTCTGCAGGCGGCAATGGAAGGTTATGAGGTTTCGACTATGGATGAGGCTGTCAAGGAGGGAAATATTTTTGTCACCACAACAGGCAACAAGGATGTTATCACACTTGAGCACATGAAACAGATGAAGGATGAAGCTATTGTCTGTAACATTGGTCACTTTGACAATGAAATCCAGGTTGAACAGCTCTATAACGATTCGACAGCAAAGAGACTCAACATCAAGCCTCAGGTGGACAAATACACCTTTTCAAATGGCAACTGCATCTATCTTCTTGCAGAAGGACGCCTTGTCAATCTTGGATGTGCAACTGGCCACCCGTCATTTGTGATGAGTAACTCTTTCACCAACCAGACGCTTGCACAGATTGAGCTATGGACAAAAGAGTACGAAGTGGGTGTTTACCGGCTACCAAAAGAGCTTGACGAAGAGGTTGCACGACTGCACCTGGAACAGCTTGGGGTAAAGCTTACCAGACTCACCAATGAGCAGGCAGACTACATTGGCGTGCCGCTGGATGGCCCCTACAAACCTGACCATTATCGCTATTAAGCACTGAGAGTCAGCGCAATAAAAAAGGCAGCCTTTTGCAAGAGCTGCCTTTTTTACGTCTGTTCTGCTGGGGCGGCAGGATTCGAACCTGCGGATGTCGGCTCCAAAGGCCGATGCCTTACCACTTGGCGACGCCCCATTAGCACCTATTCAATAAAAGAAAGGCCGGAATATACGCACAATAAGAGAGAATCACAAAAGCTGGTAGATTATTGAGTTTCTGCAGTGTGAAACTCTACTGGTTATGCAGAATGGCACAAACCCTCCGCTTTGATGGTTATCAACGGAAGATTATCTTTACTATCAGCTTTTTGCTTTTCTATTTCAAGAACTGGCCTATGACAAAAATAAAAATCTGCGGAATCACCCGTCTTGAGGATGCTCTTGATGCGTGTCGCGCCGGAGCCGATGCCCTTGGTTTCAATTTTAGCAGCACAAGCTCAAGACAGATTACACCCGTATTGGCTCAAGCCATTATCGCACAACTGCCCCCCTTTGTTCAGTCTGTCGGTATCTTTGTAGAACATTCTCCTCAGGAGATCAATGCCATCTGCCGTCTGTGCAATCTGCAGGTGGCACAATTGCACAGTGACGAGTACCAGCCGAAAGAAGCACAAGCCATTACAGATGCAAAAGTCATCAAAGTATTTCGACCAAAAAAAGATTTTTCGGTACAGGAGGTCCTTGAGTTCACTCAAAACAGCGGAATACGCACCTTTCTGTTCGATGCCTTCCGCCCGGATATGGCTGGTGGAACGGGAGAGCGCATCAGCGCTGCACTGGTAAAACGCATTTTCGAACAACTGGGGAGTACATGCTTTCCAATCCTTGCCGGAGGATTGAACGAAACAAACGTCAGAGAGGCCATACTCTTCACCCGGCCATACGGGGTCGACACGGCAAGCGGGGTGGAGAGCAAACCCGGAGTCAAGAACCCGGATAAAGTAAACGCCTTTATCCGGGCAGTACACAGCACTCGCTCTCAGGTGCCACTATAAGCCTGCACCTGCCCCAGGATAAGCTCCGAAGCCACATCCGGTAACTCAACAGTGATCAAATGTCCACATTCGGGCACACAGACATAGCTTCCCCTGTGGGTCAGGTCAACCAGCTTTTTTGTATTCTCGGCAGTCATGATGGCATCACCCTCTCCTGCTACAAAAAGTATGGGCATATCGACACTCTGCACCATAACAGGCACTGAGTCTGTCGTGCTGAAAGCCGTAATATGGCGGGTGGTTTGATCAATAGCCTCTGGAGCGCACAGCCCAAGGCTTTTAAACCCGATAAGAATATCATGAAGCATGACGGTATTCTTGGCAAGGGCCAGTCGGGCAAAAATATAGGCAGGCAGCCACCATGTCAGTTTTCGTAAAAGACCATTGAACACAAAAGTAATCGTATTCGTGGCAAATGCCTGAATAAATTCGCTGTTCGGGAGAAAACCAAAATTGAAAAAGGTCATTGAACGAATGATGCCCGGATGCGAGCAGGCATAATCGAGGGCAACAAATGGACCAAAGGAAAATGCTGCAATATGAAATCTGTTCAGCCCAAGTTTCACAACAAGATCATCAAGATCACGAGCAAAAAAATCAATATGATAATGGTTGTCTGGATCGTTGTCTGACCAGCCATGCCCACGCATGTCGTAGGCAATGGTACGAATTCCCTTGTCGTTGAGATTTTTGATGACATGATGCCACCACATCCACCAGCAGTCCCAGCCATGAATCAGCACAACAGTCTCGGCAGCATCTTTCGGACCGGAATCGTGATAGTGATGAACAACTCCATTGGCTTCAATGAAGCAACTTTTCTCCATCAGGGAAAGTTCATACGTGGCCCGTTTTACAACCCCGCTCTCCTTTGAATTTTGAAGATCAAGCAGTTCCTGTTGATAACGGACAAATTTTTGTGTAGGTGCCGCAGTAGAATAAGCCATAACAGGTGTGAACTAAACAGGTGAATAGAGATACGGTCTCTGTTTTATGATACATATATAAAAAAATATACCGTCACTGGCAAAAACAGATTCCCGTCACTGTATCATGGTGCGCGCACGTAAAAAAATCTGTTCACATTCGCGCCGAATAATCTCCTGCTGTTCAAGAATCAGTTCCGGTGCAACAGTAAAATGGTTCAGCAACAGGGAAAAAATCTGAATAGAGGTCTCAAATTTTTCAGTCACCACAACATCGGCACCAGCTCTATAGAGTACGGCCACATCATCAAGGCTGCGAGCCCTGACGATAATAAAGGCTTTTTGATTGATCTCCCGAATCATTGAAATACTGGCTCGAATCGCTGTCGTGTCGGAAATACCCAG
Organism: uncultured Chlorobiaceae bacterium; assembly: GCA_903994525.1. Classification (GTDB taxonomy): domain Bacteria; phylum Bacteroidota; class Chlorobiia; order Chlorobiales; family Chlorobiaceae; genus Chlorobium. The sequence continues at coordinate 3,773 of CAJEXW010000024.1, forward strand.
CACAACAGCTCGAGCATGATCTATTCCGGCCCGAAACAACGCTTTTTTTTCTGTACAATCTCCATAGTAGATGGGCTCACCCTTTCTTCTCATCACTTTAACCGTTTCACGGTCTATTTCAAGCACAGAATAGGAGATATTGGTTGCATGAAGTACCGCAGCCACATTTTGACCATTAATTCCAAATCCGATAATAGCGGCATGAATCTCCCCTGCACAAATAATGGTACTGTCGGCTGGGCGAACAGAGGTGGATGACGCGGATTTTCGTGAAACAAGAGGAATAAATCCAAGCGCCGGAACCATCTGGTCGGCAATTTTTGGGGCAATGGCAATCATCGCCGGGGTAACAATCATGGTAACCACGATAATGGCAAGCATCGGCTGGAAAACCTCGTGATTAATCACCCTGTTTTTAAGACCAGCTTCTGCCAGCACAAAAGAGAACTCTCCTATCTGTGCGAGCGCCATACCAGCCATCATACTGACTCTCAGAGAGTTCCCAAGAAAAATGGAGACTCCTGCTACCAAAAGTGCCTTGAGCAGCAAGACAACGAGAGCTATGGAGATAAAAAGCGGAAGATTAATCATCTTGATATCCAGCAGAAGACCAACAGAGATAAAAAAAATACTGCTGAAGGCCTCTCGAAAAGGATCAATCGTGACACTTATCTGATGACTCTCATCGGTACTTGCAATAATCATCCCGGCAACAAATGAACCCAATGCAAGCGACAATCCTGCCAGAGAGGTAAGCCAGGCTGCTCCAAAACAGATAACCAATGCTCCAAGAACAAGAACCTCCCTGGCTTGAAGAGAGGCAATAAGACGAACGATTTTCGGCGTAAGAAGCCGTAATCCCACAACAATAGCACTAGCAAAAAGGAGAATGACACCAATCTTTTTAAAGACAATTTCAAACGACGGCACTCCCTGGGGACTCAAAAAGTTAATCCCGATCATCAGAGGTACTATGGCAAGATCCTGAAAAATTAAAATCCCCATGGCAATGCGTCCGTGGGGATGAGCAAGTTCATCACGGTCGGCAAGAATTTTCAGACAGATCGCCGTACTACTGACCGAAAAAGTAAATCCCAGAAAAATGGCGGCAGAAAGAGTAATTCTATATCCAATGGCCAGCATAAACCAGTAAGAGAAAAAACTGATAACCATTCCGGTGAGCAGAATCTGGACAGCGCCTCCCACCAATACGATTTTTTTCAACTTATTGAGTTCATCAAGAGAAAATTCGAGCCCAATGGTAAAAAGCAGAAGCACTACACCAAGCTCAGCCAGCGTTGAAATCATTTTCTGGTCATAAACCGCACCAAAGCCGGACGGGCCAAGCAGAATGCCTGTAAAAATCAGCCCGATGACCGGAGGAATTTTCAATCGCTGGAAAATCAGAATAATGGCGACTGCCAATGCCCCGACAAGCACCAGTTCACCAAGAAAATCAAGGTCATGCATAAGGGAAGATATTAGTCAACAAAACTGCTGTCGAACAGAAGACGGGTGGCCATGCTCAACCAATCAAGAACTCAGAATAAGAGAAAGAAACATGTAATTTCAACACTCTGCATAGAGTTTACCCATACAATAATAAGCCAATTTTCAGAATTATTCACCGAATGAATGAAATGTATTTGACAATGATCGTGAATTACGTTAAACTTGGATCATCAGTCAATGGTTGACTGATCGCTATCCGGGTAATTTGTGCTTTGGTTACCTGGAAGTTTCTCTTTCTATCAATGCATAAGTTTACTGAGACTAAAAATGAACATTTACATCGGCAATTTGGCTTACTCTGTTACTGAAGATGATCTTCGTGAAGCCTTCTCGGAATTCGGACAGGTTGAGAGCGCAAGCATCATCAATGACAAATTTTCAGGCCGCTCCAAGGGCTTCGGATTTGTTGACATGCCAAATGACAGTGAAGCTCGTCAAGCCATCGAATCATTGAATGACAAGGATTTGAACGGTCGCACGATAAAAGTGAACGAGGCCAAACCACGCGAAGAGAGACCAGCGAGAAGAGATCGCTATTAATTCTTTTCAGCTTTTTTTCTGTAAGCCAGACGAAATGTAAGTTCCGTCTGGCTTTTTTTATTGACACATTGCTCAATCGTCATGCCAGTTCAGGTCATCTACATCACCGCCCTCCTGCTTGCTCTTGCCATCGCACCCCTCCCTTCGGAATATTATGAGCTGTTGCGCATCGTTGCTTCCGGCACCTTTGCATGGGGAGCCTACAGAAATTTCAGCCAGAAAAAGGTTTTGTTGCCAGTCGCCTATGCTCTCCTTGCTCTTGTGTTCAACCCTGTCACTGAAATCACGCTGGCAAAAGAGCTGTGGATAGCGCTTGATCTCCTGGGAGCAACACTGCTGCTTTTGACAAAAGATCATATTGCTCAATAGAATGAAAGTCGGGAGAGACTCCCCGATAACGAACCTGTCACCTCAGAAAAGTTCTGGAGTCTCTTCACGACACCCAACCAATATACCCCGACCAAAGAGTGCGACACTCTTCATGTTTTGAAACAGCGCAGGCATGGCGTACCGGCCACCCAAATATTCTCTCTTTCCATCTTCGGCAAGAATAAGGAGCTGTTACACCTGTACAAACTGTGCTGCCTTCGCACCGCAGATCGGGCAGATTTCGGGCGGCTTGATCAGTTCGATATGACCACAGAATGGACAGAGCCATACCTCGGTAGCAGTGATATCCTGGCCGTTCCTGACCGCTTCCAGCGCGCTCTTGTACAGCTCGGCATGAACCTGTTCAGCCTTGAGTGCAAAGGTAAACATCCGTTTTGCTGGATGTGCGTCAACTTCAGCCTGCTCGAGCATTGGAGGATACATCTCGGTATGCTCAAAGGTTTCACCGCCAATGGCAGCCTCAAGGTTTTCAACCGTTGAACCAATACCGCCAAGTGCGGCAAAATGGCCCTCGGCATGAATACGTTCAGCTTGCGCGGTTGTCCTGAACAACTTTGCCACATTGCCAAACCCCGATTTTTCAGCCTCCTTGGCAAAAGCAAGATATTTTTGGAATGCCTGACTTTCACCAGCAAATGCCTCTTTCAGATTCTCTTTTGTTGTCGCCATAATGCTCTGTTCTCCATTTAATGTTTGAAATTTCTTGCCTGGCCAGGGTATTCCATCGCTGCCAGGCCACTCTGCCAATTACAGGTAGCCGGGACTGAACGACGCACTGCACATTGGGCATATTCTGTTGCCTCAAGCTCCAAGATAATGAGCGCTTCGCAACAAATACCACAGGAAAAACTATTTTTGCGCATGCACCAAACTTTTTTTAACAGAAAAGGGTGATGGATTGATAAAACAACGCAAAAAGATTATATAGAATTCGAGCCCGCCCCGGGCAACTTGTTCATTTTTCCTTTGTCACGCTCGCCATGTTCAAACCAAAACTGTTCTCAATAGTACCTGAACTCACCCCTGACCGCATTATAAAAGATGTCATCGCCGGTGTGATGGTCGGGATTGTGGCCCTTCCACTTGCCATCGCTTTTGCCATTGCATCAGGAGTTTCACCTGAAAAGGGACTTATTACCGCAGTGGTCGGAGGTTTTCTGGTCTCTTTTCTTGGGGGGAGCCGGGTACAGATCGGCGGACCAACCGGTGCCTTTATTGTCATTCTCTACGGCATTGTCCAGCAATACGGGGTTAACGGACTGATGGTGGCAACCATCATGTCGGGCATTATTCTCATGATCATGGGATTTGCCCAGTTCGGCTCACTCATCAAGTTTATCCCCTATCCGGTCATTGTCGGATTTACCAGTGGTATTGCGGTTATCATTTTTTCAAGCCAGGTGAAAGATTTTTTGGGTCTTGCGATTGCTGTTGTCCCTGTGGATTTTATCGGCAAATGGAGTGCCTACGCCACCAACCTGCCAACGCTCGATCTTGCAAGTCTCGCGATCGGCGTACTTGCCCTTCTGATTATTCTCCTCTGGCCAAAGGTGTCACACAAAATTCCCGGTTCACTGGTGGCCATCGTGGTGACCACCCTGATTGTGCAGTACACACCCCTGCATGTCGCCACTATTGCCTCCCGTTTTGGGGAAATTCCCTCCACGCTGCCTGCGCCAACACTCCCCTCTTTTGATTTTGCCACCATTCAGCACCTCCTTATGCCAGCCGTCACGATTGCCCTGCTTGGAGCAATTGAGGCACTGCTCTCGGCGGTTGTGGCTGATGGCATGATCGGCAGCCGTCACAAGTCGAATATGGAGCTGATTGCACAGGGCGCGGCCAATATCATCACCCCTCTTTTTGGGGGAATCCCTGTCACAGGCGCTATTGCACGAACCGCCACCAATGTCAAGAATGGAGGCAGAACACCTATCGCCGGCATGGTTCACGCCATAACCCTTCTCCTGATTATGCTGCTCTTCGGCAGTTGGGCCAAACTCATCCCCATGCCGGCTCTCGCCGCAATTCTTATTGTGGTTGCATGGAACATGAGCGAAATCAAGGTGTTCCGCCAACTTCTGAAAAGCCCGAGAAGTGATGTTATCGTGCTCTTGACCACCTTCAGCTTGACGGTGGTTTTTGATTTGACCATCGCCATTGAGATCGGCATGTTGCTGGCCGTCATTCTTTTCATGCAGCGAATGGCACAACTCTCCAATGTCGGAGTCATTACCAAGGAGCTGAGCGACCGGGATGAAGAGGATGACCCGAACACCATCGTCACCCGGAAAGTGCCTGATGGAGTGGAGGTCTTTGAAATCAACGGACCATTTTTCTTTGGTGCCGCCAGCAAATTTCGGGAGGCGATGCATATCGTGGAAAAAGCGCCAAAAATCAGGATCATCAGGATGCGGAGCGTCCTCTCTATTGATGCGACAGGCCTGAACATGATGCGAGAGTTGCTCAAGGATTGCAACAAAACCGGGACACGGCTTATCCTTTCGGGGGTTCACGCCCAGCCACTTTTTGCTCTCCAGCAGTACGGGTTGTATGATGAAATTGGAGAGGAGCAGATTTTCGGAAATATTGACGATGCCCTTGACCATTCAAGAGAGCTGCTCGGATTGCCCAAAGTTGGACGGCAAAAGAACTTTACACCGACCGTGCAACGCGAGAGATGAGATAAACCTCACCACCGGCAGCAGACTCTTGACCCGATCGCTTTCAAAAAAGCTGGCATTCTCGCTTGCAGATCAGGATGCCAGTACCGCTTGCGACAACAGTCGCTCCGTTTTTACACAAAAGCATACAGAAGCAGTGGCACCTTTTTTATTTAGGACAAGAGATTAAAAATCCTTAATAATTTTTGATTTTTTAAAAAATTCTTTATTCTTGCACAAGATAACCAAACAGTAACCCGAAAAAGACAATCATGGCAACAGTACTTTTTTTTGAAAAACCGGGATGTATAAACAATACCAGGCAAAAAGTGCTGCTGAAGTGTTCGGGCCATACCGTTGAATCTGTCAATCTCCTTGCATACCCTTGGACCACAGAAAATCTTGAGCCATATCTTGGAGCAAAACCAATCTCTGAATGTTTTAATCGGACCGCGCCGGCAATAAAATCCGGTAAAGTTGATCCTATACGTTTTACGCGGGAGGAGGCTATTGCCCTGATGATACAGGAACCTCTGCTCATCAAACGACCTCTCATGAAAATCGGCGACCATCATCTTCAGGGATTTGATCGTGTGGCACTGAGTAAGCTGATCAGCCTGGAGCCGCTGCAAGGCGAAGGGAATGGAGAAAAATCTTCACCAATGTGCGACATGAATACTTGCCCGCATACTAAAAATATTTTACGAAATAAACCGGAGTAAGAGACTATGACCACCTCATTTCGTCCACTTGGAACCATCGTTCAACTTCTTGAAGAACTTGGGCACGAAGTCACCTATGCCTATGATGACCTTGTTTTCGTCAATGACAACGATTTTCTGCTTCAGTTCGATAACGCAGGCCCCGCACTGAGCCTGTTCTTTAACCAGAGCTGCCCAAAGCAAAACGCAGAACAGATAGAGCAGAGCATTATCCCGGCCGGTGACAGAATGGGGATCTCCATCGTCAAAAAAGGGCACTATACTGTCGTTGCACAAACTGATGAAAATCTGCGCATAGAGTTCTTCAACAACTGACGCGTTTTTACTACATTACTCGCTTAACTGAGCCTCTCCCTCCACTTGTTGCGGGGAACCGAAAATAAAAACATAGCGAGTCATGAAATATTCAGAAGGAAGACTGGGAAGAGTCTTTGTGATACGCCTCGAAGATGGCGAAATTGTCCATCAGGTGATTGAGCAGTTTGTGCAGGATCATCACATCGAACGTGCCTCACTGATTGCGGTCGGCGGAGCTGACAAGGGGAGCATTCTGGTGACAGGCCCCGAAGAGAGCCGCACATTTCCGTCAACCCCGATGACCCATGAACTGTACGATGCCCATGAAATCACGGGCACCGGCACAATTTTTCCGGATGATACCGGCAAGCCTGTACTGCACGGCCATTTTGCCTGTGGCAGGGAGGAGAGTACGGTGACCGGCTGTATCCGCACCGGGGTAAAGGTGTGGCAGGTGATGGAGATCATCCTGACAGAATTGCTGGAGAACACCGCAAGCCGTCAGCTTGATCCCCTCACCGGCTTCAAGCTGCTCATACCCTGAGCGGCTGCCTTACCGCCCTCTTCCTGACCGTTCAGACCACCGTTTTGCCGTGTTGGCCGCCGGTGGTTTTGGCCCGGGATGGCCTGAGTTCCCTCTCCCCTGCTGCTTTGGTGCCTTGACGGGATTGTGATCTATCAAGGGGAAAGAGTGATCATCAATAACCGGAATTTTTTTGGCAATCAGTTTTTCAATATCGCGCAAATACTCCTTCTCCTCAGCATCGCAAAATGAGAGCGCCGTCCCTTTTGCACCGGCTCTGCCTGTCCGGCCAATACGGTGAACGTAGGTCTCGGAGATGTTGGGCATCTCATAGTTGATCACATACTCCAGATCATCAACATCAATGCCTCGAGCGGCGATGTCGGTCGCCACAAGAATCCTTGTGGTCTGCGCCTTGAAATTGGTGAGGGCACGCTGGCGGGCATTCTGCGCCTTGTTGCCGTGGATCGCCTCAGCCTTGATATGATGTTTGTCGAGAAGTTTGACCACCTTGTCAGCGCCATGCTTTGTCCGGGTAAAAACCAGCGCTGTCTTGATGTTTTTATCCTTAAGGATATCAACAAGGAGCGCGCTTTTATTGCCCTTGTCCACAAAGTAGATCGATTGATTGATAATATCGACCGTTGAAGAGACCGGTGTGACCGAAACCTTTGAGGGATTATGCAGAATGGTTGCGGCAAGCTTGACAATTTCCGGCGGCATGGTGGCCGAAAAGAAGAGTGACTGCCGTTTTTTGGGCACCAGTGCCAATATCTTTTTAACATCATGAATAAAGCCCATGTCGAGCATACGATCGGCTTCATCCAGCACCAGTATCTCCACATCTCGCAGACTCAAAAAACCCTGGTTGAGCAGATCAAGCAGCCGCCCAGGGGTGGCGATCAAAATATCAACACCTTTTATCAGCGTTGCTGTCTGGGGATTCTGGTTAACTCCGCCAAAAATCACCGTATTGGTTAACCCGGTATGACGGCCGTAGGCCTTAAAACTCTCGCCGATCTGGATGGCCAGCTCTCGTGTCGGGGTAACAATCAGGCTCCGTATTTTTCTCTTTCTGTCATAGACCTTATTGGCTCCAAGCAACTGCAAAATCGGAATAGCAAATGCCGCCGTTTTTCCGGTTCCCGTCTGGGCACAACCAAGCAGATCGTTCCCCTCTAAAATAATCGGTATCGCCTCGGCCTGTATCGGAGTCGGGGTGGTATAACCCTCTTCCTGCAGTGCCTTCAAAATTGGTTCTATGATGTTCAGTGACTCAAATTGCATTGTGTAGTGTAAAATTATTAAACAAAAGGGTAAAAAAAGTAAGCGGTCAGGGTTTACCCGAAACCCATGCCGGCACATATTTCCATGCACTCTTCATTTCGCGGTTATAAATCCGCCAGAGGGGATCATGCTGATGGACAAGCGCCCAGAAATAGCGGGAGTGGTTGAGATGAACGGTGTGGCAAAGCTCATGCACCATGATGTGCCGGATAAGATAGTCCGGCAAAAAGAGCAGTTTGGTGTTCAGCGTTATCACATGCGCAGCAGTGCAACTCCCCCATCGTGAGTGCTGCAGGCGCACCTTTGCTTCAGCATAGTCAAAATCAAGGGATGCTGCAAGGGATTTAAACGAGGGAAGCAGCAACAGCCCTGCCCGATGCTTCAACCAGGAGAAGAGAAGCTTGCGGCAAAGCGACTCATTGGCAACGTCCCCGGAGATCAGCAGCTTGGTTGGAGAGAGCTCCTCAATATCACCCTCTGCAACTGTGGCCGTCTGCTGGTACTCCACCTCCCACTCCTCATCAAAAAGCGGAAAAAACACCTTGCTCGGCCATCCATTGCCAGCCGCAGGAGGAGGCTCCAGACGATGTGCATCAAGCTTCTTCGTCGTCTTTCGGATCCACTCCGCATGACGAAGCAGAAGCACCGGTATCTCCTTTTTGGGAAAGCCTTCGGGCAACACCACAATCAGTCCCTCATGCGGTGTCATCTTCAGCCGGGCATACTTCGACCTTCGGCTCACCTGGACGGTATAGGGCGGAGGAAACATCTCCCCGTCGCAACTATGAGATACAATACTCGTCAACCAAGCGCTCTCTGTAAATCGGCAACAAGATCGTCACCATCCTCAATACCTACCGAAAGCCTGATAATGGTATCGGTGATTCCCGCCGCCTCGCGGTGCTCTTTATCCATCGACGCATGGCTCATGGATGCCGGATGCTCAATCAGCGACTCAACGCCTCCCAGGCTTTCTGCCAGCGCAAAGAGCCTCGTGCCGGTCAGCACGCGATTGACATCCTCCAGAGTACCATCAAGCTCGAAAGAGACCATGCCGCCAAAACTCTTCTGCTGCTTTTTGGCAAGCTCATGCTGGGGATGGTTGACCAGACCAGGATAAAATACCCGTTTCACCTTGGGGTGCTGCTCCAGAAATTGCGCCACTGCGAGAGCATTACGCTCATGCTCCCTCATGCGAACCACCAGCGTCTTGATTCCGCGAAGCACCAGCCAGCAATCAAACGGCTGGGCACAGGTGCCAAGCGCATTCACGGTAAACTTCAGCTTCGCATCCAAATCCTCACTGTTCGAGAGCACTGCTCCGCCCACCACATCAGAGTGACCGTTCAGATACTTGGTTGTTGAGTGCACCACAATATCCGCCCCAAGCTCAAAAGGCTTCTGCCCGTAGGGAGAGAGGAAGGTGTTATCAACAATCGTCAAAAGCCCACGCTCTTTGGCGAGCGCCGCCACTTTGGCAATATCAATCAGGTTCAGAAGTGGATTGGAGGGGGTCTCAACCCAGACCGCTTTTGTACGCTCATTGAAAAAAGGGAGAATATCTTCGGCCCTCTGCATGTTCACAAAATGAACCTTGATACCGAAATGCTCCTCAACCGTCTTCATCAATCTGGAGGTGCCTCCATAACAGTCGTCGGTGCAGATAATTTCATCACCCGAATGGAAAATGCTCAGGGTCGAAGTAATGGCCCCCATGCCGGTGGTGACGGCAACTGCCGCCGAACATCCCTCAAGAGCAGAGAGATTATCTTCAAGCGCCTTTCGCGTCGGGTTGCCGCTTCTGGTATAGTCAAATCCACGATGTTTGCCGATATCCTCGAACACAAAGGTTGACGACTGATAAATCGGGGTCATAATAGCGCCGTAAGCCTTGTCGGGGCCTACACCAGCGTGAATCGTGTCGGTCTGGAAACTCATAAATCACCTGTTTGGAAAAATGAAAAGGAAAATACAATAAAAAACCTCTTCCCTGATGAGCAAGGAAGAGGTTTTATGAAATTCTATTTCTAAAGAGAGCCAGCGCTGAAAGCAACTCGCCTGTTTTGAAAAGAGAAACGGTAAAACGCTCTTTTTCACTCATCGTTCTTTTGCTTCATCCGGCTTCAACAAGCCAGACGCATAGATCGCAAAAGTAGAATGTGGCACCGTGTTCCACTGTAACAGGAATCGGTTGTCAAGGCTTCACCGGGTCTATTCCCTCAGCCTTTCTTGATGACCAGTAATGGATAAAGAACGTATTAACGATTGTTAATATAGGGTTTCGCGAAGAATAATACAAACTGCTCCGTCATAATTGAACCCCCTGCCTTCGGAACTGGCAAACCATAACTCATGAAAGGCAATCATGCTGGGTATTGGTCCAGAAGGCTGAACAAAAAGATCGGATTATATATCGCATTGACGACACCATAATGCTGGTCTACGTCATCTCCATGACAGGTCATTACAACGACAAGTAACATCGCCCCCCCAAGCCACAACTCTCGCAACCAACGTTTTTCTTTGTTTCCTTTCCTGCACAGCCCGACTTGCCGCATCACCACTCCTCATAAAAGAACGGAGCGCACGGTCGAACGGCTCATTTTCCAAAACGTTGGTCATCGATTGCTGGATATAATCGTTAAAACTGATCTACACCTTCATATTGGAAAAACTACACCGCGTTTAGCCCAAATGCATACTTGAGATAACTGATCATGGGATTTTTTGCCTTGACATTTTCACTCCACGCAAGCTCTTGATGGCTGATGGCAATGATTTCCTGTGTACTGACAGCAGAAAACCGCTCAACTGTTTTACGTAATGAATCCATCTCTACATGAGCAAGAATTCCTGCTTTGCCAACTCGCTCAGGTGCTGGTAAAAATGTCTCCCCAACACCCCCGTTGCTGAACTCTTTGCGCTCAACAAGCACGTCACCGTTTTTCTCAATCCAGTCAAAAATACTGTTGTAATTATCCAGTACAGGACCCATCTGAATTGCACAATACCGGGTACCACTGATTGAAAAGCCGGTCATTTTGAAGTTCAGAAAGTCTGCATAAAAAAGCAGTTTATTCAGAGAGGTTTTCCATGGCCTGAGCTGTCCAGCAAAAAAAATGACCATTTCGTTCAGCTTTGCAAGGCTTGGTTTTGTATAGCCGGTATATTCGTCTGGCAGTTTTGAACCAAGGAGATACTCTTCAAGATTAAATTGTACCGCATTTTTTTTACGGTCGATCAAATGCTCAATTTTCTCAATTAATTTTTTCTGTGGCTTGCCCTGCAACACACCACTGAGGTTTATGATGTGCTTAAACTCTTCCGGATTTTGGGCAAGCTGTATAAGACGGGCATTTGATTCGCTCGGAACCTCCCCCTGCTCATAGTTTCTGTAGGTATTTGCGCCCAACCCAAGAACTTCTGCCATTTTAGCTGCCGAAAGACCATAAGTTTGCCGTATTTCGCGTATCTCTTCCGGAAACGGGAGGTTATGCTCATCTCTATACTGATTGTACACCTGAACCAGATTCATCTCATCAAGCTCAGTTGATGTAAACTGCTCGCCACTCTCATTGCAAAGATAGAAGTGGTAGTGTACGGTATACTCTTTTTTACGAAAGAGCATGACCCTTTTTTCTCGCTTCAGGGTCATCTCCCCTCCTGTAACAGGGCTTCTCATCTTACTCTTTTTTAAATGGATAACGCATTGCATGCTCCGCAATATGAAACGAAATGCATTATAACGTTTGTACCAGGAACACCCATCGTGATTTTTATATAGCTCTCCTGATGTTTTACCTGTCGACCAAATATCCACATATCCGCACCTTTATTCAGGATATCCACCAGAGGCCCCTCGCTGTAGTCTTCAGTTTTCAGGCTTGCAATAATTTTCTTCCTGTCATCAGGCCGTAATTCAAGGGGCAGCAGTGTTTGAGAATTTTTCCCCCGGTCATCCCGAAACAGAATGTCCCGGATCTTCATTTTATCCCTGAAATCACGGAGCCAGGCTGCGACATCTGTGCTTGTTGCTGGCATCCAGGACTCAGTTGTACGGGTGAAAGAATTATCGCAATATAATGCTATTATTGCTCAATAAACAGGATAATTTCAACTATGAAGTTTGATTTCACAATTCAACTCATCAGGTACTTGATGAGAAAGGTTTGCCATATACCCGTTACAGAAAAAACTGGGCTGTGTGACAATCAGCAAGCAGAGACTCTGCACCCGAAATGCCGAGTGGTTGTCCGGAAATTCCGGAATACCACGCCCAAAATCATCAACAATCACAAAAGCCTCTAATTTGCGCCTCAGCCGTGTCAAACAAGAGCACAGCATCATCTCCGGGGTAACATCTGAGCGCAGAAATGCAGAGCGGATGGCCTTGCAGCATCTTTCATAAAAAAGAGTTATGCGCGGTCGCGCTCAAGAAACTGGTATTTTTTCCGAAGCTCTTCCGCCGAAAGGGAAAAATCGCGCAACTGAATGCTTGTCCCTGTAGTGGCATGGCGCTCCAGAAAAGCCCTGAAGCTTTTCGGTTTATATGGAATGTACTCAACCAGGCAAAACGTCCTGCCGGGGATGGCCTCAATGTTGAGGTCATTGGTGAAATAATCAACGACCTTGTTTTGTTTCCTGATAAAGAAACATTTATCTTTACATAAAACGTTTACAACATGACTGAAAAATTTCAGGTTCAGTTTTTAGAAGAAGCAATAGAGTTTCTCGACCACCTTGATGAAAAGGCGAGAGATAAAGTCATCTACAATATTCAAAAAGCACGATTTTCTCATGACAAGGAACTCTTCAAAAAACTCAATGGTGAAATCTGGGAATTCAGGACTTTGTTTAACAGAACCCATTATCGGCTGTTTGCTTTTTGGGACAAGACTGGTCAAACAGACACTGTTGTAATCGCAACACACGGACTCATCAAAAAAACAGACAAGACTCCCGGTGGAGAATTAGAGAAAGCAGAAAGACTCAGAAAACTGTATTTTGAAAGGAAAAAGCAATGAGCGATACATCATTAAAAACAATCAGCCTGGACGAGGTTATCGATAAACACATCGGAAAACCTGGCACACCAAAGCGTAACGCATTTGAAAACGAATTACGGCTTGACTTGCTCGGTGATGCTATTAGGCAAGCAAGAAAAGAGCGTCATCTGACACAAGAAGAACTTGGTCTGTTGGTTGGTGTAAAGAAAGCGCAAATCTCCAAGTTAGAAAACAGCCTGACGGACGCTCGTTTTGAAACAATTATTAAAGTGTTTAAAGCATTGAACGCCAAGGTTAATTTTAATGTTGAATTACTCAATCAGACAGTTACACTTGCCTGACATCAATCCCAAGCAACTCTTACCTTTATGACCTATGAAGACAACAGCCAAGAAAACGTTTGACGCAGTACAGTTTATGCGTGAACAACGAGAGAAATTGAGTGAAAAGCTCTCCAAAATGACAAAAGAGGAGATTGACGAGTATTTCAGAAAGAAGAAACTGGAAAGTTCAATAAAGCCCAGTGCATAACAAAGGCTATAACCAATGGCGGGTTTTGAAACGTTGTTGCCCGCACGGCTCACCGAGGTGGTGCCAACTTGGGTGATGCCCGACTTTATGGGGATAAAAAACTATACTCATCACGATATTGATTGTACACCTGAACCAGATTCATCTCATCAAGCTCAGTTGATGTGAACTGCTCGCCACTCTCATTGCAAAGAAAAAGTGGTATTGCACGGTTTACTCTTTTTTACGAAAGAGCATGGCCCTTTTTTCTCGCTTCAGGGTCATCTCCCCTCCTGTAACGGGACTTCTCATCTTACTCTTTTTTGAAGAGTTGTTTGATATCCCGCTCAAGTTCCCGTAGGCTCTCTTCCTGCTGCGGCTGTTTCTGGGCCTCTCTGTACCTGTCGTATTCCTGCGCCGACTTTTCGAGTGCTGTCTGGTGACTGAGTTTACCGGCGTGGGTGAGCAATTCGCGACCATTGCGCTGAATCATTGAATCCAGACGCTGAATCCAGTCTTTCATGTACGTCGGCGTTCGCTGCTGCACCATCACCTCCGCAAAAGCAAGGTATTGCTCCACCAGCAAACCAAGCAGTTTAATTTCATCTTCATTCAGATAATTTTTCGCAACGCTCACATCACCCTTGCGAACAGGAACCCCCGTTTTGTCAAAGGATTGCATACCCATCAGCGGCAGTGAAGCATCAGCGCGACGATACACCAGTTCCACTGCTGTCTGCTGACTGATTGCCCATAGCAACTTGTTCTGCACCACCCTGAAAAATTCAATGGTGCTTTCAGCTCTGGAATCATAGTCAATGCTGGTCGTGTAGATATCCTTGATCTTCTGGTAAAAGAAACGTTCCGACAACCGGATTTCACGGATACGCTCCTGCAGCTCCGTAAAGTAGTTCATCGAACTGCCGCTCTTGAACCGCTCATCATTCAGCGCAAAACCTTTGACGATATATTCCCTGAGCCGCTGGGTGGCCCAGATGCGGAAACGCGTGCCTTGTTGCGATTTTACCCGGTAGCCAACTGAGATGATGATGTCCAGATTGTAGTACTGAACATCTTTGGACTGAGTTTTTCCTTCAATAGCACCATGCCGAGTGGTTGTCCGGAAATTCCGGACAACCACCGTATCATCCAGTTCGCCCTCACTGAAAATGTTACGAATGTGCTCCGATATGGTCTTTTTGCTCTTGCCGAACAGCTCTGCCATGTGTGCCTGCGTCAGCCAGACCGTTTCCTCTTCGAGCCGTACATCTATTTTTATTCTACCGTCCGGGGCCTGGTAGATAAGCAGTTCAGAGCTGTTCATGTAACGTGTACAGAAAAAAGGTGCAACTCTTCCTCAGATTGTTTAATCCAAAAGTGATGGCGGTTCATCTTGTCACCAGTCTTCCCTGAGTACGTGCAGCCTGAATGACGTTTTGATTTGCGGTGAAAACACGAATACCGGAAACAGTTGTAAAATCGCCGTCATCAGTGATGACTTGCGACACTCCATGGCTTCGCATAGACTCAAGAATAAAGAGGTCATATCCATCCACCTGTTCCGTCTGTAAACGATGAAGTGCTGTCATAACTGTTGCATTGTCAATGCTGACAACCAACAGATCAGCAAGTGTACGAACAAGACGATACGCCGCCTGAATTTCCGCATTCACTCGTATCCTCTCAACCGACAAATTATGGCGATAATCTTTTGGTTTTATACTACCATGAGCTGCTTCATATATCTCTCGCTCAACCTTTTCGATCAGATGAGCCAACTCCGCAAGAGTGAGACCCGATTGAAATATTTTAGCCCCTGCACCAAGAACTGCATTGGTATAACCGGGGTAATGAGAAGTCTGATAGTACGCTGGAGGATGTGCACCAAAGCTTGCTCGAGAATATGTCATCCAGTACCAAACATTGGTATCCACCAAAAACACATCCTCAGATTTTGGGGTATCGCTCCTGAGATCCACCACTTCGGCCCGTATGAGATAATTGATCGCCATCAATCTGATTCCCTGGCCTGTTGCTCCAGAATGTCATCAACTATTTTCTGGTAATCCTTGTCACCGTGATACTGCGCAGCATTTTCGATAACCCGATCAACAACCATGCTCCCTGATTCATTGAGATTTTCAATGATCAGTAGCCGTCGCAACTCATCTTCAGATATATCGTTAAGTAATTGGCCTATAGCAAAATTAAAAAAAGGTGAAGCAAACTGGCTTACCCCATTAAAATCAAGCGTAATAGTCTCACCGCTTTTTAACAATCCGTGAATTACTTCATAAATCTTCTGCCCATCTTCCTTGATGATGCAGCGCGGGCCAACCCACTCCTTTATAGATAGCTTCATGATTCTCCTCTCATTTTAAACTACTCCTCAGCCTCATCGTAAAATCGGTATAGCTTTTCGTCGCAACGCAGGGTAATATGGACAACTGTTCCCTGAAACGAAATAGAGCAATTATCAAACCGTTCGCCCTCTTTATCGATTATCGCATATCCGTCATTACTGTAAACCTCAAGTTTCCCCTGATTGATGCGAACAAAATCCTTCAGCAGATCCAAACCAAGTCCACGGGCAACCCCGCCCATACTGGTGGTATTACCCCGTTCAAAGGCCCATTTCATACAATCAGCACCAGAAAGTTTTGAAACACGAGCTTCATCAACGAACTGGCTTAAAAATGCCTTCACCTTCGCAGGAATACCACGCCCAAAATCAACAACGGTCAGAATCAAATCGTTGCGATGCCGAAAATGCTGACCACAGGTAAAAACCCCGACCTCCGTACCGCTATGTTCGAAGGCGTTGCTATAAATTTCCCACATCCGGCCTGAAATGGCATCGCGCAAGCGGTCGGTGACATTCACCCACTTACCAATCCAACTGAAGGTCAAATAATCCATAATTTCGTTCATATCAGGTTCCATTTCTTCCCGATATGGAATCGAATGGCCAGACCAAGCTTTTGCATTGTAACCAAAATTTCCGGCAAAGCCATTCTGACAAAGATTAGCCCGCACTGAATTACTTCGAAGAGTATCCCAATCAAAAATCACCGAACCCCCAAGCGATTCGATAAGCCGGGCAAAACCTCCAAGAAAAGCTACCGCATTAGAGCGCAGAAACCTGCAACTGGAAAAATCGAAACGGACATCTTCAAAAAGCCCATTGACCTGGTTACTCATCTCAAAAAGTTGCTGAAAGTCTTCCGGGGTATCATTCAGTGTTGGTATCTGGATAATCTTTTGAGTCATTTTTCATTATTTTCCAGAGAACATGAGCAAACCAGACTCGCAAATATACATCTTTTTCACACTTTCAATAAAATCCAACGAAAAAAGAAAGCCTGCATTAGCTTTTTTTCTGGCGCAGTCGCAATGATGGTGACCTCGTAACAATTTCTCACATCAGGGACATGACGGCATTGAGCAGAACGGATTGTTTGCTTTCTCGCTCAGCTCGCAGCTTTTCCAGTTCATCGCAACGCGCCATGAGTTGGTCGATTTTGGCGACTATGCGTTTCTGTTCGGCAAGGGGAGGAAGTGGATGAATACTTTTCACCGCATCATCGGTTCCAAGTCTTGGCATTTTCACCCCATACATCAGACTGTCTACATGAGTTAAAAATGTCGGCCGTTTCAATAGCCCCCTCAAAAACTGAGAATCAATGGCACTTAATGGAACAATGGGAATAATTTCTGTTGTACAAACACCATCTGCATCAGCAACTACAACTTTGTTGAGATATGGACGCAGTTTTCCGTAAAGGACATCGCCCTTTTGAAAAGTTGACTTTGTTGATGTAGAAAGTCGCTCAGAATATTTTGCCCTGTAGATAATTCGAGACGTATCTTTTTCAATATCTTCAAGATCCAAAAGCCATGTATCAACCGCAATTTCTCCTGAAGTACTATTTTTCCTGCCATTATAGTCGCTCACTTGCCCCAGCCTAACCCACTCCCATCCAACTGGCAACTCATAAGGCACATCTTCAGGTTTTATATCGGGTAACGGTTTTTGCTCCCTGATCTTTCCCGCTTTCACCAGCTTCCGTTTCTCCGCTTCAATATCCTTCAGCAGTTCACTTGCAGGCTGGTCATTCGGGTCTTGCGGAACCAGTTTACCCTGCATGGCAAGGGTTAAAATCAGCTCACGCAGTTTTTTGATGCCATCTGGTGCGGCAAAGGCGATATCGAAATGCTGTTCGAGCAGTGCCCTGCTCATGTCCTGTTCATTCATTAATTCCCTTCACCACAGTTTCTCCCACAGTCTTCACCACAGCAACCCGTAACGGTTTTATCCACTGAGTGACGGAGTGAGCCTTTGACTGGCTCCTCATGGTTCTTGTTTCAACGACGTTTGTTTCCATCCTTCAGTTCCCTCCCAATGCCTGCATCAGTTCCTGCTTCAGCGCAGCTTGAGCGGCTTCAAGCTTACGAGTAATGTCAAGATACTCCTCCATCAGCTCTTCAGGGTCGCGATGGTTCACCGCCACTTCGTGGGGGTTTTTGCAATCGAGCTTGTAGTTGCGTGCGGCAATCTCTTCAACCGTAACCTTCCAGGCATATTCGTCAGCTTTGCGCCCCTCGCGCTCCGCACTTCCCCACCACGCTTTTTCGCGGTCAAACTCCTGGATGGTCAGCGGTCTGGTGCGTGAGTAGGCCTTGTAGCCTTCTGGATAGGGGTGTTCAAAGAACCAGAGTTCTTTTGTCGGGCCGCCCTTTTCGAAAAAGAGGATGTTGGTCGAAATGCTGGTGTAGGGGCTGAAAACACCTTTCGGCAATCGGACGATGGTATGCAGGTTGAACTCTTCAAGCAGCTCCCGCTTCAGGTTGGTTTTGACTCCCTCGCCAAAGAGAAAACCGTCGGGCAGAACCACGGCAGCCCGGCCACCGCCCGGCTTAAGTCGGTGCATGATCATCGCCATAAAGAGGTCGGCAGTTTCGCGGGTCTGGTACTTTTTGGGGAAGTTGTTTTCAATGCCGTCCTCTTCCATACCCCCGAAAGGCGGATTGGTGACGATAATATCGACACGCTCTTTCGGGCCATAGTCCTTGAGCGGACGGCTGAGGGTGTTGTCGTGACGGATGTTGGTGGGCACGTCAATACCATGCAGCATCATGTTGGTGAGGGCGAGCATGTGCGGCAGGGGCTTCTTTTCCACTCCGTGAATGCTCTCCTGCAAACTCTTCAGATCGTCGGCGTTGTTTACCTGCTCTTTGAGGTGTTCGATGGTGTTGGTGAGGAAGCCACCGGTGCCGCAGGCGGGATCGAGCACCGATTCACCCAGTTGGGGGTTGAGCGTCTCCACCATAAACCGGGTAACGGCACGAGGAGTGTAGTATTCGCCGGCATTACCGGCAGACTGCAAGTCAGCAAGAATCTTTTCGTAGATGTCGTTGAAGAGGTGGCGGTCGCTGGAGGAGTTGAAATCGACCTCCTCTTCAATGGTGTTGATCACCTGACGGAGCAGGGTGCCGGACTTCATGTAGTTGTAGGCATCCTCAAAGACCGAACCGATCACCCTGCCGTGTGGCGACACCCCGGCAACGTAAGCCAGACGCTTGAGTGAGGGAAAAAGCTCATTATTGACAAAGTCGATCAGCTCCTCTCCGGTCACTCCTTCGGGATCTTTTGCCCAACTCTGCCAGCGATACCGGCTCTGAAGCGGGGTTTTATAATCCGGTATGGTAAGCTGCCACTCCTCCTCACGATCGTTGAATATTTTCAGAAAAAGCAGCCAGACGATCTGGCTGATGCGCTGGGCATCGCCATCGACACCAACATCCTTGCGCATGATGTCCTGTATGGTTTTGATCAGGGTTCCGATCGGCATGGTATCTTGTTGTTATGCGCTGTAGAGCGCTTGTTCGAGTTCGTGCATGGCTTGCTGGTAGCTCTCAAAACCATTGAAAAGACGGATGATCTCGACCGGCGTTCCAAAGCCGGTAAAAGGAGCAATTGAAAGTATCTGCGGCGCTTCAATATGCACAATGCCTTCGTCGGCATACTTGTCGAGAAGGGCTTCCAGCACCCGCCGCGCCTGTGCGCCATATTTGGTAAAGTAGTTGCGTTTTTTAACCTGCTCTGCCCTCTCCCTGCGGGTCAGCGGAGGTTGATCCCAGGCGATATGACAGATGAGGTCAAACGGATCGTACTCGCGGCTGATCTCTTCCGACAGTGCATCAAAAAACACCCCCTCCCGCGACAGCTCTTCAAGAATCACCTGTTTTTTCTCTGCGCTGTTCCATCGACCAAGAAACTCTTGCAGTGAGGCGAACTCTCTCGACAAGGTTTTTCGGGTATAGTCTTTGAGCGATTCAGTAATCAATTTGCCCTCGGCATCGAAATACTGTACCCGTTCGGCAACAACCTTCACCTCAACACTATCGACCACATAGCGGCTGATTCGCGGGCCTTCATTATCGTCATTATTGGCAACATACTGCCAGTCACCGTCTTCTTCTCCAGATTCAGGATAGAGCGCCTCCTCTCCATAATCTTCATCGTCAGGCATATCCGGCGGAACCGGAGAGTCATCAGGGTTCTGAGGCGTGTAGATCTGCACAGGATCACCGTCAAAATCCGGATCGGCGAAAAGCTCGGTGGCTTTTTTGAAATCCATGATGGTGAAATAGTATTTGCCATACTCTTCGTTGATGCGGGTGCCGCGACCGATTCTCTGCTTGAACTCCGTCATCGACAGAATGGTCTGATCGAGCACAATGAGCTTGCAGGTCTGGGCATCAACACCGGTTGACATCAATTTGGAGGTTACGGCAATCACCGGATACGGGGAATCTGGAAAAATGAAGTTATCAAGCTCAGCCTTGCCCTCTTCACTGTCGCCGGTAATGCGGACGACATAACGAGGATTTTTGGCAACCAGATCGCTATTTTCGTTGACCAGCGCCTGCCGCATCCGTTCGGCATGATCGATGTTTTCGCAGAAGACGATGGTTTTGTCGAAGCGGTTGGTCTGGCGGAGAAAGTCGCTGATCTTTTTGGCAACGAGGAGGGTGCGCTGCTCCAGAACCATACTTTTGTCGAAATCTTTCTGGTTGTAGATGCGGTCTTCTATTTCGTTGCCAAGTTTGTCGAGCATCCCTTTGTCAGGCCGCCACCCCTGCATATCCTTGTCAAGATCAAGACGCACCACCTTATACGGCGCCAGAAATCCATCGTCAATACCTTTTCGGAGTGAGTAGGTGTAGATGGGCTGGCCAAAGTAATCGCTGTTGGAAATCTCTTTTGTCTCTCTGGGTGTGGCGGTGAGCCCTATCTGTGTTGCGGAAAAAAAATATTCGAGAATCTGCCGCCACACCGAGTCCTCTGCGGCGCTGCCCCGGTGGCACTCATCCACCACAATCAGATCAAAAAAATCAGGGGTGAACTGCCGGTAGATGTTCTGCTCCTCTTCCGTACCGGTAACAGCCTGATAGAGGGAGAGGTAGATCTCGAATGACTTGTTGATCTGCCGCTTTTTGATCTTGGTCATGGCCGACCCAAAGGGCTTGAAGTCGTTGGTTATAGTCTGGTCAACCAAAATGTTGCGATCGGCAAGAAAGAGGATTCGCTTTTTTGCCTTTGACTTCCAGAGGCGCCAGATAATCTGAAAAGCGGTAAAAGTTTTGCCGGTTCCGGTGGCCATCACCAGCAAAATGCGCTTCTGGCCCTGCGCAATCGCCTCAATGGTTTTGTTGATGGCCAGAAACTGATAGTAGCGAGGGCTCTTGTTGCTCCCGTCGCTGTAGTAGTCTTGCGTGATCAGCCTCTCCTGCTGTCCGGTTATTCCCCGATGCGCTGACCAGCTTTGCCAGAGCTCCTCGGCAGTGGGAAACTCTTCCAGTGAGAGCTCACGCTCCATAATGCCGTCAGTGGCGATCTTGTTGTGAAAGAGAAATCCATCACCGTTGGAGCTGAAGACAAAGGGCACCTGAAGCATTTCGGCATAACCAAGCGCCTGCTGCATGCCATCGCCCAGAGAGTGGTTGTTGTCTTTGGCCTCGATGAGCGCAAGGGGAATATTGGGCTTGTAGCGGAAGTTCCAGAGCAAAAAACCGATAAAGCTATATTATAAAGTTTGTTATGAGAAAAATTGCCTAAAAACGTAGTCACTAATAAATTTGCGTATCGTAAATTAATTACCTATACTTGAGTCTTGATTTGATCTAAATCTTGGTCTGCGTCACAAACTCTGCTATTATTTCGGCAAAAATATCCCAAAGTAGTCACAATAATTAAGATTACGCTAATTCTATAACTAATTTTCCAATAATAAGTTACAGGCATTTCTGGCTTGATTTTTTCTGGAACCTCCGTTGTAGAAGAGCACATAATCAACCCGTTTGTGCTGAGCGCGGGTATGCAGCTTGCCGCGAACAATAATGCGCCCCTTGGTCAGCGGAAACTCTTCGCGCACCTGGGTCGCACTATCCCACCCAGCCCGTTCAAGTGCAGGGGTAATGTATTTGGTACAGATGTCGCGTTCGGTGAGCTGCTTTTTGTTCATGCATCAGTTGCGTTACTTCAACATATTCAAACATAATACAACATAACCGATGCGCAGGGAAAAAGAAAATGACCTTGTTACCCCGCTTTATGTCTTTGGAGAGGCAGTGAAGCTGCTGTTTCAGGATTGCGTGGTCAATGCTCTCGAAGCATCACATCATGCAGGCACCAGGATTTCCGAATTGTTCAATGGAATAATCAATTGAGCTAACTCACTGTGAGAGTCGACAATCACATATCCCTGCCCTAAATCACTGTATTTTCCGATGCGATTATTTTCCTGGACCACACGCAACATCTCAAGAAGAGGATGTGACGATGTGACAGTATAGGTGATGATGCCTGAAAAGTGAAGCATGCAATCAATATCAAAATCCCCTAAAATTCTCTCCGACAAGTAGTCTAACCGCTTCATGAGGTCATCCTCAAACCACTCTGCCGACAAAATTAAATCCCAGAGCATATTCGAGGGATCTTTTGCAACAAGACACTTGATCCTAAACTCTCCTTTTTCCTCTTCAATTGACTGAAGTGCCTTTTTTATCTTTATAACGAGATCTCGCATAGTTCCTCCACCAATTTATTGACCGCCAAAAGCATTGATTCAGCATCACTGAGCATTGATCCGTCAAGGTCATCATATCGCTTTAATTCACTCCATTTATTGACCTCTTGCCATGACGACATTTTTTTTATATGAACTTCGCGACCAGTCAAGGATACAAGCAACTCTAAATCATGAACCTTCAAAAACTTCAATTTACCTTCAGTTTTATACCTGCTCCAATTCATGTGATTTGTAATCGCATATTTGAGCGATAGTTCTACACAATATCCACTCAGGTATATTGAGTTGGCATACCTTCCATGCTGTTTCAGCAATACTGCATCAGAATATTTCTGGCGAATATTGCTCAGAATTTCTTCAGGCTTCATTTCAACCTCACAACATTAATCTCAACATAGATCTCGAACAGTTACTATAAAAATACAAAATGAAATTGATTTTCAGCAAATCATGTCAGTCTAAGGGACATCGATGAAAAGCTGATAATACGCCACAATGCCGTCACCAACGTTGTTCAAAAATTCGGATGCCAACAGGCGGCCTTTTCTGTGGTTCGTGCCTACCTGCTCGGTTGAGCTCAAAGCAAAGTCGGAATGAGCAGCCAACTGACTACGGGACGAAGACCAGGCGGAAGCCAACATTGGTGCTGCGGTAGTCGGGGGTGACGTAGCAGCGATCAGCCGACCGACAGTACCACGCATAGCTGAGCCAGTAGCCACCACGCAGGACACGGTACGAACCCACGACTGATGCCCTTATTCCTCACTGGCCACAAGTGTACGGTACACATTTTTTCTGAATTCTCTTGCATTGGCGTATTCGGTAAAGGCGACCAACGGCATGGCGTGGTTGGCGAACTCCTTTTGTGACCATAGCCCAAAAATAGCAACCCTTTGCTTATTTCGTTCAGGAATATCATCCATTGTATTTCCTGCTGGCCAGCAAAAAGCAATTGTTCTGTAACGTTTTATATATTGAGAGCAGGAATTGTGCAGGTGGGGAGGCTGATGCTGCTCAAAACAACGTCATGAATAGCGGTTTAATAATAAACAGATGCCTACGATATCGATGTTTTTCGGGATTCTGATTTCCATTTTTTATGGCGATGATGAACAACACCATACCCCGCACATTCATGCACGATATCAGGGCAAAAGCGTTTCGGTCGCCATTGACGACGGTCGCCCCCTCGCCGGAAATATACCACCGCGACAACTACGGATGGTGCAAGTATGGGTAGATATCCACAGGGAAGAACTTATGGCCGACTGGGAACTTGCCTGTGCTGGTGAGGAGCCTTGGCGCATTGCCCCTCTTCAATAATGGAGATAACGATGGAACAACTTCGCGATATTGTTGCGGTAACAGCTCACAGCGATTACACACTGGAACTGGTGTTTGAAACCGGAGAGAGGCGACTCTTTGACATGAACCCTTTTTTCGAGAAAAAACCTTTTACCAAACTCTGCAACTCCCCGCTTTTTTTCAAGGCATCGGTGCAATACGGCACGGTCGTTTGGCCGGGCAACCTTGATATTGCGCCAGAAACTCTCTGGAACTGCTCAATGCCTGCATAAAAATTCCGCCAACTGCTGCGCCTGTTGCCCAATAAACCAGTCGCTGAGCAGGCCGAAGGCCGTATCGAAGCATACTCAAAAGCAAAGCCCGCA
Source organism: uncultured Chlorobiaceae bacterium (assembly GCA_903994525.1). GTDB lineage: Bacteria > Bacteroidota > Chlorobiia > Chlorobiales > Chlorobiaceae > Chlorobium. The sequence goes on from CAJEXW010000024.1 coordinate 27,988, forward strand.
TTGAGCGGGCAACTGACTACGGGACGAACACCAGGCGAGAACCAATGGATGTTATCGGATAACATAAAAGCAAAAACCCCTGAATTTGCAGGGGCTTATGGACTTCTTTGGATGTTATCGGATTAGGAGAAAGTGGAGATGGCGGGAGTCGAACCCGCGTCCAAAACATTGCTCAATAAAGCTACCACACTCATCTCAGGTGTTCGTTGTTTCATGAACCGGTGCTACACCTGTAAAGTTCGGTTCACTATCCCTCTTTGTTTCACCCGCCTGCCTTTTCAGGCAAAAGCAGTCGGGGCTTACTTGCGCGAACCGAAGCTCAAGCGCTGGTTATGCCATCCGGTGGCTTTGGAGTAAGCGCCTCCCCCATCGGACGATGGCTGATTAATTAACTTGTGCTAATCAGGCAGCCATTGCATACGAATAATCGTCTGCATATAATGTTGCATAGACTTCTTTAACGAGTCCATCCATGCTGAAACTCGGAGTGCAACTCCATCTTACACCTGCCCTGTCGAAAGCCTGTCATCCCCAAAGTACCAAAGAACAATGCCCTATATATACTTTTTCATGGAATAGTTCAACAATAATCACATCATTTCAGATTGCCTCAGTTGATTTATTACTCAATGTCAACAAACAAACATTGCTCAAACATCAAGGCTTATACTGTATGCCTCCAAGAATTCGCACCACAGAGCAGAAAACGACACACACCATAGAAGCTCCTCCTCACCAAACTTGGCAATGCACTTACTATCCGCAATCACGGTCAGTTCAATCCCGGCAGCTCGGGAGCATTGGCAACAAGCTGAAACTCACCTCCCTTGGAACGCACTGAGCGACTCCACATCCTTTCGTAAACATCGCCAAAAACAATACTGCTCGACGCTTCAGCCGTATACCAGGCACCCTCTTCAAACTCAGCCTCAAGCTGTCCGGCACTCCAGCCAGCATAACCAAGAAAAAAACGGATTTCAGATGGCTGCACCACACCGGTATTGAGTAAAAAACTCAACTCATCCTTGTCTCCTCCCCAGAATACCCCGGGAAGAATCTCCTGTGAATTATCAATCAGATCCCCTCTCGAGTGAAGAAAATGAACCGTGTCAACCTGCACGGGACCACCCCTGTGCAGCAGTTCTTCAACCTCCTCAAAGCCGGCAATGGCCTCACAAACCTTAAACTCCAGCGGGCGATTCAGAATAAAACCCAGAGACCCCTTTGCATTGTGCTCACACATGATCAAAACGGTCCGCTTGAAATTTGATTCCAGCATATTGGCTGAAGCAAGCAGAAGTTTTCCGCTTTTAAGCTGCTCAAATTCGTTTACAATCATCTTCTCTCAAGTTTTTTGCTGCAAATAAGCGAGCAACTCCTCCGCATGTTTTTCAGGGCTGACTTTTGGCCACACATGTTCAATCACACCCTGCTCATCAATCAGATAGGTCACCCGACTTGTTCCCATATACTCACGACCCATAAACTTCTTCATTCCCCAGACACCATAAGCTTCAACAATACTTTTTTCGGTATCAGCAACCAGTCTGAAGGGCAAATCATATTTTTCTGCAAACTTTTTATGCTTGCGTTCATCATCAACGCTGACTCCAAGAACATCAACACCAACAGTGTTAAATTTAGGGAAATTATCACGAAAAGCACAAGCCTCCTTTGTGCACCCCGGAGTGTCATCTTTCGGATAAAAATAGAGAACGACCTTTCTGCCACGGTACTCTTCAAGGTTCACGGACTTGCCATCCTGATCTTTAGCTGAAATTGGCGGAGCAGGCACACCCTCTTTTAAAATTGCTATTGACATAAATGAAAGTTATTCTGTTTACAGTGTTGTTTTTCTCTTTTATGCTGTTCTTAGTAAATCGATTGCTCACGCAAAAAGTTTCTTGCCACCATGATACACTATGTATTCTGCCCCCTCTGCAGTACAAAACTGGACAAAGCCATGATTGATGGCCGCGACCGGATGTTTTGTCCACAGTGCTCGTGGGTACACTACATCAACCCATTACCGGTTGCGGTTGCCTATACTGTCAATAAAAACAGTGAGCTTCTGGTGATACGCCGCGCTCACGAACCTGCACTCAATGAGTGGGCACTGCCGGGTGGATTTCTTGAAGCAGGGGAAGAACCGCATGAAGGATGCCTGCGTGAACTGATGGAGGAGACCTCTCTGGTCGGGCACATTGAAAGCCTGATAGGAATCTACCACCGCGAAGTGGAGATGTATGGCTCCTTGCTGGTCGTTGCCTACAAAGTAATAGTGCATAATGATGACATTACTATTAACCACGAGCTCTTCGAGGCCGGGTTTTACCCCCCTCACCTCATCCCTGAAGTTCGCATTCCCCTTCACCAGCAGATAATCAGGGATGCCGCTGCCATAGAGAAAGGTAAAAAGAGTTATCGACCGCTGACAGTTCCGGCTCTGCCGTTATGATTTTTCCCCTGATTCGGCGGGAAGTTCTGATTCGTTATCTTCAGCCGACGGGAAACATCATCCACAGCAGTTTTTATGTTTAATCCCGCTGCCACAAGGGCATGGTTCATTGCGACCTGTTTTTAATGAACTGACTGGTTGTGGCCGGTTAAGCAGTTTTACGAGGTCTGATACATTCTCCGGTTTTTCAGGTTCTAATCCAATGATAAACTTCCATCCATAGTGCTCAAAAATTTCGGCGACTTCATTCGCCCGATCTAAATCCTGAACATGTACTATTGCCGGATTTTTTTCTGTCCCTAATTTTGCCATGATTGATAATACGCCGATCTGTATTAGAGAAAATGGCCTTAAAATACATTTACTGCTGAAAAAGCAGAAGAGAAAATCTTGCTCCTCTTTTCCTGTGTCCAGCCCTGTCATCAGAGATATTGAGAATCCTGCAATTTGGCGTCAGGAATCTTCTCTCTACATCCTCATACAGGTCGGCTTACTGCCCAAATTTGTCTGACCAGGATCACAGCCCTTCAACGATATGAACGGGTAAACCGGTACAAAATGCTATCGTTTCAAGAGCGACGCCTGCATCTTTAAACTTTTTTGCATCTTCGAGCGCCTTTTGCTGGATACCTTCAGCCACACCCTCAGCTTTACCTTCAGCCTTGCCCTCATCAAAGGCAGTATCAACCACATTCTTGAGGTCGCGATAAACCTTGAGACTCTCCTCATAAGCCTCAGCTTCCACACTCGAATACTTTGCAATTTCTGCAAGCTCAAAGACTTTTCGGAAAACCTTCTCCTGAAGATGAGCCGGTCGGTCAGTCAGTTCAGAAAGGTGACGGAGAAGAAAACACCATTTGTCGAAGTCGGTAACAAGCTCATCAATTGTTTTCGTGAATTTGGGCAGTTCGAGATAAATAAAGGTAAGCTTGTCGTAGAACACTGCTCCAGTTGACCGATCAACCAGTTTTATTTCGTGGTGAACGACATCGTTATCAGCTTTATCCTCATCAAAGACAAAATCAAGAATCCCAACCATATAGACCGCCTTGAGGCAGAAATTCCACGCTCCGCTTTGGGCCTGCTGCTGAATGGGAAAGGTGGCATAAAATATCGAACGGTCTTTGAAATAGTTCTGCTTCGCCCGCTGCATCTCAACAATAAATTTTTCGCCCTTCTCGTTTTCGCAGTACAGATCGAAAATTGCCCGACGGTCATACTCACTCCGCCCAACCCGCTCATTGGGCAAAAATGAGAGGTCTGCAACGATTCCTGCCTCTGGTGGCAGCAAGGTATTCAAAAACGCTATCAGCAAGTCTTTGTTTACCTCAGAGCCGAAAAGCTTCTTGAAGCCAAAGTCGGTGAAGGGATTGATGTAACGATCTTTTAAGAGCATACCTTGATCTCCGTTTGGAGAGTGAAAACCTGGAATGAGAGCGACGCAGGGAAAGATAGTAAAAAATGGAGAATAAGAGTCTCAGCCGATGGTGACTGGCTCACGGTTATTGAGGGGAAAACGGGACATGATTCGCCCGTCAAATGCAACCGGTATATAGTTGCAAATATTAAATACATGTCGTACGTTGGGATATGAGTAAAGACCAAAAACTGATCTCAAGGCTTCTGTCAAGGCCTAATAACTTTACCTACAATGAATTATGTAGAGTTCTCAACTCATTGGGTTATGAAGAAAGTCAAAGCGGAAAAACATCAGGGTCAAGAGTGGCATTTATTGATAAAAGTACCGGGCATATTATCCGATTACATAAACCACGCCCACGTAATGAGTTAAAACAATACCAAATTGAACAAATCGTTGAGGAACTGAAATCAAGGGGACTTCTATGAAAAACGTTCTGGTCTATAAAGACTATATAGGATCGGTACACTTCAATGCAGATGATGAAGTGTTTTTCGGCAAGATCGAGGGAATTGAAGATCTTGTATCATTTGAAGGCGATAGTGTCATTGAACTGAAAAAGGCATTTGAAGAGGCTGTAGACGATTACCTGGAAATATGTAAAGAAAACGGCAAGAAAACTCACAAGTCATATAAAGGGAGCTTCAATGTCCGAATAGCTCCTGACATCCACAAAAAAGCAACAAGGCTCGCTTTGATGAAGGGAATGTCTTTAAATCAGTTCATTCAAAAAGCGGTTGAAGAAGAGGTCATTCGTGAAGGTATTAATGTTTAAATCGAAGGGACGGAACAATCTCTCCTGCCGATAGCTTAAAGCCGTTATGCATTTGAGCCGTAAACCTGGTTATTGGAAAGCTCGAATACAAAAATAGTCAATCAAACCAGGAAATGGTGGTACACTTTCGGCGGAATACTCAGAATAACTTATGATTCGCTCAGAGATTTTGCAGGAAAAAGATAAAACTCAAGCAAGATTGTCGGAAGAGTGCACATCTATCCATGGCTATTTTGTTCAGTCTCACATTGCTGCCGAAAAGGCTGCGGAAACGTACGGGTTTACTCTCAACTATGCTGAAGTGCCTACCTTGTCCCGTTACAGGGCCGGAAACAGTGAAGAGCGAACCGCATCAATCGCATAAATCTTTGCCTGACTCAGCGCACCAGCGTTACAAGACAACCGGGCGTTTCCGTGTTTCGCGGTGCGCTGAACTCGGCCGTTTTGAAATTATGCCGAGTTCCCAACTCATTGGGTTATGAAGTTTGCGGGAAACACACAGACTTCACAGCAGCATATCGGAAATGCTTGAAAATGACATCAACAAATTAGTTCGACAGTCTGCCGGTATTTGACAAAACCATTGCAACGGAGTATATTTATCTCGACTCTATTAAAGAGAAGGAGCAATGAAGTGGACCCCAACCGGTAGACAAAAAGTGGATGAGTTTAAGTTGGTAACTTGACCTGTTCATGCAGCGGAAAGGCGCTGCCCCTCTTTTACCTTTAACTCTTCTGTCT
>CAJEXW010000025.1 GCA_903994525.1 uncultured Chlorobiaceae bacterium
GCTCGGTATTTTAACATAATCCGATTATGAAATATTGCGCAAGGCCCTTTCTACCAGAGAGTTAGTTTTCTCTTCGGATGTTCATAACATTAAATTAAAAAGGGCTTATCCACTTCACCTGATTCAAATCTCGCACCGGTAGTGGCACACAATAGCCCCAAGTTCCTTTCGTATATCAGCTTTTATGATACTTTTTGGATTGACCAGCTCATGTAAAAGAGCGGTGAAGGTACCAAGATAAAAATTACTGACAACCGGGTGGGTCGGGAACGTTACTTTTACTGTTATTTCGGGTGGACGGTTCATGATGTACGAGAACTTCCCGCTGCCAGCAAAGGTCCATGCATTTTTACTGATTGCATAAAACAACAATTTAAAAGCGGTGCGGGCGGGAAGCAGCTTTACTAATCTCTGGAAAATTGCTGGAATACGGACTTTCAGTAAATAGCGGGCAGTTCGTTCTCCAGACTCTTTGAGAATACTGGCGCTTGCTGTCTCTCCAATCTCCTTTTGTAAGGCACAAGCAAGTGTGTGAAATTTTGTCTCTTCTACCATCTCTTTTGGAAGGTTACCTATCAGATACCCTTGTCCGATTTTCCGCAGCATGTTTTCTGTTTTGGATTTGCCATAGGTCGCTTCCAGAGCTGCCACAGTCTGAATGATTGAATTTGGTCCTATTTTAGATGCTGTGTGCATTAAATGTAAATTTTGGTTTATAGTGAATCCTTGATGCGAATATCAACGTGTTCTGTTGTCCATCGAACCCTGACGGTTACTTTTTCCTGATAAAACCCTAAAGGATCTGCAGGTTGAAATGGTGTCAAGGCACCAGGGTTCCAAGGTCGTTGGGCATCTGTCTTTGTGCCTCCCAAGGGAATATATGCACTCATTGTATAGTTCCCGGGCGGAAGATTCTGAAAAGCATAACTAAATGTTCCATTTCGTTCTTTCGAAGCAGGAACTCTGTATGAAGCGTTCTCACTTGATGCCTCAATCATAACAGATTGACCGGAAGCAAAACATTTTCCGGAGATGTTTCCTGTTTCAGAAGAGTCTGTTATCCGATTGAGCGGAGTGGAAGGAGCTGCATGATGTTGCGAATTTGTCAGTCTGAACAGTAGGGCGGATGTCCCCGTAGGGATTAGAGCCATACTGCTTATCCCAATAGCCTCTTCTCCTGAAGTATATCGCATATCGTTATTATGATCATCAATGGCGATAACTCTATAAGATCCTTGCGCAATATGCCTGAAAGAAAATGACCCGGAAGCGTCAGCCTGTGTAACGTACTCTGGTATTCGGTTTAACAAACTTCCTTTTCTGGACTTTTTATAAGGTTCAGAAAACGCTAGAAGCAGAGCATTAGTCGCGGGAGAAAAATCATCATTGACGACTTTTCCAATTATAATACCATTATCAATCATCTGCCCTGTTGAAAAAGCCATCATGAAAGGGAATGGCAAAGAGTTTCCTCTGCCATCCTGCAGGCTTTTATTGAGAGAGAGAATATAGGTACGCTCCGCTTCAAGTGGTTTATCCACCTTTATTTCTATGTTTTTACCGTTCTGGTTAACATCGTATGCTCCAAAAGAGGGAGTGATTAGCAATGCTTTAAGAAATTGCCGTACTGTAACTTCCTGATTGAAGCTCAGACGAATGGACCGTGTTGAAACATTGATGCTTGATGGTGCCGGATCAGAATGTAAAACCTGTAAAGGGGGCATCTGGCTTTTCCCGCCTGACGGGGGGGCGATCTGACGCGCAGCCTCCGGTAATTATCACCAGGAATACCATAAAAAGGGGGTGAATTCGGGGGTACTGCATTATTAATCCTTCGGGCTTCCCGTAAGAGAGCCTTGATTGTATCTGACGGTGAAAATTCGTAAATTAGAAACTTATGTAGTTCTATAAAAGTTTTTCATGAAAAATTATAGATTGAGTGCCATATAGATGCCCAGACGAAATTTTAAAGTTCTTTATGTCTCCGGTGAAGTTTCTCCTTTTGTAAGAATCAGCCAGTTGGCTGATTATATGGCATCTTTTCCCCAGGCAATTGAGGAAGAGGGGTTTGAGGCCCGTATCATGATGCCAAAGTATGGCACAATCAATGACCGCAAGTTTCGACTTCATGATGTCTTGCGTCTCTCTGATATTGAAGTTCAGCTCAAAGAGAAGACGGACCTGTTAAACGTCAAGGTAACAGCATTGCCGTCGAGCAAGATTCAGACCTATTTTCTTTATAATGAAAAATATTTTAAACGTAACGGTCTTTTTACCGATATCTCTAATGGAAGTGATCTGAAGGGAAGTACAGACAAGGTTGTTTTTTTTAATATAGGAGTTCTGGAGACGCTGTTGCGCCTTGGTTGGAAACCAGATATTATTCATTGTCATGACTGGCACGCTACACTCATTCCTCTTCTTCTCAAAACGGTCTATGCATCTCACGAGTTTTTCAGGGATATAAAAACCGTGCTTACTATCCATAATATTTACCGTCAGGGAGTGCTTCCCTATAAGTCGTTTCAGAGATTGTTGCCGGATGAAGTCTGCTCTGCTTTGCACCGTACCAATGAGGAGGTGAACATGCTTTATACCGGGGTTGAACATGTTGATCTTTTGACTACGACCTCCAAGCGTTATGCTGAGGAGATAGTGCATAACGGCCCGAAGACCTATGGTTTGGGACGTGTTCTCGAAGAGTATCAGGCCAAGTTCTATGGGATTATCAATGGTATTGACATCAGGCAGTGGAATCCTTCGACTGATAAGCTGATCAAGAAGCGTTACAGTATTGAGCACCAGGAGGGTAAGTTTGATAATAAAAAAGCTCTTCTTGAAGAGGCAGGGCTGCCTTACTCCGAGGGGGTACCGGTTGTCGGGGTTATTGCCAATTTTGATGAGTTTCAGGGGGCAGATCTCCTTCAACAAAGTATGGAGCAGCTTGCAGCCCTTGATATTCAGCTCATCATCAGTGGTTCAGGCGATAAAAAATATGAAAAGGTATTTCAGGATTTTGCCTTGGCGTATCCCGAACGGGTGAGCGTTATGGCGGAGTATTCCGATGCGTTTTTTCATCTGGCGATTGCTGGTCTGGATATTCTTCTTATGCCAGGTATGATTGAGTCATGCGGGATGATTCAGATGTTTGCCATGAACTACGGAACAATACCGGTTGTCTATGCAGGTGGTGGTATTGTTGAAACCATAGAGGATCATGCAAAAGCAAGCGGCTCAGGCTTTATTTTTCATGATTATACTCCCGAGTCGCTTATTGAAAAGCTCAATGAAGCTCTTCAGTGTTTCCATGACGATGAGTGTTGGCCGCAGATTGTGGCGGAGGCCATGAGTCGTGACTTTACCTGGAAAAATTCTGCTGAAGAGTATGATGTTCTCTACCGCGAACTTCTTGAACCACAAGGATGATGATGCAGACAATCAAGGTTCTTTTTCTTGACAGAGATGGCACTATCAATCAGGATACGGGTTCCTATATCTCATCTAAAGAGCAGTTGCTTCTGATTGATCGGGCAGATGAAGCCATAGCGCTTGCAAAAAATGCAGGATTTCAGATTGTTGTAGTGACTAATCAGGCAGGAATTGCCAGAGGGATTGCTACTATTAAGCAGGTAGAGGAGGTAAATTGTTATCTTAATGAGTTGCTTGCAACAAAAAATGCAGGATTTGATCGTTGCTATTACTGCCCTTTTCATCCTGAATATCCTCATCCAGATTATGACCGTTTTGCAGACTTCAGAAAGCCGGCCACAGGTATGGTTGAACTGGCTATTGGTGAGTTTCTTGCTGAAGGATTTGTCGTTGATCGGAAAGCTTCGTTTTTTGTCGGTGATAAAACACTTGATGTTGAGTGCGGGAAGCGTGCCGGACTCAGACCCGTGCTGGTAAGGACAGGTCACAATGAGGAGGAACTCTGTGTTCAGCGAAACATTATACCGGAATTTGTCGCAGATGATCTCTATCAAGCGGTTACGCAGTATATTCTTGTTGCTTCGTCATCCTGATCTCATTGTTGATTGCAGCGATGGAGTGTTATGCTGACGCTTTATGTACACATTCCGTTTTGTAAAGCCCGTTGCCCCTATTGTGACTTTTACCTTGTCACCCGGCCGGAGCAAATCCACGCTTTTTTTAAAGCTCTTTCTTTGGAGACGGCATCTCGCTGTGCCGATCTTAAGGGGGAGACCGTTAGCGCCATCCACTTTGGAGGGGGTACTCCTTCGTCGGTACCAGTTGGGTTGCTGGCAAAATGGCTTGATAACATTGCAGCCCTTTGTAGTTTTACCCATGATTTGGAAGTGGCCCTCGAAGCTAATCCGGAAGATCTCAACACGACAAGTATGAATGAGTTGCGAGCTGCGGGCGTAACCAGACTAAGTGTGGGGGTACAGTCGTTTATACCCGAAAAGCTTCACCTTCTTGGCCGCAAGCACAGCCCGCTGGATTGCCAAAGGATTACTGCTGAAGCACTTGAAAGATTTAATTCAGTGAGCCTTGATCTTATTTGCGGAGTTCCGGGAGAAGATCTTGCAATATGGGAGGATGATCTTAGGCTGGCATTGTCGCTTCAGCCTCAGCACCTTTCTCTCTATATGCTTTCTGTTGAACCAAAGACCCGTCTTCATCATCAGATATCGAAAGGGCTTATCTCCTTTCCAGATGATGAGACGCAGGCCTCTTTGTATGAAAATGCGCTTCGAGAAATTGCTTTGTATGGCTACAGCCATTACGAAGTATCCAATTTTTGCCTGCCAGGTCATCACTCCCGTTATAATCTTGCAAGCTGGAAGCGTGAACCATACCTTGGCTTTGGTCCTTCAGCTCACAGTTTTCTTACAGTTCATGGTCGGGAAATACGGATGGCCAATGTCTCTGTTCTGAGTCGCTATCTTGCAGCCCCGCATAACGCTGGGGTGTTTCGCGAAGAGTTGTCCAGAGAGGAGCAGTTTATTGAAAAGGTTTTTCTCTCACTTCGAATAAACAGCGGTCTTGACGTTGAGTTTTTGCGAAAAGAAAATAACTTAGGGCAAGATTTTTCAGGAAGCGTAGACCAGTTCATTGAGCAAGGGTGGATTCTACAGCAGAAGGGCTTTCTTTATCTGACCGACAAAGGTTTTTTGTTTGCCGATTATATTGCAGGGGCTCTTATTTTCGGATAATCTAATACATCAGAGTACGTTTCACTTATGACACACCGGACGATTAACCGAACACTTGCTGCCGTTCTTTTTCTTGTCGCTCAACTATTATACCTTCGCACTATGGCTCCCACCTTCTCTTTCTGGGATTGCGGAGAGTTTATTGCCACTGCTGTAACTCTTGGAATTCCTCATCCACCTGGCGCACCGCTTTTTTTGCTGCTTGGGCGTCTTTTTTCCATGATCCCTTTTTTCAGTGATACGGGAGCGCGTGTTAATCTGATCAGTACCCTTGCAAGTGCAGCAACCATCATGTTGACTTACCTTATTATTGTTCGACTGATCACTCTTTACCGTTGCAGCACGCCCGACTTGTGGAGTGTGGCGGAAAAGGTATCTGCGTACGGCGGGGGGATCATCGGGGCACTTGCCCTTGCGTTGTCAGACAGTTTCTGGTTTAACGCGGTGGAGGCTGAGGTGTATGCGCTCTCATCCCTTTTTACAGCACTTGTTGTCTGGCTTATGCTTCGCTGGTATGAAGAGGCACCTGAGCCAGGTAATGAACGGTGGCTGTTGCTTGTCATGTACATTATCGGTCTTTCCATCGGGGTTCACTTGCTGAGTCTTCTTGCTGTTTTTCCTGTTGTACTGGTGTACTACTTTAAAAAACACACAGTATCTCTAAAATCACTCAGCTTGCTTCTCCTTGCCTCCTCCGGGCTTTTTTTCCTGATTTATATTGGCATCATCAAAGGACTTCCGATTTTGTTGCGTCTTGGATCCTGGTGGGGTCTTGTGCTTTTTCTTCTGCTTCTTGGTTCTCTTACATGGTATACTCAGAAGCATCGAATGGCTCTTTTGAATACCATCCTGATATCACTTTTTCTCATAATTATAGGCTATACATCTTACGGGATGATCTATGCTCGGGCACAGGCGGCTCCACCCATCAACGAAAACAATCCTGCTACACCGGTCTCTTTTTTCTCATACCTTAATCGTGACCAGTATGGAGATATGCCTCTCTGGCCGAGACGGTGGTCGCCCGAGCCGGTCCATCAGTATTACTATCAGCAGTATTCCAGTGACTTCGACTATTTTCTCTCATACCAGATAGACAAGATGTACCTCCGTTATTTCGGCTGGCAGTTTATCGGTCGAGAACACGATATGGAGGGGGCTGGAGTTGACTGGTCGGTGCTTTGGGGAATACCTTTTCTTGTTGGGGTTGTTGGTGCCATAAGCCATTTTCGGCGGCAGTGGAAGATGGGGCTGGTTGTTACTGCACTGTTTGTTCTTACGGGCGCAGCGCTGGTGATCTATCTTAACCAGACGGAGCCTCAGCCTCGCGAGAGGGATTACAGTTATGTGGGGAGTTTTTTTGCCTTTGCCCTGTGGATAGGGATTGGTATTGAGAGCCTTTGGCAGTGGCTTGGGATGAAATTAAAGCTTTCAGATAAACGAGTCCAGATTTTGGCTGCAGTGCTGACTGTATCGCTGGGCATTCTGCTGATCAATGGCAGGATGTTACAGGCCAACTATCGTATGCACGACCGTTCCGGGAACTATGTCCCATGGGATTGGGCGTGGAACATCCTTCAGAGCTGCGAAAAAGATGCTATTCTGTTTACCAATGGCGATAATGACACTTTTCCGTTATGGTATCTGCAAGAGGTTGAACGTGTCAGGACTGATGTGCGAGTGGTCAATTTGAGCCTCGCGAATACAGGCTGGTATCTCCAGCAGTTAAAGAACAATGCTCCGCGTGGTGCAAAACCGGTCTCGTTTAGTATGAGCGATGGTGAGATGGCAGCGATTACTTATGTCCCTATTGATTCAGTGGATACAGTGGTTCCTTCACCTCTCGCCCGTCGGGAGCTGTTGCGTGATGCCCGTGCGCATGGTTTCTCGCTTCCGTCTGAACCCGTTGATACGATAAGCTGGGTACTTAAACCCGGGTTGACCTACAATGGTCAAGGTTATCTTCGCCCTCAGGATATTGCTGTCTATGAGATTATGATGAATAACTTTGCCCAACGACCTCTCTATTTTGCGTTGACGGTTGATCCTGAAAGCATGATTGGTCTTGAAAAATTTCTGCGTCTTGACGGCTTGGCCTATAAGGTGGTGCCCCTTAAAAGTTCTGATCCGATGAGTTATGTTGATCCAGTACTTCTTTATAAAAATCTTTTGCAGCGTTACCGCTACAGGAATCTGAATAACTCTCAGGTTACTCTTGAAGAGACCTCCAGAAGACTCTGTGGTAACTATACTCCCCTGTTTGTTCGCCTCGCCCTGGAACTGGCGGCGGAACCTTCAGGAATTATTCCCATACCTGATGCATCGGGTGTTGAGCGGAATATCTCACGAGGAACCCTTGCCCTGCAGGTTCTTGATACCGCAGCGAAGCTTTTACCTCTTTCCCAATATCCGATGAATCCAGAACTGGCCAGTTCAGTCATTGCACTTTATGTGCTCCTTGGTGAAAAGCATAAAACCTCTGCGTATATTCAGTATCTTGAGAAGTTGAGCGGCCACTCCTCGCCGGCGGCGGATCCACGTCTCTATTATGCTCTTGCAAGGGCATACCGTGATGTCGGACGAAAACAGGAGGCGAAGCGTATTGTTGACTCACTTGGTGAAGAGCTGAAAGAGCCCGGATTGATCAAAGAGTTTGAAACCAAATAAATTACTATGAAGAGAACAATTCATCCAACCGCCATTCTTGGTCAGACCGCTCTTCTTGGAGATGATGTGATCGTCGGTCCTTACTCCGTTATCGAGGATGATGTCGAAATAGGTGACGGTACCATAATATGGCCCCATGTCCATATTGGTTCTGGCGCACGAATTGGTAAAGAATGCAAGATCTATTCTGGTGCGGTGCTCGCCACCGAGCCACAGGACCTTAAATTTTCTGGTGAGAAAACCTACCTCTATGTTGGTGACAGAACCGTTATTCGGGAGTGTGTTACCCTGAACCGAGGGACAAAGGCAAGTGGCAAGACTGTCATTGGTTCAGATAACCTTTTTATGGCTTATTCTCACGTCGGTCATGATTGTGTTCTTGGCAATCATGTTGTCGTTGCCAATGGTGTGCCATTTGGTGGCCATTGTGAGGTTGGTGATTTTGTTGTTGTCGGAGGAGTCTCCGGGGTTCATCAGTTTGTGCGTATAGGTCGTTTTTCAATGATAGGAGCACTTTCCAGGGTCACTCTTGATGTTCCTCCTTTTGTAATGGCTTCAGGCAATGACTCTTTTCGATTTGAGGGTCTTAACAGTATTGGCCTCAAAAGGAGAGGGTTTAGTTCGGAGAAGATAACCATGATCAAGGATGCCTACAGAATTGTCTTTCAGTCAGGGCTTCTGCTATCCAATGCTCTTGAGAAGGTGAAATCGGAACTACCCCCCGAGCCAGAACTTCTTGAAATTCTTGATTTTTTTGTATCGGGAACGCATGGTAGAAAATTTATCAGGCCATTCAATCACAAATAAGTCAATGAAGCACTATGTCTCAATGGGCAATTGGTATAGATTTTGGCGGTACAGCAATCAAGGCAGCGGTCGTTGATGAAGAGAGAGGGATTTTGAGTGACAGGCGGGTTTTTACGGATACAACATCTGGCCCTGCTGGTACGGTTCGCCAGCTTTCTGGAATTATTGCTGATCTTTATCGCGAAGCTTCCGAAAAAAATGATTCCGGGAATTTTGCAGGTGTTGGAGTCGGCGCTCCCGGAGCTGTTGATGCGCAAAAGGGGTTGCTCAGTTATCCTCCAAATCTTCCTGGCTGGACGGTTTTTGCCCTGCGGGACGAAGTGCGGAGCTGCCTTTTGGAGAAAAAGGCTCTTTCTCTTCCAGTTTTTCTTGACAATGATGCCAATGTTGCCGCTTATGGTGAAGCGATGTATGGTGCCGGAAGAGAATTCAGAGACTTTCTGATGGTGACTCTTGGAACCGGTGTCGGAGGGGGAATCGTGCTGAACAGGAAACTCTACCGGGGAACTCAGGGAACGGCAGGTGAGGTAGGGTTCATGATTATTGATTTTGAAGGTACAACAATTCATGCTGGTATACGGGGTACTCTTGAGAGCTTTATTGGTAAAAAAGGCATTCTTGCCATTGCTCGCAGCATGATTGATGCCAGCCCTGTACCCTCTTTGGCGGGGGAGTTGTGTGGCAATGACTTTTCACGTCTCTCCCCTCGACATCTCGAACAGGCGGCTCTTGCTGGCGACAAAGTTTCCCTTGCTCTCTGGCATCGGGTTGGTTCTCTTCTTGGGGTAGGGCTTTCCAATGTTGCGGTGCTCATGGATATTCGAAAATTTGTTATTGGAGGCGGGATCTCCGCTGCAGGTGACCTTATTTTTGCTCCTGCTCTTGATCAGCTCCGACGCTCAATGTTGCCGTCAATGCACGAAGGTCTCGAACTGGTGCCTGCGCTTCTTGGCAACAAGGCAGGGATGTATGGTGCTGCCGCCCTATGCTTTGGTTAATAACATAAAAAGCATCTCATCATGCATGAACAGGTGCTGCACCTTCTCTTTCCCAATGTCTGCCTGATCTGTCAGAACCTTCTTCTTCCTGAGGAGAAGTATTGCTGCTGCGGCTGCATGGTTGAGTTTGATCCCTTTACCACCCCTGCTGAGTCGGAAGAGGAGCTGCGTCGTACCATTCTTGCTCATTTTGGCACCCACTTTCCGTTTGAACGAGGCTGGTGCCGTTACCTGTTTCACAAGAAAAGTCCTTTGCAGCAGGTGCTTCACTCTTTGAAGTATGAGGGTCTTTTTCATCTTGGCACAACGTTGGGTCAGCAGCTTGGCAACTGGATGGTTGAGAGTGGCAGTATCGACGCAATTGATTGCATTGTGCCGATGCCGCTTCATCGTTTGAAAAAAATTGAACGCTCCTACAATCAGTCAGAAAAAATTGCCGAGGGTCTCGGTCAAGTGCTGAAAAAACCTGTTCGATCAAAATTTCTTGTGAGAAAACGTTTCACCGTGTCGCAGACCGGGCTTTCGGCCAAGGAACGGGAGACAAATGCTGCCGGGGCGTTTTTAGCCACAACAGGCGTGAGAGGCCGTCATGTTCTGCTTGTTGATGATGTCATTACCACAGGTGCCACCATGTCTGCGGCGGCTGAAGCCTTGCGTGAAGCTGGCGCGGTAACTGTTTCGCTTGGCTCAATAGCTTTGGCAGCAAAAGAGGAGTTATGACGATGGAGCTCTTTTACACCGACCCGGAGCATGTCGATTTGAATGCACGGAAGCTTGAGATTGAAGGAGATGAGTTTCATCATCTGGTGCGGGTGTTACGAAAAAAAGAGGGTGATCAGATTCTTGTGACTGATGGCAACGGTTTACGCTGTGAAGTACGGATAGTGCATCTTGTTAAAAGATCTCTGGTTGGAGAGATCCTCACTACAACCACCGTTGACCCACCAAAAACCGCAGTGACCATTGCGCTTTCAATGCTAAAGGCTCCGCAGCGGTTCGATTTTTTTCTGGAGAAAGCTACTGAACTTGGGGTTTCGTCTATCATTCCCATGATAACGGCAAGGACGATCTCCCTGCCATCAAGTGACAAAGTGCAGGGCAAGCTGAACCGATGGAGGACGATCCTTCTCTCTGCTTCCCGTCAGTCAAAACGCTATTATCTTCCGCAACTGTATGAGCCACTCTCTTTCAGCAAGGTACTGGCATTTCAGGGTTATGATCTCAGGCTGATTCCTTATGAGAGTGCGGAGGTTTCACCAAAAATGCGATGTGCTGGACAAAAGATACTTTTTCTTATTGGCGGGGAGGGGGGCTTTACCGAAGGCGAGGTGGCTGCAGCCGAGGCCGGTGGATGTCGCCCAATCTCTTTTGGCACAACTATTCTCAGGGCCGAAACGGCCGGGATTTTTGCCGTGGCCTCTGTGCGTTTGCAGCTTCTTCAAGAGCATTGCAAAGAGTGGTTTTAAGGCTAATCATACACGATCATGAACCGAATCAGAGCAAACCAGGTTATTCTCCTTCTTCTTCTCCTGTTTATTTCGACACTTTTTTTTGTCATGATCCGTTACTTTATCATGGCTATTTTTCTTGCTGCTCTTTTCTCCGCTCTTGCCATGCCGGTTTTCAGCCGGTTTGAGCGCTGGTTCAAAGTTGGCAGAAGTGCCTGTGCGGGGTTGACGATGCTCACCCTTCTGTTGATTGTGGTGCTTCCCCTGGCGATGTTGCTGGGTGTCGTTGCCAAACAGGCGGTACGTATCAGTCGGATTGCCATTCCCTGGGTTCAGCAGCAGATGCTGGAGCCAGCCAGCTTTACCCGGCAACTGCGTGCTCTCCCTTTTTATTCCGATCTCGAATTCTATCGTGAGGATATCCTTCAAAAAGCAGGGGAGCTTGCCAGTAAAACAGGCGCTATGCTGTTCAATTCACTCTCTGCATTGACCTATTCAGCCGTGAATGACCTTTTTCTGCTCTTCATTTTTCTCTACACCATGTTCTTTTTTTTACGTGATGGACGAGAGTTGCTGGCAAAAATGCTCTCATTTCTTCCTCTTACGCATACCGACCAGCATCGTCTGCTCGACAAGTTTCTCTCTGTGAGCAGAGCAACCATAAAAGGGAGTATGGTGGTTGGCGTGGTGCAGGGCTCTCTGGCTGGTCTTGCCCTGCATTTTGCTGGTATTGACAGCGCTCTTTTTTGGGGTACGATTATGTCGTTGATATCAGTGGTTCCTGTGCTGGGCCCGCCACTTGTCTGGGTTCCAGCGGTGGTTTATCTCGCCGCCACGGAGCAGTATGCGCAGGCTCTTGGAGTCTTTCTTTTTTGCAGCCTTGTGGTTGGGCAGATTGACAATATTATCCGTCCCATACTGATAGGACGCGACACTCAGATGCACGAGCTGCTGATCTTTTTTGGTACACTTGGTGGTATCGGGCTCTTTGGTCTTTTCGGTTTTATTCTCGGTCCGATTGTCGCTGCTCTTTTTATGACAGTATGGGAGATGTACGGGGAGAGCTTCAGCGACTATCTCTCGGAAATAAAGAGTGATAGCTCATCGAAAAGTGGGTGACTCCGACAAGAGGTGGTGGCAAGAGCAACGTTAGTGGTGGTGAGTAGGGGTCCCTGATCATGCACGACACCAATAAAAAAAAGCGACCCTTCGGTCGCCTTTTTTCGTTCAATTCCTGTACAGCTCAATTGCCTTTGACAACCTCTTCGGTCGAAAAAAAGAAGGCTGCTTCATTGGCGGCGTTCTCATCAGAGTCGGAGCCATGGACAATGTTCTCACCCTTGCTGTCAGCATAGAGCTTGCGCACAGTGCCTGCGTCAGCCTGCGCCGGATCGGTGGCGCCGATCACCGTGCGGAAATCAGCAACAGCGTTATCCTTCTCAAGAATCATAGGCACACAAGGCCCTGAAGACATAAACTCAACCAGCTCGCCATAAAAAGGGCGCTCGCGGTGTACCGCATAAAATTCACCGGCAGTCTCGGTGGTGAGGCGAATTTTCTTCATGGCCACAACGCGAAAGCCAGCACGTTCGATGTGGTTAATGACGGCACCGACAAGATTTTTGCGGACGCAATCGGGTTTAAGGATGGTAAGCGTTCTTTCCATAATGGTCAAAGCAATGTTGAATGTTACTGAAGCGTACAAGTTCATGGGCGAAGATACGGAAATGCTGCGGATTAATGAAACTCACACCCCGTCAATTCTCGCCAGCAGATCCTTCATTGGCTGATAGAGTATCGGCAGAAAGTCACTGTAGGCCAGCAGCACTACTCCCGCTTCATCAACCAGCACGTAGGCGCGTTGCGACATGCCCAGGAAACCGAGAGCATCGTAGGCTTTTGCCACTGTTTTTTCGCTGTCGCTCAAAAGGGTGAAGGGGAGCTGGTTGCGCTCAGCAAAGCTTTTGTGTGAGGAGGCGCTGTCGGAGCTGATGCCGAGCACCACAATATCTCGCTTCGTGAATTCGAGCACATTGTTCCGGTAATCGCACAATTGGGCGGTACAGACCGGTGTGTCATCGCCGGGATAAAAGATAATCAGCACTTTCTTTCCGCTGAAGTCGGAGAGTGAGGCTTGCGCTCCATTGCTGTCGAAAAGAGTAAATGCTGGCGCTTTTGTTTTTTCTGCTATCATGGTAGAGTACTGTTTTTCGTGTTAACCCTCGATTTCCTTTATATTCGAGGATAACATACCATTAAATTTTTGAAAAGGAGCTGGAGGCTCCGCGTTATGAAGATTCATTTCGGGCGGATTCCGTCAGGAATGGTGCTTGTTGCCCTTTTTTTTCTGTTTGCGGGTTGTGGAGCAGGCAATCAGACAGAGTATACCCCTGAAGGGCTGTACCAGCAGGCCTCTCTCCTCAGCCGCAATCGTGAATATTTGAAAGCGCTTGATTGCTACAACAGGGCAATTGCCCTTGACACGTTGCAGGCCAACTCTCGAAGAATGGTGCAGGCGTTGTATCAAAAGATGAGTCTGGAAGGGTTAACCGGCGAATATTATGAGGCGCTCAAAACATCAGCTCGACTTGAAAAACTTCCGACAGGAGCTTTGCCCGATTCGCTTTATCAGCGGCTCTTTTCTGATAAGGCTCTTTTGCTTCGGGAACTGGGTAGTTTCAGAGCGGCGGCAGCGTCGCTCGAAAAGATTGTGTCGCCTTCTCAGGAGCTGTTGTTTGATCAGGCCGGGCTCTATGTTGAGAGTGGTGATTATGTAAAAGCAGCAGCTCTTCTCCGTCGTTATACGGGGCCAGAGCGTGATCCGGCCATCAGAATGAGGGCCTATGCAGTTCTTCTCAAGTGCAAGGTGGCCCAGCCGGGTCTTGATGGTGAGAGTGCAGAGGCCATTTCAGGTAAAATTGCGGCTGAATCAAAAAGGGTTTTTGCAAGTGAGGGTGAGCTGATTCCCCGGATTCAGGCACTCAGGGCTGCTTCCAAAAGTCTCCTGCTTCTTGAAACACAGCGTCGAAATGCAAGTTTTCTTCTTTTCAGGGCTCTGGCGATGGCAGGTCAGTCACAAAACCAGTTTCTTGTACAGGTGCTTCGTCAGGAGTCGAATGCAGTCATTGTCAGAAAAGCCGATCCTTTCCGTGAAGCGGCCGACTATTTCCGCATCAATAATCTTCAATATGCCCAGGCGACCTCGCTCTTTATGCTTGCCGGAAGCAAGACACTCAAGGCTGAAGAGAGGATTACTGCGCTGCAACAGGGATTTGCTCTCTGCAGCGATTTTGCGCCCCCCTATCCGACAGAAGAGCTGCTGGAGCTTGAAAAAAGTGCAGAGCGTTGTTTGAGAGGGCTGCTCATGGAAAAGACCAGAATTTTTGAGCTTTTCGATGCTGAAGAAAAAACTGGAACCATGTCGCTGAAACGGATGTTGCTGCGATACCCTGACAGTTTTAAACTGGTAAAAGGTCACGAAGCTCTTGAGAGCAAAGTTCGTCAGTTACAACATGAAACGGCAGGGTTACTCCAAAGAAAAGCCGATATCGTTGTTCATGCTGCAGGTATTGAAAAAAGCAGGCAGGTTGACCGGGCGCTCAATATTAAAAGAGGAAAAATGCTCGAACTGCTTGCTGAGGTGAGGGTCATCAATCCTGCCGCTGCTGATATCATTCAGTTTATTCCGGTTACTCTTCGTACGGTGCAGAGTGCTCTGAATGAGGATCAGCTTATCATCAAGCCGTTGTTGTCCGACAGTCTTTGTGGAGTTATGGTGATTGGCAAAAGGCAGTTGCAGGTCACAGGAAGCCCTCTCTTTTTCGACGCAAAGCACACTCCAGAAGCAGCCCTTCGCAATGTTCGCAGTGAACTTGCCTCCCCAATTCCTCAAGCCGTTTTACCTGGCACTGAAGTTGAGTGGCTTACCAAAGCGTTGTATGAACCCGTTGCTGGGACTTTGAGTGGAGTTCGACACCTTTTGGTGATTGGTGATGACCTTTTTCCTTATCATATTCTTGGGAGCAACCATCTTTCCCCCCCACTCACGCGATATTCATCACTTCAGTCATTCAAGGAATTTGTGCTTTTGTCAGAAAAGCGTGAACCGCCTCACGCATCATCGCTGATCTCTTTGTATCGGCTGGACAGTGTCGCCGGAGCTCGTTTGCAGAAACTCTTTGCCCCTCGCGATCGGATTTTTCTGCTCTGGAACACTCTTTCTCCCCTTGAACTGGTGGCTTTGCGTCAAAAGATAGGGAGAGAGATGCAGGGCACCATTTCCTGTTCGGAAGCACTCTTTCTTCTTCATAAAAGTGTGGATTCCGGGCGGAATAACTCGATACCTGTGTCATCGTATGGAGTTGATTAAATAGATATCAAGATTATTTTTTATTAAATTCACGAAATAGCATTTTTATGCGTTCACTCATGTTCTCACAATCCGGATATTATTATAATAACCCATGGAGGAACAGGGATCGGGTAGCATGGCCCTGGAGCTCATCGCAGGGAAGCTGAAAAAGGCCAGAATTGAAAGGAATCTCTCCCTTGATGAAGCAAGCCAGTTAATCTCGGTACAAAGGGACTATCTTGCAAAAATTGAGAACGGTG
Organism: uncultured Chlorobiaceae bacterium; assembly: GCA_903994525.1. Lineage (GTDB taxonomy): Bacteria > Bacteroidota > Chlorobiia > Chlorobiales > Chlorobiaceae > Chlorobium. Next base: position 15,709 of record CAJEXW010000025.1, read on the forward strand.
ATTTCAGTTTTCTGCCTAACGTTTATATTTTGGCCCATATCAAGGCTTATTCCCGAGCATTGGGTGTTGGTAGCGATGCTATTTTTAAACAATGTAGTGAAGAGTTACAGATGTCCCGATCTGTCAGGAACTCTGTTGTTGGCACTGTTGAAGAGGAAAGTAAGGGGCTGACAGTTGCTTCAGCAATGATGAGAGTTATTGTCATAGTATTTGTCATCGCCATGGTTGTTCTTGGCACCTTTTTTGCGTTCGGGAAAGGAGAATGGCCATCGTTTATCTCCTCATTCTCCTCTTCGCCATCGCACAACGTGCTTGTTGTTCGGGTAATGCGCGACTATTCCTGGGTAAAAGTGGTTGCGGATGACGGAGTAAAAATATATGCTGGCGGGAAGCTAAGCAAGGGGCAGGAAATCCGTTATGAGTCTCGCACCAGCTTTAATATCAATATTGATCGTCCTGAATGTGTTGAGCTTTACCTTAATGGCAAAAAAATTCCTCCTTTTACCGACCACTTTATTATTTTGAAATGAGTGACAGGGATATTGTAACATCCATCTTTTTTGGACTGTCGCTGTTTTTTTTGATAACAACAGGATAAAATAAGTCTTATTTTTGTTATAATGGGGAAGTTCTTTTGATGCAGTATTTATGGAAAATAGATAACGTATTGGGAGAGCTTTTAATCTATACAGGCTTATGATGTCATTTCCCAATATTAGACTCTTATGGCAGCAATGAAGGTATATTTTGATCACAATGCCACGACTCCCCTCCATCCTGAGGTTAAGAGGGAGATGATCTCGGCTATGGAGATGTTTGGTAATCCATCCAGCATGCACGCTTACGGTCGAGAGGCGAGGGCTAATGTGGAACATGCCCGTCAACAAGTTGCCGACTTTATAGGGGCGAAAGAGAATGAAATTATTTTTGTTGGAAGCGGATCGGAAGCAAACAACACGGTACTCTCGCTTTTTGTCTGCTCTTCAAGCCAGTGTATTCCAGGTTCGAGACGAAGCACTATAATTACTACTAAAATTGAGCACCCCTGTGTGCTTGAGACCTCTGAGTGTCTTGCTCATCGGGGGGTCAGGGTAAAATATCTTGATGTTGATCGCTACGGTAAAATCGATCTTGATCAGCTTGCAAGTCTGCTTGATGACAACGTTGGTCTTGTGTCGGTCATGATGGCCAATAATGAGATTGGCACCTTGCAGGATATTGAATCCATTACAAAAATGGTGCATGAGAGCGGGGCGTATATGCACACTGATGCGGTTCAGGCCGTGGGCAAGGTGCCTGTCGATGTACGCAAACTTGGTGTCGATTTCCTTACTCTTTCTGCTCACAAAATTTATGGACCAAAAGGGGTTGGGGCCCTGTTTGTCAAACAGGGTATTCCCTATTGTCCCCTGATCAGGGGTGGGCATCAGGAGCGAGGACGAAGGGCGGGTACCGAGAACACCCTCGGTATTCTTGGTATGGGTAGAGCAGTTGAAATGCGAATGGCTGAGATGCCTGAAGAGGAGGAGCGGTTGCTTCATTTGAAGCAGGTACTAAGAAAAGGGATTGAGGAGAGGATTGAGGACATTTCTGTCAATGGCCACCCGACAGATTCTCTTGTTAGCACCCTCAATGTTTCTTTTACAGGAGTGGAGGGTGAGGCCATTTTGCTCTATCTTGATTTAGAAGGTATTGCGGTCTCGACCGGGTCGGCTTGTGCATCAGGCTCTCTTGATCCATCGCATGTGCTTCTTGCAACGGGAGTTGATGCGGAATTGGCTCATGGATCAATTCGTTTTAGCATGGGCAGAGAAACAACTCTACAGGAGGTAGAGTACCTGCTTGATGTTTTACCACGGATAATCAAACAAATCAGAAACATGTCAACAGCTTATATTAAAGGAGGATTACATGCTGCAAGCCGGTGAGTGGGCATATAGCGAAACGCTGAAGGAACATTTCATGAACCCGAAAAATATTCTTCAAGGCGAGAATACGGATGGTTTTGATGGTGTAGGGATGGAGGGTAATCTGCAGTGCGGCGACCAGATGATGGTGGTCATCAAGGTGGACAAGGAGAAGGATATTATTACCGATTGCCAGTGGAAGACTTATGGTTGCGCCAGTGCCATTGCCAGCACCTCGGTACTTTCCGAAATGGTCAAGGGAAGAACACTTGATGCAGCATTTCATATCTCCCCCAAAGAGGTTGCCCTGGAGCTTGGTGGGCTGCCGGATCACAAGATCCACTGTTCGGTACTTGGTGACAAGGCATTGCGTGCCGCCATCAACAATTACTATGCTCGCACAGGCCAGGAGGATAAGGTCAAGCAGGAGCAGGTTAACGTTATCTGTCAGTGCATGAACATTACCGACCATGACATTGAGGATGCGGTGCTTGAAGGAGCCCGTACCTATTTTGAGCTTCAGGAGCGCACCAAATGTGGTACTGTCTGTGGCCAGTGCAAGGATGAGTCTGAGGCTTTGCTCGAAAAATACAAGCATATCCATTTTGGTGCCTGAAACGATGCTCGCCGAAAAAGGCAACACCTTTTTTATTCATACCTTTGGTTGCCAGATGAACCACGCGGATTCAGGGATTATTTCAGCCCTTCTTCAGGAGGAGGGCTATGTTCAGGCAGAGCAGGAGCGGGGCGCAGGGATAGTTCTGCTGAACACCTGTGCAGTGAGGGAAAATGCGGTTGAACGGGTTGAACACTTTTTACAGCGCCTTCAGGGTCAGAAAAAAAGAGAGAAGGGGTTGATTGTCGGAGTGGCAGGATGTATCCCCCAATACAGGCGGGAGGAGATGTTTTTGCGGTATCCTGCTATCGATTTCCTTGCCGGACCGGATACCTATCGCACCATTCCTTCACTTGTCGAGCAGGTTCGCCGTGGAGGAAAACTGGCTTCACTGGAGTTCAACCCAGAGGAGACATATCAAGGTATTGAACCGGCAAGAGATGGAGTCACGAGCGCTTTTGTGCCTGTTATGCGAGGATGCAACAACAGGTGTGCCTACTGTGTCGTTCCATTTACCCGTGGTCGCGAACGGAGCCAGCCATTCAATGCAGTGCTGCTTGATGTGCAAAAGCTCGTTGCTTCTGGTTATCGGGAGATTACTCTGCTTGGCCAGAATGTCAACTCCTATTGTGACGTTGAAAATGGATACGATTTTCCGGCTCTGCTGGATGCTGTCAGTCGGGAGGCACCACTGGCGCGAATCCGTTTCACCACATCACACCCAAAAGATATCTCCGAATCATTGGTTCGTACCATCGCCTTCCGTCCGAACATCTGTAACGCTCTTCATTTACCGGTACAGTCAGGTTCATCGAGAGTGCTTGATCGCATGAACCGTGGCCATACCATTGAGGAGTATCTCGACAAGATAGCAATGATTCGTTCAGTCATTCCCGGTGTGGCTCTTTCAACTGATATTATTGCGGGATTTTGTGGGGAGCAGGAGGAGGATCATCAAGCATCGCTTGATCTTCTTTCCAGGGTCAGGTTTGACTCGGCGTACATGTTTTTTTACTCAACCAGGCCAGGAACTTTTGCCGCAGAAACGTTGGCGGATGATGTTCAGGAATCAGTTAAAAAACGTCGGTTGCAGGAGATTATCGATCTTCAAAATCACATTTCTGCTGAGCTTTTTCAAGAGGCGATCGGCACGGTGGTTGAGGTGTTGGCTGAAACTGAAAGCAGGCGATCGTCGGCGCAGCTTATGGGGCGGACGGCTGGCAACAGGGCAGTGGTTTTCGACAGGGAACTTTATCAGCCTGGAGATCTGCTACAGGTGAGGATTACCGGAGCAACTTCAGCCACTCTTACCGGTAAGCCTGTGCCATAGGTTCAGCCATAACTCTTATCATCATTTCAGAGTTTTTAATCTTGAGTGGTATTTGTAAATTAGCCTTCGGAGAGATCTGATTATTATAACCGGTCCGTTATCGGGCTTCAGAGGGAAGTAATGTATGCCAGTTGCTGCAAAAATTGGGTTGATTGACAAGATAAGGGCACATCTGGAGCTGCTTGATCCTGTAACGTGGATTAGCGTCTCTCCCTGTCTTGCCGCAGGGGTCATGTCCTCAGGCGCGATGAGGGGTACTGTTCACGACTATCTTCTTCTTTTTGCTATTTTTTTGATGTTTGGCCCTCTCGGTACAGGTTTCAGCCAGTCGGTCAATGACTGTTTTGATCTCGAACTTGACCGGGTTAATGAGCCATCCCGTCCAATTCCATCAGGGCGACTGAGTGAAAAAGAGGGATTATGGAACAGTATTATTGCTCTTTTACTTGCTATCTGTCTCGGAGTGTTCTTTTGGTTACATATTGGTGGAGTCAGGGGACTGGTGATACTTGTCTCAATTTCTGTGGCTCTCTTTGTTGCTTACATCTATTCAGCGCCACCACTCAAGCTGAAAAAAAATATCATGGCATCGGCACCCGCTGTGGGTTTTTCTTATGGTTTGGCCCCTTTTTTATCGGCAAATGCTCTTTTCGGTGATATACGTCCAGAGGCATTATGGCTTGCCAGTCTCAATTTTTTTATGGCCGTTGCACTAATTATTCTTAATGATTTTAAATCGGCAGAAGGCGACAAGGAGGGGGGATTGAAATCCCTGACTGTTATGATTGGAGCAAGAAATACCTTTCTCGTTTCATTTCTGATTATTGATGTGGTTTTTTCTTTGCTTGCCTACCTCTCCTTTGAGTGGGGGTTTGCAGGACCTTCCGTGTTTGTCGTCATAGGTCTGTTACTGAATATGGCTATTCAGGTACAGTTGTTGCGCGATCCGAAAGGTGGCATATCATTTATGAAGGGAGCGGTTGAAGATGGATTTGGCAATGCAATCGGGAAGAGCGATGTTCAGGAACACAATACCTTTCTCAGGTTTCAGGTTATCAACAATATTTTGTTTTTAGTCAATAATCTGCTCGTTGCGGGTATGGTTGGAACAAAATATATGCATCTGTAGGCTCTTGGCGATTACTTATATATGGTGTCATAATTTTCAATCGATAAGGGACTATGGATACTTTACCAGTAACTTTTTTTTCGCTGCCAATAGTATGGCACAATGTGCTCATTACTCTGCTGACCTTTCTCTATGTCTTCAGTGTTCCTCCCCTTATGGATTATCTGGTTACCAACCATTCGCTTCCAAGGGATATCAGTCGTAAAATTACCCATATCTGTGCAGGTTCATCTATTGTGTTTCTTCCTCTTTTTGTGGATGGCCATTGGTCACAATATCTCAACATCACCGTTTTTGTCGTCTGGACTATCCTGCTTATTCAGAAAGGTCTTTTTGCTGCGGATGATGACCAGGCGGTGAAGACCATGACTCGTACGGGTAACAAACGTGAATTGTTGAAAGGAACTCTTTATTTTGTGATCGTGGCCATGATTTGTGGCACCATATATTATAAGCAGCCAGCAGGGGTTCTGGCAATGGCTATTCTCGGCTGGGGAGATGGTCTTGCCCCTATTATTGGTACTCGTTACGGAAAAATGAAATACTATGTGTTGAGTCAGAAAAGTGTCGAAGGGAGTCTTGCATTTTTTGTCGGAGCTGTTGCTGCAGGTCTCTTTTTTACCCATTTGATTGTGCCCGAATCTTTTCATTTTGTTAAGATTCTTGTTATTGCTCTCATTGCCACGATAGTTGAGGGAGTGACCCCCAGAGAGGTTGATAACCTTACCATTCCCCTTGCGGTTATTGCGGCGACATGGGTTTTGTGAGATGTCCAGCACCTATTTTATCAGCGACATTCATATAGGTCTTCAGGACGACCGGAGCGAGCTAATGAAGCTTGACAAGCTTGAGCAGCTCTTCTCTGCGATCAAGGCGGATGGTTGTGCATTGTATATGCTTGGCGATATCCTTGATTTTTGGCTGGAGTTTCGCCATGTTATTCCAAAAGGGTTTACCCGGTTTCTTTGTCTGCTGTCTGATCTTGTCTGTCACAAGGTAGAGGTTGTCTATATGGCCGGTAACCATGATTTTTATCTTGGTAGATACTTTGATGATGAGCTTGGCATCAAAACGCTTTATGGTATGCACGAGCTTCATCTTGATGGGCTAAAGTTTCTTGTTGCTCACGGTGATGGTTTGGGCAAGGGTGATCTCGGTTACAAGATTTTTTCACGTTTAGTCAAAAATCGTTATAACCTTGCCCTTTTGAAGGGTTTTCATCCCGATCTGGCGATAGGGTTGATGAAAGGTCTGTCGCAACTGAGCCGGACGCATAAACCGGACAATCGGCACTTTGAGACAGATCGTCTTCTGAATTTTGCTGAAGCGCTGGCAATCGAAAAAAATTTCGATTACTTTATCTGCGGCCATAACCATCTCTTTGGAATAAAAGAGCTAGAACAGAGAGGGAGGTATGTTAATCTTGGGACGTGGATCGAGGGGAGTTTCCCTTACGGAGTTTTTGACCAGGGTGTTTTTGAACTCAGGACATTATAACAATTTTTAACTTCAGGATTTTTTTATGAGTGATATCAACAGGGTGCTGAAACTTGGCCTGCCAAAAGGCAGCCTGCAGGATTCAACAATCGATCTTTTTGGGCAGGCAGGATTTCATTTTTCAGTGCAGAGCCGCTCCTATTTTCCCTCAATAGATGATGATGAGCTGGAAGCTATATTGATCAGGGCCCAGGAGATGGCACACTACGTTGAACTGGGTGCCTTTGATGTCGGGCTGACCGGGAAAGACTGGATTATTGAAACAGATGCCGACGTTGTCGAGGTTGCTGATCTGGTCTATTCCAAAGCCTCGATGAGGCCTGTGCGCTGGGTGCTCTGTGTGCCTGAAAGCTCACCGATCACGTCAGTCAAGGAGCTCGAGGGCAAGCATATTGCAACTGAAGTTGTTAATATTACCAGGAAATACCTTGCTAAACATGGGGTCAATGCCTCTGTTGAGTTCAGTTGGGGCGCTACTGAGGTTAAGCCACCGGATCTTGCCGATGCTATTGTTGAGGTGACTGAAACAGGTTCATCGCTCAGGGCAAACAAGTTGAGGATTATCGACACTATTCTTGAATCCAACACCAAGCTCATTGCCAACAAAAGCTCATGGAATGATCCCTGGAAGAGGGAAAAGATTGAAAATATGGCGCTTTTACTGCTGGGCGCGATTAACGCCCAGGGGAAGGTTGGACTGAAAATGAATGCCCAGAAGGAGGCGCTCGACAAGATTATGGCGATCATTCCTGCTTTACGTCAGCCAACCATCTCCAGTCTTGCCGACAATCAGTGGGTGGCGCTTGAGGTGATTGTTACCGAGAAAATTGTCCGCAAACTGATTCCAGAGCTGAAACGTGCAGGTGCCGAGGGTATTTTTGAATACAATATCAACAAACTGATCGACTGAACGAGTTTGCTCATACTCATGAACCATTAAGGCTGTCCGCAGGGCAGCCTTTTTTATCGCGCATATGATGTTTATATATCAGGTAATGGTCTTGCTCTCTTTGCTGCTTTTTTTGGGAATCGTACTGAGAAACTTGATAGACCTGCCTCTTCTGCCTCAAAAGGCCAGTGCTCCCGAGCCAATGGTCTCGGTGCTTGTGCCTGCCCGTAACGAGGCGATGAATATTGAACGATGTGTTCGCTCACTGTTGCGGCAGGAGTATAGCTCCTTTGAAATCATTGTGCTGGATGATGGCTCAACGGATGCGACACCAGAGCTGCTGCGTGAGCTTGTTGGTCTATCAGGCGGGCATCTGCGAACTTTAAATGGAGAAGCGCTTCCTGAAGGATGGCATGGAAAGTCGTGGGCTTGCCATCAGCTTGGGCGCGAGGCAAAAGGAGAGTTGTTGCTCTTTACCGATGCAGATACCATGCACCAGCCAGACTCTCTCTGTCGTTCAGTCCGGGCGCTTTTTGATTCGGGGGCAGATATGCTCTCTCTGACACCTTATCAGGAGCTTGGTTCTTTCTGGGAAAAGCTGGTGGTGCCGATGGTCTATTTTATTCTTCTCTGCTATCTGCCTCTCCGGCTTGTTCGAAGAAGTCCCAACCCCGCCTTCAGCTTTGCCAACGGGCAGTTTTTGCTGTTTCAGAAGGCGATGTACCAGCGCATTCATGGCCATGAAGCCGTTAAAGGCAATATAGTTGAAGATGTCTGGCTTTGTATGGCGGTTAAAAAAGCGGGCGGCACGGTTACAGCTTTTAATGGAACGGATACTGTCAGTTGCCGAATGTATCGCAATGGCCGGGAGGTTTGGGAGGGGTTTTCAAAAAACCTTTTTGCAGGTCTCGCTTATAAAACCCTCTCTCTTCTGCTCATGATTGTCATGACCCTCCTGTTTTACATTGTGCCGTATCTCTTTTTTCTCCATTCATTGTTAAACGGGGAATTTGGCATTTTGCTGTTCTGGCTGCCATTTTCACAGATTACCGTTGTTCTTTTCAGTCGGCTGCTGATATCCTTTCCGTTTCGACAGCCACGTTTATTTGTGATCTTGCATCTCTTTTCAGAAATGGCGCTGCTTGCAATAGCCATCAACTCTTTTTACTCTATTCAATTTGGCAAAGGGTCACAATGGAAGGGAAGGAGCTACAATTTTGCCAGGGAAAGGTGAGAATTCGGGGAAGGCAATAATTTTTTTTAAATTGCGCAGAGAGAACCAGCATACCGCTTTTTGGTGTTCTGTTGACCGTAATAATGACGCATATCAATTCAAAATAATGTAAGGCTCATGGGTTTCTTGTCAAACATATTTGCTAAAAAGGAAGTGGAGCTGAAACTTCCCAAGGTTGTTGAGGATGTCAATCTGATCAAAACCATGGAGGGTCATCTTGATCGTGTGCTGGGGGTCAAATTTAGCACCGATGGCAAGAGACTTCTCAGTGGGAGTTTTGATGAAACTCTCATGCTGTGGGATGTGGAATCGGGCAAAAGCCTGTTTACCATGAAGGGACATGATACTTGGGTAGAGTGCATCGATTACAGTCGTGACGGTAAACGTCTGGCCAGCGGCAGCACCGACAGCACAGTAAGAATATGGGATGCAACCAATGGTCAGTGTCTGCATGTTTGTAAAGGGCATGATACTGCGGTTCGTATGGTAGCTTTCAGTCCGGATGGCAAGGTTGTGGCGAGCTGTTCTCGCGACACCACGATCAGACTCTGGGATGTGGAAAGCGGAAAGGAACTTTCAAGGCTGCTTGGGCATCAATCATATATCGAGTGTCTTGCCTACAGCCATGATGGCAGCAGAATTGCAAGTTGTGGAGAAGAGCCTGTTGTAAAAATATGGGATGTTGCAACCGGCAAAAATATAGCCAATTACAAGACCAACGACAGGCTTTCACACGCGTTGGCCTACAGCCCCGACGACAAGTTCATTGCCTTTTGTGGACGCGATGCCCTGGTCAAGATTCTTGATGCTGTGACCGGAGAGGTTATCAAGGTGTTTGAAGGTCATGGTGATGCCGTTCGAAGTGTCTGTTTTACCCCTGACGGCTCAAAACTTGTGAGTGCGGCAAACGATGAGACTGTCAGATTATGGGACAGAGCATCAGGTAAGGAGAGCCATCTTTATCGAGGCCATGTACTTGAAGTGCAGTCTGTTGATGTCTCTCCTGATGGTAAAATAATTGCCAGTGGCAGCGATGATCGCAAGATTAAACTTTGGGCGATAAGGTAGAGGTTTTCAGTATAAGCTCTTGTGTGGTCTTGAAGCTCTTTTTTGGGGCTTTGCGCTTATTTTTTGTCAATTATAAAAAAGTAGCGTAAACCACAGAACTTCCTTTTTGAATTAGCACAAAGTGAGTAAATTAACCTTGCGAAATAGTAATCCGTTTTTGAGCGCCTCATGTCGAGGTTGTTCATTGTAACGCCAAGTTTAACTGGCAAAAATAAAAAGAGGTAGATATGGGTACTCAGGTCGAAGGAACGGTCAAGTGGTTCAATGAAGAAAAAGGTTACGGCTTTATCGAACAGAAGGGCGGAAAGGATGTGTTCGTGCATCACAGCGCAATTAATGGTTCGGGTCGTAAAACACTTGTCGAAGGTCAGAAAGTAATTATGGAAGTTACCCAGGGAGCAAAAGGTCTCCAGGCGGAAAATGTAACTCCTCAATAAATATTTTTTTTGCCCGGTTAACTGGTGGACATTCATGAAGACAAACAACAACAGATGGCGCACCAACATGCGCCTTTTGTTGTTTTATCTCCGAATTGAGAGCAACGGTTGATCAACCAGACCATCACGATCTGGTTCGAGTGCAGTGCATTGCCAGTCTATCTCCTGAGGTATAGAAGGCGCTCTCCGCATTTCTCTATATTATGTTTCAATACCAACAAAAACAATCATGCTGAAGACAAACGAACAAAAACTTGTAGAGTTTCTGCTGCAATGCCATCCGGGCCAGCCAAAAACAAGGGGCACCTGGGAGGTTGATCATCTTGGCACCCCTTTTCTTCTTCCCGCAATTGGTGGCATTACCCTGAATGTTCAGGCGGGTGATCCGGCATTTGGTTGGGCAGGTGACCATATAGAGCCTGGTGTCAGTTGTACTGCCGATACCATGAAGCCCTTTGAGCATCCAAATGTCGGGTTGCAGATTTTTTCGTGCGCAGGTAATACTGCAACGGTTGTCACTGGCGAGGCCAAAGGGGCTGAGGGTCGTGTTCTCGGTCACCATGGTGGCTCAGAGCATGTGATTGTTGATTTTTCGCGTGATATCAAGGAGAAGCTGCTTTACAGTGACACCATCATCATTCGTGGCAAAGGTCAGGGGCTCAGACTTGTCGATTATCCTGCTATTGCTCTTTTCAATCTCGATCCAACTCTGCTCCATGCCATGAAGATCCGTCTTGGTGAAGGAGGCGTGCTCGAAGTGCCTGTCACCACTCTTGTGCCCGCAGTCTGTATGGGCTCAGGAATTGGTTCAGCCCATGTGGCCAAAGGAGATTACGACATCATGACCAGCGATGCCGACACGGTCAAAGAGTATGGGATAGACAAAATACGTCTTGGTGATTTTGTCGCTCTGCTTGACCACGATAACCGCTATGGCAGAGCTTATCGCAAGGGTGCCATTTCCATTGGCATCGTTATTCACAGCGATTGTCTTGAGGCTGGACATGGACCTGGCGTGACGACGCTGCTGACCTGTGCCTCTCCGCTCATCAGGCCGGTTCTTGACCCGGCGGCCAACATCGCCGATCTGCTCGGGATTGGCACGACGCTGAAGTGTTGTCAGTAAGCAGGGAACCCGGTTTGTCAGTACGTTATTTTTAGAGATTCTTGAAGAAATATGATGCGACCACTTTAGACGGAGCTTTTAACGCTGTGAGGGAGGTTTTCAGGAGGTGGCGCTGGCAGGGTTGTATCATGGGGATGGCTTTTTTATTTTCACAGTATGCAGCACTCCCAAGGTGTTCACCATAATGACGTATTCTTTATTTGGGTGTTTCAACATAAGAGGTTCATAATCATAACCGTCACTCATAGCTCAATTTTGAAGAAGACTGCGAGGAAATCAGCGATATGGTTTCGATTTGCCAGTTTGTTGCTGGTGTTGGTTACGCAAATTGTTTTTGTTGAATTATCGTGGGCTGCCGGAGTGGCGCTCTCGGTTATCGGCATTGAAGTCGAGGGCCTTGATGCAGGGAATAATGGGATTGAGGTTGCACTCATTGCTCCAGGGCAGGAGAAAACTGAGAATCGGCTGATCAGAAAAGGGGCAAAGTTTGATCAGGGTTCCGAGATTATTGTGCCTGCTCGTACGGTTTTGCTGTTGCAATCGGTTAATGGCAATCAGATACGTTTGCAGCCTGGAAGCTGAAGTGGTGTGTATTTTCAAGCCCCTTTGATGTTTTTTTCTGAGATTTTCCATGGTTTGAAAATGGAGACAAATATCGTCATCGTCAACACCAGGACTTGAAGGGTACCAAACCAGAGATTCATCTTTTGGTTGTAGAGATAGGCGGCATCATCGAGAGAGGCTATACCAAGTGTTCCTGATATCTCCATCATGGCGGATTCCCAGGGACCAAGAAAAAAAGTGCCAAACACAATGGCAGTTACGGTTACAATCCACTTGAACGTGAGCCAGTTGTGTTTGAAAAACCCCCAGTTGGTGAGGAGCGAGTATGCCAGACCGGTGAGCAGGGATCCGATGGCACCCGGAACCACAACTATTGACATATCAACGTGATGAAGGCTCTGGTTGATTCCGTACAACACGCGGCCATCAGTAATCCCTGCTTTCAAAAAAGAGAGCGATATCAGGGAAATGGCCCCACCTACCCAGCAGGCAACGGCCAACAGATGAAGGCCTTTAAGCCACCTTACCCCATTTGCAGATAATTTTTGCATAGCAAGATCATGTTTGATTGAAATCTTTGGTCAGTTTCGGGCAGTCCCAACCAGTTCTGCGGCAAGAGTGAGCGAGGAGACAGAAATCTGCTCTCCGCTGATAAGGCTGGCGATGGCCTGCAGTCGACTCTCCTGGTCGAGAGGTGTTACTTCGGTTACTGTTCGGTCGAGCTGGAGAGATTTTTTGACACCAAGGTGCAGGTCGGCCATGGCGGCGATTTGTGGCAGGTGTGTTATGGCTATGATCTGATGGAGGCGCGAAAGTTTTCTCAGGCTCTTGCCAACAGCTTCGGCAACTCGGCCACTAATGCCAGTATCAATTTCATCAAAAATAAGGATCGGCAAGTTGGTAGACTCTGCCAGGACACTCTTCATGGCAAGCATCACCCTTGAAATTTCGCCGCCGGATGCCACCTTGATGAGTGGTCTAGGCTTTTCACCGGAATTGGTGGAGATCAGAAACTCAATTTTATCGTAACCTCTGGAATACGCTGTAAAGGTTGAACCATCAAGTGAGATATCACCCTCAGGTTGCGCCTCGTGAGTCATGCTGACAATAAAGGTGGCGTTTGGTATGCCAAGCTCTGCCAATTGCTCCTGAATGGCAGGTTCAAGGCGGCGAGCAGCCTCCTGCCGTTTGGCGCTCAGTGTGGCAGCCCTTCTGGAAAGTTCCAACTTACAAATCATCACCTTCTGCTCAAGAAGGTCAAGCCTCTCATCGAGCTTCTCATCAAGCGCGCTCTTTGATTCCAGCTCGTTTCTCAGCTCTATCAGCCCGTCAACAGTGCGCTGGTATTTTTTGCAGAGGCGCTGGATTTGAAGCTGCCGCTCCCGCAAGGTATCGAGTCTTTGGGGATGAAAGTCAATGCCAGAGGCATAGCTTCTCGTAAATCGTGAAAGCTCATCAATGATGCTGGTTGCGGTACGGCTCTCCTGGAGGTGAATATCGAAGCGCTTGTCAATTGCGGCAAGTTTTTCGAGAGTGTGGAGCGCTGCCGTGATGCCGGAATAGAGAGAGTGTTCGCTTTCGTACAGCAGGTCATTCAGAGTGCTGCTGAGAGTATAGAGAGTTTCAGCATTTTCGAGGATGATGATCTCCTCTTCAATGCACCCCGCCTCGTCACTTTTCAGCTCAACGCCGTTGAGCTCGGTCAACTGAAGATCGAGAATCTCTTTTTTTCCCTGAAGGGAGGCAGCCTCCTGTTTCAGGGCATGTACTTGCTGCAAGAGTCCTTGCAGTGTAGCACGGTAGGTCTGGTATGCCATGACATCACCCGCTGTAAGGGCATAATCATCAAGCATGGTTTCATGGGTATCGGCGTGCAGCAGCAGTTGGTGCTCATGCTGGCCGTGGAGGTCAATCAGCTCCTCTCCAGCCTTTTTGAGAAGAGCTGCCGTGCATGGTGTGTCGTTGATAAAGCAGCGGGACTGTCCGTTGGAAGAGATCTCTCTTCGAAGAATCAGTTCAGGGGCAATTTCAATGTTGGCATCGTTCAGCAGCCTCACAATTTTTTCACAGATGACCTCTTTCAGAACAGCCTCTATTACTGCTTTGCTGGTTCCTGAACGCACCAGATCGCTGCTTGCGCGATCGCCAAGAACAAGGTTTAATGCTCCGATAAGGATAGATTTTCCAGCGCCGGTCTCTCCGGTGATTATGGTTAACCCGGGGCTGAATTCAACCCTCAGCTCCTGGATCAGGGCAAAGTTTTTGACATAGAGACTAAAGAGCATGGCCGTTAACAGGAGAGGTTATGCCTGAGTTGAAGAGTTTGATTTCTCCTTTTTTTGTAATTCATCACCGCCCTTGCTGAACTCCTCCTCAATCTCGTTCTGGGCTTTTTTAAACTCTTTTATTCCTTTGCCCAAACCCTTTGCAAGTTCAGGAAGCTTTTTTGCTCCGAAAAGCAGAAGAATAATGAGCAGAATGAGCACGAGCTCCTG
>CAJEXW010000026.1 GCA_903994525.1 uncultured Chlorobiaceae bacterium
TGACAGAAGAGTTAAAGGTAAAAGAGGGGCAGCGCCTTTCCGCTGCATGAACAGGCCAGGTTACCAACTTAAACTCAGCCACTTTTTGTCTACCGGCTGGGGTCCACTTTAAGTCGCCACTCCTGAACAGAGCCACAAACAGCGGGAAAACGGCCTCTGCAGTTCATGCGGCCTCTGTTCCATTCAGGCATGGCCTGCAGAGCAAAGCATCCAAAGCTGTGTTTTTAAAAACGGATGGCTCGGCGAGAGGGAGAAAAAGCTGTTCGGACGGGAGCGAAGCCTTGATGATCCGGTTGAAATGCGTTTTGGCATGACGCTTGACCGCTTCACCGCTCAACTGAAGAGCCCCGTACCGGGCTCACAGTGGAGCGGGATCATTACCCGAATGGCTTTGAGGGCTTTTGAAGAGAAGCTTGTGGATGGTGTTGTGTCGCTGCAGCACACTCCGGGCCACCATTTTTTCTCTCAACCGGTTCTGGCCAAAAATCTGGATGAAATTTATGCGACACGAGGCAATAAACCGGTGCTCTCTCCTGTTTTATACTCTCTGGAAAGCGCATATCGTCAGGGGTTGAAAAAAGTCCTTGTCATCGGAGCAGCATGTCATTTGCACACCCTTCGGGATTTTCAGGAGCGCTTTGAATACCTCAGGGAGATGGAGATCCTGACCATCGGGATTCCCTGCGTCGATAATGTCGCTCGCTCAAAATGGCCGTGGATTCTGGAACGAATGTCGCAATCGCCCGATACCGCCTGCTTTATGGAGTTCATGCAGGATTTCAGGATTCACATCAGGCACAAAAACGGCCGCATTGAAAAAGTTCCTTTCTTCAGCCTTCCGGAGGAACTTTCCAATCCCAATATTTTTCCCTCTGCATGTATGAGCTGCTTTGACTACCTCAACAGTCTGGCCGATATTACGGTGGGCTATATCGGAGCAGAACTGCTGCCGGAACAAAAGAGACAGTGGATTCTGGTACGGACTGAAACAGGGCGCAAACTGCTGAAACTTATCGAGGCTGAACTTGAACGTTTTCCTGAAACAGGCAAATGGGAGTGCCACTCGTTTGTCCAGAACACCACGAAACGCATCATCGAAAGCATGAAGCCAGAGGAAAAAGAATATTCTTCAACAAGCAGGATTCCCCTCTGGCTTGGCCATATCCTTGCCGGTCTGCTTGGCATAATAGGGCCGAAAGGGATTGGGTTTGCCCACTATTCGGTTGATTTTCATCTGATCAGGCATTACTACTACGTCAAATTCCGTCACCCGGAATTGCTGGAAAAGCTGGTTCCCCGGCATGTCAGGGTTATCCTTGAAGAATACTCGCTTCCCCTTTGAAAGAAGAGGAGTTCAGGAAAAGAAGTTCCGTCTCCTGAACGGTGCCATAAGGATCTTGCCTGCCATCCTTGGCTTGGTAAGCCATCGTATTCTTGGAGATTGAGCCGTCGCTGCGAGCATTTTTTTGGTGAGAAATGCGGTAACGATCGCAACATCATCAGCCATGATATTGAAAAATTGCTGTTTTTTGAGGCTTTCCGGTGAACCGTCACTGACCGTGCGGCGAAGCATGTCGGTCACCACCATCCCTGGACTGATCGTCCCTATCTGCACTGCTGTGCCGCGAGCCTCATGAGCAAAAGAGCGGGTAAAATAGGTGAGCGCGCTTTTGGTCGTGCCGTAAATGGTCATACCATCAAGCATAAAACCATCACTGCCAAGCCCCTCCATATTGAATATCTTCCCCCCGCCCTGCTCTTTCATGCGCTGGAAAGGAATAATCGTGCCCGACACCACCCCGTCAAGATTGACCCTCAGTACCTGACTGAGTTCGTTAGAGTCAACCTCCCATGCGTTGCGCATTTCATGGCCAATGCCCGCATTGTTGATCCAGATATCAACACGCCCAAAATGGCTGACCGCCTCGTCATAGAGACGGATAATTCCTTCCCTGCTGCTGATATCGGCCGAAACAGCGGTCAAATGCTCACGATAACCCTGAAGCCGCTCCATGGCTTTACGAGTACTTTCAGGAGAACTGCCGTTAAGCACCACGTTAAACCCTCTCTCCAGAAAGCAACCGGCAAGGCCAAAACCTATGCCTCTGCTGCTGCCGGTTATAACAACTGTTTTTGCCATTTTACTGCTGACCTTTTAGTAATTTTGTCCGGGAAACAAGTTACTATAAAAAACAAAACATCCAGATCGGGATGGTGGGCAAACTGCAGCATTGCTTTTTGTCGGGAATGAAGACGCTTCCAGGTAGCTACAACATCCGCCTGTTTTCACGTCGCTATCATTTCGTAGAGCAAAAGTCTCACAGGCTTTGTGACCATTGCAAAACGAGGGCATATTCGCAGGATTCTTGGTAAAAAGAGAAGAGATTGATGTATTATGGGATAGTCCGGGGAAAATGATTGGAGCTGGTAGAGGCTGGGCAGGAATTGTTATGGGTATCCATTGCTCTTGAAACGGAAGTTCCAGAGCAAAAAACCGATAAAGCTATATTATAAAGTTTGTTACGAGAAAAATTGCCTAAAAACGTAGTCACTAATTAATTTGCGTATCGTAAATTAATTACCTATACTTGAGTCTTGATTTGATCTAAATCTTGGTCTGCGTCACAAACTCTGCTATTATTTCGGCAAAAATATCCCAGAGTAGTCACAATAATTAAGATTACGCTAATTCTATAACTAATTTTCCAATAATAAGTTACAGGCGTTTCTGGCTTGATTTTTTCTGGAACCTCCGTTGAAAGGATAATAAATTGGGAGAGATACTCGGGAGTATGAGAGAAGCTATAATTTATCCGGGTGAAAACGGGTATTGGATTGCAGAATGTCCAAGCCTTGCCGGAATACTCAGTTGTATCTCCCAGGGAAATTCGGGAGAAGGGGCCATTGTCAATATTCGGGAAGCGTCATGATAGATCTTTCGCAATTTCCAGCCGATATTTCTCGTCCGTCGACATCCTTTGCATGTTTTTGTTGATCCTTTCCAGCCAAACTATTGTTTCATCCCATTGGAACTCCTCCGATTGCTTGCTGATAACATGGGGCTGAGATGGCGTCGGTTGCGTAGAGTTGCTCGATTGTGTCGCTGAGGCGCTGTTTGATTTGGTCATGATTTCCCTCCGATAAAAGTATAGACAGATGTTTCCATCCCATCATGGGTTGTGGATTTGACATATCTCTGTTATCCTGAACGATTAAACTGACTTTGTTGCCAAATAGCCTGTGCATCTCGGCCAGGCTGTCAGGCAATCCGCCCTGAATGGCACTCATCACATTAATGCTTGCTCCACGTCCCTCTTCATAGAAGCGTTTTATAGTATTTTTGAGCGCATGTTCAGGTAATGTGTGAACAACAATGATAAGTGGCTTCAGGTTTGCTGCAATTGCTTGCTCGAGTTTTTCCGTTGTTGTGTCAAGATTTGAAAGTTGCCCTTCGAATATTACCCTATAGTGGTTTGGTAGTTCGCCTCCAGAGAGCACAGAAGATGTTTTGCCCGCCCCGGGGATTCCAGTGAGAAATACAGCGACATCTCGTTCAGGACGTTTTGCACATTTGAGCATCCGCCTGAACTGCTCTGCGGATAATACGGCCGCAGAGTTATGCACTGGTGCGTTGTAACGATTCCTTGATTCCCGTGACTCTCTGTATTGCCAGAATGTCTCCTTGAACAGGTCAGCCGCAACATATCTGCCAGTGAAAGATCTGCGGTCGTTGACGTACATTTCAATGAAATAATCTGGATCAGCTTCAACCGAAGTGGCAACACTTTCTTCGACTTCAGCCTGATCTTTCTGTGTATATCCTTTTCGTTTTATTGGCTCTAATGGCATTTAACATCTATTGTACATAAAAATAATTGACACCAGAAACATGTTAATAAGGCATTCTAATAAAAATAATGTACAGTAAAATTAGCTGTGAATGAAATCACGAAAAGTCCTGTATCGGTTATGCTGGATTTTTCTTTCCCCGGCAGGATGTGCTTCGGCACAGGATAGCGCTGCAGAAATAAATGATTACTCTTCAGTGCACCTCTGATGCCAGAATAAGATGCGTAGTCGTTATCTTTTGTCCTCACAGCTTTTTGCAGCATCTTTATCCCTTAACCATCTCTCTCCATGACCATTCAGGAGTACATCGACACCATCAACAGGCGATACAAGGCCGGCAATGCAACCGAGCACAGCTACCGTGGAGATCTGCAAAACCTGTTGAAGTCGCTGGCACCGCACGTCGAGGTCACCAATGAACCGCAACGGATTGATTGCGGCGCTCCTGACTACATCCTGACCCGCAAGGGCATTCCCGTCGGTTACATCGAGGCAAAAGACATCGGCAAGTCGCTCGACAACAAGCTCTACAACGAACAATTTGCCCGTTACCAAAGCTCTTTGCCAAACCTGATCATTACCGATTACCTCGAATTCCGGCTCTATCTGGAAGGTCACTTGACGACCACCATTGTTCTTGTCGAGATACAGAACGGCAAACTTGTTGCCCGGCCCGAAAACTTCAAGCCATTCACTGATCTGATTCAGGAATTCAGCCGATACGAAGGGCAGACCATCACCTCGGCATCGAAGCTTGCCAGGATGATGGCGGCAAAAGCGCGGTTACTGGCTGACGTGATTGAAAAAGCGCTCTCCACCACCGGTGAGGCGAGCGCAATGCTTCACGAAGCAAACAACAGCCTGAAAGAGCAGTTGGAGGGGTTCAAGGATGTGCTCATTCATGACATTACTCCAAAACAGTTTGCTGACATCTATGCGCAAACGATTGCTTACGGCATGTTTGCTGCCCGTTTGCACGACCCGACGCTGGAAGATTTCAACCGAAAAGAGGCGGCTGAGCTGATTCCAAAAACAAATCCCTTTCTCCGCAAGCTCTTTCAGTACATTGCAGGCTACGATCTCGACAGCCGGATTGTCTGGATTGTTGATGCCCTGGCCGACCTCTTCAAAGCCACCGATGTGGCTGCCCTGCTCAAGGATTTCGGCAAAGCCACCCAGCAGAACGACCCTATCATCCATTTTTACGAGACCTTCCTTGCCGAATACGACCCTGCACTGCGCAAAAGCCGGGGTGTCTGGTACACGCCGGAACCAGTAGTCAACTTTATTGTCCGCGCCGTTGATGACATTCTGAAGAGCGAGTTCGGCCTCAAAGATGGCCTGGCCGATACCAGCAAAACCACTGTTGACATCAAACGCGCAACAACTGACAAGCGCTCAAAAGATGGCTACACCACCCGGCAGATTGAGGTTCATAAGGTGCAGATGCTCGATCCGGCAACCGGCACCGGCACCTTTCTGGCGGAGATTATCAAGCACATCCATAAACAGTTTGCCGGGCAGGAGGGAGTCTGGAGCAACTACGTCGAGCATCACCTTATCCCGAGGCTGAACGGCTTTGAAATCCTGATGGCATCCTACGCCATGGCCCACCTGAAGCTTGACCTGCTTCTTGCCGAAACTGGCTATAAACCAACCATTGAACAGCGCTTCCGCGTTTTCCTGACCAATTCGCTGGAAGAGCATCACCCTGAAACAGGCACACTCTTTGCCGGTTGGCTGTCGCAGGAGGCCAACGAAGCCAACCACATCAAACGCGATACACCGGTGATGGTGGTGTTGGGGAATCCGCCCTATAGGGGTGAAAGTGAAAATAACGGTGAGTGGATATTAAAATTGATAGAGAATTATAAAAAAGAACCTTCTGGAAAAGAGAAACTTCGCGAGAAAAATTTGAAACCGATAAACGATGATTATGTAAAATTCATTCGTTATGCTCAGTCGTTTATTGAAAGAAACGAAGAAGGGATTCTGGCCTTCATCAACAACCACAGCTTTCTCGACAACCCCACCTTCCGGGGAATGCGGTGGCATCTGCTCTCCACCTTTGACCGAATCTACATTCTTGACCTCCACGGCAACTCAAAGAAAAAAGAGACTTGCCCTGATGGTTCGCCCGACAAGAACGTCTTCGATATTCAGCAGGGAGTAAGCATCAACCTCTTTGTGAAGACTGGCAAAAAGCAAAAAGGAGAACTGGCAGAAGTGCTGCATTATGACCTATACGGCGATCGTGCATTCAAATACGATTTTCTGTGGGAAAACAGCCTTGAAACGGTTGGCTTTACTGCTCTCATCCACTCTGCGCCGCAATACCTCTTCATCCAGAAAAATTTGAACGGACTGGAACAGTACAACAACGGTTTTGCCGTTCATGAGCTCTATCCTGTCAATTCGGCTGGTATTTATTCTGCAAGAGATGAGTTTGCAATCAAAACTGAACACAGCGAAGTTCAGCGCACTATTGAAGAATTCCTTTCATTGGATATTGAAAGTGCAAGGATGCGATTTAATCTCGGACAAGATGTTATGGATTGGAGTGTTGAATGTGCAAAAGATGATGTATTAAAATCAGGCACTGATTTTAATACATCATCAAAATCAGTTATCGCCCTTTCGATATCCGATACACTTATTACACTGGCAAATCCAATGGCTTTATTTGTAGACCAAGAAGAGATGTTATGAGACATTTACTGCAAAATAATATTGCCATTTCTTTGATCAGAAGGTCAAGAGCAAACTTTTTTAATACACCGTTTCTTGTCAATCATATCAGCGATAAATGTATTTCCTCTTCTCTCGACAATGCCAATATTTTTCCTCTTTACCTCTATCCTGAATCCGACAATCAAATCACCACCGATGGCCAGCAGCAGAGAACCCCAAACCTGAACAGAGCAATCGTCGATGAAATGGTAACAGCACTCGGCCTTACCTTCACCCCGGAAAAAGAAGAAACGGCAGGAACCTTCGCCCCGATCGACATCCTCGACTACATCTACGCCGTGCTCCACAGCCCGAGCTACCGAGAGAAATACAAAGAGTTCCTGAAGATCGACTTCCCAAGAGTGCCATACCCGAAAGATCAGCAAAGCTTCCGCCAACTCGTCGCTCTTGGCAGCGAACTGCGCGAGCTCCACCTGCTCGAAAGCCCGACCGTTGACCAGCGCTTGACCACCTATCCCGTCAGCGGAGATAACAAGGTGGGCAAACTGCACTATCAGGACGGGAAAGTGTACATCAACGAAACCCAATATTTCGATGGCGTCCCATCAATCGCATGGGAATTCTACATCGGCGGCTACCAGCCCGCACAAAAATGGCTCAAAGACCGCAAAAGCCGCGAACTCAGCTTTGAGGATGTGCGCCATTACCAGCGCATCATCGTCTCGTTGACAGAGACCGATCGAATCATGAAAGAGATTGATATTGTTGGTGTGGAGGATGCTTCGTCTGGAGATTCATATTCGCTGATATCAACATCATCATTCCAGGTGCCATACCATAATTTCACGGATCAATCCGAACGCTGAAAAAAATGCCTAAAAATAAAATCGGTTCTTTTTTCGTTAAAAATGTGTTTCTTGACTATTGGTTGGCTTTCACCAATCAGGGGCTCCTGATAATGTGTACCATAGAAAACCATGCAACTCCTTCTTGAAGTGCCAAACAATCTGCCTGATGCAGCACACTGCACACCTCAGCAATTCATAAAAGAGGCCAAACTGGCCATGGCCATCAAACTTTTTGAAATGAACCGGCTGTCGTCGGGAATGGCTGCTGCGTTTATTGGGATGAGCAGAGTCGAATTTCTTGCTGATCTGCACCGGTACGGTGTACCAATGATTGATTTGGATCAGAATGAACTTGCCCAGGATGTCAGCAATGCCTGATCAAGCTAAAGAGGTTGTTATCAACACCACACCGCTTATTGCATTGACCGCCGCAACCGGCAATCTTGACGTACTTCGTTGTCTGTATTCAAGGGTAATCGTGCCCTATGAGGTGGCCAAAGAAATCAGGGCTGGTGGTCGTGATGCTTTTGGGGTCGAGTTGTTTGAGCAGGCATCCTGGTTAGACATTAGCCCTGAGCCAATGGCGCTCATGCCCTATCTGCAAAACACGCTCGATAGCGGAGAAGCGTCGGTCATACAAACGGCCTTACAGCTTGGCATCAATCTGGTATGCATTGATGAAATACTTGGCAGGCGTACGGCTCGTTTGTCAAACCTGAATGTTACCGGTGCTATCGGCGTACTGCTCAAGGCAAAATCCAAAGGGTATCAAGTATCAATGACTGATGCAATAAGCCGGATGCGCGAGCACGGCATTTGGCTGAGCCAAAATGTTATCGATTTTGCCCTGACTCACTGACTTGATCTCCTCATAGAGAGTTTGACGGATAACGTTTGTTGTCTGCGGTTTGAATGGATTTAATTTTAGGTATCTGTTCCATCTTTAGACTCGATTAAATTGTGGATTGAGCAAATCAACTCATTGAGTTTGTCAATAGTTTGACACTGTACCCACTCTGATTGAAGACGTTATGAACAAGAAAACCCTTGCATTGACTGAGGAAAACGAAAAATTAAACAAAAAGCTTGCACAGCTTAATGGAGAGTTTTTAGATCTGTTTACCCGTCATAAAGAGATGGTGGATGATGAGTACGTTATTCTGACTTCACTTTATCTTGAAAAATTAGGCTGTTTTCAGCTTGAGTTGCTTCAAAAGAAAACCGAAGCAGCTCGGCTTAAAATGAAAATGAGCATGATACAGTCGGCAATAAACAGAGATGAACATCCCGATTTACCAGCGATAGAGAATTTGGTCAATATTAGATTTCAGGAATATTATGCTGAAATTGAAGCACAAGCTGCCGCTTTGGATCAGGCAAAAAAAGTGCTTTCACACCTGGTTTCTGCAGAAGATACCCTGAAACTCAAAGAATTGTTTCGAGTGCTTTGCAAAAGGCTTCATCCCGATCTGAATCCAACGCAAACGGAAGATGAAAAAGATTTGTTCACCAAGGTAAAAGCCGCTTATGAGCTGAATAAAATACATGAGCTTCAGAATATACTTCTCTATCTGGATGAAACTAATAATGACAAAAAGCAACTTTTCTCAACGAATGAGAAAATTGCAAGAGTTGAACATCTTGAAAACAATATCAAGTCGTTACAATGCAAAATAGCGCAATTACATGAAGCATTTCCTTTAAATGTCAAAGAATTGATTTTTGATGAAAAATATATAGTTGAGAAGCAGGAAGAATTGCGAAATGACATTGAGAAATTTGATGAACAGATAGCCAAGTATTTAGATATCATCAATTTAATGACAGATGAATGAATCTATCATACCAGTAACGCCAGGCTTGCTGGCTCTCCTGAGTAATTTGGAAAAAGGTATTGTTCCTTTTTCTCAGGAAATATTTCTGATGGACATCGTTGTAGCCGGTACAAGTTATTGCGCCGGGATTGATGTAATTGATGCGCAAATAGTGCCGGAGAAAGTTTTGGTAATGAAAAGGGAGCCTGATAATAAACATGACAAGTTTGCGATTGCACTGTATTGTGAAGATATCCGAATTGGATTTATGCCTGCAACAATGAATTTGGTCTGTTCACGCTTAATGGATGCTGGAAAAGTATTTTTTTGCAGGGTAGTTTCGAAAAACTGGATTGATAAATGGTTGCAAATTAATGCCAATATCTATATGGTTGACTAATTGCCGGATGGGGAGAAGCTTATGCTTTTATGTTATAATTTTCATAATCTGTCCTTTTGGATAACAACAGGCATAAACTGACCTCCTTATTTACTGTATGAATATCTCCAACTTTTTGCCTAACGCCTCAGCATAGTGAGAGAGCGTTGACAGTCTGATGTCTTCTGCATGGTTTTCGATGCGGGAGATGGCTGATTTATGAGTCTTGAGCTTTTCAGCAATCTCATCCTGAGTCATACCAGCACTCATCCTTGCCTGTTTCAGCAAAACGCCAATCTTGAAGTGTTTGTAGCCCTCGTCAAATGAAGCAGCAAACTCCGGGTCAACAGCTTTACGGTTAGCGATATATTTCTGCAAATCACTCATGAATTTTTCTTTCCTGATATTCCTTTTTTCTTTGTTCTGCTAACGCAATTACCTGATGCGGAGTTTTCTGGCTCTTCTTTGAAAAACCATTTGTCAAAATAACAAACCGTCCTTTATCCAGGAATCCAAATAGCCTGAAAGCATTATTGCCAAGCTGAACTCTAACCTCCCGGATGCCATCACTGTTTTGCAGTTTTTTGAAATATTCCTGTGGTACCATCGGTAACGATTCGATCAAGTTCAGCACCCAGACGATTTTTTGACTTTCCTTGGCCGAAAGTGAGTCCAAAAATTCCTGAACAGGTGCATTCCCTGTCGGGGTTCTATAAAAAATAATCTCTCACATAACTGAATGTCAACAAATAGCAAGCTAAAAACTCACTCTGCACTGACACTACGAAATCGGCAGGCTTTCTCGCTCGCTTTTTTTACCGATTTATCATAGAGCCATACAACCGCTCAATTTCAACTTTTCCTCACTCGCATCACTTTTTTATACATCTTTCCGCACCATCCTCAAGCAGGGACAGATCTGCACCAAAGGGTCTCTGGCGCAATATCAATATTACCAGGCCACACTACCGTGCCATACTGCACCGATGCTTTGAAGAAAAGCGGAGAGTTAAAAAGTTTGATAAAGGGCTTTTTATCAAACAATGGTTTCATGTCAAAAAGACGCTTATCGCCATTTTCAAAGACAAGCTCCAGGGTATAGTCGTCATGCGTTATGACGCTGATAACATCAAGTAACATCTCCATCATCTTCTCATTTTATTGAAGCGGTGCAATACGAAATGGCTCCTCACCGGCAACAGCAAGTTCCCAGTCTGCCATAAGTTCATCACGGTGAATATCTACCCACACCTGTACCATCCGAAGCTGCCGTGGCGGAAAATCTCCGGTAAGAAGACGACCGTCATCAAGAGCTACCGAAACTTTTTTCCCTTGATAGCGCGCATGAATATGAGGAATATGGTGCTGTTCGTCATCTTTATAAAAAATGGAAATGAGAATACCGAAAAACATTGAGATCGTTGGCATTGGTGTTTCCTTTGTAATATTACATCAACATTTAATCATACTATAAAATACACCATACTCCAAAACTCCCTGCCACAATTTGCCCACCCCATAAAACCTTAGCGCCCCCATGATCGCCAAACACCTGCTTGTTCAAGCTTAACT
Source organism: uncultured Chlorobiaceae bacterium (assembly GCA_903994525.1). GTDB lineage: Bacteria > Bacteroidota > Chlorobiia > Chlorobiales > Chlorobiaceae > Chlorobium. The sequence continues at coordinate 11,154 of CAJEXW010000026.1, forward strand.
TCCCCCTCTACCTCTATCCCGAATCAGGCAATCAGATGACAAACGATGGCCAGCAACAGAGAATCCAAAACCTGAACAGAGCAATTGTCGATGAGATAGCCGCATCAATCGCCCTGACCTTCACCCCGGAAAAAGAAGAGACGGCAGACACCTTTGCCCCAATCGACATCCTCGACTACATCTATGCCGTACTCCGTATATCAGTCTTGATGATGCGTTAAAACTCGACAGGGATGGAGGGCTCATTGGAACTTTCCGGCGTTCCTGCAAATCTCGTTAAAAGTCTGGAACTGAAAAAACGACTTCCCGCCCGAATGAGTTCAGTCCTTCTACCGGAAACACCAAACCCCGGCTCGGCAAAAAAGAGGCTAACATGCCGAACCGGAGCTTGACGATGGAATTTTGGGAACAATCAGGTAAACTGCTTCCAGTTGATGACCGTGTGGAACACAACGGCGATGACAAATATGCAGCTCAACCACAATGGGAGGGACTGCGTCATTCCCATAACAACATTCAGGGTGATCAAAAGAGCTGCCACAGCAGAAAGGATAAATGCTCCAATAGCAAAAGGAGTTGGTCGGAATTTTGGGGTTGTGTTCATCGTCTCGGTTCGATTATAAATTATGAGAATGCCTGCTTACCTTATTCAACTGACTGTGTACAAGGTACCTCAGGCATCCTTAAAAGATTATAAATGAACTCCTAAACGTTGCTTAAAAAACGAAAGAGAAGAAAAAAGCAACGATGACAACTATTTTTCAGCTTGTTGCCTGCCATTGCCCAGGTAGCGCAGCTTTGTAGTATCAAACCCGAGAGTCGAAGCTTTGGCCACAAGCTCACCGATTTTCCCCGGAGCCATGACCGAATCTTTCGACAAAATCCAGAAATATGATTTGGTGCGACCACACACCATCGCCCAGCGGTACTCCGCCTTGTCGAGATCAATCACATTGTAGCTTGCATAAAACGGGCCGAAGAAGGAGACCTTCAACGCGCCTTTGCTGGTCATCTTGTCGTCAACAAACACACCGCGCCCCGTTACGCTCTTCCACGCCTGTTTTTTCAGGTCAAACCCCTTATTCTCCACCTTGACACTCCCGTCCGGGGCAAGCGAGTAGGTGGCCACTACCGGATCAAGCTCTTTTTCAAACCGGTTATCGAGACGAACGATTTCATGCCATGTCCCGAGATAACGATCAAGCGAAAAATCTTCAACAACCGTGATTCCCTCAGGGATACCGGTACATCCTGCAAGCAGGAGAAAACAGAGAAACAACATTTTTTTCATGTGAGAGACTTCGATAACGATTGTTGCAAAAAAAATTCCTTTTCAAAGACACAATGACTCAAAAACTATTACTCTCCAAACAGGTGAGAAGATTTTTTTTCAATGTGGAAAAATGCGGCGAAGGCATCCCATAACCCTCCATCGATGCAAAAGCCAAGATCCATCTGTCAAGATCTTACCAAAATAAACCATGAATTCCGATTACGCATTTGTCAAAAAATTCAGGAAAGTCAAAGTGCATTCCCCGGTTTATCTTTATATTACACAAAAACCAAAACAGGTATCGCACTATGGAACAGCAGGACAAGTTTTACAAGGGGCTCTTTTGGGGAGCAGCACTTGGCGCAGCAGCAGGCACCATCATGGGGCTGCTTTTTGCTCCATACAAGGGAAGAGAGACGCAGCAGATTATCTCCGGCAAAGTCAAAAGTATGCTCGACAAGGCGACTGAGCTGTACGAGAGCAATGAGCATGATGGAGCCTACAGCAACGAGGCAAAAACACGCTCGCAGGAGATCATCAACACGGCCCGTGATGAGGCGAAAAAAATTCTTGGCGAAGCCAACAGTATTATCCGCGATATCAAGGGATATCCAAAAACCAAGGAAAACTGACCGATGCTCACTCGCCTTGAAGCAAATATAAACAAAGAGAGCGCGACAGCTCATGCAATCCTTTTTCTGCACGCTTTTCCGCTCTCTGCCGGGATGTGGCAGCCCCAGATTGAGGCGCTTCGTTCAGCAGGTTACCCCGTCATAGCACCAAACTCTTTTGGCATTGATGGCTCACCGGAAAAAGAGGGGTGGAGCTTTACCGATTATGCCCATGAGCTGGCCAGCCTCCTCGATTCGCTGAAGATACAACAGGTAACCGTTATCGGCCTTTCTATGGGTGGATACCAGGCGTTTGAGTTTTACCGCCTCTATCCCGAAAAAATCGCCTCGCTGGTGCTGTGCGATACCCGGGCTGAAGGGGATGCTCCGGCTGCCCGGTCAAACAGGGAGGAGTTTATCCTTGCTGTTGAGAACAATGGTGCGCCGGAGGCTGCCACCCGCATGATCCCCAATTACTTTGCCTCCACGACGTACACCGAAAGAGCTGAACTGGTTGCGCAAGTCGAAGCCATCATCAACAAGCAATCTGCTGCCGTCATCAACGACGCGATGCGCGCCATCATGATGCGCCGCGATGCTTCGCCATCACTTGCCTCTGTCAACTGCCCCGTGCTGGTGCTGAATGGAGAGGAGGACAAACTGACCACCAAAGAGACTGCGGCAGGTATTCATGCCAGTATCCCAGGCTCAACAATCAGCATACTGGCCGGAGCCGGGCATATATCGAACATGGAGCAACCCGAAGCGTTTAACCGCGCCCTTCTGGAACATATCGAAGAGGTCAGGCGCACCTGACCTCCTCCACCGGCAGGCTACTCTTTACACCTCAAGCGATTCCAGCAGTGTAAAGAAATTGGGGAAGGAGACACCCACCACATCGATATCCGTGATGTCGAGAGCTTCGCCTGTCGCCTTGCTGGCAATAGCAAAACTCATGGCAATCCGGTGATCGTCAAAGCTGTCAACCACAACACTCTGGGTTGGTGTCACCCTGCGCCCTTTCACCACAAAACCATCAGCATACTGCTCACACTCAAAACCAAGCCGCTGCAGATTGACCACAATCGCCTCAATCCTGTCGCTCTCCTTGGTTCTCAGCTCTCCGGCGTTATGCAGTTCAAACTCTCCTGAGGCAAAGGCCGAGAGCACCGCAAGCATCGGTATTTCATCAATAATAAAGGCAACAAGCTGCGGATCGCTGATACGCAGTGGCTCAATACCGGAGAGGTTGTCAACAACAATGTCGCCGATAATCTCTCCACCGATCACTCTCTGATTTTCCACCCAGATTCCTGCTCTCGCTTCAGCAAGAATGTCGAGAAATGCCGAACGGGTCGGATTGAGGCAGACATCCCTGATGATGATCTCGGAGCCGGGAGCCAGAAGCGCAAGCGCCACAATAAAACAGGCGGCTGATGGATCGGCTGGAACAAAAAATGGTTTTGCTTCAATCCGTTTTCTCCCCGGCACCACAATAATCCTCTCGCCTCTCAGCTCAAGGGTCTCAAGACCAAGCATCACCTCCGTATGGTCACGGGAGCGCACGGACTCGATAATCCGGGTTTCACCCTCAGCATGGAGAGCCGCAAACGCAACCAGCGACTTGACCTGAGCCGAAGGCACGGGAAGACGATATCCTATCGCCTGAAGCTCCTTTATCCCCTTGATCTTGATTGGTGCCGTGCCTGATGCCGAGAGTTCAACCTCGCCCCCCATCAGTCGCAAAGGATCGGCAACCCTCTTCATCGGTCGCTTCATCAGTGAGTTGTCACCGATTAATTCACTCGCAAAGGGCTGAGCTGCCAGAATACCGGCAAACATTCGCATGGTGCTGCCAGAGTTGTTGCACATCAGAGGAGCTGAAGGAGGCTGAAAACTCCATAACCCTTTTGACTCTATCACCACCCGGCGGATACGGCAGCCATAAGCGCCATCCACCTCCTCCTGCCAAAGAGCAATTCCCGCATCTCTGAGCACTCCAAGGGTTGACTGGTTATCAAATCCCCCTGAAAAGTTGGTTATCTCGGTTGTCCCTTCCGACAGGGCACCGATGAGGGCGGCACGATGGGAGATCGACTTGTCTGGCGGCAGAGCCGTTACTTCACCTTTAAAAACTCTCATGAGTCACTGGATTGGTATTGACAAAAAAAAAGCAACTCCCCGAAAGGAGCTGCCTGATGTAACGTTTTCGATTCAAACGATCATGAATTGCGCTCTTCGTTTGCCCTCTGAGCTCTTCGTTTGCTCCGCGAGCGTTTTAAACGACCATCCACAGAAGGTTTTACAAAGTATGCGTTGGCACGAAACTCCTTTAAAACACCTGCCCGCTCATACTTCTTTTTGAAGCGCTTCAGCATTTTATCGATTGATTCGTTATCATTTATCTGCACACTAACCAATGTAATTCACCCCCTTTAAAAAGATTAACAATCTTCAGACGTTATCGTCTTAGTTTAAGTTTAATAATATCGGTAACACTTTCGCTGTTTTTTGGCACTGTGGTATTGACCTGCACATTTTCGAGAAGCTGTTTTTTGCCACTCTTGCAAAATTCAACAATAATAACAAAAGCACCGCTGCCAGTGGCCTGCTTTTCCCTCACCACCCCCACTTCACCAAGAGCCTGGTGGTAGAGAGCATCACCCTTGGCATAAATTCCGTGCGGAGAATAAACCTGGCACTCATCAGGGTTAAGCTCACCCGGACTCACCTCCCGATCAATCTGTATCTGCCACTCTTTGAGAAGATGAACCTGATTACATTCGGAACATCGAATCCAGTACTGGTTTTCTGCAGCAGGCGGAAGGGTTCCTACACCGTTTTTACCCTCTCTCTGCTTTTTTACCGGTGCTGCAGCCAAAAGATCATCACTCTTTGGCTTATCACTCGGCATCCACTCCCCGACAAATACTTTTTCAGTAATCTTGCTGCATCCTTCACAAAAGCAAGCCTTAATCTTGCCCTCCAAAATGAACTGCCTTTTTCTGGACTCTACCTTCATAGCATAGTGCTGGTTATTGGTGCAATTTTTCCAGCTTTACGGCGCAATATAGTGCATAGCGCCTGAGAAAAAAGAGGAATGTTAAAGAATGCTTAAATAAGTAAATCCATTTAAAAAAACAACCAAATAATAAATAACACTCACTTGTGGGTTAATGCATCAATAAGATCTGATTTTGTAAGCAATTGCAACCTGCCGTCTGAAAGAGTCACCAGTACGCCCGACGCATTTTGCTGTAATTTTACAGACAACTCGGAGAGAGTTGCATCAAGCGGACAGAGAGGAAAGGGCTGTTCCATAAAACCAACAACTTTTGAGGTCATTGCATCGTCGTTCTCAATAAGAATTGAGAGAATTTTGTTCTCACTGATACTCCCGATTGGTGCGTTATAAGAGACAATCGGCATCTGGGAGACATCGCTCTGCTTCATCATCTCAAAGACCTCGGAGAGTGTCTGTTCAGGCGATGCAAAAATCAAATCCCTGCGGGCCTTTATATGAAGAATATCTTCTGCGGTAATTTGCTCGATAGATGATTTCGCCTTTCGGTAAAAACCCCGATCACGCATCCACTCATCGCGATAAAGTTTACTCAAGTAATAGCCACCAAAATCACTCATCACAACCACGACAGTATCTTGCTCAGTGTATCCTGAGCCTGCATGAAGCGCTGCGGCCATCGCAGCGCCTGATGCACCTCCAGTAAAAAGCGCCTCGCTCCGAAGAAGCTCTCTTGCACAGTTGAACGCATCATAATCGCTTACCTGCACCACATCATCAAGAAGTGATGGATCCCAGAATGCTGATGGCTGCTGAGAGCCAATCTCTTCAAGTTCAGAAAATACCGAAGGTGTCGGTTTTCCATTTTTGAAAAGGGAGGCATAGATAGAACCTTGTGACTCAACTCCGATAATCCTGATCGCCGGATTCTTTGCTTTGAGAAAACGACCTATGCCAAAAGCCATTGCCCCTGAAGCCATGGGAACAAAAACATGGGTAACCTCTCCCTTTGTCTGATGAAAAATTTCGCTGCCGGTGGAATTACTATGTATCTCAAGGCTCACCGGATTATCATGCATCCCGGTAAAAAAGGCGTTGGGTATGCTTTTTACCAGACTTTCAGCAACATTCATACAACTTCTTGGCTCTCCGGGCAAAGCATCTGATGGAGTGATAACCAGTTCGGCACCAATAGCCCTGAGCATATCCTGTTTTTCCCGAGATATTTTATCGGGGGCCGCCAGCAGCAGCTTGTAGCCTCGGCTCACCCCTGCCATGGCAAGTGCAATTCCGCTGTTACCGAAGCTCCAGTCTACAAGAGTCATCCCCGGATGAATCAGGTTACGATCTTCGGCATCCTGTACGATTGCACTTGCAACCCGATAAGAGTGCGACCATGCAGGATTCATATACTCGAGTTTCGCCATGACCTTTGGCCTGCTGTTACGAGCCATCTGTTTGAGAAGCACCAGAGGTGTTTCCGATGTAAGCCCGAAGATATCATGGTTCGGCATGGTGGTAACTGAAATTGATTTGCAATTGTCAAGGGGATCAAAGCACCTTTAACGGAAAATATACAAATAAGAGCCTTTCATGTTTGATAATCAGTGACAAAATATGTTTTTTTGAAGGAAGTTTCGACTGTGGAGGTACCTCTGCCCATCCAACCCTTTTATCAAACCTTGCAAAACGGCCTGCGCTGTATGGATGAACGAAAAACTGCCCTATCGACCCTGGAGAGTCCTGCAGAAAAGATGACGGAGGCTCTTGTGTCTATGAAGCGACTTGCAGCAAATGCGCTCCTGATCAGCGAAAAGGTTCGTGGAAAGGCCCGCGTTATGGGCATTGTAAAGGCAAATGCTTATGGACATGGAGTTCATAAGGTTGCTGAGCAACTTGAAGCATCAGGGATAAGCGATTTCGGTGTTGCAAACATCCATGAAGCTTGTGAGCTAAAATTGGGGGGAGTGTTAAAAAAATCAGCAACAATTTTGGCTTTCTCTTCTCCACTTCCCTCTCATATTGAGTTTTTCCTGAAGTACGGGATTGACATGACTGTGTGCGACTATGCTACACTCCGTGCCGCACAGGAGATAGCCTCTGCTCATGATAAAACTCTTGCCATACAGGTCAAGATCGATACTGGAATGGGACGTCTTGGCATCGTTCCCCAGATAGCTATGGAGCTCTTGAAGGAGATCGACCACTCTTCACACCTTGAACTAAAAGGGATATACACCCACTTTGCCGAAAGCGCTACACCTGAAGGTTTTACCCGGCAACAGCTTGCCGCATTCACAAAGCTGACTGCGGAATATGAACATGCCTCTTCCAGAACAATCTGCAAACATGCTGCCAACAGTGGAGCCATCCTGTCAAACAAGGATTCGTGGCTTGATATGGTACGTCCCGGAATCCTTCTCTACGGGTATCATCCAGCAAAAAACACCCATTGCCACCTGGATGTGCAGCCGGTCATGCAGGTTGAGTCGAGAGTTATTTTTATCAAACAGCTCTTTTCCGGATCCACCGTCAGCTACAACAGGACATGGAAGGCACCAAAAGCCTGTTCGATTGCAACCATTGCGATAGGATATGCTGATGGCTACTCAAGAGCCCTTTCGGGCAAAGCCCGGGTAATAATCAACGGGAAGGTTTACCCTCAGGTTGGTACGGTCACGATGGATCAGATCATGGTTGACCTTGGCACAGAGCACCAGGTCAGGATTGGAGACAGAGCAACGCTCTTTGGATGGAGTGGCCTTTCAGCCGAAGAGCTTGCTGATATTGCGGGCACCATCAGCTACGAAATTCTCTGTGGGGTCTCATCAAGAGTGAAACGTGTTTTTCTCTGATTTTTTTTAGATTGAGACAGTACTAAGCAGTTCCTTGTTTTTTTTAAGTGGCTTGCTATTTTATAGGCTTGTTTTACAACACAATCATAGAACAAGGAGGGTTATGTTTGGACTTGGTGGGCAGGAGGGAACAATCATATTTATGTTGTTAGCCTTGGTTGCCCTGTTTTTTGTCCCTTCGATTATTGCTTACAGCAAGAAAAAAAGAAATAAAACCGCAATAACGGTACTTATTGTTCTTTTAGCATGGTTTGTGATAGGATGGATTATCGAGCTTGTCTGGACTTTTACCTACGACATACCAAAATAATGGGTACCTGTGATGAAGCGCTTCGAAAAACTGGCAATCAAACTCAGCCTGACCAAAGCTGAAATCACGCTGGTCTCTGCACTTCTTGGATTTCTGGTGCTTGGTGGTATACTGAACAATATTCGATCGATTGAAAAAACTGATGTACTGGTCAAAAAAGTCGAAACGGCCCGTTACCGTGAGGCCGAAGTTGACAGCCTTATCAACCTTGCCACTGCCGATCAGGCATCGGTGAAAGAGGATGTCATCGAGGGTATTGCATTAGGCAAAAGCTCTTCCGGAACCCAAAAGAGAGCATCTCGACACTCCTCAGAAAAAAAGTCTTTCAGCGGCACCATCTCATTCAATAAAGCAAATATCGGGCAATTGCAGAAGATTCCCGGAGTCGGCCCCGTCATGGCTGAACGGCTTATTACCTTCAGAACCGAACAGGGGGGAAAGGTGCATGAGTTTGAGGAGTTTCTTGAGGTCAAGGGGGTTGGCGAAAAAAAGCTTGAGTTCCTCAAAAAATATTTTACCCTCGAATAATGGAACACAGAGTGAGCAGGAGCGTTATCGCCTGCACCATCAACCATGAGGAATCGGCTGTCGTAAGACTTAAGGTCTCCGGCAACAGGTACACCCTGTGTGGCTGTAAAACGCTTTTTCATGGCCTCAAGAGCTTCGCTTCAGGCAAAGAGAAGAGCCTTTTTGGCAAGCTGAAAAGCTGCTGCAACCCCTGGATGGATGAGGAGCTGGCACTCTGTGTGAGTGCAGAGCCCTTGCTCCCCCTCCCGGTCAGCTTTCCCCCGGATACAACCCCTGAGGAGGAGCGGGAGTATTGCGGCATTGAGGCTGGTTATTTTGTGAACAGGCCCGAAGAGTACAGTTACGACATCGTCCGGTATGCCAGCGGTCATGCAACGGAGCACAACAGACTTTTGCTCTTTTACCCTGCGGAACCATGCAAAAGTATTGCAAAATATTTTTTGGAGGAGCACAAGATGCTCTTTGCTGGCACAGCTCTGCTTCCGCTCATCCATCTTTCAAAATTCACTGATGAACCACAGGTGATCCTTGAACTTGAAAACAGCTCCGTCCTCCTCGCCATATCGAACCATGGGACAATCGAAAAGCTCGCCTTCCATCAGATAAAAAATCAGGAAGAGGCCGAATATTTCACAATGAAAGAGCTGATGGAGAACCCCATCTGCCGAGAAACATCGGTGCAAGTGACAGGAGCAAGAGCCGACAAGGCAATACTATCACTGATTGGCGCACAAACAGCGTATTATCCAAAGCCGCTTGGCATACCACCATCACTGGCGATCAGTAATCCGCAACGGTTGAACATTGCGTCACAAGCGGTGGTACAAGCCATCAGCGCAGCAGTGATGGTGCTGGATAAGCAGCAACAAGTTTAAAGATTTTGTCACGCAAAGATCAAGCAGCATAAACACTCATCACATCCAATCTGCCTGCAACTCCGAAAGAGCCATCAGCTCAACACTTAAGGCTCTTTCGGCATAAACGGGGCCGTTGCTACCATCGAGCAGCAATCACCTCGGCGATCTGTACGGCATTGGTGGCAGCGCCTTTGCGGAGATTATCGGCCACAATCCACATATTCAGCGTCTGCGGGTGCCAATAATCGCGGCGAATGCGCCCGACAAAGACTTCGTCGCGTTCGTAAGAGGTGAGCGGCATGGGATAGAGACGCGCTGAAGGGTCATCTTGCAGGATAATGCCCGGCGAGGTACGAAGAAGCTCGCGCACTTCATCAATATCGAAATCTTTTGCCATCTCAATGTTCAGCGACTCGCCATGACCACCGTATACAGGAATACGTACCGTCGTGGGAGAGATGCCGATCGCATCATCACCCATGATTTTTTTAGTCTCGTTCACCATCTTCATCTCCTCCTTGGTGTAGCCGTTCTCCGTAAACGCATCAATCTGCGGCACGGCATTGAAGGCGATCTGGTGAAAATGGGTAAACTGCTCCTGTTCATCACCGGCAAGCTCGCTTTCGAGGGCATCGCGCCCGGCCTTGCCTTTGCCAGTCACGGACTGATAGGTCGAAACAACCACTCTCTTGATGCCAAAGTGATCGTACAAAGGCTTGAGCACCACGACCATCTGAATGGTCGAACAGTTAGGATTGGCAATAATCGACTCAGGGGTGCCATCCGCTTTAAAAATGTCGCCGGGATTCACTTCGGGCACAACCAGAGGCACATCGTTATCCATGCGGAATGCCGATGAGTTATCAATCACAATAGCCCCTTCGGCGGCAGCAATCGGTGCCCACTCCTTGCTGGCAGTTGCGCCTGCGGAAAAAAGGGCAATATCGACACCACGGAACGCTTCGGCAGATGGTTCACGGATAATATACTCCTTACCATTGAAAGCGGCCGACTGGCCGGCGCTTCTGGCGGAAGCAATCGGCACAAAGTCGGTTACCGGAAATTTTCTCTCTTCAAGCACTTTGATCATGGTGCGGCCAACCAGGCCCGTTGCACCAAGCACCGCCACTCTGCAGCGGAAATCCGAACTACTCATAACACGATATTTTAATAATTCAAAATTAGTTTATCTGAATGATCATTAAGATATTCTGCGCCATCGTGAATCTTGCCCTCCAACGCATATCCCTCGCACTCCTGGCGGTAGGCCAGAAGAATATCAATAAGCTGCTCCCACCCATCCTCGCGCACCAGCTTGTTGCGCACCCGCGACACCATCGGGAGCCCTTTCAGGTATGTCGAATAGTGGCGACGCATCTCAAGCACACCATATTTCTCCCCCTTGAACTGCACCGAGAGCTTCAAATGCTCTATGGCCGCCTCTATTCTCTGACGAAAATCGGGTGGCGACATAGGCTTGCCGGTATGCACAAGCTGCCTGGCCTGCTCAAAGATAAAAGGGTTGCCAATGGAGCCTCGGCCAATCATCACCCCGTCAGCTCCGGTCTCGGCAAACATCGCCACAGCATCCTCGGCTGACCAGATATCGCCATTGGCAATAATCGGAATTCGCGCCTGCTCCTTCGCGGCACGAATCCAGCTCCAGTCGGCCTTTCCCTTGTACATCTGGCTCCTTGTGCGACCATGCAGGGCCAGCGCCTGAATACCGGCATCCTCAAGTCGGGGAAGAATATCAAGAATATTAATCGATTCCAGATCCCATCCTATTCTTGTTTTGGCAGTCACCGGAATGCTCACCGCCTTAACAACCGCTTCGGAAATCTGCGCCATCTTCTCGGGCTCCCTCAGCAGCGCCGCGCCAGCCCCCTTGCCAGCAACCTTTTTGGTAGGGCAACCGAAATTGATATCGAGATAGTCCGGTCGATACTCTTCGGCAATCACCGCAGCCTCAACCATCGAGTCAACACTGTTGCCAAAAATCTGTATCGCAAAGGGCCTCTCCATGGCATCGGTCTTCAACTTTCGCAACGACTTTTCAACACCCCTGCGCAGTGCTTCAGCACTAATAAACTCGGTATAGACAATATCCGCCCCATGGCGCTTGCAAAGCTGCCTGAAAGCCCGGTCGGTCACATCTTCCATCGGCGCAAGCATGACCGGACGGTCTATATCAAGAGCCCCTATCTTCATTCCTGACCGCTGATAATCTCCGCCGATCCCGTCATCAGCTCCTTGACCTGCACATGGATTTTTTTATAGAGCGCAGGGTCTTCACGCAGTGCTTTTTTCACCGTCTCGCGTCCCTGACCAAGCTTCTCCTGGCCGTAACTGAACCATGAGCCCGCCTTTTTGATCACCCCGAATTCAACGCCAAGATCAATCAGCTCACCAATGGCTGAAATACCCTCGCCATACAGAATATCGAATTCTGCCATCTTGAAGGGTGGGGCCACCTTGTTCTTGACCACCTTGACCCGGGTGCGGTTACCGGTACTCTCATCACCATCCTTGATCTGGGCAATTTTACGAATATCAAGACGGATTGATGAGTAAAATTTCAGCGCCTTGCCACCGGTTGTTGTCTCCGGGCTGCCGTACATGACGCCGATTTTATCGCGAAGCTGATTGATGAAAATACAGACCGTGCTTGATTTTGAGATAGCGCCAGTCAGTTTGCGCAACGCCTGGCTCATCAGCCGCGCCTGCAACCCCATCACACTGTCGCCCATCTCCCCTTCCAGCTCTGCCTGGGGCACCAAGGCGGCCACAGAATCGACCACCACGACATCTATGGCGCCACTGCGCACCAACGTCTCAACAATAGAGAGTGCCTGCTCACCCGATTCCGGCTGGCTGATGAGCAGCGCGTTAATATCAACACCAAGCTTACGGGCGTAGGTGGGGTCAAACGCATGTTCAGCGTCCACAATAGCCGCAATACCACCCTCTTTCTGCGCTTCGGCAATAACATGCAGCGCCAGCGTGGTTTTACCTGATGATTCAGGCCCATAAATTTCTGTTACCCTTCCACGGGGAAGACCACCAACGCCAAGCGCAAAGTCGAGCGCCATGGAACCTGTCGAGATCGACTGCACGGTCATCCCGGCAGAACCGTCACCCATTCGCATGATGGCTCCCTTACCAAATTGCTTTTCAACGGCCTCCACAGCCAGATTCAACTGTTTCAGTTTTGCTGGATCAACAGCAACTGGTATCTGTTCATTTTTTTGTATATCCATAGTTCATGCATGATAAAATTGTAAAAAAGAGACTGCTTCAGACGGTGATACTCTTGAGTGTTTCCGGAAGATCCCTGTACTGAATCGTCAGCTCCTGTATGGAACGTTTGTTACTGTATGCAAGGTGCCTGGTGGATGTACGCATGCTTTCCAGACTGATAAAGGAGGGACGACGCAATAACAGCGACCAGCACTCTCCTCCAAGACCGGCAAGCAACCCCAGCGCCTCTGGCACCATCATGGTATTGCCGGTGCTTCGGCCGTCTCTCCTTCCGATTCGGTCGAACAGCTCCCTGAAGGTGAGATTGTGGCCAACAACAATATAGCGCTCTCCCGATCGCCCCTGTTTCCAGGCAGCAAGATGGGCATCAGCGACATCGCGAACATCAACGAAACCCGTACTTCCTGATGGACAGAGTGGCAGTTGACCCTGATAAATCAGCTTCAACACAGTGTTGGATGAGCTGACGGATGCCATATTCCCCCGATCAATACCAATCACCACACCGGGATTCAGCATCACCACCTCAAGCCCTTCCGCCAGCCCGCGCAACCCTTCGAGCTCAGCCAGATGTTTTGCCTCCATATAGCCATTACTGCGCTGCCACTCCTGAAAAGTGCTGGATTCGCTAGCCGGAGAACCATCTTCAGTCGCTCCGATAGCCGCAATGGAGCTGGTCATCACCAGCTTTCGTACACCGTTGTGAAGAGAGGCATTAACCACATTTCTCGTTCCGAGAACATTGGTATCGTAAAGAGCATTTCGATAATTTTTGGTATAGGCAATCAGTCCGGCACAGTGAAAAACAGTGTCCACACCTCTGAATGCTTCATAGAGGGCGAGTGGATCAAGAATATCAGCCTTGACAATTTCAACAGGCAACCCCTTGAGAAACGAGCAGTCCGAACTTTTGCGGACAATCACCCTGCAGTTGATCTCTCCAGCAAAGCGCGAAAGCAGTGCAAAAACGACCTGTGAACCGATATATCCGGTAGATCCGGTTATGGCTATTGATGATTTGAGCATGAATCCCTGAATATTTCTGCCTGTTTGTTCCTGACACTTGAACTGTTGTAATAGCTCAGGAAGCAACTGTCGCCCTTTCTTGTAGCGGCAAAATACCTTAATTTTTCGCTTAACACCAAAATAAAACTTAACCGGCAGTAAAGAGATAGAGACGACAGCAAAGCTTCACTGTTCTTAAAAATAAGAATTAAAACTACATTGCACTCAATTCCACTCACAAGGGTCAGAAAAATATTCTGTCATGAAACAAGAGAATCCACAGCACTCCGAAGTTCTCCGTGCAGAGCAAACGGTGCATCAAGGTATGCTTGGCAACGGGCTTAAAATCGTTACCGATACAGTCCCTTATCTGCAAAGCATTACCCTCGGCATTCAGATCGAAGCTGGTTCTCGCGATGATCCGGAGCAAAGTCCGGGGCTTGCCCATTTTATTGAACATGCCATTTTTAAGGGAACGAAAAGGCGCAGCTACATTGATATCGCCAAAAATATTGAAAAACATGGCGGATACCTGGACGCATACACAACAAAGGAACATACCTGTATTTATCTGCGGTGTCTCTTGGAACACCTTGAACCCTCTTTTGATCTGCTTTCCGATCTTGTCTGCGACCCGATTTTTCCACCCGAAGAGATAGAAAAGGAGAAAGAGGTCGTTATTGAGGAGATCAGCAGCGTTGATGATACCCCTGAAGAGCTTATTTTTGAGGAGTTTGATCTCCGCTCGTTTCCACTTCACCCGCTCGGCAAACCGATTCTTGGCACCGAAAACAGTGTTGAGGGATTCAGCGACAGTGACCTGAAAAATTTTATGCGGCAGCACTATGTGCCAAAAAAAATGTTACTGACCGCAACTGGCAAAGCCGGTCACGACGAAATTATGCAGCTCGCTGACCGATTTCTTGGTCAACTTTCTGAGACATCTGGTATGTTGTATACTAGGCAGCCATTTCTGCAGGAACATTACACTCCATTTACCGTCAAGCTAAAAAAAAGGGTCTGCCAGGCCCAGATTGTGCTCGGCACTGCCATAGGGCGACATGATCCTCTCTATTACAGTCTTATGGTGCTTAACTCTATGCTCGGCAACGGCATGAGCTCACTCCTCAATCTTGAAATGCGGGAAAAAAGGGGACTGGCTTACAACGTCTATTCATCACTCACTTTTTTTGATGATCTTACAGCGCTCAATATTTATGCGGGCACCGATAGCAATAAAACAAAAATCTCGCTTGAGCTTCTTCATGAACTGCTCCAAAGCGATGCGCTCCTCAATCCCGACCCGGAAGAACTCCAGGCTGCGAAAACCAAACTTCTTGGATACCATGTCATGGGTCAGGAAAAAATGACACGCAGAATGTCGCTGACCGCCTCCGACATCTCCTATTTTGGGAGATACATTGAACCCGAAGAAAAGTGCGCTGCAATAGAGGCGGTAACTGCCGATAATATTGCCGAAGCAGCCAACAGGATACTGCATGATGCCCCCTGTTCGACACTGGTGTACAAACCCGGCAAGTAGCTGCTGTCACCGGCAATGGTCTATTTTATTAAAAAGTATATATTCGTATCTTGTTCACTTTTATTTTTTTCAGCATTACCAATTAACCAAAGAGAGCCTTGCAAAAGATTATAAAAAACATCAGCGAAACCGAACAGATTCTGGAGATTATTCTTTCATCCGAAGAGTTTGGAGCCGAATATAACCAGGAATTTGAAGAGGCCAGAAGAACCATTCAGATCAAGGGGTTCAGAAAAGGACATGCCCCTGCAAGTCTGATAAAAAAACTTGCAGGCCCCTCTGTTCAGACCTCTGTTGCAGAGAAAATGGCATCGAAATATTTTGGTGAAATTGCTGAGAGCGGGGATGTAAAGCCGGTCAATCGGGCGGGAATTGTGGACTTTGCATTTGAGGGTGATCAGTTAACCATCAAGCTGGCCTATGAGGTGTATCCTGAATTTGAACTCAATGATTATACGGGTTATTCATTCACCAAAACTCTCTATACCATTACTGACGAAGATATTGAACGGGAAATAAAGCTTATTCTGAATGGACATGGCTCTTTAATCAGTGTTGATGAAGCTGCTTCAACAACCGACACGGTGATCGGTGATGTCTGGAAACTCAATGAAGCAGGCGAACCTGATGAAGCAGGCAAAACAGAAAATCATCACTTCAGCCTTGAATACCTGCCTGAAGATAACCCGTTCCGAAAAGAGCTGACCGGAAAAAAAGCTGGCGAGAGTGTTGATATTGAGAACAAGGAGAAGGATGCTGATACCGAACCTTCCCGCTACCGTGTAGTGATCAGTGAAGTAAAACGACTTGAGCTGCCGGAACTCACTGCGGAGTTGATCAAGGAGATTACCAATCAGCAGTTTGAATCAGTTGCCGATTTCAGGGCCGATATACAAAGCCAGCTCGAAAAACATTTTTCCAAATCCGCTGAAGAGGAGCTGCTTGAATCTATCTCGGCCAGGCTGATTGACGAAAACCCTGTGCCCACCCCGGCATCGATGGTAGAATCGTTCTCAAACATGCTGATGGATAATGCCAAACGTCAGATCGGAGGTAATTTTCCGAAGAATTTTGATGAATCAAGCTTCCGTGAATCGATTCGACCAAATGCAGTCAAACATGCCCAGTGGATGATTATTACCCGTAAGATTGCTGAAATAAGTGATATTACGGTAGCAGAAGATGATCTTAGAGCTTATCTGGAAAAGCAGGCGGAAAAACAGCCTGAGGCGGAGAGAGCGCAATTGCTTGAATCATACAAAAACCCTGAAATCACAGAGTACCTCTCCGAAATTATCTTCAAAGAGAAAATCTATGATATCCTGAAATCCAGGGTGACAATCACCGAAGAGGCCAAGCCAGTACCGGTTCCCACTCAGGGAGCCTGAGCAATTGACATTTATGCACGTAAAAAAAGCAGGAGCTGCAAACTCCTGCTTTTTTTATTTCACCAACCCCTTGAGATACAGCAACCGTCTCTCTTTGGGGAACCGCTCAATGGCGTAGCGGAGCATCACCCTTGGCATACGGTGGTAATTGAGTTGCAGAAACGATTCGAGAGTTGACAGGTCACGCTTGCCTACCTCACGGAGCATCCAGCCGGTCGCCTTGTGCAACAGCTCCTGCGGGTCATCAAGCAAAAGCTCTGCAAGGGCAACAGTGTCGTCAAACTCACCTTTACGGATAAAATGAAAGGTGGAGGTAATGGCAATCCTGCGCTCCCACAAACTCTCGGAAGCAACAAGCTCATACAGCAATGCTCTGTCCCGAAAGCGCAAAAATGCGCCAACGATGTATTGGGATGAAATATCCACCAGATCCCAGTTGTTGATAAATCGAGTATGCTTCAGATAGATCTCATGGATCTGCTGACGAAGCGCCTCATTACCCATCTCAAAACGACGCATGAGCAGCAAAAGGGCAAGCAGGCGATCTTCATGAAAACCAGATTCCAGCAGCCGGATAACCTCCGGCAATGGAGTGCCATCAAGCGAACGAACCATCTTTCTCAGTACCGGCACCCGAATGCCGCGAAAAAGATCACCTGCAGCATACTCTCCGGGGCCGGTCTTGAAAAACCTTTGGGCAAAAAGCGCGGCTTCGGGATTTGAGAGCGCTTCAAGATTATTGACGATCATGGATGCAGTAACACTCATGACATTATGATGCGTAAATCATTTGACGAAATTCGATATTTGTCCTAGTGTCATGTCACGCTTCAATTATCGGATAAAGGTGTAACAACTTGATTCTCGCATTTTCGGCTGTAAAACGCCAATTTATCTTGGAATTTATATTTTTTCGCTCCTTCTCCCATGCTGCAACTTCCGACATGACTTCTGTAATCGTGTCAATGCGACGGTTCAAGCACTGAGTTGTCAAAACTCTCAATTCTATCTCTGCCATATTA
>CAJEXW010000027.1 GCA_903994525.1 uncultured Chlorobiaceae bacterium
TGACAGAAGAGTTAAAGGTAAAAGAGGGGCAGCGCCTTTCCGCTGCATGAACAGGCCAGGTTACCAACTTAAACTCAGCCACTTTTTGTCTACCGGCTGGGGTCCACTTTACTGGATACACCGTTTCATGATTTTTGTGTCTGTTTTGGGCGCATTGACCTTTCTCTCAATACCGTCGCCTCTCTACTCCGAAATGGCTAATATCACAACAATCGCTTTTCTGCCTTTGATGGTAATCATGAACTGGCTCAGTTACAATTCTGTACTGAAAAAAAAACAGGTGGCATGCTTTTCCTGATAGCCTTCAACATCAGCAACCTGTTTTTTTTATCTATTTTTTGAGACAACTCAGCATTGTACCCATGGCGTGGTGGAACAGTAACAATGTCGAATTTGGCACGATCTTCAATATGATATTGATGTCATTAGCACTGTCGGAACGTCTGCGTGAAGCAAAGAACAGTGCTGTACAATTTGCGAAAGAATCAGAGCAGAAAGCAGTCAATCTCGCAAAAGAGATGACACTGGAGCTGGAAAAAAATAAAAAAATGCTCGAAATAGCTTTGGCTTCTGAACGTCAGACAGGAGAACGCAAGTCACGATTTCTTTCGATGATTTCCCATGAATATCGAACCCCGCTGGCCATTATTTGCACCAATATTGATCTCCTTGAATGTGAAGAAAACGAGACTTTTACACAACTCAGTGTCAAAACAGACAAAATGAAGCGAGCTGTAAAACGACTGGTAGAGATTATGGAAATCTCGTTGCAACGCAGCGAGTTATCAAATGCTCATGAAAAGGAGTCCTTCCAAATGTTTCACGTTACACCAATGATCGATAACGTCATTACCGATTTTCAAACATTATGGCCAGAACACTCAGTCCTGTATTCGAACACTCTTGCTTTACTGGAAATTTATGGGAACTATCATTATCTCGAAACCGTTGTTTTGAATTTGCTCGACAATGCTCGTAAGTACTCTCTGCCATACACCGTGATCAATGTGCACTGCAAGACAGATGGGGATGAGGTAGTCATCAGGATACACAACCAGTGTAAAGATATCAGCCCTAAGGAGATATCGCTTCTATTCGGGAAGTATCATCAAGGTACCAACAGCAGCGGCACAACTGGAACTGGCATCGGATTGTGGTTGGTACGCCTGATTATTGACCTCCACAATGGAACGATATCCATCGAAATTTCTGCGGGAGTATTTATTGGTACTGTTCGGCTGCCTTTTACAGATAAAGAACAAAACATTCAAAATCGACTGCTAAACTCATGAATCCGGGAAACAGCTTGCCACAACACTCAAAACGTTTGCTCCTTGTAGAAGACAATATGGATCTCCGTGAGGATCTGGCGCAATACCTTATGAGGCAAGGATACGAAGTAACCACAGCAGGTTCCGCACGTGAATTTTATCAGCTTGCCTCTTTCTTTCCTGTGGTGATTATTGACATCGGTCTGCCTGACCAGAGCGGTCTCGTGTTGGTCGTATATTTGAGAAATAACAGCGATTCAAAAATTATCATCCTTACTGCACAATCAAGCTCTGATGCAAAAGTTGCCGGCTATAATGCAGGGGCCGACATCTACATGGTCAAACCTGTGGACGGAAAAGAACTCGCGGCCTCTATCTTCAATATGTTCCATCGTCTTGATCTCCTGCCACCAACGGACGAGCAAGTGCTGGCAACGAGAGAGAATGATGCTTCACCATACACATCAAACTCCTGGCAACTGGTACGCGCCGGATGGCTCTTGATATGGCCAGACGGAAAGTCCATATCACTCACCGGCAAAGAATTTGAGCTGATACACTTTCTCACACTGCAACAAGGGAATGTTGTCTCTCGCAAAAATCTGCTTACCAATCTTAACTATTCATTAAATGAATCTGGCAACCAGTCGTTTGAGGCACTGATATACCGACTCCGCAGAAAAGCTGAACTTATCAACAGCAGCCTTCCGATTAAAACCTCACGGGGCATTGGATACTCCCTGACGGCCAGAGTAATTACTGAGTAAGGATGGCAATATCTCCTACTTTTTCCCCTGCTTGAACTCAATCCTTACTGAAGTATGGGGTACCGCCTCCAATCTCTTCCTCGGTATAGGCTTTCCCGATTTTATGCAGATTCCATAAGTCTTGTTCCGTATACGGTCAAGAGCCTGATCAATGTAGGTGATGTATTTTTCATCACGGGCGATAAACATAAACCGCTGTTCACGATCCATGGTATCGGTTCCATGGTCAGCCATGTGCATGGAGTAATTCGAATTGATCGAATCTTCAACGTTTTCATCCGATAACGAAGAGCGAAGAATATCGAGATCGCGCAGCACCTCCTCCCGTCTTTTCAGCAGCAAAAGCTTGAAGTGTTCGAGCTCTTCATCAGTTAAATAGGTTTTAGTCAGTACAGTTTCTTCCATTATTTCACTCTCTTTCCTGAAAGCATTCTCATTTTTCTTCACCATAATTGCCTTTTTTTCTTGTTGTAACAGAACACCGTACAAACAGATACCCTCATAATACGACTAAGTGCAAAACTTTTCAAGAAAGAGGCCACATGATTGATCATTAACAGCGTATATCTGCTCGAGCGGGTGTCCTCTCTTTTTCTCAAGAGATAAAGCAAGAGTCTCTGCCTTAATATACGCTTCGTGGGACTCAATAGCACGCCAAAGTTTTTCTGACGCGTTAATATAAATCTTAATCCTGTCAGTAATCTCAAAACCACTCTCCTTGCGCAGCGTCTGGATTCGACTGACCAGTTCGCGGGAGAGACCAAGCATCTCCAGCTCTTCGGTCATCTCGGTATCAAGCGCCACCATAATCCCGTGAGCTTCATCAGAGGCAACCAGCCACCCCTCAATATCCTCATGAACAATTTCAACATCCTCACGCTGTAGATCAAATATCCTGCCATCAAGCTCAAACGACAACGCGCCCTGTTTTTCAAGGAGTGAAATCTGCTTATGGCTCATGATTCTGATCGCTTCTGCCAGTGCTTTCATATCCTTTCCAAAACGGGGACCAAGCGTCTTGAAGTTAGGCTTTACCTTTTTGCTGATCACTGAACCCGCCTCCTCAATGTACTCGATCTTCTGAACATTGACCTCCTCCAAAATAATGTCAGCAACAAGCCTGTACTCCTCCCGCGAAGCAGCATCACTTACCGAGAGAAGAATACGCTTCAGGGGTTGACGAACTTTAAGTGAGGCTTTTTCACGCATGGTGCGCACAAGCGATGTAATAATCTGCGCTTTTTTCATTCGATGCTCAAGCGGCAGGTCGATGGTGCCCACATCAAGGCGCGGAAACCGGGCAAGATGTACCGACTCGAATGGTTCCAGTCGGCTTATACCGTTCAGATTCAAATATATCCGTTCCGCCAGAAAGGGTGTAATAGGAGCCAGCAACTTTGAGAGTGTCTCAAGTGCCCGATAAAGCGTCTGATAAGCAGCAATCTTGTCTGGCCCCATCTCACTTTTCCAGAAACGCTTTCTTGAACGGCGGATATACCAGTTGGAGAGGTCATCCACCGTAAAATCGTTGATCAGCCTGACCGCACCGGTAATATCGTATTGCTCCATGCGAAGCTGAACTGCTTCAATGAGAGTGTTCAGACAGGAGAGCACCCAGCGGTCAAGCTCGGAGCGCTCCTTCACCGCAATTTCAGGCTCAGTAAAGGTAAAGCCATCAACATTCGAATACAGTACAAAGAAGTTATAGCTGTTGATGAAAGCACGGAAAAACTTCCGCTGCTCCTCCTCAATTTCATCGGTATTGAAAGATTTTGCCCTCCACGGTGGGCTGGTCACCATAAGGTACCAACGCAGGGCATCGGCGCCATAGCGCTCCATTGTCTCAAAAGGGTCAACAACATTACCTTTGGACTTCGACATTTTCTGACCACTTTTGTCAAGAATAAGGCTGTTGACAATCAGGTTTTTATAGGCTGGCTTGTCGAAAAGAAGCGTTGCAATGGCATGAAGTGTATAAAACCAGCCTCTGGTCTGATCAACCCCCTCAGCGATAAAGTCAGCAGGAAACATCCTGTCGAACAGCTCACGATTCTCGAAGGGGTAGTGTAACTGGGCAAAGGGCATGGAGCCACTGTCGAACCAGACATCAACCAGTTCGGGTGTGCGGTTGAACCGCTTGCCATCCCTGATAAAATAGACTCTGTCTACAAAAGGCTTGTGCAGATCAAGCTCAGCCAATCCCCTGTCGAGCGCATCGGCAAGCAGGAGCCGCTCTCCGTCAATATCAATAAATCCCTCACGCAACTCCGCAATCGAACCGACGGCAAACATGTTACCCGAAGGGGCATCATCACCAATAACAAACTCCTCAGAAACCCAGAGAGGCAGAGGTGAGCCCCAAAAACGCTCCCTTGAAAGTGCCCAGTCCTTGTTCTCTTCAAGCCAGTTCCCGAAACGACCTGTACCAATCTCGGGAGGGCACCAGTTGATGGATTTGTTGAGCTCAACCATACGGGCGGCGATGGCAGTCGTCCTGATATACCATGACTCCCTGGCATAATAGATCACCGGTACATCGTAACGCCACGAATAGGGATAAGTGTGGGTAATGATCTCCTTGCGATACAATTTTCCGGCACCCTTGAGCTGCTTGATAATGAGCGGATCAGTATCCTTGAAAAACATCCCGTCATAATCACTCACCTCAGCCGTAAAGCAACCATTCCGGGCCACAGGCTGAAGCATAGGCAAATCATACTTTTTGGCAATCTCATAGTCATCAGCACCAAAGGCCGGAGCAATATGGACAATACCGGTGCCATCCTCTGTGGAGACAAAAGAGCCAGCCGTGACATACCAGCACTTTTTTTCAGGTCGAATATAGGTGAAGAGCGGCTCATACTCCAGACCTTCAAGTTCACCCCCTTTCAGCTCGCCTCTAACCTGCCAGAGTGATGCACCCTCTTCGTTCTTATCGAGTAACACCTGCAAGCGCGATTTGGCAAGAATCAGAACCTCTCCGCTCTCCACATGAGCGACCCTGACGTAATCGATCTCCGTGCCGACACAAAGCGCTACATTTGAGATGAGTGTCCACGGTGTCGTTGTCCAGACCAGAAATGACTCTTCAGCCCCGCGAACTTTAAACTTCACGTAGATGCTCGGATCTTTCACCTCCCTGTACCCCAGAGCAAGCTCATGCGAACTGAGCACCGTCTCTGATTTCGGATCCTGCGGCACAATTTTATAATCCTTGTAGATCAGCCCCTTGTCAAAAATAGTTTTCAGCGCCCACCAGACCGATTCGATATAGTTGTTGGTGCAGGTGATGTAGGGATTATCCATATCGACCCAGTACCCCATCCGCTCCGTCAGCGTTCCCCACCCTTCGCGGTTATCGTCAATGTGGTGATAGACAAGCGACCGTGCTTCGGCATTGAACTCAGCATCGCCATACTCAACCACCTGCGACTTGTTCTTCAGACCGAGCTTCTTCTCCACTGCAATCTCTACCGGAAGACCATGGGTATCCCACCCCGCCTTGCGGGGCACTCGATATCCCTGCATGGTCTTGTAGCGACAGACAATATCCTTGATGGTGCGGCTGAAAACATGGTGAACCCCAGGCTTGCCGTTCACCGTAGGAGGCCCTTCATAAAAAGAGAAAACCCGGTCGCCAGGCTTCTCTTCAAGGCTTTTTTGAAAAATCCCGTGCTTATTCCAGTATGCCAGAACCTCAGATTCTACAACACTGTAAGGCACATTTGAGGGATACTCTGCAAATTTATAATCCATAACTTTTCAAAATCTTTCAATCAAAGTACAATCGCGGCTTGCGAAAAAGAGACGAACCAGACACAGCATAAAAACAGGAAAGGCAAGCCTTTCCATATCCGAAAAGCTTGCCTGGAAAAATGTTCAAACAAGGGCTTCAAGGCCAATGCCTTTCAACACCTATTTCTTTGCGCCCAAGGTGGAGTTAACACCTTCAAGCACTTGTTTGGCAACCGTCGTAAGAGAGTCGAGCGCCAAGGCAAGAGCCTTGCTCACCGGTTCAATTGTGCTGTCAATAATTGTGCCTACACTTAAAAGGATCGTTGAAAAATCCCCCTTCACAAAATCGCCTTGCCTCTGCTGATTTTGACCGGATGCATTCGTTTCTTCAGCCATAGTACTCTGCTATTTAGGTTTGCTGCAAACAAAAAAATATTCTTTCAGTTTAATATATTTAATTATGGTATCAAAGCAAAGTGGAAGAAGCACGAGCGATTTTTGCTCACGAGTGACTCCATCGTGAGCGCCATCACTGCCGGCCATATCGATCATCAACGCGAACAATGTCATCCTCACCAAGATAACTGCCTGACTGAACCTCAATCAGCTCCAGAAGGCTCTCCTCTGTATTCTCAAGTCGATGAAAAGCTCCAACAGGAATATAGGTTGACTGATCCTCGCAAAGCGTAATCCTTTTCTCCTCAATCGTAACAAGTGCTCTCCCCTTCACCACAATCCAGTGTTCGGCCCGAAAATTATGTTTTTGTAGTGAAAGCGCCGCACCGGGATTGACCGTAATACGCTTCACCTTGAATCGTTCTGACTCGTCGACAGTTTCGTAGGTGCCCCATGGCCTGCATACCCGGCGGTGGGTCAACGCTTCATCCCGACCGCTCCGTTGCAACTCTTCGACCAACACTTTGACATCCTGAACAGAGTTACGTGAAGCGACCAGCACGGCATCCGGGGTCTCAACAATAATGTGCCCTTCGAGCCCAACGGCTGTAACAAGACGACTCGTGGCGTGGATGTAGCAATTTTTCACATTATGCACCATCACGTCACCCTTCTTGATATTTCCGGAAACATCGCTCTTCTCGACATCCCAGAGCGCAGACCAGGCACCAACATCACTCCATCCCGCCTCAAGCGGCACCAAAACGACCCTGGAAGTCTTCTCCATTACAGCGTAATCAATAGAATCAGAAGGAGATGAATGGAAAGCCGCAGCATCGAGACGCAGAAAATCAAGATCTTCAACCGATTTCTCCAGAGCCTCTCGACAGGCATCAAGAATCGCCGGGGCATTGACTTCAAGTTCATGCAGATAACTCTCAGCCTTGAAAAGAAATATTCCGCTGTTCCAGAAATAGTCACCTGAGGCCAAATAACGTTCGGCAGTCTGCCTGTCTGGCTTTTCCACAAAATCAAGCACCGGACGAACCGCATCCTCGCTGATGCTCTGCCTCGATGCCCTGATATAGCCATATCCGGTTTCAGGGGCACTGGGTGAAATTCCAAAGGTAACCAGCTCCCCATTTTCAGCGTCAGCCATGCCGAGAGTAACAGCTCTACGAAAGGCATCCGGATCAAGAATAACATGGTCAGCAGGCAACACCAGCATCAGCGCACTTGGATATTTTTTACTGACCAGCATGGCCGAAATGGCCGTAGCGGGGGCAGTATTGCGTCCAACGGGCTCCAGAATTATCTCTCCGATCTCAGCACCTGTCTCATGCAGTTGTTCCGCCACCAGAAAGCGGTGGCTCTCATTGCAGACACAATAAATCGGCCCGCGCTCTTCAAGTGAAGCGAGACGATAGACTGTATCCTGCAGCATGGTATTCTCACCAATCAACGAGAGCAACTGTTTGGGATACAATGCCCTGGAGAGAGGCCAGAGCCGGGTTCCTGAACCACCACTGAGAATCACAGGAATAATCATGAACAAAAGAGTTATTTTTTTATCCGGTTGAGATACTTTTCATACATCTTCCATGTCGTCGAGACAAGGGTATCAACATCGCTGTATTTCGGAGCCCATCCAAGCAGTTCACGCGCCTTGCCGGAAGAGGCTACAAGCTCAGCCGGATCGCCAGCCCTTCTGCCAGTCACTTCAGCAGGAATTGCCTGGCCGGTAATAACCCGAGCACGCTCAACCATCTCAAACACACTCACCCCTTTCTCACTGCCAAGATTCACCGTCAAGCTCTTTTTCTGGTTGAGAATGTATTCAAAAGCAGTGACATGCGCCTCGGCAAGGTCACTCACATGCACATAATCGCGAATACAGCTCCCGTCACGTGTGGAGTAATCATCCCCATACACAGAGAGTTTGGCCCGAATACCCACAGCAACCTCCATCACAATAGGCAAAAGATTCTCAGGGCTTAGCTCCAGCCCCTTTACCCGACCATGCACATCATATCCCGCTGCGTTGAAGTAGCGAATAGCCGCGTAACGCATCCCCTTGAGCCGGTCATACCATTCGAGAATGCGCTCAATTTCAAGCTTGGTGAAGCCATAAAAGTTTTCGGGCTCTTTCGGATGATTTTCGTCAATCGGCAAGTATTGGGGCGCACCATAGACTGCCGCAGATGAAGAAAAAATAACCGGAGAGATACCTGCTTCAGAGGCCTGGTTAAGAACATTGATCGTGCCGGAAATGTTGGCCTGCGCATAAGCTTCGGGATGCAGCATGGACTGCCCCGCCGCTTTCAAAGCTGCAAGATGAACACAGCCGTCAAACCCGTCAGCCATAACTGCCCGTAACTGTTCGGGGCGCATGATATCGCCATGGACAAAATGGGACTCCTCAAAAAGATTTTCCCTGAAGCCGCTCTGCAGATTGTCGAAAACCGTCACCTGATAACCACGGTCAAGAAATGCCCTCGTCACATGGCTCCCGATATAGCCAGCACCACCAATAACCAGAATGTTCATAAAATTACCTCTGTGATTTCAAGAATTGTTGTCACCTGCCACAATACATCTCCTCATAGTAGTGCTGGTAACTGCCGGAGGTGACATTGCTGAGCCACTCACTATTTCCAAGATACCATTCAACCGTCAACTCAAGCCCTTTTGCAAAGGTGATGGAGGGAATCCAGCCAAGTTCACGCTGCAACTTCGACGAATCAATGGCATAGCGCAGATCATGACCTGCCCTGTCGGTAACATAGCTCACCAGTTTTTCAGACTCCCCGACTGCACGACCAAGCTTTGTATCCATAATACGGCAAAGAAGCCTGATCAGCGCAATGTTACTCCATTCATTGTGGCCGCCAATATTGTAGGTCTCTCCATTTTTTCCCTGATGATAGATCACATCAATGGCATGGGCATGGTCAACAACCCAAAGCCAGTCGCGAATATTCTCCCCTTTTCCATAGACCGGAAGCGGCTTCTTCTGAATGATATTGTTGATAAAAAGAGGGATGAGCTTTTCAGGAAACTGAAAGCTGCCATAGTTGTTGGAGCAATTACTGATCACCACCGGCAATCCAAAGGTATCGTGCCATGCCCGGACGAAGTGGTCTGAGGAGGCTTTCGATGCGGAGTAGGGACTGTGGGGATCGTAGGAAGTCTCCTCGGTAAACATCCCATCACTGCCGAGAGAGCCATAAACCTCGTCTGTTGAAATGTGGTAAAACCGCTTTCCCTCAAGATTGGCTCCCCAGATCGCTCTGGCAGCATTCAGCAGATTGACCGTGCCAAGCACATTGGTCACCACAAATGCCGTCGGATTGGTTATTGAGCGATCGACATGCGACTCGGCTGCAAGATGGATCACTCCGTCAAAGTGATGCTCTGCAAACAAGCGCATCAGAAAATCAGCGTCAGTGATATCCCCCTTGACAAAGCGGTAGTTCGGCAGATGCTCAACATCGCTGAGATTGGCAAGGTTGCCGGCATAGGTCAGCTTGTCGAGATTGGTAATGGTATAGTCGGCATACCGGTTCAGGAAATGGCGGACAACATGCGATCCAATAAAACCAGCGCCTCCTGTAATAAGAATGTGCATTGAAACTTGTCATTTGAGTTTGTTGCGAGCTTTCCTCTTTAAATCTTTTGACTGATCCAGTTGCTTCGATGCGACCTTCAGGTTGATAATCTACACGGATCAATATCTCTCGGGTATTCGGTACCTTCGCTCTAATGGCCCGATGGACCGCTCAAGCCTCACTCTTTACGCTACCCTCACCAGCCAGACGACGCAACATCACGGCCAGCGAGTCTCGCCAGTACGGAATCTGGATGCCCCACTCCTTTTTGATGGCGGATTTGCTCATCACACTGTAGTGAGGTCGTGGTGCCACCTGCGGATAGTCTGCGCTCCCAACCGGCAATACCTTGCAGGGCAGTGCTGCCAGCTCCATAATCGCTTGTGCAAAATCGTACCACGACGCAACCCCTTCATTGGAGTAATGAAAGGTGCTGCTGTAGCGAACATCCTTGTCATGCTTGTCAATAATCGACACAATGGCTTCCGCAAGATCAGCCGCCAAGGTTGGCGTTCCAATCTGGTCAGCCACAACACTCAATTCAGACCGTTCTCTGCCAAGGCGAAGCATGGTTTTGACAAAATTAGCCCCATAGAGAGAATAAAGCCACGAAGTTCTGATAATGATGTATGAAGGAGCAATATGACGGATAGACTCCTCACCCTCCCATTTTGAGAGCCCATAGACACCCAGTGGGGCTGGCGGATCACTCTCGCAATATGGAGTACTCGAGGTGCCATCAAAAACATAGTCAGTAGAGATATGGATCAGCAGGGCATGTCGCTCTTTTGCACATGCTGCAAGCACCGCCGGACCATCCCTGTTCACTCTGAAGGCCAGGGCGGAATCTGTTTCGGCCTTGTCAACCGCAGTATAGGCCGCACAATTGACAATAACCTCTATGCTATGGTCTCGGCAGAGTGAATCAACCTTTTCAGAGAGCGTAATATCAAGCTCAGGGAGATCATAGAAAAAAAAACGGTGGCGGCTGTAACCGGTCGACAGCTCCTGTAACTCCGACCCAAGCTGGCCACGACTGCCTGTAACAAGAATATTCACTTACGAAACCCCCGGATAGAGTTTTTCCTGTCTGAAATCGTCATACCGAAACAGCGCAGCCGAAGTGAATGCTGGTTGCACGGCATCCTTGCCTGACACCCGAATCACCTCCTGCGGAAGCTGCCAGTCAATACCAAGCGCGGGATCATTCCACAGAATCCCTGCATCGTGCGATGGGGCATAGTAGTTGTCGCACTTGTAGGCAAACACCGCCTCACGGGAGAGCACGGCAAAACCATGCGCAAACCCCTTAGGCACCCAGAGCATATTTTTCTTTTCAGCATCAAGCACACAGGTTACATGCCGTCCGTAGCAGGGTGAACCGAGACGCAGATCAACGGCGACATCGAGCACACTGCCGTAGAGCGCACGAACCAGCTTTGACTGGGTAAATGGCGGCTTCTGAAAGTGAAGCCCTCGCAGCACGCCGTAACTTGACTTCGACTCATTATCCTGCACAAACAAAACCCTGCCGATATGCCGGTCAAAGAGATCCTGCCGAAACGATTCAAAAAAATAGCCACGATCATCACCGAACACCTGCGGCTCGAACATCAACACATCAGGGATGGCTGTAGGAATAACTTGCATCAATGGCGGGGTTATACTGTTGAATCGCCTTTCACGACGGAATGTTGTAAAAATAACAGTTGCATGGCACTTTACCGCTGAACAAGCAACTGCCTGAGATAGAGCCCATACTGGCTCTTCATGAGTGGTTCGGAGAGTCGCAACAGCTCATCATCATTGATCCACCCATTCCGCCAGGCAATCTCTTCGGGGCAGGCCACCTTGAGCCCCTGTCGCTTCTCAACGGTCTGAATAAAGTTCCCTGCCTCCTGGAAAGACTCATGAGTGCCGGTATCAAGCCAGGCAAAACCTCGCCCAAGCATGGAGCACTTTAAACGGCCCTGTTGCAGGTAAGCCTCATTGACCGCTGTAATCTCCAGCTCACCCCGGGCTGATGGTCTGACCTGTTTTGCAATTTCCACCACATCATTCGGGTAAAAATAGAGCCCGACAACCGCATAGTTTGATTTTGGCTTCAGTGGTTTCTCTTCAAGAGAGAGCACGGTGCCTGTCGCATCAAGTTCAGCGACTCCATAACGCTCAGGATCACTGACATAGTAACCAAATATCGTGGCATTGCGATCATTTTGAACATTTTGCACAGCAGCTTCGAGCATTGAACTGAATGCATAGCCGAAAAATATGTTATCTCCAAGAATAAGCACAACATCATCGCTGCCGATAAATGTTTCGCCAAGGATGAAGGCCTGGGCCAGCCCGTCCGGCGAAGGCTGCACCACATAGGAGAGGCGAATACCCCAGTCACTCCCGTCTCCAAGCAGCTTCTTGAACATCGGCTGATCTTCAGGGGTGGTAATGACAAGAATATCCCGTATCCCCGCAAGCATCAGCGTCGTCAGGGGGTAGTAGATCATCGGCTTGTCGTAGACAGGCAAAAGCTGTTTGGAGAGCCCCCCTGGTAACAGGGTAAAGACGTGTGCCAGAACCACCCGCCAAAATAATGCCTTTCATAAACCTCCTTGTTTTCAGCCTCCGCCACCGAGACAGAGAACCGCATTCAAAATCAAACTCGGTCGCTTTACCCCTTCCCTGCCATCGCCAGACTTATACGCATACATTTACGGGCGGCATCCAGAGCCGCTTTGCCCTCCTCTGCACCATAGATCTCCCAGGGAAGCCGGAATGTGGACTCGTCCCCATATTTCGCAAGCATTTTTTCATGAGAATCGTACTTTTCCAGCTCGGGAAGAAGCTGTTCAATCTGTGCCGCAACTCCGCTGCTCACCGTTCCCTCTGAAATCAGTTGAGATAAATGGCCTCCCGGTTTATGGGTAAAGGGTGAAACACCAAAAAGCATCAGCACTGCAAGTCCGGCATTTTCAATCACAAGGATCGAGCTTGAAACACAGGCCCGCCAACGTTGAAGAGTTTCATCCTGTTCAGCCTCGCTTAAAAAACCTTTTGCAAGTTCAAGACGATACTCAATATCCTGCTGCAGTTTCATAACAACCTCCTTTAATCAACTTCTGCATGACCACACTATTTTACAAAATATTTGGAGCAAAAATGTTAAAACCCAGACTCTTTTCAGCACACCTTGAACCATCTCAAAGATTATGATTCTGCCAGCCTGAAACAATCCGGTCGAAAATATCATCAATAATCTGCTGAAGAGCAAACCGAATGGCCTCCTGTTGGGCAACATAGCTGCCAACAGGATAATCAGCAAAACCAACAAAAGATTGTGTAAAAACAGGGTTTTTATGAATCTGATCAACCATATTCACCCGTACAACAAGGGTAATCCGGTTTTTCAGGGCACGCTCCGTGATACTGGAGAGCTGACTGGGTGCATCCGAGAAAGAGATAATGGCACCTTCAAGCAATGCATCCGCCCGGGCAACTGAAGGGGTAAAACGGAGATTACTCTCTGACTCTATTTTATTAACAAGAGCTTTGGTGAGCTCACCCCTGAACTGGGCTATACCAGCACCTGAACGCTCCTCAAAGACGGGAACCGCAAGAGTTTTGAGATGCGCAGGAAGCGAGGAACCACGAAAACTGTAGCAG
Source organism: uncultured Chlorobiaceae bacterium (assembly GCA_903994525.1). GTDB lineage: Bacteria > Bacteroidota > Chlorobiia > Chlorobiales > Chlorobiaceae > Chlorobium. Next base: position 13,438 of record CAJEXW010000027.1, read on the forward strand.
GAGCAAAGGGTTGCCAGCGAGAGCAAAAAAAATATGGAGACACCTGCTTTCCGCATGAGAAGAGCCTGATTAATAGGTTCGGCGGTCAATCCTGTTGAAGATTTTACGGAAGGGATAGCTCAGGAGCAAACCCTTTTTTCTGCTGCTGCTTAACGCCGAAAGGTAAATGCCAGTCTTTGCATCACTCCAGTTGGAGGCAAGCTTTACCGCAAGCTTGGCTGCAACTGAGGGCGGCTGGGCAAAAATATCAAGAATGGTCGTAAAGGTCGACAACTGACGGGCAAGTTCGGGCGTAGGATCGTCAGCGCTCACCATACCTGTGCGCACCAACCCTGGATGGAGCAGCATCACTGAGATACCTCTATGGCGGTACTCTGCAGCAACAGCATAGGTAAACCGCGCTATGGCCGCCTTGGTTGCGCCATAAGCGCTTATCCAGGGAGTATTTGAAGTACGGTCAGTACCGGAACCTGCCAGGTTGATAACTTTCCCCTCTCTTTTTTCGCGAAGGAAATAGCTGATAGCAGCACGGCACCCGTTATAGGTGCCTTTAATATTGGTATCAATAACCTTTGCCCACTCGTCAGGATCACTCTCGGTAATACTTTTGAATGGGTCTGAAATTCCGGCATTATTGATAAAACAGTCAACCTTGCCAAATTTTTCACATGCCACAGCAATGAGCCTTTCAACGTCTGCCATAACAACAACATCACAAATACAACCATAAACAGTAGCAGCAGGAAACTCCCTAAGAGCATGCTCAACGTGAGCGGATGATGAGGATGTTATCACCACTTTTGCGCCTTCCCGAACAAACTCATGGGCTATGGCTTTGCCTATCCCTCTCGTAGAACCGGTAATAACGGCAACTTTATGATCAAGCCTGCCCATCAAAAACTACTTTTTCCCCTTCACCGAATCAACCATGGCCTGAAGTTCCGGTCGGCCAAGCGAGTATGTTTCAAGAGGAATTCCCCGCTCAAGGGCTTCCCATGCCTGACGAATACTTGCCGCACCAGCTTTTGGCCCCATAGGATGGCCGAACACTCCCCGGCCTGGAACAAAACCAAAATCTACACTACCAACCTTATGGTAAACAGTTTCAAGCGTTAATGCTGAATCACTGCCTCCCGGAACAGGCAGCGATCGACGGATATGGCCAAAATCCTGCAAACACTCCTGGATATTCTCTTTTACCTCCTGCTCAGGAGTCATCATCCTGCTTCCGAATCCAGGCATAATGATAGAGTCGAGACCCGCAAGACGCTGCAATTTGGTCATGACTCTTGAGTGTACACCATATTTTTCCATACGGCTGAATGCCGCAATAAATGGAAAATGGCCGATAAGCGGTACCTGCGTATGCCTGGCCAGCATTCTTACCGCACTGAGGCCAACGGGAAGTGCATTGATGAGCAAAGCATTTGCTCCATTGCGGACAGCAATATCATGTTGCTCAATAAGCCGGTCAACCTCATCAGTGATATTGGCAAGATATATTTTTGGTTCGCCAGTCTCCCGCTCAGCACTCAACCTGGCCTCTCCAAGAGCATGAGATCGCTCAACAAGCGTTGACCAGTCAACATCGGCAAGCATCTCATCATCTTTGGCAATATCAAGCCCTCCCAGCCAGCTCTGGCGTGCAATCTCTGCAAACTCATCAGGACTGAGACCAATATTGGGTTTGACAACGCCGAAAAAGATGGGACGGTCATAAGCCTTCAACAGATCTCTTATACCATCAATGCCAAATGTTGGCCCGTCAAAGGCCTGCAGGTAAGATTCAGGAAAAGTGATATCAAGCAGTTTAACGACAGGCACGCCGGGCGTAAAAAAAGCGCCTTCACCACAGACCGCTGAAAGCAGATTCGGAATTTTGGTTCCAAAATTACGATGCGGGTGGGCAACAGTAACACGACAGGCGTGAATCGGACCTGTAGCGGCATGCTGAACAGGATAGCTGAGCTTTTCAAGCTCTCCCTCTATCTTCAGATCAATGACCCTGGCGGCATACCTGGGACGGAAATCTTCATCGTGCCCCACCCGTTTCCACTGGGCGGTAGATTGTTCACTGCAAAAGTGGGCAAGGGCGATCTCAACATCTCCCACACACTCCAGGTAGTAGTCAAGCGTCAGGTAGTCAGCCATCTCAAGCTGCTCCCTTAAGGCAAAAAAACCTTTAACATCCTCTCGGTTCATAGAAAAACATCATACTCCCCTGTCGTGCTGACCTGCCGCAAGTTATTCAAGGGTTTCTGTTAATAAAACCAAACACCAATACCCGTGTGCTACGGAAGAGCATCAAGAGCTACCGTAACATTCGCCCCCACCCTCTGATTATCCTTCGGCCTTGATCGAATTGAAATAGTCGAACGCCTGTTGCGGGTCAAGATGCTCATGAACCACCTTGTTGACAGCTTTCATCATGGCAAGCGGGAAATCACTCTGGAAAATATTACGACCCATATCGACACCCGATGCACCTTCATTGACCGCCCTCCACGACATCGTCAGTGCCTCAAGCTCAGGAAGTTTCTTGCCGCCTGCCATAACAATCGGAACTGGACATGATGCCACAATAGTATCGAAATCCTCAGGCACATAGTAGGTCTTGACAATCTGCGCACCCAGCTCAGCCGCCATTCTGCAGGCAAGTCTGAAATATTTTGCATCCCGCACCATATCCTTGCCGACAGCAGTAACGGCCATAGTGGGAATTCCATAGCGAAGACCCATATCAACAAGCCGCGTCATATTGTGAATTGAGCGAGTCTCATACTCACCACCAACAAAGATCTGGAGAGTAATTGCCGCAACATTCATGCGGATGGCATCCTCGATATCCACAGCAAGCTGCTCATCAGAGAGTTCTTTGAGAATACTTGGTCCACCACTGCAACGCATTACCACCGCTTTGGTAAGAGTGGGAGGGACAGTAGTACGTAAAATACCACGGGTAAGCATGATGGCATCCGCATAAGGCATCAGGGGAACAATATTGACATCCGGCCGTTCAAGACCTGTGGTCGGCCCCTGGAAGTAGCCATGATCGATGGCCAGCATGACGGTTCTGCCAGTATCGGGGCGGAATATCCTCGACAGACGATTCTTCATTCCCCAGTCCAGAGAGTGAGCCCCTTTTAGAAAAAATCCGTAGTTATTAATCGGGGTATCGAGGTAATACTCTTTTGCCTGCTTGTCTTTATCATATTCCGCCATGATGGTAAATCTCCTCGGTTGAGTTATGGTTGTTATCAATAAATATCATTGTATCTTCAGCGGAGAGCGGCTGCAATATTGCCACCATCAACGGTGGTAATCGAACCGGTTGTCCTGGTTTCAAGTGCCAGATGCACAAAGGCTTCGGCAACATCCTCAGCGGTCACCTCAAGCTGCAGGAGATTTCCGGCCATATACTCCCTTTCACTCAGACCACGTGCTGCTGAACGAGCCTTGATCATCTCTTCGGTCAAAAGACCGCTGCGAATACGATCGGCATTAATGCCGTTAGAGCGGATACCATCCCGACCATGATCAAGGGCATACTGACGAACAAGAAAAAGGGTTGCCGCCTTTGGAAGCCCATAAGGGCCAAAATCAGGACCTGGATTAACAGCCTGCTTGGAGACATTGAAAAGCAGCACTCCTCCTGTCCCCTGCAGTTTCATCACTCTTACAGCATCCTGCGCAATTGACTGGTGTGAAAAAAAGTTTATTTCAAAGCTTTTGCGGAGAAGCTCATCAGAAACGTCACCTATCCGTCCCTGAATGGCAACACCAACATTTGAAACAATAATATCGACACCACCAAACCTGCGACATGCTGCATCAAAAGCAGCACGTACCTCAGCTCGCGATGTCACGTCACAGGTAATGGCCAGAACATTACCTCCAAGTTCTTCAGCGGCCCGATCAAGCGATTCCCGTGTAAGATCGAGAATGACCAGCTCAGCCCCTTTCTGACGAAAAGCTTTGGCAGTGGCCAGACCGATGCCACTGGCCGCTCCAGTAACCATGACAACTTTACCGGCAAAAACATCATGGTGAACCTTGTTCATTTTTGCCTGCTCCATATCCCAGTACTCTATCTCAAAAGCTTCACGATCGCTGATGGAATCAAAGGTGCCAAGCGACTCCGCATCAAGAATTGCCGAGGCTGTACAGGTTGCAATATCAGCATTGACCGCAGCAGATTCCGCCGTTTTGCCAAGCCCGAAAAGTCCAAGCCCCGGAACAAGCACCACCCTTGGAAGCGGGTCCAGCATCGTGACAGGCATGGCTGTCGCCGCCTGCTGGGTGCTGAAATACTCAATATACTCAAGGCGATAGCGCTGAACAGCTTCATGCACAGCCGCCTTGAATGCAGGAATATCAGAGGCATCCGGAGCAGGCACAACAAGTGGCCTGTTTTTGGTACGAATAATAAAATCAGGCGTCATGGCCCCCTTCCGACTTATTCTGTCAAGCTCTGAACTGTTGACATAATTGAGTATAGCGGCAGAGGTACGAAAATCGAGAATGAACTGGTGATACTCACGGGTACCCGGAGCCTTTTCATCAACACAGGCACCCCGTAGAACAGGGGCCGCCACTTCAACCGACGCAACAACGGCGGGCAGTGTAACCGATGGAAATTTTTTTCGACCTGCATGAGCTATGCACTCCTCAAGCAGAGTTACTGCGTCAATCATCCTGCTGTAAGCTTCCTGTGCAGTTGAACCAAAGGTTACCAGGCCATGTTTATGAAGAATCAGCCCTTGAATATCCGGGTTTGCTTCATAAACAACCGACGCAGAGCGGGCAAGCCCAAGACCTGGCTTGATATATGCCACTGAACCAAAACTATTGCCAAGTATTTCATTGCAAAGCGTATCACCATCGGGCTGATTACTGAGAGTAAGCAGCGCAAATGAATGGGTATGCAGAATAAATTTATGGGGTAAAAACGCGTGAAGCAGCGTCTCGATTGACGGAGTCAATCTCTTTTCGGCCACATGATCAGTGAGACTGAACATATTCAACAATAACAGGTGCTTGAACTCTTTTGTTGAAAAGCGGTTAAGTACCTCTTCACTGACCCTGCCATTATGGTGAAACAACTCTCCAAGTTTCCGGAGAGGCACGAGTCTGAGTGAAGTGTAATCGCTACTGGTCACCCTGCTCAAATCAACACCACTTGCCTTGATGAGCAGCACCTCTGCACGATTACCAACCATATCAACCAGCTCACATTTCACCGAGGTATTACCCCCGCCATGCATGACCAGCGAACTTTCACGACCAAGAAGCCGGGAGGCATACACCAGTTCGGCAAGTTCAATCTGTGTCTCAGAGGTGTTGCACTGCTCCTTCACGGAGCATTGAAGATCAGCATCATTCCAAAGGTTCTGCATAACAGATCACACTTCTCATGCCTAAACACGGCATGTATATTGTTGAAAAAAAAGAGAGAAGCACACAGGAGTAACAGCCTTCAGGAGCGAAGCCGCTTTTTCTTTTCATGCCACCCCTCTATAAAAAAACCGGAACAGTAGACAAGTATAAAACCGGGAACCACAACGGCAAGAAAAGTGATCTTTTCATCCATTGTAACCAACTGACCCGAAGACCAAATCATCCACACAAGAAGGTACCAGCAAGGGCCCACAAAAAGAAACGCCCTGTTCCAAAGTTCTTTAAAACTGTGTTTCATAACTGGCCATCCATCCTCAGATTACGTTCATTGAGTTTTTCAAGAATTATCCTGACAAGATATTGCAACGCATTAAGCACATAAGTAAAATAAGCCAGAAATGCGTCCCAGAGAAGGACTTCGTGCGAAGCACCAAACCAGGCCAGAAAAAAATAGAGGAGATGAAAAAAAGCTGCGACAGTGCTCCCTATATCCTCCCATAAAAATTCTTTGGAGTACACCCACTGATCAAAAACCTCTTTCTCAAAAAACATACCCGTTATGAAGAGAAGAGCAAAAAAAAGTGTTTTAAAAAGAATCGCCAAACTTACCCAGTAAAAGCCGGAGATAAAGAGACTGTTGGCAAAAAGAACGGTCACGGTAAGGCCGCCGATAAAAAAAAGAAACTGTATTGGAGCAAGAATAATCTGAATATCAGTCCAGATCGATGCGTTTCGTTTGACAAGCTGTTCAGGAGTGTAGCGCGGCATCTTCTCGTATTATAGCTTAAACTGATAGAAAAAAGAGTTCACATCTCCCCCGCCCGTCCGAGGCCCCTCCGAGACGCTTATCTTTTGAAGGAGAGAATATAGTAAAAAGGAGGAGAGAGAAAAAGCAACTGAAAAAGTACCTTTTGCTCCGCCAGTCACAAGGAGTAATACGACTCTTTCAAAGAAAAGATATATTTTGATCCTCTCTGACCTGAACCTTGGACTTGCAAGTCGGAAGCTATTTGCCCAAATACTCTTGACTCATAGATTTTTGACGTTTTAAACCTTTTAACAATGCTCAACAAGAACACATCATCCCCTTTGACATTTGCCCTGAAGCTGCTTGGCCTGCGTAGTCACAGTCGGGAGGAGCTTGATCGAAAACTAAGCAGAAAGGGTTACTCTACCGAAAGCATCCGTACAGTGCTCGATACATTAACACGGGAGGGAGTGCTGGATGACCGGAAGTTCAGCATGGAGTTCATCAGAAGCCGCTCAAGTCGCAAACCATCGGGAAAATTGAAAATACAAGCTGAACTTCGAAAAAGAGGGGTTGCTGACAGCATCATCGCAGAGCTCCTCCAGGAATATGAAAGTGTCGAGCTATGCCATAAAGCGGCAGAAAAGAAAAGAGGCTCGATACGCGGAGCAACCGTGGGCGAGAAACAACGTAAGCTTGCCATCTTTCTCCATAACCGTGGATTCGGGTGGCAGGAGATTCAAGTCGTGCTCAAACGTTTTTCACTCTCTGATGCTGGCAATGGGGAGAGCTGTTATGAAAGTTCTCCGTGAACGAGAGAGCCGATCTTTTCGCCCCGAAGCAATTTGGTAAAATTCCCCTTTTGGTTCATGTTCATGACCACAATGGGAAGCGAATTTTCACTGCAGAGCGTAATGGCCGTCATATCCATCACCCGAAGGTTTTTCCGAATAACGTCGAGATAGGAGATATCGTCAAAAAAGTGGGCATTTGAATTTTTTTCAGGATCAGAATCGTAGATACCATCAACCCGGGTCCCTTTAACAATAATATCGGCCTCAATCTCAATAGCCCTGAGCGAAGCTGCCGTGTCAGTTGTGAAATAGGGATTTCCTGTGCCTGCGCCAAAAATGACGACCCGCCCCTTTTCAAGATGGCGAATTGCGCGACGACGTATAAACTGCTCCGCAATCTGCTCCATTTTTATAGCAGTCTGGAGGCGGGTAAAAACCCCTTTACGTTCAAGGGCATCCTGAAAAGCCAATGAGTTAATCACGGTTGCCAGCATACCCATATAGTCGGCCTGAACACGATCCATATTGGCTGCAGCCTCCGACATCCCCCGGAAGATATTGCCTCCACCAATAACCAGGGCAATCTGAGCGCCCATATCCCTGGCCTCCTTGATCTCCTCAGCATATCGTTCAAGCATTTCCGAATTAATACCATAGCCATCCTCACCGGCCAGTGCTTCGCCACTTAACTTAAGCAAGATGCGCTTGTACTGGAGCATATCCGTATCCTCATGAAGAAAAAATTAATGGAAAAACGGTATAAGGCATTATACACATAAAAAAAGCCCCGAACATCGAGGCTTTTCTTATTTATTCTCCCAACTGATAGCGAACAAATCCAATCACATCAACCTTGGCCTGATGTTTTTTTCGACAGTCGCCCAGAACACCTGAAACCTTTGCCTTATCATCTTTAATAAAGGTCTGCTCGCTGAGCACGACATCCTGATAGTACTTTTCAAGCCTTCCCTGCACAATCTTGTCAACAAACTCCTCTTTTTTACCCTGTTCGATAGCCTGCTGGCGATAGATTTCAGACTCTTTGGCTATAAAGTCAGCAGGTACACTGGAGCGATCGACAACGACAGGCGCAGAAGCGGCAATCTGCATGGCAAGATCTTTTGCCAGCTCTTTGACAACGTCAGGTTTGTCCGTATCAATATGGATAATGGCACCAAGCTTTGCTCCGGAATGAATATAACCTTCTACAAGACCCTGAGGAGCATCGTAAAAAGCAAAACGACGAAGGTCTATCTTTTCTCCAAGTTTGCCTGTCATCGTCTTCATGGCATCCTCTACAGTTTCGCCAGCATAAGCATCACCAAGCTTGAGAGCAAGCAGTGCCTCACGGGAAAAAGTACGAGTTGAGAGCGCAAGATCACCAAGGGCTGACGTAAAACCGGTAAAGTCATCTCCGCGTGCAACAAAGTCAGTCTCACAGTTCAGCTCAAGAATAACTCCACTCTTGTGATCTGCTGTTACCTTGATACTGATCATCCCCTCTTTGGCATCCCTGTCCGCACGCTTTGCGGCAAGAGCAGCCCCTTTCTTGCGCAGATAGTCGATAGCCTGCTGCATATCCCCGCCGGTTTCATCGAGGGCTTTCTTGCAGTCCATCATTCCTGCACCGGTTCTATCACGAAGATTTTTTACATCTTTTGCTGAAGTCTGGCTCATTGAAATTTTAATCTCTTGTTATTATAAACGGTGATTACTCACTGATCTCCTCTTTTTCGACATCATCCACTTCCACTTCATCCATCTCGGCAAGCACCTCATTTTCAACCTTCAGCTCACGTGCCTTGATAACGGTATCAGCGACGGCTTTGACCATAAGCTGAATGGAACGAATGGCATCATCATTTGCCGGAATAACATAATCGACAAGTTCGGGATCACAGTTGGTGTCAACCATGGCAATAATAGGAATACCAAGCGAACGAGCCTCCTTGATGGCAATATGCTCCTTCTTGATATCAACGATAAAAAGCGCTGCAGGAAGCCTTGTCATGGTGGCAATACCACCAAGAATCCGCATCAGCTTCTCTTTTTCACGACCAAGCATGAGTCGCTCTTTTTTGGTAATCATGTCATAGGTACCATCGGTAGCCATCCTGTCAATGGAGTTCATCCGTCTGATGCTCTGACGGATAGTCTGGAAGTTGGTGAGCATACCGCCCAGCCAGCGCTCGCAGACATAGGGCATACCAGCACGTTCTGCCTGTTCGGCAATAATATGTTTTGCCTGTTTTTTGGTGCCGACAAACATGATCTCCCTGCCGGTCTGGGCAATTGCTTCAAGCGCCTTGAGCGCATCGTCAGCAAGCACAACCGTTTTCTGAAGATCGATGATATGAACCCCATTTTTTTCCATGAAAATGTAGGGCTTCATTTTTGGGCACCAGCGACGTGCGAGGTGACCAAAATGGACTCCGGCACGGAGCATCTCTTCAAGCTGAAAGTGTGACATAGTGTATCTTTTTTTGTGATTGAGTTATTCCTCTATCATGGCTTTACAGTCCGGTATCCAGCGCCGGGCGCTGGACACTTCCGGAAAGCTTCATCTGAACGGTTTTCAGAATACCACGATATGTGATGTTGTGTTCCAAAACGATAGAATAAAACCTGAGAGAGCCTGATCAACGTTTGGAGAACTGGAAACGTTTGCGGGCCTTTTTGCGGCCAAACTTCTTGCGTTCAACCATGCGGGGATCTCTGGTCAACAGCTTCTCCGTTTTAAGAATGGCACGAGCTGCTTCATCAAACTCTGTCAGAGCTCGAGCAATAGCAAGACTGACCGCCCCTGACTGGCCGGTAACGCCGCCACCCTGAACATTGACCTTGATATCAAACTCTTCTGTTTTTTCAGTAATAACAAGAGGTCTGAGAGCCTGCTGACGTTTGAATTCATCCTTAAAATACTCTTCAACCGGTAGCTTGTTGATAATAATCCGACCTTTACCAGGTGTTAAAAAAGCTCGAGCCACCGAGGTTTTACGGCGACCCACTGTATCGATAACCTCTTTCATTCCCAATTCTTTAATAATTTAGTTTACTTTCATCTCAACTGGTGACTGCGAAACATGAGGGTGACTTGCGCCAGGGTAGACCTTAAGCTTTCTGAAAAGCTGACGGCCAAGGTTATTATGCGGCAACATACCCCACACCGCATTTTCGACAATTCGCTCAGGCTTTTTCTTCAGGAGATCTTTAACGTGGTCGACCTTGACACCACCGGGATAGTGGGAATGTGAAAAGTAACTCTTCTGCTCCTCTTTTTTTCCGCTCAGTACAACCTTTTCAGCGTTGGTGACCACAATAAAGTCGCCAGTATCAATGTGCGGAGTGAACTGTGGCTTGTGCTTGCCCCGAAGGACTTTCGCGATTTCGGAAGCCATTCGGCCCAATACCTGCCCCTCGGCATCAATAACATACCATTTGCGGTCAACCTCTGCAGGCTTTGCCGAATATGTTTTAAAACTTAACGTCTTGCTCATGCTCATGCTCTTACTATGGATTAACTGGACCTTTCGCGGAAAAAAATAAAGTTCGGTAATGTAAATTATTCCGCTTAATTCTACAAATTATACCTTCACTACCGCAAAATGATGTAAGGCAAGAACCGGGAATGGATTGATTTGGCTACACTTGATGGAGAAACAATCAAGTCATTATTTGTCATTTGTTTGGCAAAAAAGAATTTTCAGGGATGTCATTCAGCTACTCTTTTAAGAGAGAGATACTGCATGATGAGATCGGAGCTCTCCTCCACCGATAAAGAGGCTGTATCTATGCAAACTTCGGGTTGAAGCGGCGGTTCGTAGGGTGAGCTTATTCCGGTAAAATGAGCAATTTCACCTTTTCGCGCCTTGCGGTAAAGCCCTTTCGGATCGCGGGCTTCACAGACTGCAAGCGACGTGGAGAGGTAAACCTCGATGAATTGTCCGGCAGGCAGAAGTGCTCTGACCATAGCACGATCGGCCTGAAATGGCGAAATAAAGGCGGTAATGACCATAAGACCTGCTTCGGTCATCAGTTTTGAGACTTCACCAATACGGCGAATATTTTCGATGCGCTCTTGTTCGCTAAAACCGAGATCGCTGTTCAGGCCGCTGCGAAGATTGTCGGCATCCATCAACATCGTATGTCGCCCCGCCTCTACCAGGCTGCGCTCCACTCTGTTGGCAAGGGTTGACTTGCCCGACCCCGAAAGTCCAGTCAGCCAGATAACGCAAGGGTGTTGACTTTTTAATGCTGCACGCTCGGACGGAGCAACATCCCCGGTATGCCAGTAGATATCTCTATGAGATTTCCCCGATTCAGCGAGCTTTCTGTCAGTCATCATCTCAACACTCTCTTATTCTATTATCGGATGCTTGAAGGGTAAAACCACTCATTATACCAGCGGCAGGCATTGGCGATAAGCTCGCGAATACGGGGCGGCACTTCATGCGGTTTTGGCGGTGAAATGCAGCTTTGCTGCCGGTGCAGATATTTATGGCGATAGTGGCTGTCGCTCTCATGGGGCCTCACCGTCAGCTTTTCAGGATTGATCGTATGCGGCATCACCTCAAGCCACGAATAGATGCGCGACATTGTCTCCACCGGCATTGCTACCAGATCCTCAAACTTCACAAAAAAGATCCGATTCTTGACCGATTGGGGCAGATCCTGCACGGCCTGAATCGAGGAGAGAGGCGCTCCGATAGATTTGTCCTGCGCAAAAAGCATGTTAGCCCTGCCGAGCCGGTCATAGTCAGCCAGATGGTCTATAAAATCAACCAGAATTGACTTCTGATGCTGCGCCTCTATGGAGCCATAAATCTGGTTCAGATCGCGAATGGAAACCAGGAGACGAGCCGCCGGGTCAAGATGCAGCAGCAGTTCGATGCAGTGCAACCAGGCACGGTTCTTGTCGACAACCACTGGCTTCTGGCAATCACTGTACCATCCATGGAGAAATCCCTGCATGGCCGTACGAAGATGGTCGTAGGTTGTATCGTACTGAACATCAAGCTGCGACAGAAAAAACTGGTCATCGCTGATAAAACGACGGGTGTCGAGAAGTGCGTTACAGAGTGGCGAGCTGTGCCCCTCGCAACTGATCTCAGGGTGCTCGCCAAGTAGCTGGCAGAGCAGTGTTGAACCTGCCCTCGGCAAACCGGCCACTCCGACAAATCGTGATTTCATGGGTTTTTCGCTTCAATTTCCAACATAATTCCATCAGAATAGTACTATCAAAAGCAACACTCTAATGTTCAACACTGGCTGCCATGGTATAGCTCCCTACACAACCTTCTCCCACTCAAACCTGCTGACGCTTCTCTCCTTCGGGTCAAAAACAATGCCAATCAGGTAGCGCTCGCCAGCATATTTCTCGTAATACCTCATTTTCTTGAGCTGCTCAAGTGGCTCCCCGTCGCTCACCTTGAATTCAAAAAGAAAGGTTCTTCCCCCGGCCTTCAGCGTCAGGTCAATTCGCCCTTTATTGCTCACATCCTCAGCAATGATATCGACTCCGATACTGGCAAAACAGGCATAGAGCACGCTGGCGTAAAAGCCCTCGTAACGCTCAATATCATTGTTGGTGAAATTATTGTAGGCGATACTTGCAAAAAGGCGTTTGATGACAGCCTCAAATTGTCCAATATCACCGCTGCTGACAAGGTCAAGCAGCTCGCAGCGGACAGGTTCTATTTCTGAAACGCTGGTTATCGATTGCAGGATATAATCGTTAAAACTGATCTGCACCTCCTTGTTGGGAAATCCCAACTCGTAGCTGACACCCATGGCCGACGGCAGCAATCGCTTGATGGTCAAATAGCCGGTCTGAAACAAAATAGTTTCAAGATTGAGTTTTTCAATGTCAAAACTGTTAAACAGAGATTCATTCACTCGCAGTCGGTTTAACCTGGGAACGAAATAGTGGTGCTGTTTTATGAGATCAATCAGAAATTTTGGCGTTCCTGTCTCAAACCAGTAGTTCCTGAATATTTTTTGGTTCTTGATAAAGAGCAGGATATCGTACGGGTTATAAACCTTGCCACCCAAAAAGTTATACCCGTTGTACCACCGTTTGATCTCTTCCATATCAACGCCTTCAAGATAAGGAGCAAAAGCGGTGTCAACATCATGCTGGGTGTAACCGCAGACTGACCCATACTCAGGGTTGAGGCTGATATCTTCGAGATTGTTCAGCCCGCTGAAGAGCGATACTTTGGAGAATTTGCTCACGCCGGTAAGGAAGACGAAGCGCAAATACTCGTCGTTCTCCTTGATTTTTGTGTAAAAGTCACGCATTCCATCCCGAATGTTGAGAGCCTCCGGGATATTCTCGATATTATCCACAATGGGCTTGTCATACTCATCAACCACAATAACAACCTTCTGGTGATACTTTTGTGATGCCTTTTTGATGAGCTCAGCAAAACACTGGTTTGGATCCTCTTTTTCGTCGCAGAAAACATCAAGCCGTTCCTGATTGTCATTCAAAATATAGAACAGGTTTTTACGAAGAGTTTCCTGGCTGCGAATCCCGCCACTGAAACTGATTTTGATGACCGGATAGCTCACCTCCCAGTTCCATTGATCCTCAATCAGCAGTCCGCGAAACAGCTCTCGTTTGCCTTCAAAAATATTTTTCAGCGTGTCAAGGAACAGGCTTTTGCCGAATCGACGGGGCCTCGACAGAAAAACGTATTTAAACCTCTCAATCAGGCTGCAGGCAATCCCCGTTTTGTCGATATAGAGATAATCCTGATGAATGATCTCACTGAAGGTCTGTATGCCTACCGGCAGCTTTTTCATGATCAACCTCATTACATTCGTTATCCTTCCGATTGATAGTGTGAGAAGAGATATGCCACTGACTCTCACTGTATTCCACCCCCCCCATCTAATACAAACAAGGAAGAGGAGCATCTCTGTGCAATAATATAGCTATGATCTCCTCTTCCCAAGAACCGCCCTCCACGAAGAGAATACCTCTTTAACTGTCAGCGGCACAACCCTGACTATAAGATTTCTCCAAAAATAGAATTATAAATCTAATTTATGTTACTGGAAGAGATAACCACATTCCAATTCATAGTACTCACTTGAACCTGTACGGTCAATGGAAGTGCTCCCACAGGTGCCTGATTAACAACAAAAAGCTTTGTTTGTG
>CAJEXW010000028.1 GCA_903994525.1 uncultured Chlorobiaceae bacterium
TGAGCCGCACGCTTTCCTTTGTTGCTAAGTGCATCCAGATCCTTTCGCTCTTCTTGGGTCAGGGTCACTTTGTATTTCTTCATAGTCAAATCTTGGTTGGGTGATTATGAAAGAATAAGATAACACTTTTATGCGACTTTATACGCGTGACATGACACTAGCGACAGGGAGGGCTTGCACCCTGCGCCAGCAGGGTAGTGCCCCTTCGGGGCTTTAACGCTTTACCAACGCCAGCCTTAAGCGTTTCACGCCTGCTCGGCAAGTTTGCTCCAACGGGCCATCTCCTTTTCGAGCTGCTGCTGGAGCCCCTGCAGTTCAGCGCCAAGCTTCTGCTGCAAGCCAAAATCGGCTCCTGCGGTGGCAAGTTGCACTGCTATTTCAGACTGACGGCTCTCCGCCACTTGAATCGATCGCTCAAGCTGCTCAAGCTCACGTTTCTCCTTGCTGGAAAGTTTGCTCTGCTTTGGCAAAACCAGGGCCACAGGTTTCGGAAGCTCCGGCGCTTTTTTCACCGGTTTCGACTCGCCCTTTCCCTCCGATGCCTTCAGTTCAAGATAGAGCGTATAGTTGCCGGGATAGCGACGAATGGTACCATTTGCCTCGAAGGCAAAAATATACTCAACCGTGCGATCCAGAAAATAACGGTCATGGCTCACCACCATAAGGCAACCCTGATAGGTGTCAAGATAATCCTCAAGCACCCGCAGCGTTGGAATATCGAGATCGTTGGTTGGCTCATCAAGCAAAAGCACATTGGGCGAACCGATAAGCTGCCGCAGCAGATAGAGACGACGACGCTCTCCGCCGGAAAGGGTACGCACATAGCTGTACTGGGTAGAGGGGGCAAAGAGAAAGCGCTCAAGCATTTTTGAGGCCGAAAGCACCGAGCCATCCTTGGTGGTAATCTGTTCTGCCTCCGCCTGGATGCACTCAATCACCCGCTTATCGTCGTCGAGGCCACGGCTCTGCTGATCGTAGTAGCCAATTTTCACCGTCTTGCCCATGGCAATATGGCCACTGTCAGGCTTGACTCGCTCGGTAATCATCTCAAACAGCGTGGTTTTGCCCGAACCATTCGGCCCAATAATACCAATGCGATCTCCTTTCTGAAGGTGATATTCAAAGTCGCGAAGCAGCACCTTGTCGCCGTAAGACTTCGACACCTTATGAAACTCAATGATTTTATCGCCGAGACGTCCCGCGCCAAGACCGATATCAAGCTCTTTCGTCTTCTCCTTTTTCGGTGCATAGACCAGACTCTCGGCCCGGAGCATACGCGCTTTCTGCTTGGTGGTTCGCGCCTTACAGCCACTGCGCATCCAGTCGAGCTCCTGGCGGACAAGCGCCTGACGTTTGCGATCGTCCCGTATCGCCTGCTCCTCCTGCTCCGCCTTCTGTTGCAGATAGCTTGAGTAGCCACCGGTAAAAGTGGTTGCCGTACGACCATCCAGCTCAAGCATCCGCGTCGCCACACGGTCAAGAAAATAGCGGTCATGGGTAATGAGAAGCACCGCCCCCTGATAGCGGCGGATATACTGCTCCAGCCACTCAACGCTGTCGGCATCAAGATGGTTGGTCGGCTCATCGAGAATCAGTCCGTCGCTCGGCACTACCAGCGCATGAGCGAGCGCCACCCGCTTGCGTTGACCGCCGGAGAGGGTGCCCATAATAGCCGTCAAATCGTAGAGGCCAAGCTTGCCAAGCACCGTTTTGGCATTCGACTCCAGCTCCCATGCACCTGTCACATCAAGCTCGTGAGCAAGCCTGCTCATCCGCTCCAGTAACGAAGGGTCATCGCTGTGTTTCGTCTCAAGTTCCTTGCAGACCACCTCATACTCATAGATGAGATCCATCACTTTGTCGCTCGACTTCAGAATCGCCTGAAGCACAGTATCCTCAGGATTATAGGGAGAATCCTGCGGCAGATAAGCAATCCGTTTCTGGTTGGCCACCATCACCTTCCCCTTGTCGGGTATCTCAACCCCCGCAAGAATCTTCAGGAGCGTACTTTTGCCACTCCCGTTCGCCCCGATAATACCAATCTTGTCGCGATCATCAATGCCAAACGAAACATCCTCAAACAGATGCTTCAGACCATATTTTTTCTGTAACCCTTCAACCGTTAAAAGCACCATACCGTTTCACCATTCCTTACGTTATTTTCCCTACTGAGCGTGTGATAAAGGTGAATATAACTATTACGCTCAATGTTGCAGCCATCACACAGAGTGCTTTTCAAGTTTTCTATTCTGCTTTTTTTTTATAAACTAAGGGCACAATAAAAAAAATAAAAGTGCCGGATGCTCCGCAGTAACAGATAATATAACTGAACATACAAATGAGCGAATTGGATGAATTGCTTGCATGGAGCAAGGAGCCTGTACCCGAGGCGCTCCTGCAGTTGCAGCCACAGCAAAAACAGGAAGTAGTCACCTGGGCGAAAAATCTTGTCGACCGTGAAACTGAAGGACTTGATGATCTCTACAATGCCATAGCAATGATTGTCAAATACATCCCGAATTTCATGGTCATACCGCTCATGGTTGAACACATCCGCCCACGCATTGCCGCCGAGGTGTGCATCAAAATGGGGATCGATCAAGCAACGGGTTACGCCAACGACCTCCCCCTGGAATATTTCAGTAAAATCTCTGCTCATCTTGACGAGAAAATGATGGCTCAGATTCTTGCCAAAATGAAACGGAACCAGGTTGAAAAGTTCATTATCATGGCACTTAAAGATGATCCTGAGCGCATTCTTAACATAGCGTGCCACCTTGAGCGGCCGGTGCTGGAGATTTTGGCAAAATATGTGGCGCTTCCTGAAGATGAGAGCGAGTTTGCCACGAGTTCTTACAGGGAACTCTTCGCAAAAATCCGTTCCATGCAATAGAGTTACTGGTAAATGAAAATATTATTTTTTTTTTACGGGGGTTTAATTAAAATGTTCAGAAGAGTTACAATAAAAGGTAACCAAGGGCTGTCACGGCTGATTTATCAGGAGTTTTTACATACGGTGCCGTAGCCTGCGGAAGGTTGTTGGAGGTGTTATTGATGGGCACTTGTGGGTCGTTGGTGACGCTATGTAGAATGCGAAAAGACTTGGATCCAATGCTTATCCGCAACTTTATGGTGGACTGTCGTCGGGCTTGAGGGGATCTTCTCACAAAAGGGCTGGTTACGCGAAACCGACAAAGGAAGTTGAACAGCGATTCAGGGATTAGAAACGGTAGCGTGGGTCTTTTTTTTTCCTGATACAAAAATGATAAAAGAACGAGGTGTGTAACCTCGTTCTTTTATCATTTTTTTACATATCTCTCTCTTTCGGGAAGTAATACTACCGGTATGAAAGCCACACTGAGCTGCAGCAAGCTGAAAAAAATCTACAACAAGCGTGAAGTTGTAAAAAGCTCTTCGATTGAGGTGAAACAAGGCGAAATTGTTGGGCTTCTTGGACCCAATGGCGCTGGTAAAACCACAACTTTTTACATGATTGTCGGACTGGTTCGACCCAGTGGCGGTGACGTTTTTCTCGATTCCACAACGATTACCGACCTTCCCATGTACAAACGGGCGAGACTCGGCATAGGCTACCTGCCGCAGGAGGCCTCCGTTTTTCGAAATCTTACGGTAGAAGAAAACATTCTCGGTGTTCTGGAATTTACCTCCCTCTCAAAAAAAGAGCAGATAAAACGGGCAGATAAAATGCTTGAAGAGCTGAACATCGCCCATATCCGCAAAAACATGGGTTATGCTCTTTCTGGAGGTGAAAGGAGACGAACTGAAATTGCAAGGGCACTGGCGCTCAACCCCAAATTTATCCTGCTTGATGAGCCTTTTGCCGGGGTTGACCCCATCGCTGTCGAAGACATCCAGCAAATTGTTAAAGAACTTGCCAAACGCAACATCGGAGTCCTTATCACCGACCACAATGTCCACGAAACGCTCTCCATCACCAGCCGCGCTTACCTGCTGTTTGATGGTAGCATTTTTATGCAGGGGACCTCTCAAGAGATTGCGGCCAACCCTGAAGTAAGAAAAATGTACCTTGGCGAAAAGTTCAGCCTCGAACGGTACTGATGTCCTTATCACTCTTCCGGTACTATCATGCTTCAACTGAAAAAAGAGGGAGATCTGGCTCTTGCAAACCTTCGGGCATCTGGAGAGTACCCTCCTGAATGGCACAGCAGCAAGGAGCTGGAAGCCAAAACCAACGATGTTGTGGCACGCTTTCTTGAGGAGCGCTTCAAAGTCTCACAACAACTTGGCGCGACCTCCTATCTCACAGAGCTTG
The DNA here is from genome assembly GCA_903994525.1 of uncultured Chlorobiaceae bacterium. Taxonomy (GTDB): domain Bacteria; phylum Bacteroidota; class Chlorobiia; order Chlorobiales; family Chlorobiaceae; genus Chlorobium. Next base: position 4,295 of record CAJEXW010000028.1, read on the forward strand.
TCGACAGGGCGCTGCGTACCAGAGAGAACGAATGGATGGACGACAGCAGCCGGTCGGAGGGCGAAAAACTGGAAATGGTCAAGGCGCTTGACCGCCAGAACAACATGATGCGCCTCTACCCCCGATATGTCACCCTCCTTCTCTCTCTCCTCGAAGAGCTGGCGACGCGTGAGCAACGACAGGTCAGCATCCTTGAGCTGGCATGTGGCTCCGGGGGACTGGCAGTTGCACTGGCAGAAGAGGCGCAACGCAAAGGGGTGCCTGTTTCAGTTACTGCCTCAGATATTGTGCCAAAATTTATTTCGGAGGGTAACGAGCTGGCGACAACAAAAAAGCTTCCTCTCTCTTTTATGCTCCTCAATGCCTTTGACCTTCCGGATTTTTCCACCGGTACCTTTGATCTCATGGTGATGTCCCAGAGTCTTCACCATTTCACTCCAGGTCAACTGGCCATCATCATTGCAGAGGCAGCAAAGCATACAACAACCGCTTTTATCGGTATTGACGGCTACCGCAGTATCCTGCTGACAGGCGGCGTCCCATTGATGGCGAGCTTGCAGTGTATGCCATCTTTTGCCCTCGACGGACTCACCTCTGCCCGAAAATTTTACACTGAACTCGAACTTGATATGATTGCAGAGATAGCGACTGGAAAAAGAGAGCACACTGTCACTTGCGACTGGCCCTTGAGTATTCTTACTGTCCGGTTTCATGAATAACGTCAGCAATAAGGAAGAGCCAGAAGAAGAGTGATTCGTTAAATTTTCACCCAACGGTGCAGCTTGTGGGACTTTCGGCCAGCCTGCAAAACTTTCTGAATCATGAGCCCATCCATAAAACCTGCAGCATCGGGCACTGTTCTTTCATTGTTCTTGAGGGCTTTGACAATCCGGTGAGCAAGAAAGGCAAATCCAACTGCAAAAATGCCATGCACCGCAAGTGAGGATTGTCTGATTTTTTCCTGCAAAACCAGCTCGTCCCATGCAAGCATCGGTTCCACCAGTTTCCAGCGAGGTACATCGATAAGGCTGCGACCACCATGGGCAGCTTCATTTGCAACCTCCCACAACCGTCCTGCGCCATCAAGCCTGATCGTTTTCAAGCTACCGACCACTTCAAATGAAAACCAGGTATAGGCCCCGACAGTGGTGACATGCATCAACGAAGAGCTGCCAAGCGCAACGGATAACGCACCGAACTTCATCATCATTGCAAAGTGATCATCCGACGTCACGGCACAGGGCTGACCTGACTTATCGGGACGAAACGGAATACTGATGCCAAGGTTGCACGACACCTCAGATATTTCTCCGATCAGATAACGGTTCAAATCAACCAGATGGGAACCGATTGCGCCTAGCGCTCCCCCGCCTTTTTCAACATCGCACCACCATGACCATGGCATATCAGGCCTATTGCGGCTGGCGAGATTAACCACTGCTCTCACTTCGTACACTTTACCTATCTCTCCCCCATCAATCATCTGTTTCATACAACGTACTGACGGATGAAACCTGAGCTGATGGTCAAGAAGCCCAAAACCTGAAGCTGTTGATGCAGCAGCAACCATTGATGCCGCGTCTTCAACATTAAGAGCAAAAGGTTTCTCACAGAGCACGCTTTTACCGCTTCCAAGCACGCCATTGACCATCTCGGCATGCAGAAAGGTCGGGGTTGTTACACAGACAAGGTCAAGTTCACACTGCAGCATATCGCGCCAGTCGGCAAAACCATCAGTGATATCGAACATCTTCATGAACTTCTGGCGATGCAGCTCTGTTGGGCTAGCCATGGCAGCAAGTTCAACATCCTCTATCAGTGAAAAGGCTGGTGCCTGCGCCAACTTTGCCCAGCCACTGCCAATAAACCCTATTTTAATCTTTTTGGTCATAGAGATGACATAAAAAAGGGTGACCATAATCACCCTGTATAGTTTAAAAGGCCCCCGCAGGGGTCAGCTATTTTTTTTGCTCCTTGGCAAGTCGAGCTTTCTCAATATAGCTTTTCTGAATATCACGCGACACATTATATGCCTTCGAAAGGCTGTCAGAACTCCAAAGCCTTGCATCAAAAGCCATACAGATATTTCGTAGGAACGGAATACCAACCTCAGTCACACGCACACTCCTGTCGCCAAGAACTACCAGCCCGTCGTTCCCCATATCTTCAAGACGATAGAGTGCGATGTCAAGTTCTTCAGTATACAGCTTCGGATCGGCCCATGAAGTCTCCTGCTTGCACATCAGGTTGAGGATGTGACGGCGCAGCACAAGATCTTCGTCGGTAAGCAGGTGACCGCGATGCAGCGGGAAACGACCTTCGTTCACGGCCTTGATGTAGGAGGTATCGTCACGTTCATTCTGGGCAAAAGCGTACCAGGTATCGCTGATGGAGGATGAACCCAGCGCCAGCATCATCTGGGTAGTGTTTTCAGTATAGCCCATAAAGTTACGGTGGAGTGTACCGTTTTTCGCCGCTATGTAGAGAGCATCGCCCTCAATGGCAAAGTGGTCCATGCCGATTTCATGATAGCCGATGGACTCAAGCATGGCGCTGCCCTTATCGTACAGCTCCTGCTTCACGTCACCAACCGGCAGATCCTCTTCCTTGAACTTGCGCTGCCCTTCGTACATGTGAGGGTTGTGGCCATAAGCATAAAAGGCGAGGCGATCGGGCTTCAGCTCCATCACCTTCTGAATGGTATCAGTAATGGTAGCCATGGTCTGCTTTGGCAAGCCATAGACAAGGTCAAAATTGATTGAGGTAAAGCCGATTTTCCGGGCAAGATCGATCTTCTCCTTGACCAGTTCGAACGACTGGAGACGATTGATCTCCTGCTGTACAATCGGGTCAAAATCCTGGATTCCGAAACTCATGCGGCGGAAGCCCACGCTGTAGAGCGCTTCAAGATGCTCCCTTGACGTTGACTTTGGATTGGTCTCAAAGCTGAACATATAGTTGTCCATCTTGTTGACATTTTTGCAGATACCGTCAATGAGGCGAATAAGGTTTGCAGGACTGAAAAAGGTTGGGGTACCGCCGCCGATATGCAGCTCCTTGACATTGAGCCTGCCGGGAAAAACATCGGTGTACATCTGCCACTCCTCGAGGAGCGCTTCAAGATAGGGAGTTTCGTAGGAGTGATCCTGGGTGCGGTGAGCGTTACATCCGCAGAAGTAACAGTGGTTCTCACAGTAGGGAATGTGGATATACAGACTAATTCCGGTGGTCTCGTTACTATCGTTAAAACCCTTCACCATCGCCTCTTTCCACTGTTCCTGCGTCACACCGTCGGTGCTCCATGAGGGAATGGTCGGATAGCTGGTATAACGGGGACCGGGATTGCTGTACTTTACCGCGAGATTGGTTGCCATTGTTACTCTTCCTCAACAAGGATAATTTTTTTAAATTGGTTCTTGTGAAAATACATAAAACTCGGCAATTTCATAAATCGTTATGCACATCCCTGCGTGAAATCATTGCACCCAGCCCCAGGACTTGCACCCTGTGCTAACAGAATTTCACCCCTGCGAAGCTTTCTTGATAAATCGTTTAACTGTCATTTTCTCTCCATGAAACAAACAACAACAGATAATAACCGACCGGTTGTCGGCATCCTGATGGGCTCTGACTCTGATTTCGACATTATGAAGGAGGCATCAGAAACCCTGGATGATTTTAAGATTGCCTCTGAGATCTCGGTTATTTCAGCCCACCGCACACCGCACGACCTTGAGGAGTATGCCTCTTCAGCCATTGAGCGCGGGCTTAAGGTGATTATTGCCGGAGCTGGTGGCGCGGCGCATCTACCCGGTGTTACGGCTGCCATGACGGTGCTCCCAGTGATCGGCGTGCCAATCTTCAGCAAAAAGCTGAACGGTCAGGACTCACTGTACTCGATTGTGCAGATGCCGGCAGGTATCCCTGTGGCCACTGTGGGGATTGACAATGCCCGCAACGCAGCACTTCTCGCAGTACAGATTCTTGCTCTCTCCGACGAAGCACTGATGGCCTCCCTGCTTGAGTTCCGCAAAAAACTGGCTGATGCATCGCGGCAAAAAACCGCCAAAATCCGCGAAAAAATCCATGCAAAAGGCTGAATTCTGGATTGAAAAGCTGAAGCTTTTGCCCCATCCCGAAGGGGGCTTCTATCGCGAAACCTGGCGAAGTGGCGGGTCGTATCCATTCGATGAGAAAACGCTCTTCAAGGGGCCGCGCTCCTGGGCCACTTCCATTTATTATCTTCTCAGAGGCAATGACTACTCAAAACTGCACCGGATTCATTCGGATGAGCTGTGGTTTTACCACGCCGGTGCGCCGCTGACCGTGTATATCTTTCCTGAAACTGGCGTTCCATCGAGCTTTACCCTCGGACTTGAGCCCGACAAAGGCCAGGTTTTACAGGAGACGGTGACTGCTGAAAGCTGGTTTGGAGCTTGTTGTGCAGAAGCTGATGGTGAGAGCTATAGCGTGGTGAGTTGCGTGGTAGCGCCCGGCTTTGACTTCCGTGACTTTACTTTTGCTGATAAAAACGAGTTACTCACTACATTTCCCCTCTACCAGGCACTTATTGAACACCTCACTTAGTTTTTACAGTAAATCAGGGAGATGTTCGGATAATTCCCTCTTTTTTATACCTTACTGCACGCCTGCCATATCGGCAGCACAATATTTCACGAAGCAGTAAAACCAAGAAAACGTTGGAGATGAAAAAGAGGGTTGTAATTATAGGTGGTGGATTTACAGGGATCAACGCGGCTAAGGTTCTTGGCAACAAGCCTGACATAGAGATTACCCTGATTGACCGCAAGAACTACCACCTCTTTCAGCCACTGCTTTACCAGGTGGCGATGGCTGCCCTTGGAGAGGGCGATATTGCCGCCCCTTTGCGGAACATGCTGGCCAACTACCATAACATTACCGTTTTCAAGGGAATAGTAGAGGGAATTGATGTTGAGAAAAAAACTGTCCTGACCGATTTTAACACCATACCTTACGACTATCTGATTGTGGCCTGTGGTGTCCAGCACCACTATTTCGGCCATAACGAATGGGAGGAGTTTGCTCCTGGCTTGAAAACCCTCGCCCAGGCAAAAGAGATTCGGCGACGGGTGATGGAGGCCTACGAACGGGCGGAACGAACGATCGATTTTGTTGAGCGCAAAAAGCTGCTTACCTTTGTTATCGTTGGTGGCGGTCCCACAGGGGTGGAACTGGCAGGCTCAATCGGTGAGATGAGCCGTTATACCCTCTCAAAATTTTACCGGAACATTGATCCCAAGCTAACCAGAATCTTTATTGTTGAGGCTGCGCCTCGAATTCTTGGCTCATTTTCACCCGATCTTGCCAGCAAGGCGACACGCTCGCTGGAGAAACTTGGCGTTCAGGTCTGGACAAGCAGCATGGTGAGTGATGTTGATGCAAACGGTGTGCAGATCGGCAATGAGCGCATTGAGGCGGCAACGGTGCTCTGGGCTGCAGGAATTACTGCCGTCGGAATTGGAAAAACCATGGCCGGGGTTGAAATGGATCGTATCGGACGGATCATGGTTGAGCAAGACCTGAGCATGCCCGGTCATCCTGAAATATTTGTCGGAGGTGACCTTGCTTGTTTTACAACAGAGAGCGGCACTCCACTGCCGGGACTTGCCCCGGTCGCCCTGCAGCAGGGGCGCTGCATCGGCAAAAACATCCTGCTTGATCTCAAATCAAAAGCACGAAAATCGTTTCGCTACCTTGATAAAGGGCAGATGGCCACTATCGGTAAAAACAAGGCCATCGTTGAGTTTGGTAAAATAAAGTTCGACGGTATTTTTGCCTGGTTTACCTGGCTTCTGGTCCATATCTATTTTTTGACCAGTTTTCGTCACCGCGTTTTCGTGCTGTTACAGTGGGGATGGTCCTATTTTACCTTCAGCTACGGCGCTCGTCTGATTATCAACCGTGAGTGGAGATTCTACGGCAGCAGTAACAAATGCCCTGACACCAACGGCGAAAAAGATCGAAAATGACAAAACCGGCCAACGCAGCAATGATCACAGGCATGGTGCTGGCAGTCACCTTTATCGGCATATCCCTCTACATTTTTTTGATGCCCCTTCCAGCAACCTTTGCCGGGAAAAATGATCTTCAACTTTATGCCTTGCTTACCGGCGCTTATGGCCTCTGGCGAGCTGTGAGGCTCTTTTTTATATGGAAAGAGTCTCAAGCAAAGAACTGAACAACGCGAACCCGGTACCAGCTACCGAAGAGACTGAGTGTTTCCATTTTTCCACTCATCTATTTTTTCCGTAGATTAGGCCTCATGTTTGATATATGGCAGGCTATAGCTGCCTCACGATGGACCAAGATCAACCACTTGTGGCACGCTTATAAAGAAGCGATTTCACCTGAAAATGTTTTAATAGAAGAGACCATGACACCTCTACCAGTCACCCCTGAAACTGAAAAGCACCTTTTTTTTCATAATTATGCCCGCCTACCCATTGCCGTCTCCCATGGCGAAGGAGTCTGGCTTGTCGGTGATGACGGTACCCGTTATCTCGATATGATTGCGGGCATTGGTGTCAATGCCCTTGGCTATGGCGACAAACGTCTTTCCGAAGCAATCAGCAGACAGGCTGAAAAGCTTATCCACGCATCAAACCTTTTTATGATGCAGCCTCAGTTTGAACTTGCTGAAAAGCTGCTTGCGCTCTCCGGCCTCTCAAAGGTTTTTCTGGCCAACAGCGGCGCTGAGGCTATTGAAGCGGCCATCAAAATTGCCCGAAAGTGGGCCTGCCAGTTCGGAGATCCCGATAAAAACGAGGTGCTGTCGCTGAGCAACTGCTTTCATGGCAGAACATACGGTGCCATGTCGTTGACGGCAAAACCGAAATATGTTGATGGCTTTGAACCTTTGCTGACCGGAACCGGCAGAATAATTTTCAACAATATTAACGATCTTGAAGAGAAGGTTTCTGCCAAAACAGCGGCGGTGTTTGTTGAAGCGGTACAGGGTGAAGGGGGAATTCACCGCGTATCACAGGAGTTTATTGACCGCTTGAAGCAGCTCCGTGAACAGTATAACTTTCTGATTGTCGCTGATGAAATTCAGGCTGGATGCGGAAGAACAGGCACATTTTTCAGCTATACCCAACTCAATGCCGAGCCCGATCTGGTCTGCCTTGCCAAACCACTTGGCGGGGGCCTTCCTCTATCCGCCGTTATCGGCAGCGAAAAGGTGGCGAATGTGCTGAGTTACGGCAACCACGGCTCTACTTTTGGCGGCAACCCTGTGGCCTGTGCGGCGGGCATCGCCATGATTGAGGCCATCCATGATGACCACCTTATGGAAAACGGTGAGACCATCGGGAGCTTTATCCGTGATGAGCTCAAGAAGCTCGCGGCAAAACATCCCCAGATTCTTGAAATCCGTCAGTACGGCCTGATGATTGGCATAACCGTCGATAAAGATGCCAAATATTATGCCTCCAAAGCGCTTGAAAAGAATGTACTTGTCAATGCTACCAGCATTAATGTTATCAGGCTTCTTCCTCCTCTAACCATCAGCCGTGAAGAGGCTCAATACTGTATCACAACACTTGATGAAATCCTTACCGAAGAAAAACAGGCAGCAACCGCAACAGAATAAAAAAGTTACTGAAAAAGCGACAACCATGCCCCTTGAGCCGGTCAACTATATGATGATTGCACTGGGTGGGCTGGTCATTGCCTCAAGCTATCTGGGCATGTTCATTGAGCAGGCGGTCGACGGAATTTTTGCCCTCTTTGTCAGCCCGGTGACACTTGTGGGCGCTTATCTCTGGATTACCTATGCAATACTTTATCGACCAACATCAAAGAAAAAGCGACCGGTTAATCAAGCTGAAACCTGATAGGAACGGTGAACCACACTTTGATGGGAGTACCGTTCTGCATCCCCGGATAGTATCTTGACTCCATGACAGACATTATGGCAACTTTATCGAACACTTCACAATCAGCAGGAACACGCTTCATCACCTTTGCCTTGATTGGCCGTCCATTTTCACCAATGAGCACACTGACAAATACTTTGCCCGTAATCCCGGCAATTCTGGCCATTTCAGGATAGTGCGGTTTTTTTTGTTCAAGAAAGCCCGGCATTTTTTCACAGGGAACAAACATGGGCACATCATCGCCAGAACTGGCAGCGCTACCAGCTCCCCCTGAAGCTACAGCGGAAGTCTGGGTAACCTGAGGCTGCGACTGTGTTGCCTCCCGCAGCTCTTTCTGTGTGGCAACTGTCTGCTGCACCGGTGCCTCCTCCTGACTCACCTGCTTGACCTTTCCAACACTTGGTGAAACAGGTGTCGATACTGGAACTGGAGCTGAGGGTGATGGTGGAGCTGAAGGAGTCACCACAACCGGCTCAGGCAAATCAAGGGGCGGTGGTGGTGGCAACTGTGTGACGTTGGTGACAACTTCATAGCAGATCACTTTTGTCTCATCTTTTCCGAACAGACCGGTCAAGCGGGAAAAGCTCTGCCAATTGGCTGCGAACAGCCAAAAAAGAGCGAGCAAAACAACAGCGGTAATAACCCCGTGGCCAAGAAAGAGATGCGCCTGCCGACGAAGCACAAGGTTGCCATAAGGTAGTTGACGCAATCGATCGGTATCAAGAAACTCATCTCCCGAAGCGCAAGATGTTACCCAACCCGTTACTCCTCTCTTGTGCAGTTGTTCCAGTTTTGACGACACCAGAAAAGCCTCCTTCGCTGCTTCCAGCCTTAAATTGCCCACTTAATTGCAAGTGCATCCTGATCAGTATAATCATCAAGGCTAAACCGCTCAATTTTCATAAGGTTCAGCTCATCAATAATATCAACAAGATGACGATATTTTGCTTTTTCACTGAGTTTAACCACAATCACCAGCTTCTTGTTTGCTACGGTCTGCTGCTTCAGAAGCTGGCGAAGCTCCCCGCTCAATGCCGACTGCTGGCGCGTATCGCCAGAGTCATATAATCGAACTTTTCTTGGCAGAGCGCCACCAAGAGAACAATAGACCGTGGAGTCATCGGCAATCCTTAGCGTCAGAACATTATTCTCCACAACTTTCACCTCCGTTTTTTCCGGAGGTGTATTGATCTCCATCGTATTTGATTTTGAAAAGGTGGTCGTCAGCATAAAAAATGTCAACAGCAAAAATGCCACATCGACCATCGGGGTCATGTCGAGATGAAAGCCAATTCGCTTTGAACCTTTTCTGCCCTTTTTTTTGCCGCCACCTCCATTCGGCGAATCGACAACACCCATCAGCGAACCTCCTTTTCGAGGACCGTAACAAGATTAAACGTGAGCAGATTAGCTTTTTTATACACTTTAATAACTTGATTGACCGCCTCAAAGCTGGCATTGGCATCGGCCTTGATGACAGGTCGAAGTTTCTGACTGGCAAAACGGGCCATCACAACAAACTTGTCGAGTTCATCACGATCAATACGAAAATTATCTTCAAGCCTGAAATGCTTCAAGGAATCGGCAACAGTGGTCGAAGAAAATCCTGAGGCTTGAAGTTTCGGTTTGATGACTGAATTAAAAATTTTTTCCCGGGACTGCTGTGAAGAGACCCCCATCAAAAAGGCATTGTCGCCAGTCACCGTTACCGTCAATACATCGGATTCTGGCAACTTGAGTTCAGAATGAGAAGAGGGAAGATTAATTGGCACCAGTTCAGGGGGACGAAACTTGGTGGTCAGCATGAAAAAGGTCAAAAGAAGAAATGCCACATCCACCATTGGAGTCATATCTATCCTGAAACCAACCCGTTTAGCTTTGATTCTCGACATCAGCAACCCTATTTACCGGTTCCAAGAGTGTGGATAATATAGAATGCGGCCTCATCAATCATGTAACTGAAACGGTCTACCCGACTGGTAAAGACGTTATAGGCAATAATACCGGTGATACCCCCAAAAATACCGAGAGCTGTATTAAAAAGAGCTTCGGAGATACCAAGGGAGAGTTGAACGGCATCAGGTGCTCCGCTTGTTGCCATTGCCGCAAACGCTCGGATCATTCCGAGAGTTGTTCCAAGCAGCCCGACCATCGTCGAAATTGATGCTATGGTTGAGATTGCAACCAGATTGTTCTCAAGAAGCGGCATCTCCATAATGGTCGCCTCCTCAACCGCTTTTTCCATTTCACTCACCTTTTTCTCACGGTCAGTCACATTAAAATCGATGAGCATTTTGTACCGCTCCAGCGCCGCACGCAACACCGCAGCGAGAGAGCTTTGATGGTCGTCACATTTTGCAAGAGCCTTGTCTATTGCGCCGTTGTCAATATCAAGTTTGAGATTTTTCACAAACTCGGGAATATTTCCTTTTCCCGATGCCTTTTTCAACGCAATAATCCGCTCCACCGTATAGGCAATAACCATCAGAATAAGTGCCATCAGAACAGAGACCACCGGCCCGCCTTTCCATACTGCATGAAAAATTGATGCTGGAGGGGTTGTGCCCATCCACACATAAAAGCCTAGTGAAACCGCATAGGTTATAACAATAAGAAGAGCTGTGAAATAACTCTGTTTCATGAGGCTTGATCGTTTAAATTATCCTGAACAGCGAAGCATTATGAACCACACTGTAATTTGCTATACTGTAGACTTTCCGAACATAAACATCACCACAATTTACCGCTGCCAAGCCTTACCCTGAACACTGGCGCAATCAGCAACAGAGAAGCTTCAGAGCAATAAACAACAACGCTATTACTTGTGCAATTTAGCAAATAAGCATTCTACTTTTCAACAGTAATCGTTCCAATTGTTGCAACAAAAGAATAAAATGTGATGCATTCTTTCAACACTTTGCCGCCAAAGGGACGGCAGCCAATCCCCTCTGCGATTATTGACGAAGTGCGGCAAGCGGCAGACATTGTCGATATTATCTCAGATTATGTAACCCTTCAGCCTTCAGGACGCAACTATAAGGCACTCTCTCCCTTTACCGTCGAGAAAACCCCCTCATTTATCGTCTCCCCCGACAAGCAGCTCTATAAATGTTTTTCTACCGGGAAAGGGGGAAACGTCTTCTCTTTTGTGATGGAGATGGAGAGAGTTCCTTTTCCCGAAGCACTGGAGCTGGTGGCAAAACGGGCAGGTATCGACATCAGCAAGTATACCAAAAAAAATGCAGCACAATCGCCTTATGAAGAGAGCCAGAACCAGACACTCCGCTGGGCCGCAAGGCTCTTTCACAAAACACTTGAACGAAAAGCAGGAGAGAGAGGTCACACCTATCTTCAGGAACGCTCACTTTCTGACAAGACGATCCAGGCGTTTGGCCTCGGATGTGCACCTGACTCGTGGGACTACCTTGTCACCGAAGCAAAACGGGCCGGTATTGCAGAAAAACATCTTATTGATCTTGGACTGATCGCCCCTCACAAACAGAAAAGCTCCTGTTACGATATTTTCCGCAACAGGGTCATCTTTCCAATTTTTTCGGTTGGAGGCCAGGTGGTCGGTTTTGGAGGTCGAACTCTGGAGAGTGACCCCCAGACACCCAAATATCTCAACTCCTCGGAGAGCAAGATCTTTGAAAAATCAAAGCTGCTCTATGGGCTTCATGCTGCCAAAAACGAGATAAGAAGACTTGAAACCGCCATCCTGGTTGAAGGATACATGGACGTTCTTGCGCTCCATCAGGCGGGTATGACCAACGCCGTGGCCTCTTGCGGCACATCACTGACTCGCTATCAGGCAAAAGTGCTTCACCACTATACCAAAAGGGTGTTGTTTATGTATGACGCTGATCGGGCTGGTCAAAAATCAATGTTGAGCGGTATCGATATACTGCTCTCTGAAAACATCACCCCTTTTGTAGTTATTCTGCCTGAAGGTGAAGATCCGGACAGCTTTGTGCGTCGTGAAGGAAGAGAACAATTTTTCAAGTTTGCTGAAAAAAACATGCTCTCCTTTCAGGACTTTCAGCTCCATTTTTTCATTGAATCAGGTGACTTTGCCCAACCTGATCTTAAAGCAAGAGCAATAAGGGCGATGGCTCACACAATTTCGCTTGTTCCCGACCGAATCCGCAGGGAACTCTATCTTCAGGAACTTTCAAAAAAACTTGCTCTCAGTCTGGCGGCTCTCCAGGAGTTACTCGGAAAAGAGGAGGATGCAACAGAAAAAAAGAGGGTCTCATTCGAAAACCGTCAGGAGCCACAGTCAGCGCACAAGCCTGCGCCAAAACTCTCTGTTCTGGAAAAAACCTTTCTGAAAGCGCTTCTGGAAAGCACCAGCTACGGAAATGCCGTCCTTGAGTTTGCTGCATCACACGAGACCATGCTGGAGCTGCCACACCCTGAGGCTCAGGAGATTTTCACTCATTTGATCCGTCGATATCACGACATCACAGAACATCCTGAGGAGCGAATTGATGTTACCTCGGAAATAAGCTCCTTCATCAATCCCGATGCCCGCGACCTCGCTTCGGAATTACTGATTGACCCGCCGGTCAGCCAGAAATGGCTTGAGCAGTCCGATGTTCAGGCCGATAATGCAAAGCGCTGCCTCGCCATGTTCCTTGATGCCTTCAAGAACCTGATCCTGGAGCCATTACGGCTTCAGAAAAATATACTGACGGAAAAGATAAGAGTGGAAAATGATCCGGAGCTTGAAATCGCCCTGTCACGCGAAAAAATCACCCTCGACAAAAAAATCAGGACAACCACCCTGGAGCTGAAAAAGATGATCGTGGCCATTCTTGAAAACAGTTAGCCTCCCCGCTTTCCGGCAGGGTGGCTCACTGCACTCTCTCCTCCTAAACGCTGTATCCTTCGATTGGATTATTGCAACAAAGCGTCAGTATCTCCTCTCTGACCGCAGCACAGATAGTGCCGACATCCGGCTTTTCCGCCGAAGAGATCACCTGATCAATCAGCTCTGCAATCCTCTTGCTCTCACTCTCTTTCATGCCTCTTGTGGTCATCGCCGGAGTGCCGATACGGATTCCGCTGGTAACAAAAGGAGACTTGTCATCAAAAGGCACCATATTCTTGTTGACCGTAATCCCTGCATCGTGCAGAAGATTTTCAGCAACCTTGCCCGTCACATTTTTGTTGCGCAGGTCCAGCAGCATCAGATGGTTTTTCGTGCCGCCACTGACAATATTGTAGCCAAGATTCACAAATCGTTCGGCCATCACCGCAGCGTTTTTAATCACCTGCCCGGCATACTCCCTGAACGACGGCTGTAACGCCTCACCAAATGCCACAGCCTTGCCGGCAATGATGTGCATCAGCGGCCCCCCCTGAATACCCGGCATCACCTCGGCATCCATCACCTCCGACATCATTTTCAGCCGTGAGCCTGTTTTGGTCTTGATAGTAATACCCATAGGGTTCTCAAAATCAGAGCCCATCATAATCATGCCGCCTCTTGGCCCGCGAAGTGTCTTGTGGGTTGTGGTGGTAACAAAGTGGCAATGCGGAATGGGATTGCCCAGAAAACCTGCGGCAATCAGCCCCGCTGGATGAGCAATATCGGCCATCAGAAATGCGCCAACCTTGTCAGCAATCGCTCTGAATGCCTTGATATCAAAACCTTGAGAATAGGCACTGGCTCCACAGATAATCAGCTTTGGGCGAACCTGCAGGGCAAGCTCCTCAACCTTGTTCATGTCGATGCAACCGGTCTCGCGATCGACACCATAAGAGTGCGCATCAAACATCTGACCGGAAAAGTTGACGGAGCTGCCATGCGTCAGATGCCCGCCATGAGAGAGATCAAGACCCATGATAGTGTCACCCGGCTTTAACACCGCAAAAAGCACTGCCATGTTGGCACTTGAGCCGGAGTGAGGCTGAACGTTGACATAGTCGCATCCAAAAAGTTTTTTTGCCCGATCGCGAGCCAGATTTTCAGCCACATCAACACACTCGCAACCGCCATAGTAGCGCTTGCCCGGGTAGCCCTCAGCATATTTGTTGGTCATCACCGACCCGCAGGCCTGCATCACCGCCCGGCTGGTGAAATTTTCTGAAGCAATAAGCTCAAGGGTATCTGTCTGACGCCTCGTCTCGCTGGCAATAGCATCAAAAAGCTCTTTATCCTGCCTCTGAAGGATATCGGTATCCATCGTCTTTCATTCCTTTTCCTGACGGAAGTTTACGGGTTTTGTGTTGTTCGGTCGTGAGAATGTGTTTCTGTGCCACAAGAGCAGCCGATAATATGGCCAAGCTTGTCGCGTTTGGTATCGAGATAATTTTTATTGATTGAGTTGGGGGCAATTTCAAGCGACAGCCTCTCCACAATTTCGAGGCCATACCCCTCAAGGCCAACAACTTTCTTTGGATTATTGGTCAAAAGCCTCATTTGCCTGACACCAAGATCCTTGAGAATCTGGGCACCAATACCATAATCACGCAGGTCGGCCTTGAAGCCAAGTTTTTCATTGGCCTCAACCGTATCGAACCCCTCATCCTGAAGGTTATAGGCTTTGAGTTTGTTGATAAGACCAATGCCGCGTCCCTCCTGCATCAGATAGATCAATACCCCGCGCCCCTCTTTTTCTATCATGGTGAGCGCGGAGGCAAGCTGATTGCCGCAATCACAGCGCAAAGAGGCAAAAGTATCGCCCGTGGCACACTGCGAGTGAACCCTCACCAGCACCGGCTCGTCGGTGGTAATATCACCTTTGACAAAAGCGATATGGTTATGCTGGTCGGTGAACGATTCATAAGCGATAAGCTTGAACTCTCCATAAGCCGTCGGGAGCCTTGATTCAACCGCCCGTTGCACAAGCTTGTTGCGCTGCATCTGATAGGCAACCAGTGACTTGATCGTGATCAGCTTCAGCCCATATTTTGCCTTCAGTTTGATCAGCTCGGGAAGTCGGGCCATACTTCCGTCATCATTAAGAATTTCACAAAGGAGACCAACAGGAGTGCAACCGGCAAGTCTTGCAAGATCGACAGCGGCTTCCGTATGTCCCACACGGCGGAGCACACCGCCCTCCATCGCCCTGAGAGGAAAAATATGGCCCGGACGGGAGAAGTCATCAGCTTTCGAAGAGAGATCCCCAAGCATGGTAATGGTCATGGTGCGGTCATAGACAGATATCCCTGTGGTAACGCCCTCGGCTATCGCGTCAACCGAAACCGTAAAGTTGGTCTCGTGCTGCGAGGTGTTCCTCTGCACCATCGGATCAAGCTGCAGCTCTTTAGCCCTCTCCATCGTTACCGCCACACAAAGAAGACCCCGAGCCTCTCTGGTAATAAAATTGATCATCTCGGTTGTCGCCCGGTCTGCGGCGCCAATAAAGTCCCCCTCATCTTCACGATCCTCGTCATCGATAACAATAACAAGCTTCCCCTGCCGAATATCTTCAAGAGCTTCGTCAATAGAGTCAAAAATCTTTGTATGCATACCTGTTGATTACACCTTTTTGCAAACCGGATAGAGAATAAAATAGAGATGGTAATGTAAAAAAATCCTTTCCCATTTTCAGAGTTCAAAAAAAAGAGCGCCAATCAGTAACACAGCGCAGCTTTGAGAAGGATAGCCATTTTTGTATAATAGAACGGTTTTAATAACAATGAGTGAATCGTTACCTTGACTACAGCTCTATCAGCTCCATCCCGAAGCTTTCATAAATATCATAGTGAGATTGCATGACCATTCAAGCTTTTGACTTGACCCACGAGTTTACTGACCTCACCCGGAAATTTCCTGCAGAACAGCTTTTGAAAGCCAAGCAAAACGGCTTTTCCGATTTCCAGCTTGCAAATATTTTCAATACGACAGAACCAGCCATAAGAGCCCTGCGAAAACATTACGGCGTTGAGTCTGTCTTCAAAACCGTCGACACCTGTGCGGCAGAGTTCGATGCAAAAACACCCTATCACTACTCCACGTACGAGGAGGAGAACGAATCAATCTCCTCCGAGAACAAAAAGGTGATTATTCTTGGTGGCGGACCCAATCGGATCGGACAGGGTATTGAGTTTGACTACTGTTGTGTCCAGGCAGTCTTTGCCCTCAGGGAGGCCGGCTACGAGACCATCATGGTCAATTGTAACCCCGAAACCGTCTCGACAGACTACGATATTGCTGACAAACTCTATTTTGAACCGCTCACCTTTGAAGACACCATACGCATCATAGAACACGAAAAGCCTCTTGGTGTTATTGTCAGTTTTGGAGGTCAGACACCACTGAAGCTCTCGACCAAGCTGCACGAGGCAGGTGTCACCATTCTCGGCACCTCATCAAAGGGAATCGATCTGGCTGAAGACCGGAAAAAATTCGGAGCACTGCTTGAGCAGCTTGCCATTCCCCACCCCGAATACGGAACTGCCATAAGCTTTGAAGAGGCCAAAGAGATAACACGCAGAATTGGATACCCTGCACTGGTGAGACCAAGCTACGTCCTTGGCGGGCGGGCCATGAAAATTGTCTACAGCGACGACTCACTCAAAGAGTATATCGATCAGGCCCTGTTCATTACTGAAAAATATCCCCTGCTGATTGACCGTTTTCTTGAAACTGCCGTAGAGTTCGACATTGATGCCATTGCCGATCCCTCGGATTGCGTCATCAGCGGCATCATGCAGCATGTGGAAGCCGCAGGCATACACAGCGGTGACTCAACCTCTATTCTCCCCTATCATAATATCAGCCAAAAGGTGATTGCCACCATGAAGGCTTACACTCGAACCCTTGCAGCAAACCTGAAGGTGGTGGGTCTGATGAATGTTCAATACGCCGTACAGAATGAGAGCGTCTACGTTATTGAGGTCAATCCAAGAGCAAGCAGAACCGTCCCGTTTGTCGGCAAGGCAACCGCCATCCCTGTCGTTAAGATAGCAACAAGAGTGATGCTTGGCGAAAAACTCAGCGACCTCCGCAAGGAGTATGACCTGAAAGATTGCGATGAGCTCGGCATGAAGCACCTTGCTATCAAGGAGCCAGTCTTCCCTTTCTCAAAATTTGCCAAATCAGGTGTCTATCTTGGCCCTGAAATGCGCTCTACCGGAGAGGCGATGAGCCTTGCCGACGAGTTTCCTGAAGCATTTGCAAAGGCATATCAGGCAGCAAACATGCAGCTTCCCCTCTCGGGTGCAGTCTTTATCAGCGTCAACGACCAGGACAAAAACCAGCGCATTCTTGCCATAGCCCGGGCACTCTTCCGTATGGACTTCGATCTTGTCGCAACAGCCGGCACACATGAATTCCTCACTGAACATGGTATAGAGTGCAAAAAGGTCTACAAAGTCGGAGAAGAGGGTCGTCCAAACATTTTTGATATTATAAAGCACGGCAAAATCAACTTTGTCATCAACACGCCAAGAGGCGAAAAAGCTCTCCATGACGAAGAGGCCATTGGAGCCGCTTCAGTATTGAGCAATGTTCCATTCGTGACCACGATCGAAGCGGCAGAGGCATCAGTACAGGCTATTGACTGTATACGCCATCAGGAATTTGGAGTCAAAAGTCTTCAGGAATACGCTTCATACCGCAAGAAAACTGAAAAATAGGGCAGTAATGAGCTGTTATCGCCTTAACAACTGTCAAGCAATAAATGAATTCAACTTTTCTTACCATGCACGACAAACTCCAGAAACATCTCGACGAATCAATACAACTGGAATTGAACCTTGCAAAGCTCTATACGCTTTTCAATGATTATTTTGCTGAAGATGAGGAGTTCTGGTGGGATCTGGCAATGGAGGAGCAAGGACACGCATCATTGTTTCAGCAGGAAAAAAAACAGCCTCAGCAGAAAGAGTTTTTTCCAGATAATCTGTTAGCCAAAGACTTGCAGTCATTGATCGATACCAATGCAAAAATTACTTCACTCATAGCGACCTATACAACCACTCCTCCCTCAAGAGCTGAGGCATTTAGAATCGCACACACCCTTGAAATGGCTGCTGGCGAGTCCCATTTCCAACAATTCCTCGACAGCCCCACGAACTCTTATTCTGCAAATATTTTCAAACAACTGAATCAGGAAGACAGGGATCATGCCACAAGAATTTTGGAATACATGAGAAACAACAATATTGAGTGAAGATGCTATCAGGAGAGGATGATAAACTTCTGCTGAAAACCTCCCGTTTCGTCGATTATTAGTTCGCTGTATCGCTGCGGAGCATATCTGAAACTGCCTCCATTGATAAAGGAAATTCCATCAACAGTATAGTTCTGAAAACGATGAAAATGGCCGTGCAACACCAGCCGTGCCTGGATATGCTTCATCACAGCAAGAAACTCTTCTCTATCTTTTAGCTCCATCGTCCAGTCGAATGCCTGATCGATCAGGGAATCTGTGCCATAAACACGGTAGGCATGATGACAGAGCCCAAGAACAAAACAGCCCTTCAGAGATGTAAGAACATGTTGAGAGCTTAATGCACGCAATTGACCTGAGGTAATCAATCCCCTGGAGCCAAGAGGATTATCAGCAGGATACCAGGGATAGACTGAATTCAAGGCAGTCAAAGCTATTTTCGACGAGGAGAAATTGATAATTTTTACAAAGGGAAATGTTTTTTTACCCTTCTCATCACCACTTATCAACTCTTGGAAAAAGAGAGTAAATTCTGACAATTTGCGTTCGAACCCACGCATTCTTAGCAAAGGAAGCGGGTTGAGAGCATTATAAAAGCGCATCTCCTCTTCAAGATTGATCAAATCGTGATTTCCCGCAAGAACTGTACACTTCTCCCACTTGTAGAGTCCATGACTTTCCAGTTTTTCTCTGACAAGATGCCAATCAGCCCTCTCTGCACTATTGCTGAGATCCCCTGAAATAACAAGATGATGAACTCCGTCCGCATTGAAATGATCCAGCAATCGATCGAAATCAGCAATCTGGCGACGATCTTTTTTACCGGAAAAATGAAGGTCCGATATATGCGCTATTTTTACATTTGCTGTAATCAATTTTATAAGACTTGCGGTTTTCAATTGTAAAACACTAAATTGAGCACTTTAGAAATTTAACAGGCTTTAACCAAACGCCCCAAAAGAACTGAAGCTATACGAGACAGCCTATTCTTCAACCTGCGGGCATCAAATGAAATCATTATACCGATAACTATGCAAAAAAAAATAACCGCGCTTAAAGAACTGACAAATAACCTCTGGTGGTCTTGGGACACAGAGGCAAAACAGATATTTGAAGAACTCTCTCCACTCCTGTGGCAAAGGAATAATCATAATCCCGTCGGACTTTTGCAACATATATCTGATGACGAACTGGTAGCACGATGCCGATGTGAATATGGTGAAAAAATAGACAGAGTTTATGAACGTTTCACTGCCTACCTGAACGACAAGGACACATGGGCAGCAAAACACGCTCCCGAACTTGTCGAAAAGACTGTAGCCTATTTCAGCGCAGAGTTTGGAATTCATGAAAGTGTCAGAATATATTCTGGTGGACTCGGTGTGCTTGCCGGAGACCATCTGAAGTCTGCCAGTGATCTCGGGATTAATTTTACTGGAATCACCCTGTTTTATAAAGAGGGATACTTCCGCCAATATCTCAATCACGATGGATGGCAGATGGAGGATTACCCTCTGCAGGATGCAGAAAACCTTCCGATAGAAAAGGTTACTGGAGCTGATGGCAAAGATATAATTGTGACGGTCAATATTGCCCAGAGTGAAGTTTTTGCACAGGCATGGCGTTTGAAAGTAGGTCGGGCTACGCTGTATCTCCTCGATACCAATATTCCTGCCAATGAACCCCATTATCGAGATATCTGTTGCAGAGTCTATGGTGGAGATCAGAACATGCGCATCAACCAGGAAATTCTGCTTGGAATTGGTGGAGTAAAACTTCTTGATCAGCTTGGTGTTCAACCAGCAGTCTATCACATGAACGAAGGGCACTCAGCTTTTCTGACTCTTGAGCTGCTTGCCATGGAGCTGTCAAAAGGAGTATCGGAAAAGGAGGCACTGGATAATGTGCGGGCGCGCTGCGTTTTCACCACACATACGCCAGTACCTGCTGGTCATGACCGCTTTTCAAGAGAGATGATGCACTACACTTTTGACAAGTACATCTCCACAATCGGCCTGGAATTCGATGAGCTGATGAGGCTGGGATCTGAAGATAAAAATAACATCTACGGGCTCTTCACAATGACAGTGCTTGCACTGAACCTCTCACGATCAGCAAACGGTGTCTCAAAACTCCATGGTGAGGTTTCCCGCACCATGTGGCAGCACCTCTATACAGACAAGAAGATTGAGGAAGTACCAATCGGTCATATCACGAACGGTATTCACGCCAGCAGTTGGACATGCGGCTATACCGGACGTTTTTGGCAAAAACATGGAACAACTGTTGACAATCTGTCGCTGTCACACGAAGCTGCCGAAGCAATTCTTGCAAACGTCACTGACGAAGACCTCTGGTCATTACGATACGGCCTGAAACGCAACCTGATTGACTTTATTGATCGCTATCTTGGAAATCAACTCTTTCACCAGCACATCAATTCATACTACAGCGACTATAACACCCTGAGATCAGCGAAAAACACCTTTTCTCCTGATGTGCTGACCATTGGATTTGCCAGACGTTTTGCCACCTACAAGCGTGCTCCACTCATTTTTAGAGACCTCGGTCGTCTTGACAGGATTATCAATAATCCAGAAATGCCGATGCAGATTGTCTTTGCCGGAAAAGCTCATCCTCATGACGATGCCGGGAAAGATTATATCCGCCAGATAGTCCACCACTCCCGTCGACCAGAGTTCAGCGGCAAGGTGATTTTCCTTGAAAATTATAACCTTGGTGTTGCAAAAAGAATGGTTTCGGGTGTTGATGTATGGCTGAACACCCCGGTAAGACCTATGGAGGCAAGCGGAACATCAGGAGAGAAAACCGTACTGCATGGCGGTTTGAATTTCAGTGTCCTTGATGGATGGTGGCCGGAAGCATATAACGGTAAAAATGGTTTTTCTATCGGCAACGGTGAATCGTTTGAAAACCATGAAGAGCAAGACAGCTTCGATGCTGAAAAAATGTACACTGCTCTGGAAACACAGATTATCCCAGCCTATTACGAACGCAATGAACTGAATATTCCTGTAAAATGGATCAGCAAAATCCGTAATGCTATTGCGACAATAGCACCAGAATACAACACTCACCGAATGGTAAAAGATTATACTACAAAGTACTATCTGAAAAAATAACTGACGCGAACATAAGAACCGCATGACCGTTTTTTCCTGACTGGAGCCAATCCCGTCAGGAAAAAATGCTATCACTACTGTCAAGCACAGAAACACCATGAGTAAAAACAAAAGTATTTACCGTTCTGCTTCTGCATCGGTATCGCTTGGACGAGGCCTTGATTTGAAATCACCGGTACTCCTTGCCTCTGGTACAGCCTCTTACGGGGAGGAACTCAACAAACTCTGCGATTTATCAAAAATAGGCGGACTGGTCACTAAAGCAATCTCTCTCGAACCAAGAATCGGCAATCCACCCCAACGCATCACGGAAACTCCTTCGGGAATGATCAATGCTATCGGCTTGGCAAATGTTGGAGTACAACGATTCATTGCAGAAAAAGTACCATTTCTCCGCACTCTTGATACAGCAGTCATCGTCAATATTGCCGGACGATCAATCGATGAATACAGCACTGTCGTCTCAATGCTGGATGCTGTCGAAGGGATTGATGCTTATGAAATCAACCTCTCCTGCCCAAATGTCAAGGGAGAGTGCATGATCGTGGGAGTCAGTAGAGAGGCCACCTTTGAAATTGTTTCAGAGTTACGCAGGTTAACTCCCCGCCATCTTATGATCAAGCTGACTCCAAACGTCACATCGATAAGTTCAATAGCACTGGCTGCCGAAGAGGCTGGCGCAGACTCCCTCTCTCTGATTAACACGGTCGTCGGGATGGCTATTGACTATAGAACCCGCAAACCGTTGTTGAAAAATATTACAGGAGGGCTTTCAGGACCAGCAATAAAACCAATTGCGCTGGCAAAAGTGTGGGAAGTTTTCAATGCAGTTAAAATTCCGATTATCGGGATGGGTGGTATTGCCAGCTTCGAAGACACCATGGAGTTTTTCCTTGCCGGAGCGAAAGCCGTGCAGATCGGAACCATGAACTTCGTCTATCCGGACATCAGCGAAAGGATTGCAACAGCTATTGAACAGTACTTTGCTGCTCCGGGAGCAACAACCTTACGGGAGTATTGCGGCAGTCTGATTACCGACTAACCCTGCCGTCCGCATCCCCGTTTATTGGCAAGATATTTCTTGACACGCCTCCGTCCAGGTTTAAGACCTGGACACCGGTACTCCCGCACAATACGATTGCGAGACAGAAACGAGGTGTCGGTTAAAAAAGAGAAAATCCTTGACTCCGTCTCTCTGATATCAACGTCGGATGGCCCAATATCAGAAAGTAGCTTGACGATAAGGGGCGCACATTCAAACACAATAAAAAGCAGTGTGATAAAAGAGATGGCACTGGCAGAAGAGCGACTCACATCGGTTGAGGAATGTGTCAACTCACCCAAGGCCCAGTTTCGGTCAGCAAAGCCAGCATTATCCGCCTTTCGATCAAGTGTATGATCAGTTAACATCATCTGGCTGTTCATCCCCTCTGCCGCCTTCTGACGGTTCATATACTCCTGCTGCGAAGCCAGTTGGCCTGCAAGAAATTCAAGCCGTATCTAGTGTCATGTCACGCTTCAATTATCGGATAAAGGTGTAACAACTTGATTCTCGCATTTTCGGCTGTAAAACGCCAATTTATCTTGGAATTTATATTGTTTCGCTCCTTCTCCCATGCTGCAACTTCCGACATGACTTCTGTAATCGTGTCAATGCGACGGTTCAAGCACTGAGTTGTCAAAACTCTCAATTCTATCTCTGCCATATTA
>CAJEXW010000029.1 GCA_903994525.1 uncultured Chlorobiaceae bacterium
GTATAGGAAGGAATGGAGTATGGTGATGATACTATGTCTTCTGGAGTGACAGTGGGGATGTGTTGTAAAAAAGATGCCCTGAGCCCCTGATGAGCAGTGGCAATTGCCTTGCTGTACTGGCTTGGTTTCCAAACACCCATCAGCCAGACAATATCAAATCCACAGTTTGAGAAGAAGGCGAACTCCTCCTCCGGGACGTTGCCGAGGGTTACGGAGCGATTATGCTCTATACTCAGTTTCTGCAGCCAGATCCTGGTGTTGATTTCATAGACAAGTGGGAACATGGAATCAGGGATATTCGGTTTCAATGCAAAAATTTGAGGCATAATATACTAACTCTGATGGTTAAACGTGAGCGGTAGAGAGATGAAAAAGAGAATGTTCTTCCTGAAGGTTATTTGTTCGGGAGTTATTTGTAAAAAGGGTAAAGTTATACGAAATTCAGGGTAAGATTTTTGCGCTATCCGGTCAGGTGGGCAGAGCAAGGGAGCGTTCTAACTGTAAACAGGTAGCCAGAAGTATTGACGGATTTTTTAAACGATCTTAATGAGGTGCAGCGCAGTGCTGTGGTCGCCACCTCAGGCCCCGTGATGGTTCTTGCTGGAGCGGGCTCCGGCAAGACAAGGGTAATTACCTACCGTATTGCACACCTTATAAACAATGAGGGGGTTGCCGCGAGTAACATTCTTGCTCTCACCTTTACCAACAAGGCGGCGGGTGAGATGCGTCATCGGGTTGACACGCTGCTTCATCATGGCAGTTCGCGTGGATTGTGGATTGGGACTTTTCACTCAATTTTTGCCCGTCTTCTCCGTAACTACATTGATCGTATCGGCTACGACCGAAACTTTTCGATTTTTGATACGGATGACAGTAAAAGTCTGATCCGTCAATCTATGGCCGAACTGAATATCCCGGTTGAGTCGGTGCCCGTCAATACCGTGCAGGGGCTGATCAGTCGAGCCAAGAACAGCTTTATTCTGCCAGCCGAATTTCATCGAAATGCCAGTGACTACAACCAACAGCAGGCATCCCGGATTTATGAACTCTATGCCAGGAAGTTGAAAGAGAATAACGCTCTTGATTTTGATGATCTTTTGATCAAGCCGCTTGAGCTTTTCAATGCGCATCCCGAGGTGCTGAGCGAGTTGCAGGAGGCTTTCCGTTACATCATGATTGATGAGTATCAGGATACCAATCGGGCACAATACCTTGTTGCCAAAATGCTTGGAGCACGGCATCGCAATATTTTTGTCGTGGGTGATGATGCCCAGTCGATCTACTCTTGGCGTGGCGCTGATATCTCTAATATTCTGAACTTTCAGGATGACTATAATGATGCGTTGACCTTCAAGCTGGTTGAGAACTATCGGAGTACCGGCAATATTCTTAAGGCAGCCAACAGTGTGATTGGCCGCAATCTGCGGCAAATTAAAAAAGAGCTGATTTCGCATCGCGACGAAGGGGAGCCGCTGACGCTGATTGAGGCTTATAACGAGCGGAATGAGGCCGAAAGGATTGGGGACAAGATACTTTTTCTCCATAAGAGTCAGGGCTCCGATTTCAAAAGCTTTGCTATCTTTTATCGCACCAATGCCCAGTCAAGGGTGGTTGAAGATATTATGCGCCAGAACAAGATCCCGTACAAGTTGTTTGGAAGTGTCTCGTTTTACAAACGCAAGGAGATAAAGGATGCTGTTGCCTATCTTCGATTTATTCTTAATGAGCGCGACGGTGAATCTCTGTTGAGAATTATCAATTTTCCACCACGAAAAATTGGTGATGTCAGTATTTCGAGGCTGAAAGAGTTTGCTGATAGTCGGGGGATCAGCCTCTATGATGCTATAAAGCAAGCAGAAGAGGCCGGTTTTCAGCCACGCCTCGTCAACGCTCTTGCCTCTTTCAGCACTGTTATTGAGTCGCTGAAGCTCCTGGCTGTAAATGGTACGGTATACGAAGTGCTGACGGAGCTCTTTAACCAGACCTCGCTCCCGTTACTTTTACAGGCTGAGAATACTTCTGAATCGCTGGCCCGTCACGAAAATCTTCAGGAGCTGCTCTCTATGGCTCGCGACTTTTCTGATCACAACCCGGATGGTGGCTCCCTTGGTGATTTTCTTGAGAACATCTCTCTTGCTTCAGATTATGATGAGTCTCAGGACTCAGATAATTTTGTCTCATTGATGACAGTTCATGCCGCCAAAGGCCTTGAGTTTCCTGTGGTTTTTATTACCGGCCTTGAAGAGCGATTGTTTCCCCTTCACTGCTATGAGCCCGAGGAGCTTGAGGAGGAGCGAAGGTTGTTTTATGTGGCAATGACAAGGGCCCAGGAGAAAATATTTCTCTCCTGGGCGCAGAGTCGTTATCAGTATGGGCAGTTGCATCACTCTTTGCCATCAATGTTTATCAGTGAAATTGACTCTTCAATAGTTCAGACAGAAGGCGGCAATCTGTTATCGGAGCGTCTCATGAAGGAGAAGCCTGCCAGCGGGTCATCCTCAATGCCAAGAGGGTATCAGAAAATTCCTGCCTCTCCAACTGGTGGGGGGGCGGCGGTGATTCCGAAATCATCATCTTCAGCCCTGCGTAAAGGGGTCATGGTGCATCACGCTCTTTTTGGTCCAGGGGTGGTACTTGATGTTCAGGGAAGCGGTGCTAAGCAGAAAGTCCATATCACATTTCGAAGTGCAGGGGAGAAAACTCTTATGGTACAGTATGCCAATCTGAAAATTCAGCAGTAATGAAGATCCTTTTTGGTGTTCAGGGGACGGGGAATGGCCATATCAGCCGCAGTCGGGAGCTTGTCAAAAAGCTGAAGGGGGAGGGGCATGATGTGGAGGTTATTATCAGTGGCAGAAAAGAGGAAGAGCTGAAGGAGATAGAGATATTTGCCCCTTATCGGGTGATGAAGGGTATGACGTTGATAACCTATAAGGGCAAACTGGATTATTTTAATACGATGTTTCACCTTGATCTGGTGAGTTTGATGGCAGATATTGTGCTTCTTGATACGGCAGGAACTGACCTGATTATTACTGATTTTGAGCCGATTACCTCCATGACTGCAAAGTTAAAAAACATTCCTTCGATGGGTTTTGGGCATCAATATGCGTTTCAATACGATATTCCTGTGGCAGACGGAACGTTCTTTGAAAAATATGCTCTCCTGAATTTTGCTCCTGCACAATACAATGCCGGTCTGCACTGGAATCATTTTAATCAACCAATTTTTCCACCGGTTATTCCCGAGACTCTTTATGCCCAAAGTGAGGTAACGGTTATCAAGGGTAAGGTGCTGGTCTACCTTCCGTTTGAGGAGTTGGAGGATATTTCGCTCTTTCTTTCTCCGTTTACCGAATATGAATTTTTTATCTACGGTAAGGTGCAGGAGAGCCGTGACGAGGGTCATTTACATTACAGAGGTTATTCACGTGAAGGTTTTCTTGGTGATTTGACAGAGTGTACAGGTGTCGTGTGCAATGCCGGATTTGAGTTGCCAGGCGAGGCGCTGCATCTTGGCAAGAAGTTGTTGCTTCGCCCTCTTGATGGGCAGATTGAGCAACAATCCAATGCGCTTGGCATGGTTGAACTTGGTTATGGTTTGGCGATGGACAGGCTTGACGGTGCTGTTCTCGCTGAATGGTTACAGATGCCGGGGCGCGCTCCGTTGCGATATGCGCGCTCAGTGGACTATATTGCCGAATGGATAGGATGTGGTCACTGGGAGGAACTTCCAAAATATTCTGCCGCCGCATGGGCAGAGAAACCTTGACCTTTAGTATCATGCGATTCAGGGAGCTTGTAACGAAATGTCGCAGTTATCGTAGGTTTGAAGCTCATCGCCCGGTAAGCGAGGATGTGGTGCGCGAACTGGTGGAGCTCGCCAGTTATGTTCCATCGGCCAAAAATCTTCAACCTTTGCGATATATTGTGGTTTGTGAATCGGCTCAAGTTGCTGCTATCCGCCCTTATCTTTCGTGGGCCGGATATCTTCCTGATTGGACTGGCCCTGATGAACATGAGTATCCACCTGCACTTCTGGTTATGCTGGGTGATTTGAATATAACCAGTGATTTTGCCTGTGACAGTGGTATTGCTGCACAGACGATTCTTCTTGGAGCAACCGCTTCCGGACTTGGCGGTTGCATCCTTGGTGCCATAGACCGAAAAAAAATAGGGGAGTTGCTCAAGGTGCCCGAGACTTTTTCCATTCTTATGGTAATTGCACTTGGCAAGCCAGCGGAAACCGTGGTTATTGACCAAATGAGCGATCATGATTCTGTTCGTTACTTCAGAGATTCGAATGGTATTCACCATGTTCCCAAAAGAGTGGTTGGCGACCTTCTCATGAAGTTTTATTAACTTGCCGTTCTTGCAAGGCCGGGTAAAAATGGTAAGCATGAAAGACGCTTTACATCTCAGAGCGTTGGTGCCTTTTGAGATTATTGAGCTTTAAAAAGGGGAATTTTTATGTTGTCAAGAGAGTTGACGGAAAACCATTCGCAGACAAGAGTTATCATTTATTCCGGAAAAGGAGGGACGGGAAAAACCACCATTTCATCATCGACAGCAGTTGCTCTGGCACGGCAGGGCAAGAGGGTGCTCATTATGTCCTCCGATCCAGCCCATTCTCTTTCGGATGTTTTCGATACTCGTATAAGCCGCAACGATCCGCAGAAGATTGAGGAGAATCTTTACGGGTTGGAGGTCGATACGGTTTATGAATTGAAGAAAAATATGTCCGGTTTTCAGAAATTTGTCTCTACCTCCTATAAAAACAAGGGTATTGACAGTGGTATGGCTTCAGAACTTACCACACAGCCTGGTCTGGACGAAATCTTTGCCTTGAGTCGTTTGCTTGATGAAGCGCAGTCCGGCAAATGGGATGCCGTTGTGCTCGATACATCGCCAACCGGCAATACGCTTCGCCTTCTTGCCTATCCTGAAATTATTATTGGTGGCAACATGGGAAAGCAGTTTTTCAAACTGTATAAAAATATGTCATCGCTGGCTCGTCCGCTTAGTGGCAAATCGATACCTGACGATGACTTTTTTAACGAGGTCAATGTCCTCCTCAAACAGATGGAGGATATCAACAAATTTATCCTCAGTCCCGAGGTGACATTCCGTCTGGTACTGAATCCTGAAAAACTCTCTATTCTCGAGACCAAGCGGGCATATACCTTTGTTCATCTCTACGGTATCAATATTGATGGTATTGTGATCAACAAGATTCTTCCAACCTCAAAAACGGTTGGTGAATATTTTGAATTCTGGGCCGACCTGCACAGCAAGTATCTCCTGGAGATTGATCAGTCCTTTTATCCAACACCTGTTTTCAGGTGTCAATTGCAGAGAACTGAGCCGATAGGGCCTGACGCGCTGCACGAGATCAGTAAACTGGTTTTCGGAGATCAGATTCCCGACAGGACCTTCTACACAGGTAAAAATTTCTGGATTGAGAGCAAGAAAAATGAAGCTACTGATGACCACCGGGAGGTGCTCTGCATTAAAATACCTTTTCTCAAGGATGCTGAAGAGGTAACTGTTGAGCGGATGGGCACTGACATTGTGGTGAGTGTTGACCGTGCACAGCGCATTATCACCCTGCCGAGAGCGTTGTACAGTCTTGAAATGGAAAAATTTATCCGTGAGGATAATCTTCTTCGAGTGGTTTTCAAGGAGATTATTGTGGAAAAGGAGGAGGTCGAGCTCAGTGTCAATAAAAACATGCTGGACAAGCTTCGTTCAATGAGACGAATGAAGATATAATATGAGTGTTTTTGGCAGAGAAGATAAAAAATCAGGACAAACAGTTTAGGTTTTCAAGGGAATCTTGTATCTTCAGTGTTTATAATGTCGAGTTAAAGGGAATCTATCCCAGTCTTTGTTAAAGAATCAGCTTATATCATGTCCGAGAAAGCGCACTATGGTTTGTTGAAAGGGAAGAGAGGCATTGTTTTCGGCCCACTTGATGAGAGCAGTATCGGCTGGCAGATTGCGCTTCATGCCTACAGGGAAGGCGCGGAGATTGCAATCTCGAATGTTGCGGCGGCTTTGCGTTTTGGCAATATCGGAGAGCTCTCGACACAGTGTGGAAATGCACCGATGATTGTTTGTGACGCTTCAAAAAATGAGGATGTCGATAATTGTTTCAAAGAGTTGAAGGAAAAAATAGGTTCGGTAGATTTTATTGTGCATTCCATAGGAATGTCACAGAATATTCGCAAGCAGATGCCCTATGAGGATCTCAATTATGAGTGGTTTTTTAAAACTCTTGATGTTTCTGCTCTGTCGCTGCATCGTCTTGTCTCCTATGCCCTGAAAAATGGGGCGATAAATCATGGAGGCAGTATTCTTTCCCTCTCCTATATCGCTTCACAGAGAAATTACTGGACCTACTCCGATATGGGCGATGCAAAATCTTTGCTGGAATCTATTGTCCGCAGTTATGGACCACGGCTTGCAAGATACGGAATAAGGATCAATACCATTTCGCAAAGTCCGACTTATACCAAGGCAGGCAGTGGTATTCCAGGCTTTGAGAAGATGTACGAATACAGTGATCTTATGTCTCCTCTTGGAAATGCCTCTGCCGAGGAGTGTGCGGAATACTCCATGACTATTCTCAGCGACCTCTCTCGCAAGGTAACCATGCAAAATTTGTTCCATGACGGTGGTTACAGTTCCATGGGAGCGACTATTCCCATGATCAAGCTTGCTCATGAGGTGCTCAATGACAAGGAACTTGCCGACCGTGTCGGTCTTGATGAATTTACACCATCCCGTCAAGCGCCTGCGGAGTAACTCAAGGGCCTTTTTGCTGGTTTGGAGAGTAACGGTATTTGATGTGCCTTGATGCTGTTACTTCGATGTTGTATCGAAAGCTTTTCATTATCTGTATATCTGTTTTCACCCTGATTATGGCTTCATGATCAGGTGTGATCTCTTTGGGCTCTCTTGCAGGAGTAACTTTCGCTTCTTTTGTTATTTTTTTCTAATACTTTAAACTGACAACCGAGATGGCAAAAAACGCAACAATCGTTTATACCAAAATTGATGAGGCTCCAGCTTTGGCGACCTACTCTCTTCTTCCGATTCTCAAGGCATATACCAAGGGAACCGGAGTGGATGTTGAAGCCAAGGACATCTCTCTTGCGGGAAGAATTATTGCAAACTTTCCTGAAAATTTGACAGAAGCTCAGAGAATTTCGGATTATCTCTCTGAACTGGGTGCTCTGGCGTTGACACCGGAGGCAAATATCATCAAGTTGCCCAATATCAGCGCCTCAGTTCCTCAGTTGAGAGCAGCGATCAAAGAGTTGCAGGAGCATGGCTATAACATTCCTGATTACCCTGAAGCACCTGCAAATGAGGCAGAAAAAGAGCTTCAGACAAGGTTTGCCAAGGTGCTTGGCAGCGCCGTAAACCCTGTGTTGCGTGAAGGAAATTCCGACCGTCGTGCGCCGCTCTCAGTCAAGGCGTTTGCCAAAAAGAATCCACACAGAATGGGTGCCTGGAGCAACGATTCAAAATCGCACGTTGCTTGCATGAGCAGCGGTGATTTTTATGGCAGCGAAAAATCCGTAACCCTTGCTGAGGCAACCACCGTTGCCATTGAGTTTGTTGATGCTGCTGGCAAGGCAACCGTGCTGAAAGATAAAACTCCGCTTCTTGCTGGTGAGATTATCGACACCTCCGTGATGAATGTTCGTTCGCTCCGCAAGTTTTATGCTGATCAGATTGATGACGCAAAAGCAACAGGCGTACTCCTTTCGCTGCACCTCAAGGCAACCATGATGAAGGTCTCCGATCCAATCATGTTTGGTCATGCTGTCACCGTTTTCTACAAAGATGTGTTTGAAAAACATGCCGCTACCATCAAGGAGCTGGGCGTGAATGTGAACAACGGACTTGGCGATCTCTACGCAAAAATCAAAAATCTGCCTGAAGCCAAAAGAGCCGAAATTGAGGCTGACATCCAGTCAGTTTATGCCACTCGCCCGGCACTTGCGATGGTTGATTCCGACAAGGGAATCACCAATCTTCACGTTCCAAACGATATTATTGTTGACGCATCCATGCCGGTTGTGGTTCGCGATTCGGGTAAAATGTGGGGAGCGGATGGCAAATTGCACGATACGAAGGCGATGATTCCTGACCGCTGTTATGCAACCATGTATCAGGCGATCATGGAAGATTGTAAAAAGAACGGCGCGTTCAATCCTGCCACCATCGGCAGCGTGCCCAACGTCGGGCTTATGGCGCAGCAGGCTGAAGAGTACGGCTCCCACAACAAGACATTTACAGCACCTTCCAACGGCACCATCCGTGTTGTTGATACCACAGGCAAGACGCTGCTCGAACAGCAGGTAGAAATCGGTGATATTTTCAGGATGTGCCAGGCAAAGGATGCGCCGGTTCGTGACTGGGTGAAGCTTGCCGTCAACCGTGCACGCATCACCGGTGCGCCTGCCATCTTCTGGCTCGACAGCAATCGTGCTCACGATGCACAGATCATCAAAAAAGTTACCCCGTACTTGCAAGAGCACGACACCACCGGTCTTGACATCCAGATTCTGACACCGGTTGATGCGATGCGCTTCTCTCTTGAGAGAATCCGAGCGGGAAAAGATACTATCTCCGTTACCGGAAACGTACTTCGTGACTACCTTACCGATCTTTTCCCGATTATTGAGCTTGGCACCAGCGCCAAAATGCTTTCCGTTGTGCCGCTCATGAATGGTGGCGGTCTCTTTGAAACCGGCGCTGGTGGTTCAGCTCCGAAGCATGTTCAGCAGTTCCAGAAAGAGGGCTACCTGCGCTGGGATTCACTTGGCGAATTCTCTGCGCTCGCGGCCTCATTTGACCATCTTTCACGTGCGTTCAACAACCCTAAAGCCGCAGTGCTTGCCGAGACGCTTGATCAGGCGATTGGCAAATTCCTCGATAATGACAAGTCTCCGGCGCGCAAGGTTGGTCAGATTGACAACCGTGGCAGCCACTTCTACCTTGCACTGTACTGGGCAGAGGCACTTGCCGCCCAGAGCAAAGAGAAGGAGTTGCAGGCACGTTTTACCACTCTTGCCAAAGCGCTTGCTGACAATGAAGCCGCCATTAATGCCGAGTTGATTGCCGCCCAGGGCAAGCCGGTCGATATGGGTGGTTATTATCATGCTGACGATGCTTTGACCGAAAAGGCGATGCGCCCGAGCGCAACCCTGAATGCCATTATTGACGCATTCTAACGAACGCTCTTTTCTCGATTCATCAGCAGAGTGAAACTCAAAAGCCCGGCATGGTTCCGGGCTTTTGCTTTTATCTCCTTATCCGATGGCGTAAGTGCCAAGCGCATCCATGATCTCGCCAGCCCAGAATCCCTTGAAGATGTGCGTATTTGCGTCGTGCATGAATGCCCCTGCCATTTCGCCTTTTGTGGCTTGATGGCTCATCAGCATGGTGTACAGTCGAGGAATGACGCGCCCAACTATCTGCGGATTTGCACCACACCGTTTGCACAACACAGCCCCCTTGAGCGCAAGAGCAATCGTATGGGGATCCTTATCGCCATTCGTAGCTGACGGGGCTGTTGGTGGCTGTTTTTCCGTGAAGGAGGTTGGCACGTAAGCATCTTTCGGGTGCACGGTGAGCCATGCGTCGAGCCAGCCGAGAAACGTGGTACACACTTTTGCTGCACTTGCCACGGCGGCGTTGCTGGTTTTTGAGTACACGCAGTGATACCAGAAATCAGCAGTAGCGGCAAATGGCCGATACTGGAATCCACCCCAGAAAGTGTTCGGATCCGGACCTTCCCACGTAAAGCTGTTTTTCACCGCTTTGCCTAAAAACGAATCGTCGTAGTGATAGACTGGCGCAAATGGTCCGGTAATGCCGGTGCTTTTAGCATAAGCCGCTTGGGCATCAATCAGAAATTGCAGGGTATTTGCCGCTGCGGTGTAATCTTGCAGATAATGCCATGGCAACGGATCCTGATAGCCTGCATAATATGGGCCACGAAAGATTGGCAAAGAGTTTACAGAGAGGTTTGCACCTTTATTGGTGTATTCAAAAGGCATGGCACCCTTGTAGGGAATGTTTTTTCTGGGATCAGTAAGCAGCTTGAACTCTCTGAACATGGCATTTCGGGCGTTGAGCCACTTTGCTCTCATCTCCCCGGCTTCAAGCAGGGCAAAAAGATCAAAAGTGGTAATAAACCAATGGAGTGAATCGCCAGCAGTTGCAAACTCATTGTGACGCAATTTTCGCCACGAAGGCCAGCACTCATAGGCCTCGCCATAGGCGATCTGCTCCGATGTATGTCCCTCCTCCTTCGAGTTGAACGCAGCGCCAGCATTGACAATCCAGTGCGAGCGCCATGGAGCCGTTGAGGGGATAACGCCAAAAAAGAAATAGTTGATGAGCGCGTCGGCAAAGCTCCGGGCTGCCGTCAGATAGCGACTCTCTTTTGTTGCCTGGTATGCCCTGAGATAGCCTCGAACCATCATGACCTGACTTTCTGAGGTGCAGGCACGCTCCTGATAATAGCCGCCACGCCCCAGCTCATCATCCATATTATTACGGACAAGAGCTTCTGGAGTTATCAGATAGGTGCCACTATACTTGCCACTTTTTGCTTTCCAGTGCTGGATGAAGGTGTCGAGACTTGCTATTGCTGCTGCTGTGGGCATGGTTCTCTCCGATTGGTTTAGGTAAATATTGTTATGATCTTGATCGTAGCATCCTGAATCAGTTATACCCAATTCTGATAACGTTGTGTGAGCGTTAACAGGTTTAGTTCAGGTCCGACTCTTTCTGAAAGAGAAATAAGATTGTTCATTGTGAACAGCAATGTATTAACTTTCCGGCAGTCAGTTTCAAATAACAGAACAAATTCATAAAGAGGTATGGCACAGAAAACCCTGAACGTGATGTTCATCGGCGATGTTGTTGGTACTCCGGGTCTCCAGATGGTAGGTCGGATGCTGAAAAGTTTTATCAGCAAGTATCATGTTGATTTTGTTGTCTGTAATGGTGAGAATGCCCATCATGGAAAGGGTTTGAGCCTTGAGGCCTTGAACCAGCTCCTTGAAGCAGGTGTCAATGTGGTGACCGGTGGAAATCATACCTGGAGCAATTTCAACTTTTTTGATACCCTTAAAACGCACCCCCAGGTCCTCCGTCCGCTGAACTATCCCAAAGGCACCTATGGCAAAGGTTACGGAATCTACAAGTTGCCGAACGGGATGGGTGAAATTGCTGTCGTTAATCTGCAGGGCAGAACCTTTATGTACTCCATAGACTGTCCCTTTCGGACGGCAGACTGGGTGATCAAGCAGATCAGGGAGCAGTCGAAAGAGAGCGTCAAGTGCATTTTTGTTGATATCCATGCTGAGGCAACAGCCGAAAAGATTGCGCTTGGCTGGTACCTTGACGGCAAGGTTTCTGCGGTGATTGGCACCCACACCCATGTCCCCACAGCCGATGAACGTATTTTGCCGAAAGGAACCGGGTATTGCACCGATGCTGGTATGACCGGTCCACACCAGTCAGTCATCGGGATGCAGATAAAGTCGGCAACAGACCGGATGCTCTACCAGACACCTCACAAATATGAGTGTGCTGAAGATGATGTCCATTTTTCAGGTGTGCTGCTTTCTCTGGATGTTGCAACCGGTAAAACCGTCGGTATCCAACGGCTTTTTTATCCTGAGTTTGAGCGAGGGGTGGTGCAGGGGTAAGGGAGGTTCGTTATATGGCGGACCGTTGTAAGGGCTTGCCATGGCAAGCCCCTGCATGGCCTAAAAAACCGTATTTTACCGCAATCCCTGCTCAAACTCCTCGGCAACGATCACGTCATCGACACTGCCGATGTAGAGAGGGGTGCGCTGATGCAGTTCGTTTGGCTGAATATCGAGGATGCGTTCCCGTCCGTTGGTGGCGCGGCCTCCAGCCTGTTCGCAAATAAATGCGAGAGGATTTGCCTCATACATGAGGCGGAGCTTTCCGCTGGCATGTTTTGTGGTCGGTGGATAGATGAAGATACCGCCGGTCAAAAGGTTGCGGTGGAAGTCGGCAACCAGTGAACCGATATAACGGGTGCTGTAAGGGCGATTGGTGGCTTTGTCCTCCTCCTTGATGTAGTCGAGATATCTCTTTGTTCCATCGTTGAACTGTGCATAAGAGCCCTCATTGATTGAGTAATATTTGCCGCTTTTCGGGGTGACGATATTCTCGTGCGACAGAAGGAACTCGCCAATGGTTGGGTCGTAGGTGAAACCGTGGACACCGTGTCCGGTGGTATAAACCATCACCACTGAAGAGCCGTAGATGACATAGCCGGCAGCCACCTGTTCGTAGCCATGCTGCAGGCAGTCGCTGATGCTTGCCTTGCCGGGGTCATCACCCTTCAATTTGAAAATTGAAAAAATGGTGCCGACGCTAACGTTGACATCAATGTTCGAAGATCCATCCAGTGGATCAAAGAGGAGCGCATAGCTTCCGGATTCATTTTTTGGCGGAATAATGACCCCTTCGTTCTCTTCAGAACCCATGATGGCGAACCGGCCGTGCTGCCCAATGGCGGAGATGATTTTTTCATTGGCAAACAAGTCAAGTTTTTTGACCTCTTCACCCTGAACATTGGTGCTGCCCGCAAAGCCAAGAATATCGACCAGTCCTGCGCGCACCACCTCTCTCCTTACCAGTTTTGCTGCAAAAGCAACATCGGTGAGAAGGTCGGTAAGTTCGCCATGCGCTTCCGGAAAAAATTTCTGCTGTTCAAGGATGTGGCGTTCAATGGTAATCAAATTGCTCATGCTCTGGGTCCCCGATGGTTAGTGTGTTGAATGACTATGGGTACTGCTGAATCAAGCGTAAAAGTAGATCCACAATGTAAGAAATATTCAGCCCTTCTTCCATAGCCAATCAAGGTGTTCATCCTTGTCATGCGTTTTTTTATCGAGGAAATGGCAAAGTCTTCCCTACATTGTCACACTGTTTTTCATGATCTCTCAATCTTTTATGAAACGATATCGCTGGAATCTTCTTGCGCCGGATGCCGAGGCTGTCATTGCTCTTTCGGAGGCGATTAATGTCACTCTGCCTATTGCAAGGGCTTTGTGCAATAGGGGTATTTTTTCCTTTGAGACAGCCAGGGATTATTTTCGTTCATCGATCATCAATCTTCACTCGCCCTGCCTTTTTCAGGATATGGAGCGCGCTGTTGAACGGGTGTTACGCGCCGTCAGTGAGCATCAAAAGATTATGCTGTATGGTGATTATGATGTTGATGGCACCACTGGCACTGCGATGCTTTATCTTTTTTTGAAAGCGCTGGGGGCAGATCTCGCATGGCACATTAATGATCGTTTTCTCGAAGGATATGGCTTGTCTGCAGAGGGTATTGATTCAGCGTTGCAGCAGAAGACGGCAGTACTGATTACGGTTGATTGTGGTATCAGGGATAATGCAGCCATAAAGCGCTGTAATGAGGCGGGAATTGATGTGATTGTCTGTGACCATCATGAAGCTGATGAGCTTCCCCCCGCCTATGCTCTTCTGAACCCCAAGGTGCCGGGCTCCACCTATCCCTTCAGGGAGTTATGTGGATGTGGTGTCGCTTTCAAATTGATGCAGGCCATAGCGGAGCAAAGAGAGCTTGAACCGGAGAGCTGGCAGCAATATCTTGATTTTGTCGCTCTTGCAACAGCAGCCGATATGGTCTCTCTGGAGGGCGAAAATCGTACGCTGGTTCGAGAAGGGATTGATAGAATTCGGCAGAGGCCAAGAGCCAATATGAAAGCGATGCTCTCACTGATGAAGGTCGCCTCCGCAGAATTTGGCATGTTTCATATCGCCTTTGGGATTGCGCCCCGTATTAATGCTGCTGGCAGGATGCACTCTGCTCATCTTGCCGTTAAATGGCTGCTTTCAGATGTGCCGGCGGATGCCTCTGCCCATGCTGAAGAGCTGGAGCGGATCAATTTGCAGCGACGCGAAATTGATGCGGATATTATGGTTCAAGCTGAAAAGATGCTTGAGAACCATTTTGCCTCATGCTGCTCTTCAATTGTACTGTACGATGAGTCGTGGCATATTGGTGTGCTCGGTATTGTGGCCTCAAAAATGATTGAAAAGCATTATTTGCCCACGGTTATTCTTGGCGGGATGAACGGTCAGATTCGAGGTTCAGTGCGAAGTGTTGAGGGGCTTGATATTCATGCTGTCTTGCAGGAGTGCAGCGACCATCTTGAACAGTTTGGAGGTCATCAACAGGCTGCCGGTCTGACGCTGAAGCCGGAAAACCTTGCCGGATTCCGTAAAAAGTTTAACGAGGTGTGTGACTCTCTTCTTTCTATCAGCCAACGCCAGAAGCTGCTTGTTATCGATTCAACGCTGTCCCTGGAGCAGATTACCGATAAATTTATCAATGTGCTTGAGCAGTGTGCCCCTTTTGGTCATGGCAACCGGGAGCCACTTTTTGTTTCGGAAGGCCTTACCATTTTTGGTCAGCCCAAACTGCTCAAGGAGAGGCATGTGAAGTTTTCAGTCAGGGATAACAATGGACGAACGTTTGATGTTATCGGTTTTGATCGTCCTGATATTTATGCAGAGCTGCTATCCGTTGCCAACCCGGTAGTTGCTATGGTCTACTCAGTTGAAAAAAGGGTATGGAACAACAGGCCGCAGTGGCAGATGAAGCTCAAAGATATGGAGATCTCCAAACCGGTTTAAGAGGCAGGGGCACTCTTTTCGTGGCGAATTCGTGTCAGTACACCGACTAATGAAGAGATGGCGTTCATCCCAAAAAAGATGAGTGACAGAGCCACACCGGGGTTCGTATCGAGCTGTACAAAGTTAAGGAGATAGTAGAAGGTTATCTCCCTGGCTCCGGCTCCGCCGATGGTTATGGGCAGAATGGTGGCTATGGTTGAGATCAGGAAAATGGCGAGATAGTCGATGTGGTTGGCCTGCAGTGCAATTGCCTGGAGGATAAAGAAGGCGGAGAGGGTCTGCGTCACCTGTACCATCATTGATTCTGCAGCAGTAACGGTAAAGACCCCGATGAACTGCTTGTAGAAAAGCCTGTTGGTCAGCAGCAGAAGAGGGTAAATTGCCGCAAGTGCAGCCCAGGCATAAGGCACCAGTTGGGGGAATTCGAGGGCAAACGCGCTTGGCAGCAGCAGCACAATTGAGAGAAAGAGTAGTGCAAACATGCCGCCAATTCTGTCCCACAAGACCGCATGAAAGATATTGATCATCTTCAGCCCATGATTTTTCTGCAGCACGTAGATTTTATACCCGTCGCCTCCGACTCCTCCCGGGAGAAAAAGATTGTAGAACATGCCAAGGTAGTAGAGCTTCAGATTGTAGAACATCGAAAGTTCTATACCGATTACCTTGAGAAAGCGGTTCAGGCGGAATGCATTGAAGAGTTTTGAGAGATTGAAAAAAAAGAGCGCAAGCAGAAGATACCACGGGTTTGCACTTTTGATCGTGGTAAAAAGTTGATGGATATCGATTTTTTGCAGCACCAGAGAGAGTGCCAGGGCAGTTCCGAGAATCTGCAGAAGTGTTTTAAGCAGCTTTTTCAGGTTAGGGTGATGGGCCATGGTCAAGGGATAGCTGTTAACAAGAGGCGAAAGGTAGCTATAAATCAGACTTTTTCAGAGTTTTCTGCTCTGGAGATTCTTTAAGTTTTGACTTGAAATAAAAGTGATAGAGCAGAGCGGTTGATGCGATACCAAGAAAAGAACCCGCAAGAACATCGCTGATATAGTGCTGTACAAGGAAAATACGGCTGAATGCCACCATGAAGCCAGCGAGAAATGCAAAAACTCTCCATTGCGGAAAAAGCAGGGCCAACAGCATGGCGACGCTTAAGGCTGTCGCCGAATGGCCAGAGGGAAAGGATGTCCATACTTTTTCAAGTTGGAAAAAGGCAAATCCAAATTGGTGTTCACTGAAATAGAGAATTGGCCGGGCTCTCCCGGCGATATACTTGATCAGATCAGCCGTTAAGCCTGATGCTGCGACTGTTGAAAAGAGAAAAAGGCCCGTATCCGCCCAATATTTTTTTTTGTTTCGGCAAATCAGGAAAAGCAGCACGCCTCCAATCAGGTAGCTGAGGGAGTCGCCAAACAGGGTGATGATGTTGAAAAAATCGTACGCACTGCTCCGATTGAGCTGCTGGAACCACAAGGCGGCCTGAATATCTGCACAGGAGTAACTGAAGATGCAGAGGAGGATCATTGCTATTGATGCGATACTCCAGAAAAGGGCTCTGTTCATGATAGTTGCTGCAGGTGTATTAATTATTGGCCGATCAGTTTGTTAATTGATGAAGAAAATACATTAAATTCTGGTGTTGCCTGAATCTGTGGCAGGGAACATAGTAATGGAACGAACAAGTGCAATGCTGTTGCAGGCTGGTAATAGCCAATGAAACGTGACTGGTGAGTTCTGAGAGCTACTTTCGGGTGGTAATGCAAGCGAATTAAATCTCTATGGGATATATTCCCCTGTGCCCAGCTTGGGCGCACAGACAAAATTACTATAAACGAATACTCTCAAAGCTCTGCTTCGAGGTTGTTTATGACTACTAAACTTATGGCTGACACAAGAGCAGGAGTGGGCGCACCTTCGCATGAAGTCGGTCACGATCATCACCATCACCATCATTCCACCGGAAATATCAAGGTTGCTTTTTTTCTCAATCTTGGCTTTACTGCCGTCGAGATTGTCGGTGGTTTTTTAACCAACAGTACGGCTATTCTTGCCGATGCGGTCCATGACCTTGGTGACTCTTTTGCGCTTGCCCAGGCATGGTATTTTGAGAGCAAATCAGGTGACAAAAGCAGTGCGCGTTACTCCTATGGCTATAAACGCTTTTCCCTGCTCGGTGCACTGATCAGCACGGTGGTGCTGTTGACCAGCTCTCTTTTTATCCTTGTGAACGCCATTCCCCGCATTCTTGAACCTCGCCATCCCGATGCTGGCGGAATGATTCTGATGGCAGTTGTTGGTGTCATTGTCAACGGCGTTGCTATGGCCAGACTCTCCAGAGAGAGCGGGATGAATGCCAAAGTGGTGGCACTGCACCTGCTGGAGGATGTGCTTGGCTGGGTCGCTGTGCTTGTGGTGGCTATAGTGCTCTATTTCTGGGATATTCCGGTGCTTGATCCTCTTCTGGCTGTCATGATTACTCTGTACATCCTTTCCGGTGTCGTCAAAAATCTGAAAGCCATGCTGCCAGTTTTTTTGCAGGCGGTGCCCCCGGAACTCGACCTTGGGGCCATCAGCCGAGATATCGAGAGCCTGGAGCATATTCACGCAGTCCATCATGCCCATATCTGGTCACTCGACGGGGTGCATAATGTTTTTACGGCTCACCTTGAAGTTGATACACTGCTTGATGCCGAAGCTTATATGCAACTGAAAGAGCGAATCAAAATCCTGGTTGAGCGATATGGCATATACCACTCAACGGTGGAGATTGAGTATCCCGGCGAAGCGTGCAGAAATGTTCAGGGTTTGATATAGGCGTTCAGGCCAATTGTCACGGGTTTGCCGTTTATTTCAACGTTGGTGACGGTATTGCCATGCGTGCTTGCCACCACAAGTGTTTTACCTGATGATGAAGGGGTGGGCTTTTCGAGGTCAATTTCGATACAGAGCTTGTTATTTTTGATTTCGACGATCATGGCCATGGTGAGGAGTTTTTAAGTTGTTGTAAAAGGTAAGGATAAATATACAGAAATTTCACAGTTTAACGACCGTTTTTTATCGACTTGCAGGTGATGTGCCACGCATAGCAGGCTTCAGAGTCGAAACTGTTTATCTTCGGTGAGAGGTAGTGTAACGCTATTTTGCTCATTGTTGCGCTGTTTTTTTCAAATTGATCAAGAGAGGCGTTCTGCAATGCCACATTCCGGGAGCATTGTCAGCGTCGCGCATCTTTTCTATCACATTGTCAAATGAAAATTCTGGAATATACAGGTCTTGATACCTCAAGCGTCAAAGCAAGCTATCGCAAAGTGACGGAGGCGCTTGCCCGTGACGATTTTCGGTCGGCCCAGGTCAAAAAACTGGTGAACCTCACGCATGGCAAGTTTTACAGGGCGAAGCTGGATGCTGCAAACCGGTTACTTTTTACCCTTGTGCGCCATGGCGATGAGGTTTGTGCACTCATGCTTGAGGTTATTACCAGCCACAATTACGATAAATCCCGTTTTTTGCGAGGTGCAGAGATAGATGACATGAAAATTCCTGATCTCGATGCCTTCGAGGCTATCAAGGAGGCAGAGCCTTTACGCTACCTCCATCCGGAGCATACGGCTATTCATCTTCTCGACAAGCCGATCTCCTTTGATGATGCCCAGGACTCGGTCTATCGGCAAAAGCATCCCCTGATTATTGTCGGCAGTGCTGGTAGCGGCAAAACGGCACTGATGCTTGAAAAGCTGAAACAGGTCGAAGGCGAGGTGCTCTATGTGACCCATTCGGTTTACCTTGCCCAAAATGCCCGCAATATTTACTATGGTAACGGTTTTGAGCACTTCGGGCAGGAGGCCCACTTTCTTTCGTACCGTGAGTTTGTAGAGTCATTGAGAGTTCCTGCTGGCAGGGAGGCTACGTGGCGCGATTTTTCAGCCTGGTTTTTCAGGATGCAGAACTCCTTCAAAGGTATTGATGCCCATCAGGCATTTGAGGAGATTCGAGGAGTTATTACTGCAGGAGAAGGGGGTAATCTCAGTCGTGAGGAGTATGGTCTTCTCGGTGTCCGGCAATCTATTTTTCCGGAAAACCAGCGAGACCGATTGTACGATCTTTTTGTCAAATACCTGCAGTGGCTTGATGATGAGATGCTGTTCGATCTGAATCTGGTGGCTCATGAATGGGAGGCAGCACCCCGTTACGATTTTGTTGTGATTGATGAGGTGCAGGATTTGACTATTGCTCAACTCTCGCTGGTGCTTAAGACATTGAAAAAACCGGGTCACTTCCTTCTCTGTGGTGATTCGAACCAGATTGTGCATCCCAACTTTTTCGCATGGAGTCAGGTTAAAGCGCTTTTCTGGAATGATCCCAAACTTGCAGGGCAGCAGCAGTTGAGTGTGCTCACGGCCAATTTTCGCAATGGCAGGGAAGCGACCCGTATTTCTAATCAACTGCTGAAAATCAAGCATCAGCGTTTTGGTTCCATTGATCGGGAGAGCAATTTTTTGGTTCAGGCTGTCGGCGGAGAACCGGGGCAGGTAGTCCTGATGGCTGACAAGGATGAGGTCAAGCGTGATCTCGACAAAAAAACGAAACAATCAACCCGTTTTGCGGTGCTGGTGATGCGTGATGAGGATAAGCTGGAGGCACGAAAACATTTTGCAACGCCTCTCTTGTTCTCTATTCATGAAGCCAAAGGACTGGAATACGATAATATCGTTCTCTTCAAATTTGTTTCAGGTAATCGGGCAGAGTTTAATGAAATTGTTGACGGGGTCTCCCGAGAGGAACTCTCTGTTGAAGCTCTTGAGTATCGAAGGGCAAAAGACAAGGGTGACAAGTCGCTGGAGGTATACAAATTTTTTGTCAATGCGATGTATGTTGCCTTGACAAGGGCGATCAAGAACATCTATATCATTGAATCTGATAGTGGTCATCGGCTGTTTACTCTCCTTGATTTGGCAAGC
Organism: uncultured Chlorobiaceae bacterium; assembly: GCA_903994525.1. Lineage (GTDB taxonomy): Bacteria > Bacteroidota > Chlorobiia > Chlorobiales > Chlorobiaceae > Chlorobium. The sequence goes on from CAJEXW010000029.1 coordinate 19,686, forward strand.
GCTGGCAAGGTGAGTGTTGACGCATCAGAATCATCACTTGAGGAGTGGCAGAAGGAGGCCAGGAAGCTTGAGCTTCAGGGTAAACAGGAGCAGGCTGAGGCGATTCGCCGCACTATTCTGAAGGAGGTGCCGCCTCCATGGCCGATTTTCGACGAATCTCGTCTGCGAGAGCTTCTTGTCAAGGTGTTCCGCGACAAGGTGCCCGGGAACAAGGCCAAGTTGCAGCTCTATGAATATGCGACCTGTCATGATGAGCCAGTCTTAGCGACAAGGCTTTCAGAAGATGCGCAATTTGATGCCCGTGGTACTTTTGCGGATCATCTGGATACCGTCGGGCGTAAAAGTTACGTTCCCTACTTCAGCTTACAGACAAAAAATATTCTGAAGCAATGTGAGCACTATGGTATTGATCATCGGTTGCCGATGAATCAGACCCCCCTTATGGCTGCCGCTGCTGCAGGGAATGTTCCGTTGACGGAGGCATTGCTTGAACGGGGCGCTGATTGCGGGAAGAGCGATCAGTATGGATATAATGCTCTCCACTGGGCAATGCGCAAAGCCTTTCGCCATCCTGAATATGCCCGTAGAAACTTTGGTACGCTCTATGAGCTGCTGGCCCCAGCCAGTGTTGATGTCAGTACGGGCGACCGTATGGTTCGCCTTGACCGCCATCTCTCTGAATACTTCCTTTTTCAGACACTTTGGGTGATCTTTAAGTCACGTTTTTTCAGGGAGTCCCGTCCTCACTATGGAGCTGTTGACACTCGACTTATTCTGGATGTCTGGGCCCATTTGCCAGCTAATGTTGTTGCTCCAGAGCGCAACAAGCGTCAGTATCTCTCTTCAGTTCTTGCAAGAAATGAGGTGTCGCGCGATTATGCATATAACCGATCATTATTTCAGCGAATTACTCAGGGGTGGTATCAGTTCAATCCCTGCCTTAAGGTTCGCTCTTCCGATTCCGACAACAAGATGGGGTGGATTGCCGTTTTTCAGGCATTAAACCTTCCACTGATTCACGAGTTTGCTTGTGAGGATTCGTTAGCCCGGCTTGAGCAGTGCTTTTTGGGAACAGGAATGAGGTCCCCGGCCTCTGTCAGTGGTCAACAGGCGCTTGCCCGCCTGGAGGAACTTGAGAAGATGCGCGAACGATCGCAGGAGTTTAATCGTCTGCGGAGAGCACAGGAAGAGCAGAGAAACAGGGAGGCAATCGAGGTTTATCGTCATGCTCTGGAACAAAAAAAGCAGCTTGAGAGAGAAAAGCAGGCAAGAAAAGAGGGCAAGAAAATTGCAAAGCTTGAAAAACAGGAGCAACTGATTCGCCAGCAGTATACTATTGAGTTTTAGCTCTTTTCTCTCTTGTAGTACATTGGTGAGTGTGCGATGTCGTTATTCACCCAAAACAGAAGATTCAAAACACATCTTTCAATTATGAGGCATATTGAACTGCACGACATGGATGTCATGACCAATGTGACTTTGCTCGACGGATTGTGCATCGGGTACAGGCAGGTATTGGGGGGTGATTATGATTCATACAGAAATCACTGTATGCGTGTTTTTAACTTTTGTCGTGCTTTTGCCGGAGAGAGTCCTGATGCTTTGGATAAAATTGCCATCGCAGCATTCTTCCACGATTTCGGAATATGGAGCGACCATACTTTTGATTATATTGCCCCGTCTCAATTGCTTGCCCGTCATTATCTTGAGACAAGTGATCAAGTTACCTGGATTGATGAAATAGAGGCGATGATCGGTGAGCATCACAAATTAACCCGGTATTGTGCAAATTCTGTGTGGCTGGTAGAGTCATTCAGGAAAGCTGACTTGATAGATATTTCTGGGGGCTTACTTCGCTTTCGTTTACCCGATGAGTTTGTCGCCGATGTTCTGGATGCGTTTCCTAATGAAGGGTTTCATAAAAAACTCGGACGGCTCTTTATCGAGCGATTGAAAACTCATCCATTTAGTCCGTTGCCCATGATGAAGTTTTAATAGGTCATATACCGTAGGCCATTTCCAGGCGACGATATTCCACGTTCAACTCTTTCTTGCAATTCTTGGCAGGTAAGCGTAAAGGCGGCCCCCTTGATCAGGCTGTCGATGAAATTCAGGTGGTTCCGAGCAGAGACAAGATTAATTTATCTTATCGATCACAGTCAGCATTTTTGTATCGCTATTCCCATTATAAACCTAAACTATTGTGAAAAAATGAAGACATTTAATCCCTCTTTACGATCTTTTGTCATTCCGGGTATGCTTTTTCTCAGCTCCTGTTGTTGCACCAGGGATGTTATCGTTGCGCCAAAACCAAAGCCTGCGCCAGCACCTGTGGTGGTGGTTCCACCCGCACCCGCACCCGCACCCGCTCCAGTTCCTGTCCCTGTTCCTGTCCCTGTTCCTGTTGTCGTGCCAGAGCCAGCTCCTGTCATAGTTCCACCGCCAGCACCTGTGGTAGAACCCCAACAACAGCCCCCGGCTCCCACTCCAGTTGTTCCTCGTATTCTTGGTGACATTTTTTTTGATTTTGACAAATCACAGATTCGAAAGGATGCAATTTCTCATTTGCAGGAAGTTGCTGATTGGATGAAGGCAAATCCGACAAAAGAAGTCTCCATTGAGGCTCATGCCGATGCGAAAGGGACAAGCGAGTACAACCGTGCCCTTGGACTGCGCAGGGCTAATGCGGCCAAAAATTATCTTGTGAAACTTGGAGTCGATCCTGCTCTCCTGAAAGCTGTCAGTTATGGTAAAGAAAAACCTTTTGTGACGGGTAACAGTGATGATATTCTGGCTCAGAACAGAAGAATTCATTTTGTTACCGAATAAGAGAAGGAATAGACGAGTTTGTTTCAGGGATTGTCACTTGAAGCCGCGTGGTTTTGAGTGGCAATCACTGATGGGTAATTTTTTCTGGCGGGCTATCCAGAGCGTTCAAGATATGGTTTTCGATTTGAGGTCATGAGCGTTGCTAAAGTTTGGGTGGCTCCTTTTTTCACCTTTATCCGAATATCTCCTGCCTCTATTTCATATTCATCTGCAAGAATTTATTATTCCTTTGCCTATATTTGACCAGACTCTTTTATAGCCGGTTACAATCTTGTTCTGTTACAGTCCTTCTTGGGAGAGATCCAGTACCTTCCAATGGCTGAAAGACAAACCTTTACTGTTTAAATTTCAAAACGGAGGTAGTAATGCAAAGTAACCAGACCTTTGCTGATCTTTTCAGGGCCAGGGGTGTTAGCCGCCGGGATTTTCTCAAGTTTTGTTCGCTTACCTCGGTTTATCTTGGCCTTTCGTCTTCAATGGCTCCTGCTCTTCTTGAAGCGATGGAGAAGAAGCCCCGAACGCCTGTTTTATGGATTCATGGTTTGGAGTGTACCTGCTGTTCTGAATCTTTTATCCGCTCATCTCACCCAACCATTGAGAATCTTCTTTTCAACATGATTTCGCTGGACTATGATGATGTTCTCAGCGCCGCTGCAGGTCATCAGTTGGAGGCTGTGCGCAAGAAGATCATGAAGGAGTACAAGGGAAAATACATTCTTGCCGTTGAGGGAAACGTCTCTACCAAGGATGATGGTGTCTATTGTATGGTTGGCGGTGACTCATTCCTGAACATTCTCAAAGAGACTGCTGCTGATGCGGCGGCAATTATTGCATGGGGTACCTGCGCCTCATTCGGCTGTGTGCAAAATGCAGCTCCGAACCCATCTGGAGCTGCTCCAGTTTCTGATATTATAAAGGATAAGCCCATTGTCAAGGTGCCCGGTTGTCCGCCGATTTCAGAGGTAATGACCGGAGTTATTGCTCATTTTCACACTTTTGGCACCCTTCCTGAACTTGATCGTCTTGGTCGTCCCAAAGCTTTCTATAACACTCGTATTCATGACAAGTGCTATCGTCGCGCCTTCTTCGATGCCGGGATGTTTGTCACAAGTTTTGACGATGATGCTACCAGAAAGGGGTGGTGTCTCTACAAAATGGGTTGTAAAGGGCCAACGACCTATAACTCGTGTTCCAAAATTCAGTGGAATGGAGGAACCAGCTTCCCGATAGGCTCCGGTCACCCCTGCATTGGCTGTTCAGAACCAAAGTTCTGGGATAAAGGGCCTTTTTACAGCAGGCTTGCAGAGGTTCCATTCCTGGGCAGCGACAGTAATGCTGACAAGATCGGCATGGTTGCTGTTGGCGCTGCAGCGGCTGGGGCAGCAGCTCATGCTACTGTTACCGCAGTTAAAAAGGCGAAATCAGACAAGCTTGGTAATGATAAAGCATAATCAGGGAGTATAACTCATGGCTAAAAAAATAGTGGTTGATCCGATTCCCCGTATTGAGGGGCATCTGAGAATAGAGGCGACGCTGAACGAAAGTAATGTCATTGAAGAGGCCTATTCTACGGGTACGATGTGGCGTGGTATTGAGGTTATTCTCAAGGGGCGTGATCCAAGAGATGCCTGGGCCTTTACCGAACGTATCTGTGGTGTCTGTACAACGGTTCATGCTCTTGCGTCAGTACGGTGCGTTGAGGATGCCCTTGGAATCAGCATACCGACCAATGCGCGTATTATCAGGAACCTGATGAATGCCACCCAGGTTACCCAGGATCATCTGGTGCACTTTTACCACCTTCATGCACTTGATTGGGTTGATGTTGTCAGCGCTCTCAAGGCAGATCCAAAACAGTCATCCGCTATTGCCCAGACCATCTCTCCATGGCCGAAGTCGTCGGTTGGCTACTTCAAGGATCTTCAGCAGCGTCTGGTCGGATTTGTAGAGAGTGGTCAGCTTGGTATTTTCTCAAATGGTTACTGGGGTCATCCGGCCTACAAGCTTCCACCTGAAGTGAATCTGATTGCGGTGGCTCACTATCTGGAGGCGCTTGATTTCCAGAAGGAGATCATCAAAATTCACACGATTTTCGGTGGCAAAAATCCTCATCCAAATTATTTGGTGGGTGGTATGGCTTGTGCCATTGATCCCAACAGCGATACTGCGATCAATATCGAGCGGCTGACGATGATCAAGAAAATCATTGACGATACGAACACTTTTATTGATCAGGTGTACATTCCCGATCTTATTGCAATAGCAGGGTATTACAAAGGATGGCTCTATGGTGGTGGCCTTGGCAACTATCTCAGTTATGGTGATTTCCCCGAGACCTCACTTGCTGATTTTAAGACGTTGCTCTGGCCGAGAGGTGCTATTCTCAACAAGGATCTTGCCAATGTTATTGATGTTGATCCAAGGGATGCCGCTCAGGTTACTGAGGAGGTGAGTCACAGTTGGTACACCTACTCCGGTGGCGACGGCAAGGGGCTTCATCCATGGAAGGGCGAAACAACGCCAGCGTATACGGGTCCGAAACCCCCATTTCAACATCTTGATACCACCAAAAAATACAGTTGGCTGAAGACACCCCGTTGGAAGAACCACCCGATGGAGGTAGGTCCGCTTGCCAGGGTACTGGTAGCTTATGCCAAAGGAGATCCGATGATCAAGGAGACCGTTGGTCTGGTGCTTTCGAAGCTTGAAGTTGAGCCGGAGGCGCTCTTTTCGACACTTGGCCGTACTGCCGCCCGGGGTATTGAGTGCAAGCAGACTGCCGGTTTCATGACTCACTATTACGATCAACTGATTGCAAACATCAAGACAGGTGATTATCGCACCTTTAACAGTGAGCGGTGGGATCCCTCCTCCTGGCCTGAAGAGTGCAAGGGCTTTGGCTATACTGAAGCACCTCGTGGTTCACTTGGTCACTGGATTCAGATCAAGGAGAAAAAGATCAAGGAGTACCAGATTGTGGTGCCCTCTACCTGGAACGCCTCGCCACGTGATGCCAATGGCAATTCTGGAGCCTACGAGTCTGCGCTGAAAGGGACACCGATGATCAATCCGGAACAGCCACTTGAGATTCTTAGAACGGTACATTCATTCGATCCGTGCCTTGCCTGCGCTTCTCATCTTTTTGATATGAATGGCAAGGAGATAACATCTGTCACAATCGTTTAAACGGAGCGGTGTCATGGGTAGAATAATTGAAGAGATCTACGTCTGGAGGCTTCCGGTCAGGGTTTACCATTGGATTAATGCCCTGTGTATGGTGGCTCTCTTTGCGACTGGCATGTATATTGCATCCCCGGTGCTGAATCCGGCTCTTGGCGAGGCAGTATTGCACAAGGGGATGGCATGGTGGCGCTATCTCCATTTTGCTTTTGCCTTTATTTTTATTGCCAACTTTTTGTTTCGTCTCTACTGGGCGCTTTTTGGCGGTGACAAGTAT
>CAJEXW010000030.1 GCA_903994525.1 uncultured Chlorobiaceae bacterium
TCCTAAATCTGGTGCGGATGCGTTCAATGTTGTCATCATGAATTTCCATGACAACAATATACTAATTTTGCTTATACTGTTACAGTTATTTATTAACAGCTACTTAGTGATACTGAGCACTCTCCTCCTTAACAAATTCGACAAGCAGCTTCAGGTTTGCAGGGTCCATATCAGGAAGAATACCATGACCAAGATTGAAAACATGCCCCGAATGCTCAGTGTGCTGACCAAATGACTTGAGAATTTTGGAGGCTTCTGATTTAATGAGTTCAGGTGTACCGTACAGAACCGTTGGATCAAGGTTGCCCTGCAGAGCAACTCGATCGTTCAGTTCGGTACGCGCCTTGCCAATATCAATGCCCCAGCCAAGCCCCATGGCATCGCAACCGCTATCGGCGATATCATTAAGAATGGTATTGCAATCCTTTGAGAAAACAATAACCGGAGTTTCTGGATACTTAGCCTTGATCGCCTGAACCGTATCCTTGATGTAAGGAAGAGCATATTCGCGGTAGTCATCCTCCGAAAGGGCGCTTGCCCACGAATCAAAGATTTGGATGGCATCGGCTCCGGCTTCAATCTGTTTCAGGACGTAAGCTGTGATAACTCCTGAAATTTTTCCGAGCAGTGCATGGGCCATCTTTGGCTCACGATACATCATCTTTTTGGCATAAGCATAGTTTTTCGATCCACCACCCTCAACCGCATAAGTGAAGAGTGTCCATGCAGCGCCGGTAAATCCGATCAGAGGAACACGATTATCAAGCTCTTTTTTGGTCATGCGAAGGGCATCAAGCACATAGCCAAGCTTCTCATCAATGTCGGGTACTATCAGTTTGTCGATATCGGCCTGAGAGCGGATCGGCGGAGTAAGCTTGATCCCCTTGGACTCAATAATCTCAACATTCATTCCCATGGCTTCATTCACAACGAGAATATCAGAAAAAATAATTGCGGCATCCACACCCATCAATTCAACAGGCTGAATAGTAACTTCGGTTGCCAGTTCAGGCGTTTTACAAAGGGTCAGGAAATCGGTTTTCTCTCTCACAGCACGGTATTCCGGCAAATAACGTCCGGCTTGGCGCATCACCCATATTGGGGTCCTGGAGCATGGCTGGCGCTTTAATGCCCGGAGAAAAAGATCATTTTTGAGCATGAAATGCAATAATTTGATGGGTTGACAAAAAAATACTCCTCAGATCATCCGTAAAATCCAGGATAAGAGCAAATGAAAGTCTGAATTTACGCTTTTTCAGCCTTTTATTAAAACTTTCGGGAACGATATATCATTACAAGCATCAACTCACAATGTGCCGCTTGATACCAAGCTCTTTAGCACTGTAACCAAGAGCCAACCCAACCATCTCGGAAATATGAAAAATAGGGATTGACGACTCAACACCTGCGTGTTTAAGCGCCTTGGCCTGGTAGCCATCAAGCGATGTATGGCAAAGCGGACAGGGGGTTACTATAAAGTCGGCCTTCAACTGTATCGCCTCCTCAAGAGCCTCTGCTGCAACGTTGAGTGACTCCTGCTCAGCAACAAGAAGTGTATGAAAACCGCAACAGCGATTTTTATGGGTATAAGGAATGGTTTGGCCTCCGAGAGCGTCAATGAGGAGATCCAGCGAACTTGGATCGACAGGATTGTCGTGCCCAAGCACCGTTGAAGGCCTGAGAATATGACAACCATAAAATGGGGCAATCCGATAGTTTTTGAGTGGCACTTTTACCTTCTGACGAATGGCATCCAGACCAATATCATCAATCAACACCCAAAGCAGATGGCGCACCTCTGAAGTGCCTCGATACTCAAGCCCCTCCTTTTTAAGAAGATCGTTGACCTCCTTTTTGAGTGCTGGAGTTTCATCCAGCTTCTTCTTCGCACTGCGAATGGTCATCAGGCAGGTATTGCAAGAGACAATCAAGTCAAGTCCCTGCTTTTCGGCAAGTGCGATGTTTCGGGCATTAACCAGCGCAAAATGTTTCGGGCTGACATAATCGAGATTACTCCCGCCACAACAGGTGCCTTCGTGCAATTTCACAAACTCTATTCCAAGATCCTTCTGCCAGAGCTCAATTGAACGATCCACCTCTTTGGTCATGGACTCATTAATGCAGCTCAGGTAATATGCGTATCGCTTCATCCAGCAGTTCTCCCCAATTATTTTTTATGCGATTTGTGATCCTGCTTTACGTGTTCGGTCATCTCCCTGAACAACTCTCTGAATACCTTTATCCCCTTGGCAGGCTTTACCAACGGCGGCGGTGGTGGAGTACGGTGCTTCATAATCATTTTTACAGCCATGGGAAGAAGGTTCTGGATGGTCCAGAAAACTCCATTGGTGCGTATCGGTAATGTTGCCTCAACCAGCTTCCCTTTCTTTTCAATATCCGACATGAAGGCCTCTGCATGCTTGGAACCACTTGTATCTTTAAGACCCCGAAGCTCTATGGCATCCTCACGAATTCCATGAATAGCATCCATAATTGGAATGCTTTTTACGCAGGTTTCCTGACAACGATAACAGTGAGTACAATCCCATACACCATGATCTTTGACCAGTTCGGCGAGACGCTGGCCATGAAGAGCATCCCTGGTATCAACATTCATTCGGTACGATTTCAGCAAAACAGCAGGAGAAACATACTCTTTATTCGCCCTTAGAATACTGCACTCCGAGACACACGAAGCACAAAGAATACAATCAGTAGCTTTATCGTAACGAAGAAACTCTTCCTCCGAAATAAGAAACTCCTTTTTACCCATGCTGGATTCAGGCATCGTCGAATCAATCCAGTTAGAGTAATGTTTCATTTTGTCGACAAGAGGATCCATATCAACAATCAGATCCTTGATCAATGGTAAATTGCGCAATGGCTCGACCCTGATAAGGCCTGGCTCACGACTCTTTGCAAGCACCTCCCAAACCTGGGTGGTACATGCAAGCTGAGACAATCCATTGATCCTCATACCACAGGAGCCACAGATGCCAGCCTGGCAAAATGCCCTGAAGCTGATGGAGGCATCAATATGCTCTTTAATATAATTCAACGACCTGAGTACGGTAATACCTCTTTCAACGGGAATGGTATAATCGTCAAAATATGGCTTGCTGTCAACCTGTGGATTAAAACGGAAAATCCGGAAGGTTACATCCTGTTTTTGCTCTATATGCTGATCTATTGGCACCGTCATAAGGAAAATGGTTAATAAGTTCTCTCCTGGAGTTCATAACGTCCCATAGTTACCGGCTTTTCACCAAGTGAGACATTTCCCTTGACCATGGTGGCCATGGTATGCTTATGCCACTTCGCATCATCCCGGACTGGAAAATCGACCCTGGTATGGGAACCACGGCTCTCCTCGCGGGCAAAAGCACCGGCGGCAACAGTCTCAGCAAGATCAAGCATATTTCGTAACTCAAGCACCTGCAAGAGGTTGGTGTTAAAAACATCACTGGTGTCAAACACACGCACTCTCTTGAAACGCTCTCTCAGTTCAGCTATATCCTGCATACCTTTCTTAAGAAGGGAAGCTTCCCTGAAAATACCGACATTAAGCGCTAGCGTCTGACCCAACTCTTCACGCAATTCACCATACCGTTCATAATGTCCGGAAGAGTGCATACTTCCCCTGATCTCATCACTATTAAGTTGCAACTCCGCTTCTGAAATATTTCCGGGCTCAAATCTTCCTGCCTCTTCCGCTGCTGTATGGCCAGCAATACGCCCAAAAACAAGAATATCCAGCAGTGAATTACCGCCAAGTCGGTTTGCGCCGTGAACAGAAACACATGCGCATTCGCCAGCCGCGTAGACTCCACTCATCACCGTGCGGGTAAAGTTGTCAGTATCAATACCACCCATAGAATAGTGAGCTGTAGGCCTGACAGGAATCGGCTCCTCAATGGGATCAACACCTTCAAACTGCATACACATTTCGCGAATCTGGGGGAGACGTGATTTAATGAGATCGGCTCCAAGATGGGTGAGATCAAGATGCAGGTATTTCCCCGCAGGACTATCAAAGCCCCTCCCTTCCAGAATTTCCGTTTCAAGAGAGCGGGAGACAAGATCCCTGGGGCCAAGCTCCATCTTCTCTTTTGCATATCGAGCCATGAAGCGCTCACCATTCTTGTTGATCAGGTAGCCGCCTTCCCCCCTCGCCCCTTCCGTCACCAGCAAGCCGCTTTTCCGAAGACCTGTGGGGTGAAACTGGACAAATTCCATATCTTTCATTGGTATACCAGCGCGATAGGCAATTGCCTGTCCATCACCAGTATTTCCTGCAGCATTACTTGAGCGATTCCAATACATCTTGGCATATCCTCCAGTAGCGAAAATAACTGTCCTGGCGGGAAACGCCTCAAGCCGACCTGTCTTCATGTTAATGGCAACAAGACCTCTCGATCGGCTCCCTTTAACAGAAAGATTCAATGCAAAATATTCATTAAAGAAGATGACACCTTTTTTCAGACACTGTTCATACAGAGTCTGAAGAATAGTATGGCCAGTTTTATCGGCACAATAGCAACACCTGGGGCGTCCTGCTCCACCAAACGGCCTTTGGGCAATCGTATTATCATCCATTCTTGACCAGGGCGTGCCCATATTCTCAAGCTCACGGATAATTTTCGGTGCCTCCGAACAAAGCACATCAACAGCATCCTGATCAGCGAGATAATCGCTGCCCTTGATGGTATCAAATATATGCATCTCAACGGTATCATCCTTTGCCTTGTTGCCAAGAGCAGCATTTGCTCCACCCTGGGCTGCCGAGGTATGTGAACGGTTTGGATAGACTTTAGAAAGTACCGCGATATTCAGTGACGGATTTGTTTTCATTGCCTCCATGGCAGCATACAACCCCGCTCCCCCTCCTCCTACAATAACAATATCAAATGGTTTCATACGCTCAAATCGCATTGTAAAGCTGTAACTAAAGCCTCACTGATTAAATGGAAGGGCTGTACGCAGACAAGCCCCGGTCACTGAAATTGATCTTTTTCGGTAATACTGATGAAGACCTTATAGAGAAAAACGTTGACTACAAGGCAACATGGTCGTCATGAACAGGAAGCTCCTCAACTGCATGAAGCACATCAGTCATATTGAGAACACCCAACACTTTGTTGTTTTCCATGACAGTAAGACGCCTGATATTGCTTCGTTTCATGAGACGAAGGGCATACTTGATCCTGAGACTGGGATTGACACTAATAATCGGCTTGCTCATAATCTGAAACACTGGAGTATTCCAGGGGTCACGATGCACATCCTCGCCCGGATCAATAACCTTTTCAAGAATATCCTTCTCGGTAATGATACCGTAACAGTCATCTTCATTACGAGGTTCAACGATAAGTCCGCTTTCTTTACTTTTTTTCATAATCTGCAAAGCCTCCGCAACCGTACAGCTTCCTTTGATTATATGAAAATCTGTCTGCATAAGAGCAGAGACCGGCAGCGTCCGTAATGTAATAAGCTGATCCATGGCTATCAAGTTACTTAAAAATTATAAAAAGCAGACAACGCCCACTTCCTTCACTGACTGAACAGATAACGGGGCACCGATTTTAATCAAAAACACAAGAAGGAGGGTACGCCCAACACATCAAACAAACGACGTAAAGGCGATAGTCGTCCATTTTATAAAAAAAACTACATAAAAACAAAAACTGCTCGCGTAAAAGTGAATTTATGCAATCACGTGAACTTTTTTATAGGCAAGCCAGTTCTGCTTAAGAGAGAAAAATGCGCTGAAATCAGGCTGCAGAAGAAAAGGATTTGATGCTCTCTCGCTACCTATCGATGACACCGGCGAAACTCCATAATCATGTCCAGGGTAAACGATTGTATCGCTTGGCAACACCATAAGTTTCTGATGAAGCGACTGATACTCCTCCAATGCCTGCGCTTCGGTTGCTGTACCACCGACTTTACCAGTAAACAGAGTATCGCCGGTAAAAAGGGCATTACCGATATGGATGCAGATTGAGTCGTTCGTATGACCGGGGGTGTGAAGAATACGAGCTGTTAAAGAACCAAGCGCAAAATGAGCTCCATCTGCCACAGTGATACCTGTTTGCGGACAGGTATCACCGTAAAGCATCGGCTTAAGGCCTGTCATAAGCTCTATTGCCTTGTTTCCATTCGTATGATCATCATGACCATGGGTAGAAAAGACATAGCGGATATGAAAACCTCGTTCGGAGGCAAAACGAACAATCAGCCCTGGATTGAAAGAGGCATCAATAACAAGTGCTTCACCCGTGGTCTCACAAGCAACCAGATAACCAAAGTTTCTGTCGCCACCCGTACGAAACTGCTCAATAACCATTGATCGCCCCTCTTCACTTCAGTTTATTTTGATTTTTTTTCAACAATATAATAGACCAACGGTACAACGACAAGCGTGAGAATGGTAGAGAGAACACCACCCCATATCAGCGATATAGCCAGACCCTGAAAAATTGGGTCGAAAAGCATTACCACAGAACCAATAACCACCGCGCCTGAGGTCAAAATAATTGGTCGGGTGCGCACGGCTGCGGATTCAATGACTGCCCGCTTGAGATCCGCCCCCTCTGCCCTGCGAATTTGTATAAAGTCAATAAGCAACACGGAGTTACGAACCATAATGCCCGCAAGTGCAATCATACCGATCATGCTTGTTGCTGTAAAGAAAGCTCCGTGAAGCCAATGACCGGGTATAATACCAACAAGGCTCAGTGGAATAGCAATCATCATGATGAGAGGTGTCTTGAAAGACTGAAACCATCCTATAATCAACAGATAAATAATCACCAGAACAACTGCAAAAGCAGTACCAAGATCTCTGAAAACTTCAAAGGTAATCTGCCACTCCCCATCCCACTTCATCGACAGCTTTTCCTCTGATGTCGGAGCTGAGGTATAGAGTGGACTGACCGAGTAGCCACCAGGCACTTTCAGCTTCTGAATTTTTTTATCCATATCCAACATGGCATAAACAGGGCTCTCTGTTGCGCCAGCAACATCGGCTGTCACGTAAACCACTCTTCGAAGATCTTTGTGATAGATACTTTTCTCCTCTATTTTCTCTTCAACCTTGACAAGCTCGGAGAGAGGAATCATCTCTCCTGCACGCATACGGGTTGCCAGGGCACCCATCCCCTGTGACTGAACAAAAATACCTGAAAGTGATTGCAAAGAGGTTCTGTCAGATTTCGGAAGTCTCACCTGAATGGTCACGGGGTCAATCTCCTTGTCGGTATGCAGCAACCCTACGTCCATGCCAGTCATGGAGATGCGCAAGGTCTGGGCAATCTGTTCCGCGCTCACTCCCCGAAGTGCGGCAAGCTCTTTATTGACAAGCAGATTGTACACCTTCTGGTCATCCTCAACAACCCAGTCAACATCAACTACACCTGGGGTCTCCTGAAAAACCTGCTTCACCTGCTTTGCCAGTGCAATCTGCTCGCTCTGTGAAGGACCGTAAATTTCAGCAACCAGCGTGGAGAGCACCGGAGGCCCTGGAGGAATCTCCACAATCTTTGCATTGCCATTATAACGTCGGGCAATCTGCTGCACACTGGCCCTGACTCTGCGGGCAATATCATGACTTTGTGCCTTTCTCTCCCCTTTATGAACAAGATTAACCTGTATATCGGCCATATTAGCCTTCTGACGAAGGTAATAGTGGCGAACAAGTCCATTAAAATTGATTGGAGCATTGGTTCCAACATAGTACTGATAGCTGCTCACCTCAGGGGCAGTCTTCAGCCAGTTGGCAATCTCTTTGGCCACCTTTCCGGTCTGCTCAAGAGAGGTACCTTCAGGCATATCGAGAATCACCTGAAACTCATTTTTATTGTCGAAAGGAAGCATCTTCATCTGTACAGCCTTCATTGGCACCATTACTACCGCACCGACCAGCATCAAGCCCACAACACTGAAAGCAATCCATCTCTTGACGCTGCTCTCAATAAAGGGAGAGAGAATCTTGTCGAATAGTTTATAGTAACCTGTTTTGGTAATATCGTACTCTTTATGGTCTCCTGCATCTGCTTTGAGCAGACGAAATGAGAGCCATGGTGTTGCGATAAGCGCTACCAGAAGAGAAAAAATCATGGCCAGTGAGGCACCAATCGGCATCGGACTCATATAAGGACCCATCAAGCCAGAGACAAAAACCATGGGCAACACAGCAGCAATCACGGTAAAAGTTGCCAGAATAGTAGGATTACCAACCTCGTTGATAGCAGTAATTGCAGCCAGCAGCTTTGGTTGCCGCTTCATGGCAAAGTGACGGTGAATATTTTCAGCAATGATAATAGAGTCATCAACCACAATACCAGTAACAAAAATCAGCGCAAAGAGCGTGACCCTGTTCAGCGAATAGTCAAGCAGATAATAGATAAGCAGGGTAAGCGCAAAGGTGATCGGCACCGAAGCAAGTACCACAAGTGCTCCTCTCCATCCAAGAAAGAAGCCCACAACAATCGTGACAGCCACAACCGCCATAAGCAGATGTTCAAGAAGGGTAAAAACCTTTTCCGAAGCGGTTGCTCCATAGTTCCTGGTTTCGCTCACCGTTATGCTGGCCGGAATAACACTTTTCCGGAGCCCGTCAACGCTTGACATAACTTTGTCAGCAAGCATCGAGGCATCCCCACCTTTTCGCTTTGCTACCGTAAGCGTCACCGCAGGATATTCCCCAGACACAGAACCTTTCGGTGCGGCAGCGGCAAATCCAAAATAGTTGTAGTTGGTGACCTCTTCAGGACCATCTGTCACTGTAGCCACATTGTGAAGATAGACCGGCGACGAGCCATAAAGGCCTACAACAATATTTGAAACCTCATTTGCGCTTTCAAGAAATTTTCCCGTCCTGACAATAATCTCTTGCTCCACCTGCTTCAAGTCACCCGAAGTCATTTGACTGTTGGCTATCTGTATTTGATGGGCTATCTGCAACGGGCTTACATTGAAGTGCCGGAGTTTTTCTTTGTCCAGAACAATCCTGACCTGCCGTTTCAAACCACCTTTCAACTCCACGTCACCAATATTGCTGATTTTTTTTAACTCTTCAGCAACAAGCGCCGCCGTTTGACGAAGCTGGTAAGGATCCTGGGTTTTACTCCAAAAAGTGAGATTGAGCACAGGAACATCATCAATGGAGACCTTTTTCATCAATGGAAACTGGACCCCCTGAGGCATCTTGTCCATATTTTTCATTATCGCAGTCCAAAGCTTGACCATGCTTCGCTCGGCATCTTCACCGACTTTGTAGCGAACGGTAACCAGTGCCACATCCTGCATCGAGGTCGAATAAACATAATCGACTCCCGGAATTTCAGTGAGGGTGCGCTCCAGCGCCTTGGCAACGCGAGCTTCCACCTCAGCAGGCGTTGCTCCGGGATAAGGAATATAAAGATCAACCATCGGCACGACAATCTGCGGTTCCTCCTCCCGAGCAGTCATAAAGGTGGCCATAATCCCCACCAAAAGAGATGCCACCATTAAGAGTGGCGTTATTTTAGAGTTGATAAACTGTTTTGCAAGTTTACCGGCTATTCCATCCTGCATGATTACATTCCCCCTTTATAGTATTCAAGTTCCTTTTTCGAAACACAGTAGTCATAACCGGCCTGATTCAGCCTCATTTTTGAGTAAGTAAAGGCCTGCTCCCGCATCAACAATTCAAATGTCATTGCCATACCGGTTTTGTACTTCTTGCCGATATAGTCAAGACTTACTTTTGCCTCTTCCAAAGATTTGGCTGCTACAACAATCCTTGTTTTAGCAGTTTTCAGCGACCTGAATGACTTTTGAACCTCAACAAGAGTGTTACTCTTTGCTGCCTCATAATTGTACAGAGCCTCACGCTCTTGAGCTTTAGTCTCCTGAATACGCCCGGAGGTTGCCATGCCGTCAAAAATGTTCCACTGCATATTCAGGCCAACAGCAAAGCTTGAACCTCCGCTGAAAATATTGTCGCTATGCAGATTGGTTTGCAGAAACGCATTCAAACGTGGTAATCTGGACTTGTTAACCATCTCCTCCTGGTAAGAGGCAACCATCCTGAACATTTCATAAGCCTTGATGTCAGAACGATTCTCAACAGAGCTTGTTGGCTCCTCGCCCGGGAAGTGCCCATCGACAACAAAATCACCCGTCAAAACGATGGTAACAGCGGAATCCAGCCTCAGCATCACTTTAAGCATATCACCGGCATTCTTGATCTCATCTTGCAGCAACAGCCTCTGCTCTTGAAGCTCGGCAAGTCTTACTTCGGTTGAAAGCTTGTCTGATTTACTGAGCATTCCAACATTGTAGCCTTTTGCGGCCTCAGCGCTGTACCCCTGCATGGTAGCAATGGATTGCTCCACAGCCTCAATATTTTTTTTCGCAAGGAGAAGACCGTAATACAGCTTGGTAACCTGTAACCCAATTGTCTCCTCCGTCCTTACCGTCAGAAGCTCCTGTGCCTTTTTAGCAGTCAAGGCCATCGCTCTTCCAGCAGAAGCATCCGCATTATAGATTGGCTGCATCACCTGAAGTGATGTATTGAAATCATTGATTACATCAGGGTGAGTCATCCTTGATGCCTCAAAATCGGAGTTCTGCAAACTTGTCTGCTGCAGTTTGAAAACAAGTGCTGCACCCGGGTCATTGGAAATCATCAAAGTCTCTGAAAGTGTCACTTTCGGAAGAAAGGCCTGACGACTTTGAACAACCCGCCCCTCTGACTGATCAACCCTGCTTCGAGCAGCCTTTATCGTATAATTGTTCTGGCGAGCCCTTTCAAGAGCATCTGCGAGAGAGAGTCGCATCACCGCGTCAGCGGCTACAGCCTGGTTCGGCAAGCAGAGAGCCCCCGCCAAACAGACACCAATCAAAGCCTTGTGCAGCTTCATGTTCTATTACTGTTTTAAAATAAGTTTCAAAATTTTCTCTACATTTTCGGAGTCATCATTGCTCATACACTCCTTCAAGTCGCGATGGAGCACGAGCGAAAAGGTGTTGTCGAGAGCAGCTTTTGCCGCTTGAAACTGTGTTATAATCTTGGAACACTCCTCCCCCTTTTCAATCATCCTCACAAGTCCCTCAACTTGACCTGCAACCTTTTTCAGTCTGAGAATGACATCACCCATGGAATTTTTAGATTCAACCATAACGACAGCGTTAATGAATTTGAGCTTATACCAATACCCGGTACGGGTATAATATATATATAAAAAAATGATGCACAAAAGAAATTCAGTTGCGCACCACTATGAAACCAACTACTTTCGTCCGCCCTCAACAACAAGTTCAGCACCCGTACTGCAGATATCCGCCTGCACCTTGCAAAGCATACTCTCGGTTGCCTGTTGCATGATCTGCGACATGACCGTCTCGGTCATAAATTTGAGAATCCCTTCGGGCATAAGGTTAAGGGGAAATGACAGCTCAAAGTCCAGACATATATCGGTATCAAAATAGACCGAAGTCCTGTCATCGTGCTGATGGAGCAGACAGATTTCTGAACTTGCCTTGCCGACAAACGTATTGGGAGAAGTTTTGTCAAAGACTGGATAGTCATGAACCGCCTCCCAGCGAATACGCTTGCCCCTGCCATTGTAAGATGCCCTGTTTTTAACTCTGGCTGCGACAAATGCCTGGCCATAAGTATCGTCAAGAGAAAAAAATTCTTCATGTTGACGAACGAAAAAAACAGCAGTTATGGGATTTTTTCGGGGATCGTCTGCCTGAAGAGTCCACTGAAATATATTAAGATCCGCAAAATACTTCACATTACTGCAGTAAGGATTGCACTTTATCAACTTTTCATGATCCGCAAAATAGGTACCGGATTCATGAAAACATGAGTCGAGGACGACATGCGCCTTGCTTTTGCCTGTAACTTCCATTTGAAATTAAAAGATAATTTAAACGAAAAAATTGCTTAAGTCACTCTCATACCAACACAAGCTGCGAGCAATTAGTATGTACGATTTCCAGTATCCTTACCTTTAGCATCAATCTTCGTACTCTTCAGACTCTTCGCTAAGAGCAAGATTGTCAGAAACCGTATCCACAACTTCATCGACAACCTTCCCGGCCATAAAACCACCAATCCCGGCAAGAAGTACCCTGGGAACTCCCTTGATAAAGAAAGGAAGACCCAAAGGCGAAAGCAAAAATGCCCCACCCACAATTGTTGCTGCCGGCCTGACAAAAAATTCCGGCGAAATGTTTTTCGGTGGAACAAACATGGATGTCCCCTGCTTTATGGTGTTAAAAAAATGACAGATACCTACTTCTTCGGCTGAACCCCCTCAGAAATTTTATTGAGTGAGCTGGCAATCACCTTCATCATCATCTCGGCAACCTTTAATTGTGATGCGGTAATCTCAGTCAAAGACTGACAAAGAACCTTGAAGGCGTCAACCGTGTCAATGGGCGAATCAACCTTTGCAGTTGGACCAGAGAGGCTTTTCGCGGGAACTGACGCAGTGGTGGATGTAGTGTTCACAGAGGGCGGACGAACATCCTCCGACACATTGGGACGCTGAACAGGTGCAGATGCTGGAGCTGGTTGTGCCAAACCCGGAGCTTCATTGCTTGATGGGTGAGATCTCCTGAACGCAGAAAAGAAACCACCACTTTTTTTATCCTTTGCCATAAGAGATTAATTATAATGTTGAGAGATACTTTTTCTCACCGAGGAACCGGGAAGCTATTTGATAATTTTTTTCAATTTCCAAATTATCAGGTTACAATGTAAATAATAAAAGTGCGCCACAAGCCCAACACCGATGAAAAAAGCTATTTAGATACTCAGAATTTCTTAATTTCGGCTATAAATTTTTCCAATAAATAGAAACCTGCCAGTTCATGCAACAGATTGATCAATACACAACGTTGTTTGCGCCTGTACTTTTTTTCTTTTCAGGCATTGCAATTGTGATACTCCTGAACAAATTTATCGGGAAAAAAAGTTCTCAAAATGAGACAAAATGAGAAGAGAGGGCCCAAGCGCATACAGACCCGTACGCCAATTACGTCCCACCAAGGTTATCCCTCGCCTCTGCAAGCACTTCAAGGGTAATCTCTTTATATCCCATCTCTTCAGCATACTCTTCAGCCATAGTCTTGAAGGTACCTTGCATAAATGAAGGCATAGACTGGAACCACTCCTGAGCCTCATCGGTCCACTTCTCGGAGAGTGCCCGTGATTTTGGCTCCTTATGATACTGAATCAGCACCTCCTCAACAAATGAGTCAACCGTGCCATCTGAAAGAGCGTCCGGTGCAAAAATTTTTTCAGCAAGAATTTTATTGCGCATCAAATGCATTTTCAACTGTGGCAGATAGAGTAATGCCGCCATGGGCTCTGAACTTCCACAGATCAGAAACAGTGCAACTTTCTTACTTTTCAGACTTTTCTTCAGATTGCCATGGATAAACGCGCCCAAAAGCTGTGAAGCAACCACAAAATTGTACACAGGAGCACCAAGGACAACAAGATCAAAACCCTTCACAAACCTGTAGTCGGCTATGGCTGTGCACTTTGCTTTCTCAACATAAAAACCCGATTCGACAAGACTCAACCCGATGGAGTCAACAACATCCTCGGTAGAACCAGCAGCAGACCTACTGTCGTAGAGAATAATAGCCTTCATATCATTGCATTTACCAGATACCGCAATCCACTAAAAAAAGACATTACGCTTGTAAAGTGATTCAATACCACTGCTCAGTAATTTCACAGAATCCGCTTAGAAACCGAGCCTCCAAACTCCTCAGTGTCTTCGGGCGCTCCAAGACAGCACACCGAGTCAACGGTGTCAAATGTTTTTGCCACCAGCGTCAGTAGTGCATCTTCAAAAAAAAGAACAGCAGGGTAAACAACCTCTCTATCCTTTTTTACACCATTCCCTCACTCATATTATTCAGAAAATACCAGTTACAATACATGAAACAGAAAAAAACTTGATTGAAAGCCTATGTGAAAATATAAAGCTCTCTTGACATTTGCACAAGTGGTTTGTCTGATTTTAGGGAATATCTATTTTTTTGGGAATTGAGTCTTTCTTGCTTATAATGCGGGCCCTTAAGCCTTCATTTTTTAGACTACCATACTTTTTTACTCTTGGTCTTGGTATTGCCTATTGTCCTGATTTTTCTCTCCATTTCCGTCAACAGAAAAAAGTCCGGTTCATGCGTATTTTAACTTTCACAGGGAAGGGTGGGGTCGGCAAGACCAGTGTCTCCGCAGCTACGGCTGTCCGATTATCGGAGCTTGGCTATCGTACACTTGTTCTCTCAACCGATCCTGCTCATAGTCTGTCCGATTCATTTAACCTGCCTCTTGGAGCTGAGCCAACTAAGATCAAGGATAATCTGGATGCTATCGAGGTAAATCCTTACGTTGATCTGAAAGAAAACTGGCAATCAGTACAGAAATTTTACACAAGGATTTTTATGGCCCAGGGAGTTTCCGGGGTCGTGGCTGATGAAATGACCATTCTTCCTGGTATGGAGGAGCTGTTTTCTCTGCTGAGGATAAAACGTTATAAAGCGTCAGGACTGTATGATGTGCTCGTGCTTGATACGGCGCCAACTGGAGAAACACTTCGTCTTCTCTCGCTCCCTGATACCCTTGCATGGGGAATGAAGGCGGTTAAAAATGTCACAAAATATATTGTCAGACCCCTCAGCAAACCCCTTTCAAAAATGTCTGACAGGATAGCAAGTTATATTCCTCCTGAAGACGCTCTTGATTCAGTGGATCAGGTATTTGATGAACTCGACGGAATACGTGAAATACTGACCGATAACAAGAAATCAACGGTTCGGCTGGTGATGAACGCTGAAAAAATGTCAATCAAAGAGACAATGCGAGCACTTACCTACCTGAACCTCTATGGTTTCAAGGTGGACATGGTGCTGGTCAACAAACTTCTTGACACAAAGGAGAATAGTGGCTATCTGGAAAACTGGAAGGCCATTCAGCAGAAATATCTTGGCGAGATCGAGGAGGGATTTTCCCCGCTTCCGGTTAAAAAACTTAGAATGTATGAAAAGGAGATTGTCGGGCTTCAATCACTTGAGCAGTTTGCCAGGGACATGTACGGTGATGCTGATCCATCAGCTATGATGTATGATGAGCCTCCGATCAAATTTGTCAGAAACAAGGATATCTATGAGGTACAGTTGAAGTTGATGTTTGCAAATCCTGTAGATATAGATGTCTGGGTTACCGGGGATGAATTATTTGTCCACATAGGGAATCAGCGGAAAATTATCACGCTCCCAATCAGTTTGACAGGTCTTGAACCTGGAGAGGCAGTTTTCAAGGATAAATGGCTTCACATTCCTTTTGATCTCAACCGCCATGATCACAACCCGAATACAAGAGGAGTAAAACAGGACTCCTGATTGATCAGTCATGGCAAACTGCCGACAGAACCAAAATACTTTACAAAAAGCAGCAAGTATGGGTAACCCTGAACCTGAACAAGTAACGCCACTCAAAATTCTTCTTGTAGCGCCAAAAGGAAAAAAAGATTCGAAGTCCAACCAGAAGCCACTCTTCAATATGGCAATAGGGGTTCTGGTAAGTCTCACGCCTGAAAAGCATCAGATTGAAATTATTGATGAACATTTTGGCGACGTTGTCGATTATGAGGCACCCTATGATTTTGTTGGCATCACGTCACGAACAATTGATGCTACCAGGGCCTACGAAATAGCCGACATGTTTCGGGAAAAAGGACAAAAAGTGATTCTGGGTGGCTTGCATATCTCATTCAATAGAGAGGAGGCCAAAGCACATGCTGACTGTATTGTCTGTGGAGAAGCTGAAAACCTTTGGCTTCAAGTACTTGATGACGTTGCCCGCGACAACTTAAAACCACTCTACGATTCAAAAGATTTTCCACCAGTTAAAGAAATTATTCCCCTTGATTACGAAAGAATTGCAAAAGCATCAAAACGAGGCAAGGTCGATGGCACAAAATCTATCCCTCTTTACATTACCCGTGGCTGCCCGTTCGAATGCTCCTTTTGCGTAACTCCGAACTTCACAGGAAAACTTTATCGGGCGCAAAAACCCGAAGAGCTGAAAAGGCAAATTGAGACCGCAAAAAAAGTTTTTTTTAAAGCCAAAAGAACATCATCGAAACCATGGTTCATGCTGTGTGATGAAAACCTCGGGGTAAGCAAAATAAGGTTGTGGGAGTCACTTGAGCTGATTAAAGAGTGCAATATCAATTTCAGTGTTTTTTTCAGCATCAATTTTCTTGAAGACAAGGAGACGGTCAAAAGGCTCGTAGATGCAGGTTGTATTATGGTACTGGTAGGTTTTGAGTCCATTAAACAAAGTACTCTTGAAGCTTACAACAAAGGACATGTCAATTCCGCTGATAAATTTGCGCGCCTGATTGAGGAGTGTCGTCAAGCCGGGTTAAATGTTCAGGGTAATTTTCTGGTCAATCCATCCCTTGATAGTTATGAAGATATGGATGACCTGGTAAACTTTGTCAGCAAGAACAATATTTTCATGCCCATTTTCCAGATTATCACCCCCTATCCTGGAACAACCATGTACTGGGAGTATAAAAACAAAGGGTGGATCACCGATGAAAATTGGGAAAAATATAATGCCATGAATCTTGTTATTCGGTCAGATACATACGATGCGGTGAAATTTCAGCACAAGTTTATGACAAGTTATTACAAAGCCTATTCGTGGAAAAATATTGCCAACCGAGTAAGAGCAAACCCTTATAAATTACTTAATCTTGTCACCAGTATGGCATTCAGAAAGAATCTTCGTGAACAACTGGGAATATTTGAACAAGAAAATCATATCAAACGATAACGCTCTTGTTTGAGAGCAACTCCTGAAAAGTATGAAGAGTTCATCCCCAGTGATTTTTCTTTCAGAAAGTATTACTTTTTAATCATCAAACGAATCCTGATTATAATCTATGAATGCCAACGAATTATTGAAACATACTCACAGAGCCCACGAACTGGTTTTTAAGGGACTGGTGGAGTTTGGATGTATTAAGGCCGCTCTTGAACTTGATCTTTTTACTCACCTTGCTGATGAAGCCAAGGATAAAGACGCACTGGCAACCTGTGTAGGAGCTGTTCCTCTTCGACTGGTTATGTTGCTTGAAGCATTGCAACAAATTGGAGTAACAACAGAAGAGAGTGGAAAATGGCACCTTACCTCTTTTGCAAAAACAATGTTTCAGCCCCATAGCGACCAGCCAAATCTTTATATGATTCCTCTGCTCAAAGCCATGGCAAATCTTTCTGATAACTTCTACCTTACAATTGCTGATGCTGTCAGAGGAACGGTTAATTTTAAGACTGAAGTACCTTATCCTCCTGTAACACGAGAAGATAACTTGTATTTTGAAGAGATTCACCGCAGCAATGCCCATTTTGCTATTGCGCTACTCCTGGAAGAGGCAAGCCTTGCGACTGCCAGGACAATGGTGGATGTCGGTGGGGGAATTGGGGATATTTCAGCCGCCCTTCTGAACAAGTTTCCCCAGCTTGACTCCACAATTCTTAATCTGCCTGGAGCTGTGGAACTGGTCAATGAAAATGCCATTGAAAAAGGAGTGGGTAAACGTCTGAGGGGGGCTGCGGTGGATATATACAGGGAGCCCTATCCGACGGCAGATGCCGTCATGTTCTGCCGGATTCTCTATTCGGCAAACGAACAGTTAACTACGATGCTTTGCTCCAAAGCTTTTGATGCGCTCAATCCTGATGGTAAGGTACTCATTCTCGATATGATCATTGATGATCCCAAAAAGCCCAATTTCGACTATTTGAGTCATTACATTCTTGGAGCTGGTTTACCATTTTCAGTGCTTGGCTTCAAGCAACAGAGCCGTTATAAGGAAATTCTGGAATCCATCGGGTTTACTCATGTGAGAACCATCAGAAAGTACGATCACCTCCTGTGTGAAGCTGTAAAGCCCTCATAAACGAATAAAATAGCGGTCGTTCTCCTTGGACGACCGTACTATTTTCGACTCTTTTCAAACGCCCTGCCCGCATCACGCGGAGCATTTGCTTTACCCACAAATCCCGCAAGCACCAAAAGTGTAATAACGTAAGGAAGTGACTGCACTAACTGGGATGGTATCCATCCGGTCTGAAACCATATTTCCATAGATTCGGTTACAGCAAACATCAGACTGGCAAGGGCTGCACCGGAAGGAGTCCACTTGCCGATAATCATTGCAGCAAGTGCCATATAACCACGACCAGCCGACATGTTATCAGTAAAAGTGTGCTGCTGGAATACAAGAAAGGCGCCAGCCATGGCGGCAAGCACTCCTGAAACAGCAACTCCGGCATACCTCATACCATCGACATTAACTCCGGCACTATCAGCCGTTTCAGCACTTTCACCGCTTGCCCTGAGCCTTAACCCAAAAGGCGTCCTGAAAAGAATCCATTGGCCAGCAAACACAGAGACAACACTGAAAATAAAGAGAGGATCCATGTACGGATAGGGAACTTCAACACCGGCAATACGAGATGAGTTCATTGAGCTACCAAAGAGCAAACTGAGACCAAGGCGGGTAGAACCCATGGCAAGAATATTGATCGCAATACCGGCAACAATCTGATCAGCTTTCAGAGTAACGGTAACAAAAGCAAAAAGTGATGCGACAACCAAGCCGCAGAAGCAGGCCAAGAGCAACCCAACAAGCGCTGAGCCTGTACTATACTGACCGTAAGCGGCCCCAAATGCCCCGACAAGCATCATTCCCTCAAGGGCAAGATTGACGACACCTCCACGCTCTGAGAATGTCGCGCCAACAGAGGTAAGCGTGTAAGGCACGGCCAATCTCAGAATTTGGAAAAGAATAAAAAGAGGTTCAATTCCCATAATAAATCAACAATGAAATATCCTTTCCGGTAGTTTTTGCATCCAATTTTTATTAGATTCATGTTCAGTTAAAAGTAGTCAACTTCACCTGTTTTATCACCACCTGTTTCTTTTTTTTGGGGTGAAACAAACATAATTACTCCTGAAAACATGCCAAAATCTGAGATTACCAACGAAAAGGCTGCCTGTAAACAATACATTTACAGTTTCTCGGGCGGGTCTTCTGAAGGTGATGCCTCCATGAAAAATCTGCTCGGAGGCAAAGGTGCCAACCTTGCGGAGATGGCAAACATCGGTTTACCGGTTCCTCCGGGCTTTACCATCTCAACCGAAGTTTGCACCTACTATTACGATAATCAGAAAAATTACCCAAGAAATCTTTTTGACAGCGACATCCCGAATGCCCTCTGTAAAATTGAAGAGGAATTAGGCAAAAGATTCGGCGATCCTGAGAACCCCCTTCTGGTTTCGGTACGATCAGGTGCAAGAGCCTCAATGCCCGGCATGATGGACACTATTCTCAACCTTGGACTGAACGCAGCAACTGTTGACGGCTTGGCAAGAAAATCAGGAAATCCTCGTTTTGCATGGGATTGCTACCGCCGTTTTGTACAAATGTATGGCGACGTGGTGCTCGATCTCAAACCAACCGACAAAAAGCAGATTGACCCCTTCGAAAAAATTCTTGAAGCAAAAAAACACGAGCTCGGCATAGAACTCGACACTGAATTCAGCGTTGAAGACCTCCAGGATATTGTTGCCAAATACAAAGCCGCCATTCTTGAGAAAACTGGAAGAACATTCCCCGAGGACCCGCACGAACAGCTCGTTGGAGCCATCGGCGCTGTCTTCAACAGTTGGAACAATGAACGGGCCATCGTCTACCGTAAACTGAACCATATTCCCGGTTACTGGGGCACCGCCTGCAACGTCCAGGCAATGGTCTTTGGCAACATGGGCGAAGATTGCGGTACAGGTGTCGCCTTTACCCGCGATGCGGCCACCGGCGACAACATCTTCTACGGCGAGTTTCTCATGAATGCACAGGGTGAGGATGTCGTGGCAGGAACAAGAACCCCACTCAAAATTGAACAGCTCAAGGCTGAGAACCCCGACATCTACAACCAGCTTGAAGAGATTCGCTCCATTCTCGAACACCACTACCATGACATGATGGACATTGAGTTCACCATTGAGAACAACAAGCTCTTCATGTTGCAGTGCAGGGTCGGCAAAAGAACCGGAATGGCCGCTGTAAAAATTGCCGTTGACATGTTCAATGAGAAGCTGATCGACGAAAAAGAGGCTTTGATGCGCATTGAGCCTGAACAGCTCAACCAGTTACTCCGGCCTGTCTTTGACATGAAAGAGAAACAGGCCGCTATTGCTGGTGGAAGACTCCTGGCAACAGGCCTGAATGCTGGCCCGGGAGCCGCAACCGGCAAAATCTACTTTAACGCAGTTGATGCCTACGAAGCCGGCAAGCGCGGCGAGGCGGTTATTCTGGTGCGCATCGAAACATCACCCGAAGATATCAAGGGGATGAACGCCTCTGAAGGCATTCTTACTGCCCGTGGGGGCATGACCTCCCATGCGGCGCTGGTTGCCCGTCAGATGGGCAAGGTCTGCGTCGCAGGATGCGGAGCACTTAACATTGATTACCAGAAAGGTGAAATGCGTGTCGCAGGAAAAGATATCGTCCTTTCAGAAGGCGATTACATCTCTATTGACGGAAGCACCGGCGAGGTGATAGCAGGAAAAATTCCGACCAAAAACTCTGAAATCATTGAAGTGCTGGTTGACAAGACCCTCAAACCGGAAGATGCGGAGACATGGCCTATCTACAAACAGCTTATGGAGTGGGCTGACAAATATCGTAAACTCAAGATTCGCACCAATGCAGACCAGCCCGACCAGGCTGAAATTGCGATAACCTTTGGTGCCGAAGGCATCGGCCTCTGCCGTACCGAACACATGTTCTTCGGTGGCGAGCGAATTGATGCTATGAGAGAGATGATTCTGGCTGACGATATTGATGGCCGCAAAAAAGCTCTTGCCAAGCTTATTCCTTACCAGCGTGAAGACTTTTACGGTCTCTTTAAGACTATGGGTTCGCGCCCGGTTACCATCAGGCTTCTTGATCCTCCTCTTCACGAATTCCTGCCACATACCGACAGCGAAATCAAGGTGCTCGCAGTAAAAATGGGCAAATCTTTTGAAGAGGTAAAGGGGCGTATTGGCGATCTGCATGAATTCAACCCAATGCTTGGTCTTCGCGGCTGCCGCCTCGGAATACTCCATCCTGAAATCACGGTCATGCAGGTACGCGCAATTATTGAAGCCGCCTGCAAGCTAAAAAAAGAGGGGCTGGAGGTTGTACCTGAAATTATGGTACCATTGATCAGCACCGTTAAGGAACTCGAAATTACCAGTGAAATCATTCACAAAACGGCACGAAGCGTTATTGCTGAGCAAGGCACAGGGGTAAAATATCTGGTAGGCACCATGATTGAGGTACCACGCGCTGCTATCACCTCTGACCAGATTGCCACTGCTGCCGACTTCTTCAGCTATGGCACCAATGATTTGACGCAAATGGGGCTCGGTATGAGCCGTGATGACTCAGGACAGTTCCTGCCAACCTATCAGCAACAGGAAATCTTTGAAAGAAATCCATTTGAATCTCTCGATATTGATGGTGTAGGCCGCCTGATGAGCATCTCCGCCAAAGAGGGGCGTGCTGTCAAGCCTGACCTCAAGCTTGGTATTTGCGGAGAGCATGGTGGAGATCCCTCAACTGTTGAGTTTTGCCATAAACTGGGACTGAACTACGTTTCATGCAGTCCGTTCAGAGTACCGATTGCTCGTCTTGCAGCCGCGAGAGCCGCACTGAAAGGATAATTTATAAACAGCCCTGAATGACGTACCACAAAGAGAGGCGGCCCAACAGGGTCGCCTTTCTTGTCTTTTACATGATCGCCAACAGGGAAACTATAGAGCCAAAAGGTCGGTTGCATTCACCTGAAAAGCATTCGACAATTTTGCAATCAAAGCGAGAGAAGAAAATCAAAGAAACATGGAATTCAGCCATATCAACATCAGGGGAGCCAGGGTACACAATCTCAAAAACATCTCTCTGGATATACCGCGCAACAAATTTGTTGTCATTACCGGGCTTTCCGGTTCAGGCAAGTCAAGCCTCGCCTTTGACACCATCTATGCTGAAGGACAACGACGCTTTATGGAGACACTGTCACCCTATGCACGCCAATATATCGGAACTATAGAGAGGCCTGATGTTGATTTTATTGAGGGCCTGTCACCGGTCATTGCCATCGACCAGAAAAGCACAAACCGCTCGCCTCGCTCCACGGTTGGGACTATCACGGAAATTCACGACTTTATACGGCTCCTTTACGCCAAGGCAGGAAGACGTTATGACCCTGTAACCGGCGCGATGTTGCAACAACAAAGCGAAGAGAGTATCAATAATGCAATACTGAATCTCCCAGAAGGCACCAAAGTGCAGATCCTCTCACCCTTGGTCACTGGAAGAAAAGGCCATTACCGGGAACTCTTTGAACGCCTGCTCCTGAAGGGATTTCTTCGGGTTCGTATCGATGGAAAATACCGGGAGATGGAAAAAAATATGCAGATTGAGCGCTATAAAAGCCACTCTATTGAACTGGTGGTTGATCGACTGATTATAGAACCAGACTGCATGGAAAGACTGAAGCAGGCGGTTTCTCTGGCTGTTGGAATGTCGGAACACAAGTCATCAATAATCTGTGATCCCGGAGAGGGTGAACTGAAAGAGCTCACTTTCAGCACCCGTTATGCTTACTCTGACGGATCCGTTCCGGTCGACACTCTTGCTCCAAATCATTTCAGTTTTAATTCGCCATACGGAGCATGCCCCGAATGCAACGGGCTCGGAGAGCTGATGCAGCTTTCCGGGGAGTTGATGACTCCTGATCTATCACTTTCACTCAATGATGGAGGACTGGATCCTTTTGGAAAATCAGGAAAGCGCAACCTCTGGCAGGTTATCAGGGCAATTGCCAAAGAGTTCAAGTTCTCCCTCGATACCCCATTATCTGAAATCCCACTCGAAGCAATGAGAATTTTGCTGGAGGGATCAGGGAGTCGCACGTTTAATGTCAGTTACACCTACTCCGGCCGAGATACACTCTACCCGCAACCTTTTCAGGGTGCCATCCCTTACGTTGAAGAGATTCGAAAAAATGCAAGCACCGCCAAAGTAAGAGAGTGGGCAGAGAGCTACATGATACGACAGCCCTGTCCGTTGTGCAAGGGAGCAAGACTTCGGAAAGAGAGCCTGCTGGTTAAAATTGATACGTTAAACATTGCTGAAACCGAAGGGCTTCCTCTACCGGAAGCGCTTCATTTTTTTGCCATGCTTCCTGAAAAACTCACTTCAAAAGAGCGCCTTGTCGCGACTCCAGTATTGCATGAGATTATCAAACGACTGGAATTTCTGCTCAATGTAGGACTCGGCTATCTCTCCCTCGACCGAAGCTCACAAACTCTTTCCGGTGGTGAGGCGCAGCGTATTCGACTCGCATCACAGCTTGGCTCACAACTCAGCGGAGTACTTTATGTGCTCGACGAACCAAGTATCGGGCTGCACCAGCGAGACAATCACAAGCTGATAACCTCTCTTAAACGTCTCAGAGACCTCGGAAACACAGTACTTGTTGTCGAACACGACAAGGATACCATGCTCGAAGCCGATGAGATCATCGATTTGGGGCCAGGAGCTGGAGAGTATGGCGGTAACATTGTTGCTCAGGGCACCGGCTCCACCCTTGACCCTGAGTCACTGACGGCAGAGTACCTCTCTGGAAACCGCACCGTCTCTTTCCCGGGTGAAAGGGATATAGCCGATGATGAGCAACAATGTTTGAAACTGAAAGGGTGCAAAGGCAATAACCTTAAAAACGTTGATCTTTCGATTCCGCTTCGCTCACTTGTCAGCATTACTGGTGTCAGTGGTTCCGGGAAATCGACACTTATCAATGAAACACTTTTTCCGATTCTCGCACGCCACTTCTACCGCTCAAAGTTGGTCACCTATCCTTATGAGAGTCTTGAAGGCATCCAGCATATTGACAAAGTGGTTAATGTTGACCAGTCGCCGATCGGCCGAACGCCTCGCTCGAATCCGGCCACCTACACCGGAGCCTTCACCTTTATCCGCGACTTTTTTACCCGCTTGCCCGAAGCACAGATCAGGGGATACAAAGCCGGACGTTTCAGCTTTAATGTCAAAGGAGGACGATGTGAAGTGTGCCAGGGTGCGGGAACCCGGAAGATAGAGATGAACTTTCTCTCCGATGTCTATGTCCGGTGTGAGAATTGCAAAGGTGAACGCTACAATCGCGAAACCTTGTTGGTTAAATATCGCGGTAAATCAATTGCTGATGTACTGGAGATGACCATCACCGAAGCAACTGATTTTTTTATGGACTTTCCGAGAATTCTCAGAATACTGACAACCATGCAAAGTGTAGGACTTGGCTACCTCAAGCTTGGCCAACCGTCACCCATGCTTTCTGGAGGAGAGGCGCAGCGCATCAAACTCTCAACGGAACTTGCCAAAATACAGACTGGCAAGACACTGTATATTCTTGATGAACCCACGACGGGACTGCATTTTCAGGATATTCAACACTTACTGGAAGTTCTTCGGCGGCTTGTTGACAAAGGCAACAGCGTCATCATCATTGAACACAATCTTGATATTATAAAAAACAGCGACTGGATTATCGACATTGGACCCGAAGGTGGTCACGAGGGGGGGATGGTTATTGCAGAGGGTCGACCCGATGAAATAGCGCAAATGGAGCACTCCTATACCGGAAAGTTTTTAAAAATGGAGATGGGGATTTAAATGAAGTCAGGCATTCTTGAACAGTATGTTGGCTGCATTATAGGAACTCCTCATAATAGTTGAGATCCTTGTGGAAAGTCTCCTCAAGTGCGCCAAGAGAGAAAAAGGCCGCTGTAATGCAGAGCCCACCAACAAGCAATGCCCCGGACTCCATGCCAAAAATCCCCCGGAGGAACTGAAAAAGGATGGTAATCGGTACAACCATACCACGAACAAGATTCGGCACCGTCGTAGCGACAGTTGCACGCAGATTAGTACCAAACTGCTCAGCGGCAACAGTCACAAAAATAGCCCAGTAGCCACCGGCAAAACCAAGCAGGGCGCACACTGCATAGAAGAACTGTGGGGTGCGGCTTCCCTGTAAAAAATAGAGAGCAACTGCTCCAACGGTAAGCAGCAGAAAAAGCAAAATAACCTTCTTTCTGCTTTGCAAAAGCTGGCTCAAAAGACCACTCGAAAGATCACCAAACACCAGACCAAGATAGCAGTACATCACCGCATTTCCGGCTGCCACAGGTCCACGAATGCCAAGCTCCACGGCAAATTCAGGCGAAAAGGTGACGAGCACACCAACCACAAACCAGATGGGGACACCAATCATGATCGAGTTGATATAGCGAAAAAAACGCTTGCCATCCGTAAAAAGAGCCCACATATTGCCTCGACTGAGGCCGCTCTTGCCCTCCATCGCCTTAAACATACCTGATTCAGCCACCTTTATCCTTGCCAGAAGCAGCAAGAGTCCAAGAGCTCCTCCAATAAAAAAAGCATTGTGCCACTCATAGGTATTTGCCACAATATTAGCCAAAATAGCTCCGGAAACACCTATTGATGCAACAAGCATTGTGCCATACCCGCGTATTTTTGTATGCAGCACCTCCGAAACAAGCGTAATTCCCGCTCCCAGTTCACCTGCGAGACCAACACCAGCAATAAACCTCAGTATCGCATACGCTGGTAGTGAAGAGAC
>CAJEXW010000031.1 GCA_903994525.1 uncultured Chlorobiaceae bacterium
ACAGTATTTCAATAAAAGCAAAAGAGATACCAGCGAAGCAGCGGGTTCGAGTCTATTATGCGGAGGGCGGTCGGGGTCTCAATACCGATCCATCGGGGTCGTTTCACAGTCAAATTCTTGATGTTGTCGGTGCGGTGAATGTGGCACAGGTTGGCATAGTTGCCGGGCAGGGGATGAGCGCGGTCTCTATGGAGCAGCTTCTTTTGTGGAATCCCGATGTCGTGCTTGTCTGGACAGGTATGAGCAGCTCAATGAACACGTTGCAGCACATCATGGGCGACAGCCTCTGGGCCAGAACCAGAGCGGTTAAAAACAGAAAAGTTTTTCAGATACCCTTTCAGCCATTTGGGTGGTTTGACCGCCCGCCCGGTACCAACAGAATTATGGGGGCAATCTGGTCTGCCGATCTGCTCTATCCAGAAATTTATCGGTTTAATCTCAAGCAGATTACCCGTGAGTACTTTGATATCTTTTATCATTGTCAACTGTCCGATAAAGAGCTTGCCGAGGTACTCCATCCGTATCCTGAACAACGTGAAAAATCATTATCCCGAAACCACTAACTTATTATGGTCATGCCGGAACCATTACCGACGACGGACAACAGTAGCACGGTGCTTGCTGTTTGTGGCGCACCACCACTTCACAAAAAAACAACCGAAAATGGAGTTCCACTGTTAAAAAAAGGGGCACTTAATCTTTACGTCAATATGCCTTGCCCTCTCAAGGTGGTCACAAAAATGGCTATCAGTGAATTTGCCGACCAGTATAATGCCTCGCATGAGATCAAGCTTTACTCTCCCATGCTGCATGATGGCAATTCAAAAGGTATCGAGAGTGAACTGAAAGCCGCACAAACAGAGGATGAGCTGCCTGAAGTTCTTATTGCATCAGGGCTGCATACGGTGCTCTCCAAAAATTTCAGGGAGCGGTTTATTGATACCGGCATCTACACCGGTATCACCACCCCTGAAGCGCTCAAGATTATGCCTGAAAGCTTTCAAAAGCTTGTTACAGAACACAATATCGGCATTCTCGGTATCGGCTACTGGAGTATTGTGCTTGACCTCTCAACCAATCCCGAAGAGTCGTATCCCCAGCGGTGGCGCGATCTGGTTGAGCCGCGCTTCAGGGATCTTGTGACGGTACATGGCTATAATGGTAAAGCCAGCATTGCAACACTGTTGATGCTTCTCAAAGAGCAGCTTGGCAGTGGTGCTGCAACCGACTTCGCTCGTAATATTCGTAATGTCTGGCACTTTGCTGAAATTCTCAAGCGACTTGACTCTTCCGAGGCGCGTCGTACGCCATTCAATCTGCTGCCGAATGCGGCCACCGTACAAATGCCATCGCACAAACAGGCGGCCATTCTTGAATTTGAAGATGGGCCAGTACTTGCGCCAATGCTCCTGTTTGTCAAGACATCAAAAATTGAGGAGTGTCAGCCTGTAGTCGATTTTTTCCACAGCGATATCATGCGTCATGCATTGAAACGGGGTGACTTTTACCTTGCTGAAGATGTCAACTGGAAGGAGCCGTACAGCTTCCCGTCATGGGAATATCTCCTTCATAATGACTATGAAGATCTGACGGCCATGCTTGATACTGAACTGAAAAAAGGGCTTCGCGCCGATGTCTTCCAAAGCTGATTTTTTGAACAATTATGAAACTTGTCACCATATCCGGCCCCCCTTCATCAGGAAAAACTGCCGTCCTTGTTAATGTCATCAAATCGCTGAAGAGTTTGGGATTGCGCACGGGAGCGGTGAAATACGACTGCCTTGCAACTGATGATGATGCGCTCTTTCGCTCACTTGGTATTCCCGTGCAGACTGGTCTCTCCGGCAATCTCTGTCCTGACCACTATTTTGTCAGCAATATTGAGGAGTGTCTGAAGTGGGGTATCTCGCTCAATCTTGACCTTCTTGTCTCCGAAAGTGCTGGATTGTGTAACCGCTGTTCGCCTCACATTAAAGGTGTTCTTGCGGTCTGTGTTATCGACAACCTGATGGGCGTCACCACTCCAAAAAAGATTGGCCCGATGCTCAAGTTTGCTGATATCGTCGTTATCACCAAGGGCGATATTGTGTCGCAGGCGGAGCGTGAAGTCTTTGCGTTTCAGGTTCGACGCGCCAACGCCAAAGCCAAAATCATGCACGTCAACGGCATTACAGGGCAGGGGGCAAGCGAGCTGACCTCTCTTTTTTTGCAGGCACCCGAAACCGCAAGCCTTGACGGTGCAGAAGATCGCCAAGAACCTTGAAGGTCTGATCGTACTTCTTCATGTCCATCTCAACCATAAAAACAGGAATACCGGTTTTTTGACTGAGTTTATCAGCATCATCTTTTGTTTTCGGATTGATGTTAAAGCTGGAGATGATGATGTCAGGCCGAAGTTTGACGATCTCCTCAACTGAGCCATCGATATACGGCAAGCGAAGGTAAGAGCTTTTCAGAAATTTTTTGGTTCCATCGGTCATCCATAATGATCGACTGACAAGCATGTCAGGAGCAACGGCATACAAAAGAATGCTCCCTGGTCGGTTGACATAAAGATGGCTGAGGGTATCGGGTATTGCCATTGTACGTCCGGCCATATCCGTCACTTCATGGGTGGCACTCCGAGCGCTCTTTTTGACAGGATTGCAGGCTGAAAGAAACATGAGAAAAAGCGATACAGCAATACATCCGGTTTTCCCCAATACCCTTTGAAAATCTCTGTTCATAACGGTGTCGTTGGTTTTCTGAAAATGATCCACATACCAGCATCTCCCCGTTCTACAACACCTTCAATACCGAGATCTGCCAGAATAGTTTCAAAATGTCCCGGTGGATTTTTGGCAAATCGCTCTTTACGCTCTCTCTCCCATTTCGGCTCGTTTGCTCTCTGAGACTGCACTTCCAGTAAAAGCTCAATGGTTCCGAACCCTCCACCGATATAAGCCCATCCCCCTGCGCGAAGGATACGGTAAACTTCCGATACCCCTTGTTGCTGATCCTCCCAAAAAAAGATTGACCCCCGGCTGGCCACAAGATCAATCGAGTTATCTTCAAACGGCATCTCTTCAGCTCTTCCCTGCCGAGCAGTGACACGTTTATGAACCTCATGTTCCCTGCTGTTCTCCACTGCCAGAGCAACACACTCTGGCAACAGATCGTAAATGGTAACATCAAGATTGCTCTGCCTGGCAAGCGAAATACCCAGCATTCCCGGTCCACCACCAAGGTCAATGCAGTGGCCGGCGGTAATTCCGGTACGCTCTATAATCTGGCGGGCAATAACCGGATAAATCTTTTTGAAGTGGCCTTTCATCACTTTTTCATTGTACTCGGCAGCATTCATGGCGTACATTAATTCCTCCTGTTTTAATAAAAATCCCTCTGTTCACTAAAACGCCATGCTCATCGCAACACCAATTGTTCTTCCACGATCAGGGTAATAGCCTGTCACATAACGTGTTGCGTAATGGACATTGCCAAGATTACGGCCATACAGTGTACCGGTCAGTTTATAGCCACTGAACACAAAATCTCTCATGATATTGGCATCAACAGAGGTATAACCACCAAGATCAGCATTCAGGATTCCAACGGGACTGGCAGATGTTTGCCACCCACTCACCTGTTTTACCGACAGATTAGCCCGATACTTTTCCCATGAGTGGCTGAGTAATGCTGTAAAGTAATTTTCTGGCGTGGAGAGCCCGACACCATCGGAGGTCACTCCGTTTGTCGTTGTACTATTGGTCATTACATGAGTCCATGAAACACTGTACACGGTCGTTGCCGCAAGGTTTCCCTTGATTGAGCACTCAGCTCCCTGTCGATGGGCATCGGCCTCAGTATAATAGTAGTAGGTGTTTCCATTATCAACGTAGGTTGAGGTGGATGCTGTTTTCTGGTTATTAATCTTGTAATCAAACCACGTCAACACAGGATTGAAATAGTTTGCCAGTGATGCTTCAATAGCTAGTTCAACTCTGCGCTGTTTTTCTGCATGCAGTGCTGTTCCATTCTGGGTTTTTAACGCAAAATCTCCAGATGTACCTTCATCTCCCTGAAAATATCGAGCACTCAAAGCATATACATCATTAACTCTCCATCGACCGCCAAGTGCAATAACCTGTGCCGGCGCCATATCGACATTATTGTTGGCAAGATTACTTGATGCACTGGTGCTGGAGAGATTGATATGCTTGACATCCCGACGGTATCCCGCATCAACCGTTACATCCCCGTCAAAAAGTTTCTGTTCAATTGAACCCGACCACCCTTTAATCGAAGTATCAAAATTGTTATACGGATTGCTGAGATTCGGACCAAAACCATTACTGTTGGTAACTTGAGCGCCAAACTGCGCTAAGGTATTGCCAAACTGCGCATTATGACGGAGACTGTACCCTGATGACTCTTCATTGTACTGCCTTAATGAGACTGTTGCATTGGCAAAACTTTCATTATGTTCGGTTTGCTCATACCTGTTTTTGAAAAGAGAAAGAATGGTAATCTGGTTGTTACTCCACTCCATCTTCATGTCGGATGAGAGGATAGAGGTCGTTAAAGGATCATAATACCATTTGGAGTTATCGAGTGCTCCTGTGTATGTGACTCCGCGCTGCATCTCAAGCCTTCCCTTGTCACTGTAGGCGGTGAGATCAAGCGTAAACTTCCCTGCTTTGAATCCACCATTGATAATGCCCGACTGTGCATTCTGTCCGTCGAACCAGGTATCATAACTCGGCCTGATATAGCCCGCAACACCACCCGCAATATAACCGCTGACAAAAGATGCCGGGGAGCCAAACCGAGTGCCTGTATAGAGACTTTCTCCAGTTGCAATATGTTGTGATGATGCTTTTTCAGCATAGGCAGAAAGAACTCCCTCAGTTTTTGCGGGATGTTTGGTGCGGATCACAACAAACCCGGTATTCATACCCGATCCGCTGTTCCCGGGTCCAAGAGCAATGGTTGGTGCTAACGTGAGAGAGGTTGACCCGCGAACAATCTGTATCTCTTCAATGTCAGCCATCGGAAGTTTTTGCAGAATCCTGTTTGAGGAGGGAGGCAAAATTGACCCATCAAGAATATAGGTGAGCTGGCCTCCTCCCCGCTGATCAAGAAAAAACGGACTTCTTCTCCCTTGATAGGTCATGTTCAGGCCAACAGCTTTATTCAAAAGCTCAAAAACATCCCTGGCAACATAAGCTTCTATCTCTTTCCGGGTAAATACCTCCGTGCCGACCAGTGCGCTTGATTCAACCCGGTAAGGATTCTTGATACTTTTGGGGTCAAGATCTTCCCGCTTTGAGGGTGACTGAGCGGTAACGTCAATACCGACAAGGAGAAAGGGCTCTGCATTGGCTATAGAACCACTCTGAATCAACAGAAGGGTCATCATCAATGCACCGTTTTTTTTTGATGCTGAAAGAGTCATTTTATTTTTAATGGTAGAGTGAATCATTGCTATACATTTATTATTGGCGCACAGACCTTGCGTGAAGAGGCACCATAAGGGGGTGCGTCAAAAACCTGCACCTCAACGCCATAGATCTTTTTCAGCGTTTCAGGGGTCAGTGTTGCTTCTGGCCGTCCACAACTGTAAAGAGACCCGTTATCCATGACAACAACTTTTGAGGCAATCATAAAAGCGTGGTCGGGCAAGTGGGTAGACATGAGGATGCCAATGGATTGTCTCTGCAGTTCCTTGATTTTTCGGATAACCCGCACCTGATTACCATAATCAAGGTTCGATGTTGGTTCATCAAGAATGATGAATTTTGCCTCCTGTGTGAGCGCTCGGGCTATAATGACCATCTGCCTCTCCCCCCCGCTGAGTTCGGTAAATGCCCTGTCGGCAAGATGCTCGATCTCCAGCATCTCAAGAAAACTGTCAGCTATCTTCCTGTCGCTCTCCGCCGGAGAGGCAAACAGACCCAGATGCACGGTTCTTCCGAACAGCACGACATCCCTGACCTTATACGGAAACGGTGAGTGGTGAACTTGTGGCACATACGCAATCAGTCTGGCAAAATCTTTCAGTGAAAACCGTGAAATATCGGTTCCATCAATGGTGATCGTCCCGCCAACAGGTTTGATAAAGCCAAGAATGGTTTTAAAAAGTGTCGTTTTGCCAACACCGTTAGGACCAAGCAGACAGATAATTTCACCAGAGAGCATGGTCAGGTTTACATCGCGTAAAACCACTCGACCATGATAGCCCAAATCTGCCCCTCTGAGTTGCAGCGAAATGTTGCTCTCTTTTACCATGACTTTTTTGATGTTTTTTTCAGGAACCAGAGGAAAAAAGGGGCACCAAGAATTGCCATGATAATTCCGATGGGGATCTCTACAGAGACCAGTGAACGGGCAACATTATCAACAACCAGCATGAAAATTCCGCCGAACAGAAATGAGGTTGGCAGAAGCATCCGGTGGTTTGGCCCCGCAGCAAACCTTGCAAGATGGGGCACTATGAGCCCGACCCAGCCGATAATCCCGGTAACCGAGATGATACTTGCCGTCATAAGTGTTGCGCAGAGGATAACCAGCACACGCATCAATCCGGTATGAACGCCAAGCGAACGGGCTTCATCTTCACCGAAGGAGAGCACATTCAGGCGCCAACTGAGCAGCATGAGGGGAATACTCCCGACAACCAACAACGGAAGAATAATAATCAGGTCGTTCATGCGAATATTTGCAAGGCTTCCCATAAGCCAATAGGTAATGGCAGGCAGTTTGTCGTCAGGATCCGCGACATATTTGAGCATTGAGAGTAGTGCGCCAAACAGTGAGGAGATAATGATCCCTGAAAGCACCAGAACAAGAACGGAATCATGGCTGCGACCTATTGTTTTGCTGATACTGACAGCAATCAGCACTGCGCTCATGCCTCCGATAAAAGAGAGCGTCTGTATTCCGGCTACAGGCAATGAGAGCAGAATTGCCAAGGCTGCGCCAAATCCTGCTCCCGAGCCGACACCGAGGATATCCGGGCTGACCATCGGATTTCGGAACATTCCCTGATAAGCCGCCCCCGACATGGCCAATGCCCCTCCAGCAGCTATTGCTCCAATCAGCCGGGGCTGGCGAATATTGAAAAGAATAATTGGCAGATTTTCGTCCGTGCTTTGGCCGGTAGTGAACCATGACAGCAACGCTCGGAGTGATACCGGATATCTCCCTGTTCCCATTGAAAAGAGGCTGACTACTCCCAGAATGAGCAGGCAAAGCAGAATGAGTGACAAGCCTTTCATACATATTCCCTGTTCAACAGAAATTGGAAAGTTCGTTTTCCGTTATTACTATACATACATGACGATAAACAAAAAAAAGAGATGCACCGGTCCGCC
The DNA here is from genome assembly GCA_903994525.1 of uncultured Chlorobiaceae bacterium. Classification (GTDB taxonomy): domain Bacteria; phylum Bacteroidota; class Chlorobiia; order Chlorobiales; family Chlorobiaceae; genus Chlorobium. The sequence goes on from CAJEXW010000031.1 coordinate 7,353, forward strand.
TTTAATCCCATAGGCTTTTACTTTATAAGAGATTAATTACCTTTTTCAGTGTAATCAATCGATATATATCACAGGATATAACGAAAAAAACAAAGATAGTCAAAAAAATAACTTTTTTAGGTTAATTACTGTTCTTGTATAAAAAATTTATAACATTCTCAGGAAAAATCGTTCTTTCTTTATATTCTTGGCGATATTGCCAAATCGTTTCCTGCAAAATCCGGCTTTATGCTGACGTAATGCTCATTTGAGAGAGAGAACAGACTATGAAGGTTTTTTGATGCTATGCTGTTGACACCTGAAGATATTACCGCGATATGGCTCTCGTTGAAAGTTGCCCTGACGGCAACGCTGCTCTCTTTGCCGTTCGGTTTCTCTGCCGCCTGGTTGCTGGTTTTCAAAACATGGAGGGGCAAGGTGGTTCTGGAAGTTCTTGTCAATCTTCCCCTCACCCTGCCACCGGTGGTCATTGGCTATTTTCTGCTGCTCCTGCTTGGAAAAAACGGTTGGTTGGGCAAAGTGCTTGCCGAAGCAGGAATCCAACTGATATTCACGTGGAAAGCCGCTGTTATAGCATCGGCCGTTGTCGGGTTTCCCCTGCTGGTACGATCGATCCGTATCGGCATGGAGTCGATTGACCGGCAACTTGTTGTAGCTTCACGAACTCTTGGCGCATCCTGGTTTGACAGTCTTTTGACCATTATTCTGCCTCTTTCTCTGCGAGGTATTGTCGCTGGTTCATCGCTGATGTTTGCCAGAAGTCTTGGTGAATTCGGGGCCACCATCATTGTTGCCGGCAATATGCCCGGAAGGACGCAGACCATTCCCCTGGCAATTTACGATTACACCAGCTCCCCCTCAAGTACGGCTATGGCAGTTTCACTCTGCCTGGTATCTGTTGTTATCTCGGTTGCCGTGCTTCTTTTGCATGAAATGCTTGGCAGGCAACTTGACCGGAGCAGTCAATCATGAGGCTCGGCATCAAGGTAAAAAAACGGTTGGGCTCTTTTTGTCTTGAGGTGGATGCCGATATTTCCGGTGATCGCATTGGTATTTTTGGAGACTCCGGCAGCGGCAAATCATCTCTTGTTAACCTCGTTGCAGGGCTGATGCAACCGGATGAGGGTGAAATTGTTCTGAATGGTGAGTCTCTCTTCAGCAGCAGGAGGCGTGTCAATATCTCTCCTGAAAAAAGAGGAATTGCCATCGTATTTCAGCAGGCAATGCTTTTTTCCGCATTTGAGCGTCAAAAATAATCTTTTGTATGGCTATAGGCGATGTGTCGAGCAATACAGAACCATCAGGCCTGACGCTTTGATTGATCTGCTCAAACTTGAACCACTACTGCATCGGGGAGTATACCATCTTTCCGGTGGAGAAAAACAGCGGGTCGCACTCGGCAGGGCTGTTCTGGCAAACCCCCGTCTTCTTTTGATGGATGAACCACTTTCGGCCCTTGATGATCAACTCCGTTACCAGATCATCCCCTATCTGAGAAGTGTAAGCGATGAGTTCAGGATTCCCTATCTCTTTATATCGCATTCAGTGACAGAGATGCAGTTAATGACAGAACAAATAGTTGTCTTGACGAGAGGTGCCCTGACCGAACAGACCACTCCCGAGCGGCTTGCACGCAACCGCATGGGTCATAGTCAGAGCGGTTATCTCAATCTTCTCTCTCTTGCCGATCCGCAGCAGCAAAACGGTTTATATGCCTATCAATGGGGTGAGAATACCCTCCTTGTTTCAACCGGCGAGATCAGTGCCGGAAAAACGCTGTTTGAACTCTCATCACGCGAGATTATCCTCTTCAAAAAGCATCCAGAGGCAATCAGCGCCCGCAACCTGCTGGAGTGTACCGTCGCGGAGATGTTCAATGCAGCGGGAAGAGTTGGCATCGTGCTCTCCTCCAAAGGCGAAAAACTCATTGCGGAAATTGTGCAATCGGCGGCTGATGAATTGAATATCTCACCCGGCTCTACCCTTTTTGCCGCCATCAAGGCCTCTTCGTTCAGAAGGCTGGGCTGAATATGAAGCTGATAGCGTTGATGCTTTGCATACCTGAACATCTTGCACATCAGCTTTAGCTTGAGTTTGAAATGGAATCAATGCGAGAAGTTACAGTTGCAGATGGTTAACCCATGAGCGTGACTTGCGCAGGTCCCATCAAAGAGGCATTGGGGGATCGCTTTTGTTACTTAAAAATGTATTTTCCTGTAATTTCTCATCCTGTGACAACATCAAGTGCAGTAATCCATAAGAACATGATGTTATCTTGATCGATACACGTGCAGGCATTGATGAAGTGGCATCAGCCTGCTTTACCGGGCTTTCGGCATCAATCATCCTGTTGTTTACCCTTGATGGCGATCAAACGTGGGAAGGTTATCGTATGCTTTTCAAACACTGGCATAAAACTATCAATTGACTCCGATGGAGCTTCCTTATGATGGCTTCTACTCATCACAATATACGGCAAGCAATTATTGCCGCTCTGCCAAATGACACATCCCTGCATGGAAAAGAGCCAGATAAACGATCTGTCTATATTCCTCCATCACATATCAAAGCCCTCCGTCTTGAATGCAGCCTTGTCATTGGAGCACGTGGAGTGGGTAAATTTTTTTGGAATGCCGCATTAAATTCTCCTGAAATACGCGCAATACCTGGACAATCAGTTCCTGATCTGTTTGATGAAAGATGAACGGGTGAACATGCCTGACCTGTACCGTGTAGGTTTCGGATTAGGACGTCGTGGCGGAGTGAAACCGGTTGTGCAATAGAGACCTTCAGGATGAGAAAAGCCTGAAGGGAAACTTCTCTCAGCTTCTACCTCTACTCCAACCCGTTGAATATGACCGGCACATCGCGCAGCTCATCATGCATCCGCACAATAATTCCGCACCAACCATAATTGCTAATCGCCTTCACACCAGAAGAGGTATAGTATCTCACGCGGAGCAATCGCGGCTGGTTTCACCGTATTGTTTTTATATCGAAACAAAGTGACAAACCGGATGCAACGCTTGAGGACATTGGGGAAAAACGGGATGATGGAGTTGCTGAAGATGCCCTGCTCGCAAGCAATATACCTTGATATATACCACCATTCGATGTATATTCAGGCAATTATTTATTACGGAGGATTACATGCCTGCTACAGCAAAAATTTTTATGTCAGGTCGAAGTCAGGCAATTCGACTGCCGAAAGAGTATCGTTTTGAGGGAAAAGAGGTGTTTATCCGTCGCGACCCTCTTACCGGAGATATTATTTTATCACCCCGTCCCGATTCATGGGCAGGGTTATTCGCGCTTGATGCAACAACTGAAGTTCCTGATGATTTTATGGATGAAAACGAAAGAAGGCAACAGGATCAGATACGAGATCCTTTCGAGGGTTGGGTAGAATGAAACTCTACATGCTGGATACCAATATTGTAAGCCACATCATCAAAGGGGACATCCCCGTTATTCGTGAACGATTGGTCACTCTTCCGATGCAAAGTATTGTTTTATCATCTATAACACTTGCAGAACTACTCTATGGCCTGGCAAAACGATCGTATCCAAAAGGGCTGACAACTCGTGTTCATGAGTTTCTTATTCGTGTAAACGTGTTGGCATGGGACAACAATGTTGCAGATAGTTACGCAAATCTGCGGGCAGCGTGTGAAGCTGAAGGTGTGACGCTTGCTCCACTCGACCTTATGATTGCCGCTCATGCCCAGGCGCTCAATGCCGTTCTCGTCACGCGAGATAAAGCGTTTAGTCGGGTTCCGGACGGCTTGACCATCGAAAGCTGGGAGCAAAGCGTTTAATCAGCACGCGATTTCCAACAATAATGATAACGTGAAATGGGACATATTTTTGCTGAAATTACACTCACTAACCCCCGCAATCAGTTATTGACACCAGTCGTAACACAAGCATTGGCTGATACCGGAGCCTTGATGCTTTGCATACCTGAACATATTGCCATTCAGCTTGAGCTTGACATGGAATCAAAGCGGGAAGTTACGGTTGCAGATGGTCGATCAATGAGCGTCCCTTACGCCGGGCCCATCAAAGTAGAATTTCGGGATCGCTTTTGTTATGTTGGTGCATTGGTCTTGGGTGATGAAGTGTTGCTGGGCGCAGTACCAATGGAGGATATGGATCTGGTGCTGTCATCAGTCCGGCGCGAAGTCACGGTAGATCCCTCCAGTCCCAACATTCCTCATGCAAGAGTGAAATGAATAACCGGGACATATAAATTATAATTGAATAATACTATGAGCACATTTGATAGTACGAAACGCCTGTTACCGGATATTCTCAAGGAAATAATTAATGGACAAATTCAACTGCCAGATTTTCAAAGGGGTTGGATATGGGATGACGATCATGTCCGTAGTTTGTTGATAAGTATTTCTCGTTCATTTCCTGTCGGTGCGGTTATGTTACTTGAAACTGGTGGCTCTGTGAATTTTCAGGTTAGACCAATTGAAAACATCCCTGTTGATAAACCATTATCAAAAGTTGAGCTTTTAGTTTTGGATGGTCAGCAGCGACTCACTACCCTAACACAAGTTCTTGCTTTAAATACAACCGTAAAAACTCGAAACGATAAAGGTAAGTCGATCGAACGTTATTACTACTTTCATATTCCAACAGCATTGGAGGGTTATGAGCGATTGGAAGAATCTTTGATAGCCGTTGAACCTGACAGGAAACTAAAGAATAATTTTGGACGGGATATAATTCTCGATTTGTCCTCGCGGACAAGGGAGTGTCAGCAGATGTACTTTCCGTGTAGTGAAATACTTAATTCGGATGCTTGGGAAGAAGCACTTCAAGAATATGCTCCAGAAAATTTCAGTCAATATATGAAATTCAGGAAGGAGATTCTTTCTGCATTCCGTAATTATCAACTTCCTATCATTAAACTCACAAAAGAGACATCGAAAGAAGCTGTGTGTTTAGTATTCGAAAAAGTGAATACTGGCGGTGTTCCACTCTCTGTATTTGAACTGATGACCGCTACTTATGCCGCTGATGGCTATAATTTGAGAGATGATTGGTTTGGCAGCACAATAAGAAAAGTTGAGTCGCGTAATACACGTCTAACAAAAGAGCCAGTTCTTGAGGAGGTAGAGACAACTGATTATTTGCAAGCTATCTCCATGCTACATACTTTGGAAAAGCGTAATAGAGATATTGCTGCTGGCAAGGAAGGAAAACAGTTATCGCCTGTCAGCGCCAAGCGCATAGCAATATTAAATTTACCATTAGGAGCTTATCTGAAATGGGCAGATCAGGTTGAGTCAGGTTTTCTTTTGGCAGCTAAATTTCTTCGCAAAGAATGTTTCATGTTTGCAAGAGACCTACCCTATCGTACCCAACTTGCACCTTTGGCGGCAGTATTGTCAGTACTGAAGGAGCGATGGCTCGAACCAAGAATTTACAGTAAGCTGGCTCAATGGTATTGGTGTGGAGTACTGGGAGAGCTTTACGGAGGGGCAGTTGAAACCCGCATTGCCAATGATGTTGATGAATTACTCTTATGGATTGAAAATGATAAGGAAGTTCCAAGGACCATCTCTGAGGCTGCGTTTCAACCTGATCGATTAGATCGTTTAACCTCACGATTAAGTGCGGCCTATAAAGGCATCAATATTTTGGTATTGCGCGAAGGAGCTCAGGATTTCTTCTGGAAAGCTAACATCCGCGAACTTGGATCAGAAAGTATTGATTTAGATATTCACCATATTTTTCCTCAAGCGTGGTGTGAGTACAATAATATTCCATATAAGGTATACAATAGCATTGTAAATAAAACCCCTATTTCTTACAAAGCAAATCGCATGATTGGTGGTATCGCACCATCAAAATATTTAGAGAAAATTCAAAAACATGAACAAGTATTGCTCGATGATGTTCAAATGAATTCTATTCTTGAGAGTCACCTGATATCATCAACAGAAATGAGAGCAGATGATTTTATAAATTTTTATCAAGATCGGAAAAATAAATTATTATGTTTGATCGAAAAAGTAATGAAAAAAGCAGCTATAAGTATTCCAATAACAGATGATTATGAGACTACTTGACGTGTTTATATCCTAACTTAATAGCATGGCATTTAAATATCGGCAAACAAAAAAGCTTCAAGATATCAACCAACAAAAACGCCAAAACCAGTTATGAGCATAATTTTATCTGTTGTAGACTACATACTTCACGACATCTTGTTACTCTATTCTGACGAGCATCCTTTTACTGCAGAAGATATACAAAATATTGAAAATAAACTGCGACCTGAAAAAATTGATATTTTTCGGAATCCGGATTCTGACATAATGGAGCACAGTGACAAATTATATTCCGATCAAGACATACCTCTTACTCTTTTAGGATCCTACAGCCCGATGCGTAGTCCAGGAATAATAACACTATACAAAGATAACTTAAAACAGTTTTTTCATACTCTTGTGATGGAAATTCTAAAAAACGGCTATTCCATTAACAAATATGAAATAAAAGCGATTGCAAAGTTAATTGTTTACAAAACATATTATCACGAAATTTTTCATTTTGACTGTGACGTTTTGCGTTGTCTTTTTGGAGGTCATATACAATCAAATATTGAAGAAGCTCTCGCCGTCTCCAGATCAAGAATGAGAATAATTGCAGAAAAATACAATAAATTTTTTGGGTTAAACTCAAACATCTTTGACTTCATTCTTAAAGAGGCCTATCAGTATACATCAAAAGGCTATCGCGATTGGATTAATTACGCCGATTTAAACAAATTCAAGCACGGGCTACTTGATTATATAAATCCTTCAAAATCCGTTACCTTGATTAATAATGGTGTTCGCGTAAAAGATAATATTTACTCAATACTTACCAAGAATAACGGTATAGAAGGCAGGGGATTTGTAACGAGAACCGTCCCTGAAACATCATATTATTCACCATATCTCAATCTTGATGAGGAGGATATTGATAGTGATGACGATGTTTATCATCAAAATACAGATCCAAATTCTATTATAAATATTCCTATGAATAGGCGTTATTTCATTCTTAATACGAATATTAGCTATGACAATAAAAATGATGAGGATATGTTACTTTTTGGTAAAACATCAGCATATTTTTCGCAAAAATTCAAGATTGAGCTTTTATCTAAGGGAGATGTTGTTTTTTTATACCGAACAGACACAGGGATTATTGCGCTTGGTAACGCTGATGGAGTTGTCGAAAAACCTGAATCAAAAGGTGTTCCTAACGGAGAATACTTCATGAAACTTCAACATTTTATTCGCTTATCTGAACCATTAAGTGCGAAAAAAATTAAAACCATTACAAATAAAACGTTGATTTTCAGACCTACAATGTTTGAGCTTGACAAGAATAGCGGGCAAGCTATAATAAAATTTCTACTCGCTCATTTTTTGTGAGAAGCTTATTGGTGCAGGACTTGTAAGATTTTGAATGGGTAAGGGATATTTCTGTCCTGTATAAAGTGGCATTGTAACTCGTTATCTATAAATAGTGTACGTGAGAAGGGCGAAAATTGTGCAGGGATTCACTGTGTTAATGTTTAAATAGTATAACATTCTTGTGTACAAAACAGCTATTCGACAACCTTTGACGCTAAAAACATTCATTGCTTTTGAGTTCTTGCAAGGATTTTAGCAATGCAGGAATATCGTCTTGAATAACGCTCCATATCGTAGAATTATCAACCCCAAGATATCCGTGAATAAGACGATTACGCATGGCAACAATCATTCGCCACATTATTTCAGGATGGGCTGCTCGTACTTCATCAGGAATATGCGTAGCCGCTTCACCAATGAGTTCAAGATTGCGCAATGTTGCATCATAGGTTAACCCACTTGCAACAAACTCTTCTTGTGTATAACTATCCGTATAAGCCAGAGTTTTTTCAGCAAAGGTGATCATATCATCCACATAAAAAAACCATGCTCTTTTATGCGTTTCAGACATGCAACAACTCCGGTTCAATGAATGGGCGAAGTTCTTGACGTAACGCTTTTTCAGTAACCAAATCAACGCTGCAACCCAAGAGATCTTCAAGGAAAAAAAGCACGCCAAAATAACGGCTTGACGTTGCTGCTCCGTCAAACGCCACAAGAATATCAATATCGCTTGTAACGATTGCCATATTGCGTGCGTATGAACCAAAAAGCGATAACTGTGTCACCCCAAAACGAGCTTGCAGTTCGGGTTTGCTTTTGGTTAAGAGCTTTATGATTTCGTTTTTTGACAGCATAGTAACCTCACGATAAACATGATTTCTGGATTTCCAGGGTGGTTGAGGCGTGTCCGATGGTCATACTCAAACGATGCCCTCTTTTATTAAGATCAAGAAAAATGTTTTCATTATCACTTCCAAACAATACGTTATCCCGCCCTGAATGTTACAGGGGTAATATAGCAAAGTAATTCACCTCCAATCACATCTGATGCTATCACCAGCACGACACGGATGCACGAGAGGTTGGTTGTTGCCGATGATGATGTGATCGCGGAGGTTGCCTGCTTCGATGAGTTTGGTGGTTACATCTCTGTCGGCTCGACTTGGTTCGGGGTTGTCGGATGGGTGGTTGGGAACGACCATGATAGAATTTGCGTTGGCGAGGAGGGCACCTCCTTTGTAGACTTCGTGTACTATTGGAATTATTTACGAATAAGTTCTAAGCTACTTCTCAAACAGATACCCCGCCGCTGCTTGCGGCGAAGAGCTTCATTATCCGCCGGAAATGATCAATTTATCTCAAAGAATCCCGAATATTGTATGAGCGCCACTGGGATAGACAACGGATGAAGAAATCATTTGCTACTTTCGATTGGCTGATGCAACTGCCCGAATGGTTAAACCGCCAGATTTTTGATGAAATAGAATTTTTTTTGACCAAGAAATCCATCCATCCCATAAGTTTTCCTTGTCTAAAAGAATTAATACCTTAACCAAGGGAAGGTAACGTCCTGATTTTGAAGCGAGTCGCGCTGTAAGCCGACGTTACCGGAATCAACGTATTGGCGAGTTTTTGAAAGAACTGAAGCTAACCGAAGGTCGTTCGACCGGTGTCCCCAAAATTCTGAGAGCGATGGCCACCAACGGTTCACCACTCCCTTTGTTTGAAACAGATGAAAACCGCTGTTCCTATGTGATTCGGCTGCCCGTGCATCCGTTAGCGAAACTTCCCACCATGGATTAGGCTTGTCCTTTATTGATGCCAGCCATGTATAAATTTTTACATCACCAAATAAGCCATGACCTTCCAGACCCTCCTGACCAACTACCGCAAACACTCCTTCTCCGAGCGCGACAAGGGCGACCGGTTTGAGCGGCTCATGCAGGCGTACCTCAAAACCGACCCCAAGTACGCCTACCGCTTCAGGCATGTCTGGCTCTGGAATGAATTTTCAGGCCGCAAGGATTTGGGAGGAACCGATACTGGCATTGACCTCGTGGCACTGACCTGGGAAGGCGACTACTGGGCAATTCAATGCAAATGTTTTGATGCTGCCGCCACCATAGATAAACAGGCGGTTGACTCCTTTCTCTCCACCTCAAGCCGGGAGTTCAAAAACGACAAGCTGCAAACCGCCACATTCTCCCAGCGGCTCTGGATATCAACCACCAACAAGTGCGGCCCGAACGCCAATGAGGCCATCAAGAACCAGAACCCTCCCGTTGCAAGGATAAACCTCTACGACCTGGAGCACTCCCCTGTTGACTGGGCAAGCCTTGAGCAAGGCATCACCGGTGAACAGGCACGAACTGCAAAAAAGGAGATTCGCCCCCATCAGCAGACCGCTATCGACAATGCGCATGAGCATTTCACCACTGCCGACCGGGGCAAACTCATTATGGCGTGCGGCACCGGCAAAACATTCACCTCCCTGCGCATCGCCGAAAACGAGACGGAGGGCAAGGGGCTGATTCTTTTTCTCGTTCCCTCGATTGCCCTGCTTGGCCAGACGCTCAGGGAGTGGACGGCTGATGCACGAGAGCCGATCAACCCCCTCTGCATCTGCTCAGATCCAAAAATCACCCGCAAGCACGCCCGCAATGACAACAACGACTCCACCAGTATACTCGACCTTGCCCTGCCTGCAACGACTGATGTGGCAACCATTATCCGCCAGTTCCGGCAACTGCACGAAGCCGAAAGAGCCGGGATGACCGTTGTCTTCTCGACCTATCAATCCATAGAGGTTATTGCGCAGGCACAACAAGAGTTGCTCACTGCAGCGGAGCCGACATACGGCATCTTCGACCTGATTATTTGTGACGAAGCACACCGAACCACCGGTGTCACCCTCACCGATGAGGACTCCTCGGCCTTCATCAAAGTGCACGACAACAGCTTCATCCAGGCGAACAAACGGCTCTACATGACCGCCACGCCGCGCCTCTACAGCGACGATTCCAAAGCAAAGGCTGCACAATCGGATGCCCTCCTCTGCTCCATGGATGACCCCGCGCTGTATGGTGAAGAGATCTATCGGATAGGCTTTGGCGAAGCGGTAGAACGAGACCTGCTGGCCGACTACAAAGTGCTCATCCTCACACTGAGCGATGCTGATATTACCCCAGCCGTGCAGAACGCGATCTCCAATCAGGAGCACGAAATCAATGCTGATGACGCATCGAAGCTTATCGGCTGCATCAACGCCCTCTCCAAGCAGATTCTCGGTGATGCCGGTGTGCTGAAGAGCAGTGATCCGTAACCGATGCAGAGAGCCGTGGCTTTCTGCCAGACTATCAAGGTTTCCCAAAAAATCACCGGCAACTTCAACTCCACCACGGAGCTCTATCTGAACTCACTCCCCGAAGAGAAGCGGGAGCAGATGGTCTCCCTCTCGTCGAAACATATCGATGGCACCATGTCGGCCCCTGAGCGCGATGAACTTCTCGGCTGGCTGCAGGCACCTTCCGAAGCCAACGAATGCCGGGTGCTCACCAATGTCCGCTGCCTCAGCGAAGGGGTTGATGTGCCAACGCTCGATGCCGTCCTCTTCCTCTCGGCCCGCAACTCCTCGGTTGATGTTGTGCAGTCGGTTGGCAGGGTGATGCGCAAGGCTCCCGGCAAAAAGTACGGCTATATTATTATTCCCATTGTTGTTCCCTCCGATATCGATCCAGCCAGGGCGCTTGACGACAACGAGCGCTACAAGGTGGTCTGGTCAGTGCTCAACGCCCTGCGTGCCCATGACGACCGCTTCAACGCCACCGTCAACAAAATTGAGCTGAACAGACATCGGCCCGAACAGATTCTGGTTGGCCGACCCGATGCAGGAAGTTATGGGGATGGCGCATCTGAAGATCTTGTCAATGCTCACCCAGGCTCAAACATCTACCGCACTTCTGCAGAACTTATGCGGGAACAAATGGCCATGCAGTTCCAGCAATTGCAAAGCGTCTTCTTTGCCCGCCTGGTGCAGAAGGTTGGCGACCGACGCTACTGGGAGCAGTGGGCGAAGAATGTTGCAGAGATTGCACAGCGGCAGGCCGAAAGAATCAACCGCCTCATCAAGGCTGATGGTGAGCACAAGAGAGCTTTTCAGGAGTTTCTCGGCGGCCTGCGGCAGAACATCAACCCCTCCATCACCGAGCAGGAGGCCGTTGAAATGCTCTCGCAGGACGTTATTACCAAGCCGGTTTTTGAAGCGCTCTTCAAAGGCTACTCCTTCGTGCAGAACAACCCCATCTCTGTCTCGATGCAGAAGATGCTCGACCTGCTCGAAGCGGAGACCATTCAGGAAGATTTCGATACCCTGCAAAAGTTTTATGAGTCCGTCAGAATGCGGGCTGCCGACATCGACAATGCCGCAGGCAAACAGCGCATCATCATTGAGCTGTACGACAAGTTCTTCAAAACCGCCTTCCCCGGCATGGTCGAAAAGCTCGGCATTGTCTACACTCCCGTCGAGGTGGTTGACTTCATCATCCACTCCGTCAACGACCTGCTCAAAAAAGAGTTTGGCCGCACCCTCGCCGATGAAAACGTCCACATTCTCGACCCCTTCACCGGCACCGGCACCTTCATCACCCGCCTGCTGCAAAGCGGTCTCATCGGGCAGAGGGAGCTTGAACACAAGTACCAGAAGGAGATACACGCCAACGAAATTGTGCTGCTCGCCTACTACATTGCAGCGGTCAACATTGAGAACGCCTTTCACGACATGATGAGCGACGCAACACCCTACAGAGCCTTCGACGGAATTTGCCTCACCGACACCTTTCAGCTCGGGGAAACCGATGCCAGCGCAGTGCTCTTTTCCGAGATGTTTCCGCAGAACTCCGAGCGGGTATCGGCGCAGAAGAAGACCCCGTTGCGCGTCATTATCGGCAACCCGCCCTACTCCGTCGGCCAGAAATCCGCCAACGACAATGCGCAGAACCAGAACTATACGAAGCTTGATGGGCGGATTGCGGCCACCTACGCCGCTGCAACCGATGCCACCAACAAAAACTCGCTCTACGACTCCTACATCAAGGCCTTCCGATGGTCAACTGACCGGCTTGACACCGAGAATGGCGGTATCATAGCCTTTGTTTCAAATGGTGCATGGCTCGATGGCAACAGCACCGACGGATTGCGCCAATGCCTGCAAAAAGAGTTCTCCAGCATCTGGGTCTTCAACCTGAGAGGCAACCAGCGCACCAGTGGAGAACTTTCGAGAAAAGAGGGCGGCAAGATCTTTGGTTCTGGCTCCCGTACACCCATAGCCATTACCCTGCTGGTGAAAAATCCGGGCAAGCCAGCAGCCAAAGCCACCATTCACTATGTTGATATCGGCGACTATCTCAACCGGGAGGAGAAACTTGCTATCATCAGCAAATACCGCTCCGTCGGCAATCCCGAGATGCCCTGGCAGATCCTGCAACCCAATGAACATGGGGATTGGCTGAACCAGCGCAATGATTTGTTTGAGACTTTTATTCCGATCAACTCTGACAAGAAATTTGACTTGAAAACAAAGTCTTTCTTTGTGCTCAACTCAAGGGGAAATGAAACAGCCAGAGACGCATGGGTTTACAACTCTTCAAAGAAGGAAGTGAAAGCCAATATGCAGCGAACTGTCGAAGTCTATAATAATCAGGTAACGACATATGTTAAAGCAAAAAGCACCAATACGGGTCTTAAAGCTGCGGATTTTATTGACACGGACTCGAAAAAAATCAGTTGGTCAAGCAGCCTGATTTCTGATGTTGAACGTGGCAATAGCGCTGATTTTCAACCTGATAAAATTCTTTTGAGCATCTATCGCCCATTTTTCAAGCAATATTTGTACTTCGGCGATAAAATGATTCACCGGCGTGGACAGATGCAGGAGTTTTTCCCCACACCCGATACCAATAATCTGGTGATTTGTGTTTCTGGAGTTGGTGTCACAAAAGCTTTCACTGCACTGATTACTGATATTATTCAAGATTTAGAAGTTGTAGGGAAAAGTCAATGCTTCCCCCTCTACTACTACGAAGAGCGCCAGAAATCCAGCCCGACACTCTTTGACGCAGCCACAGAAAACGAGCAGATCCGCCGCGACGGCCTCTCAGACTTCATCCTCGAACGCGCACAAAAAATGTACGGCAACCGCGTCTCCAAAGAGGATATCTTCTCCTACGTCTACGGCATCCTCCACAGCCCCGAATACCGCACCCGATTTCAGAACGACCTGAAAAAGATGCTCCCCCGCATCCCCCTCGTCGAAGAGCCCCGCCACTTCTGGAGCTTCAGCAAAGCAGGCCGCGAACTCGCCAACCTCCACCTCAACTACGAAACCGTCCCACCAAGCGAAGAGGTCAACGTTACCGGTGCCAACTGTGACAACTTCACCGTCGAAAAAATGCGCTTCCCCCAAAAAGGGCAGAGAAACACCATCATCTACAACAGTGCCATAACCATCAGCAACATCCCTGCCAAAGCTTATGACTACATTGTCAACGGCAAAAGTGCCATAGAGTGGATCATGGAACGCTACCAACTTACCACCCACAAAGAGAGCGGTATAACCAACAATCCTAACGACTGGGCCAAAGAGGTTGGCAACCCTCGCTACATTCTTGACCTGTTGCTGAGCGTTGTCAATGTGAGCGTGAAGACCGTGGAGATTGTGGAGGGGTTACCGGAATTGAGGTTTGAATAGGATATTATTGCGCTATCAGATTAAAATATAACCAGTTATAGTCATGGCAAATCAAGAGCATCTCGATATACTGAAACAAGGCGTTGAAGTATGGAATAAGTGGCGAGAGAATAATAAAATAGTTATGCCAGATCTTAACACTGCTAATCTGGTAAATGAAGATCTTCATTTTTATGAGCTCTATCTGACTAAACTCAATGGCGCAGATTTAAGTGGAGCTAATCTGGTTGGAGCGAACCTAAATGGGTCTATACTAAATTCAGCAAATCTTATCGGAGCCACACTTATAGCGGCCAATCTTGATGGTATAGATCTACAAAATGCCAATCTTTTGAGCGCAAAGCTTGTTGATGCTTCCATTACTGATGCAAATCTCGACTGCGCAAATCTTAGCGAGGCTGACTTGCGACATACAAATTTTCATACCACTGAATTTAATCAAACAGATTTAAGTAGAGCAAGAACTGGATGGACGATATTTGCCGATCTCGATCTCAGCACAGTTATCGGGCTCGATACAATACACCATGTAGGCCCATCTTCTGTCAGTATTGATACTATTTATAATTCAAAAGGCAATATTCCAGAAGTATTCCTCCGTGGCTGTGGCTTGCCAGATGAATTTATCGAATATATCCCCTCTCTAACAGGAAAAGGCATCGAATACTATTCCTGCTTCATCAGCTACAGCCACAGGGATGATGACTTCGCAAAGCGCCTGCATAACGACTTGCAGACAAAGGGTGTTCGCTGCTGGTTCGCCCCGCATGACATGAAAATTGGTGACAGAATACGACCAACCATCGACGAATCAATCCGCCTTCATGACAAGCTGCTTTTAATTCTGTCAGAACACTCAGTACAAAGCGACTGGGTTGAGCATGAAGTTGAACACGCCCTCGACCTCGAAGGAGAGCGTAAAAAAACCAGTCTCTTCCCGGTACGAATTGATGACGCAATCATGGAGAGCAAAACCGGCTGGGCCGGAAACGTCAAACGCCAGCGCCAGATCGGCGACTTCACAGAGTGGAAACAGCACGATGCCTACACAGCAGCATTCGACCGTCTTTTGCAGGATTTGAAAGCATGATGTGCTGAAATTGGTGCAGAGCTGGAGTCCGGATTTTCCGTGTGTGCGGGAGTTAAAAGCTGGGTGAACAGGAATCTTTACCACAATCCTATACTTCCCAGTCCTCAAGATATAAGCCTGCTACTCTTGAAAACTCTCTTGTATTGTGTGTTACCAGAGTAAGACCGCGACTCAACGCAATAGCAGCAATCTGAAGATCATAAGGGCCAATCGGAGTACCCGCCCTGGCAAGTTCAGCACAGATTCTGCCAAACTGGCGCGCTGCGTTACCATCAAATGGAAGTGATAAAAAACCTTTACTCAGCTCATCAAGCAGAGCAAGATTTTCATCACGACGCATACTCTTGTAAGCTCCGAAATAGAGTTCTGCTTTGACAACATCACACAAATATATTTTATCGACGGAATACCTCAAAAAGCAGGATTTAACCGGGGATGATTGAGGATTTA
>CAJEXW010000032.1 GCA_903994525.1 uncultured Chlorobiaceae bacterium
AGGTGCAAGGGTTTTGGGCTATTTCCTCCATTTTCCTTGCACCAATATACGAAAAATATAGACTTAATCAAATATAAAATATAGCTTTAGCACTTTTTCAGCAGACCCTACCATACTGTTGTAAGAAATAAACTTGAGGAGCTGCTCACTGCCATAAAAAGGATTGTGGGCGAACCTCTCTCTGCGCTGATAACAGTGGACAGCTCCCCGCTTCTTGAAAAAAACTGGGCAGAAGAGGCCGGGATTGGAAAGACAGGAAAAAACACCCTTTTAAAGGTGCCATCGGCTGGCTCCTATGTTTTTCTTGGTGAGATCTTGATCAACAGGGAGATAGTGTCAACCAAATTGACTCTTCCCAATTTCTGTGGAAGCTGTGGCTCCTGCATTGAACACTGCCCGACTGGGGCACTGATCGCTCCAGGCAAGATTGATGCTGCAAAATGTATCTCCTATCTCACCATTGAAATGAAACGGGAATTCACACCCGAAGAGGCCGGGATGATCGGAGAGTGGATGTTCGGATGTGATCTCTGCCAGGAGGTCTGCCCCTACAACCGGCAGGCAAGCATCAAAGCCAACGCATCATTCAAGGTGCGGGATGAACTGATAAACATTTCAACGGAACAGATACTGAGCCTGACCAAATCAGGATTTCGTGAGCTCTTTTATGGCACACCGGTGTTCCGCATCGGACTCCGAAGGCTGAAACGCAATGCCCTTGCCGTAGAGGAGAATCTGAAAAAAAGGTGAGACTGCAAACCGTTTAGCCGGGGCTCCTGTCTCAAGTCCACCCCAGCCGGTAACAGCTCTTGCAGAACCGCTCTTAATGCTTGAAATGCCTCATGCCAGTAAAAACCATCGCAAGGTTGTTTGCATCGGCAGCCTCAATGACCTCGTTATCGCGGATGGAGCCACCGGGCTGAATAACCGCCGTAACTCCAGCTTCAGCAGCGGCAAGCAAACCATCTGCAAAAGGGAAAAAGGCATCAGAAGCGACAACCGACTCATGCAGATCGAGACTGACTTCCGAAGCTTTCCAGCGTGCGATCTTGGAAGAGTCAACTCTCGACATCTGCCCTGCGCCAACACCGTAAGTCTGACGGTTTTTAACATAGAGAATGGTGTTCGACTTGATATGCTTGCAGATTTTCCAGGCAAACATCAGGTCCGCAATCTCCTCTTCGGTCGGCTGACGTTTGGTGACGACCCTGAGATCCTCTTTGGCAACAATGTTGCTGTCACGCTCCTGAACAAGCATTCCAAACGGGGTTGATTTGAACTCCCAGCCACCTTTGGGCATGACATTGGTCTGGCGCACAAGCCTGCGATCTTTCTTCTTCATCAGCAGCTCAAGTACACCATCTTCAAAAGCCGGGGCAATCAGTATCTCGGTAAAGATCTCATTGACCGCCTTTGCTGCTTCCATATCAAGAGGACGGTTAAAAGCGATAATGCCGCCAAAAGGAGCCTGGGTGTCGGTTGAAAATGCCCTGCGATAGGCTTCAGCAAGCGTTGAGGCCTGCGCGACACCGCACGGATTCGTGTGCTTGATAATGACCACCGTCGGTTCCTCACCACGAAACTCCTCAATCAGGGTGACTGCTGCGGCAATATCGAGCATGTTATTGTACGAGAGCTCCTTGCCATGCAATTTCTCAAAAAAGTCTTCAAATGAGCGGGTTCCGTTCTCGTCGGTCAGGCGATAGAGGCCAGCGCTCTGGTGCGGATTTTCGCCGTAGCGCATGGCAAGCTCACGCTCAAGGCTGACCGTCATCTTGCTTGCCGCATCAGGCTGCGCTCCTCCGACAGCTCCAGTCAGATAGGAGGCAATAGCACTATCGTAACGGGAGGTAAGCTCAAAAACCTTCAAGGCAAGTGAAAGACGGGTTGCCCGTTTGGTGGCACCGCTATTCTCCCTCATCTCCTGCAACACCAGCGCATAATCGGAGCTGTCGGTGACCACCGTTACCGACTCGTTATTCTTGGCAGCGCTCCGAAGCATCGAAGGGCCACCGATATCAATATTCTCTATAGCATCCTCAAAGGTCACATCCGGTTTGGCCACCGTCGCCTCAAACGGATAAAGGTTTACTACAACCATATCAATAAAGCCAATGCCGTTCTCGACCGCCTGCTTCACATGGTCACGATTCTCCCGGACAGCAAGCAGTCCACCATGGATTTTCGGGTGGAGCGTCTTCACCCTCCCATCCATGATTTCCGGAAACCCGGTGATGGTCGAAATTGAGGCTGCGCTGACTCCTGCATCCTGAAGCGACTTCAGGGTTCCCCCTGTTGAAAAAATCTCTACACCGAGGCCTGACAGCTCCCGGCAGAAATCAACAATACCGGTTTTATCAGATACAGAGACCAGTGCCCGCTTGATGACAGGATCAGACATTATGCAAAAAGTTTATTTATTATTATGTGGCTTTTTAAAATCGGAATTTAAGAAAAAACCATTGTGATATCAAACGTTAACGGAGCCTTCTGAGGCTGTCGGGGCTCAATCATGCGAGATGGCAAGAGCGGATAAAGTCTACCACAGCATCGCACATCTGCGTCAAGCCGGGCTGCTCAAGTGGATAGTGACCAGCATTTTCGAGCATTACCACTCTCTTCGGCACACGATTGACTCGCTTGAGAAAAAGCTCGCTAAGATACAGGGGTGTCCAGCTATCTTTTTCAGGTTGAGTCAGTAAAATCGGACAGATATCAAAAGCTTCAGGTTCAACTACAGGAGTATAGGTGGTGAGCGAAGTGAGAAACTTCATGGTGACCCATTTTCCCGCCGATGTCGTGTCTTTCAGGCAGGCCTTGAGTGCCGCCTTGTTATTGACCAGAGCCGACATTTTGCTCGCCAGGCTCATCGGCATACGAAGAGCTGCCAGTGGTGTTTTTGCTGCCAGATGGGTCAATGGCACCCCGACACGACTCATGAGGAAATTCAACGCCGTTTCATCGCGAACCTGCTGTTCTTGCTGATCCAGAAAGGTCATGCCCACGATGCCTTTGACCTTTTTATTGAGCGCTGCTACATGAAAGGCAAGCATACCACCGGCGCTGAGACCGTAGAGCACGATGGGTCGGCCATCTTTCTTGAGTTCAGCATCAATGAGGTCACTGCCAGCCTGAACCCAGTCGTCGTAGGTCACGAGTACACCGGATGCAACCCGGGTCACGCCATATTCGGGCATGTCAACCGCAATAGATTCAAAGCCGCGCTTGAAGAGGGGATGGCCCAGAATGGTCGACATTTGCCGCCCGTTGGTGCCGACCCCATGAAACAGGATCACCTTCACCTTTGACCGAGGATTGCGAAAGCAGTCAAGGTGAATCTGGTGACCTCGCCATTGCCGCCACTCTTCTGAAGGCTCGTTATCGAGTTCAAGCTGAAATTCTTTGGGCAGAAAGCTTTGGATCTCCCGCCAATTTGATTGCGCTTTGTAGTTCAAAGTTTCAAGTTCAAGGTTCAAGGTTCAAAGTTTAAGAGGATTGTAGTAGTGCGACCGGGACTCCAGCTAACTTTGATGCTTGCTCAGTGCTCATCCCACTCGCCACCAACCGTAGCGCAACCTCAAGCTTGCCCTCCGCCTTGCCTTCATCATAGGCGGTATCGATGACATTTTTCAAGTCTCGATATATCTTGAGGCTATCCTCGTAGGCAGCAGCTTCGGCTGGTGAGTATTTGGCTATCTCTGCTATTTCGAATACTTTGCTGAATACTTTTTCTTGCAGTCGTTGTGGACGCTCAGTGAGCTCCGGCAGGTGGCGAAGAAGATAGCACCATTTATCAAAATCTGTTACCAGTTCGTCAACACTTTTGCGAAAC
This sequence comes from uncultured Chlorobiaceae bacterium, assembly GCA_903994525.1. Classification (GTDB taxonomy): domain Bacteria; phylum Bacteroidota; class Chlorobiia; order Chlorobiales; family Chlorobiaceae; genus Chlorobium. The sequence goes on from CAJEXW010000032.1 coordinate 3,833, forward strand.
TTTGGCAGTTCAAGGTAGATGAAAGTGAGTTTATTGTAGAACACCTGGCCTGTTGAACGGTCAAGAAGCTTCACTTCATGATGAACAACATCACGCGACGATTGATCCTCATCAAAGATAAAGTCAAGAATTCCAACCATATAGACCGGTTTCAGGCAAAAATCCCATGTTCCTTTTTTTGCTTGCTGCTGAATGGGAAACGAGGCGTAAAAGACCGAACGATCTTTGAAATAGTTCTGCTTTGCCCGCTGCATCTCGACAATAAAGGTGTCGCCCTGCTCATTCTTGCAGTGCAGGTCAAAAATGGCGCGCCGGTCATATTCACTGCGACCAGTCTGTTCGGTGGGCATAAATGAGAGATCTGCAATAATGCCTGCATCATCAGGCAGTAACGAGTTCAGAAAAGCGATTAAAAGATCTTTGTTCACCTCCGAGCCAAAAATCTTCTTGAAGCCGAAGTCGGTGAAGGGGTTGATGTAGCGCTCTTGCGTCGTCATGGGCTCAAGGTTCAAAGTTCAAAGTTCAAAGTTCAAGGTTCAAGGTTCAATGGCAAAAATGAGAGATCAGTAATAACGCCAGCATCATCAGGCAGCAATGAGTTTAGACAAGCGATGAGCAGATCTTTGTTCACCTCCGAGCCGAAAATCTTTTTGAAGCCGAAGTCGGTGAAGGGGTTGATGTAGCGCTCTTGCAACGTCATGGTGTGATGGTCAAATTGTGCTGATAAACAACAGAGCCGCAGCCTAAAGGTGTGCTTGCTGTAATTATACGATTTTTATGGGAATTGTCGAGAACTATACCGATCGTTTTACACAATACCCCGGTGCCAACGCACACTATCTCCAGGATACGCCTCCTGCTCTCTTTGTTTCCTTTCAACTTTCCAAAATGTCAAGAATGTTTTTTATCAGAATCCCCGCAAAGCAGTGATCAAAATGAGTAGTACACTTTGCACTTATTTACGCTAATAGGTGAATATAAATACTTGTTTTTCACAATTTTAATCTTTTTAATCTTTTTAATCTTTTTAATCTTGTCTTTCTACGTTGAAAACCGGCTCTTATTCACGGTGAGTTCATGTAGTGCATGTTTTACTGCTATCATTGATTAACACCTTAATCCACACCACTATGATCTTAAACTTTGACGGTACTCCGGCAGGCTCTCCCAGCAGCTACGAAACATTTGGCGACCTTTATCTGGATACGGCAAAGCAAAGCGCACCTGGTTATCTTGGCTCATTTATAACGAATCCCACTACATCGGGCACAGCTTACATGTCCGATACCAATGGCGACAGTATTCCTGATAGTTTTACCGAAAACTGGATAAATCCAAGTGATGGTGCACTTATGACTACCACTGGCAGTTTCATTGTTGATGCCAATAATCATTGGACTGCTACCGTGACCGCAGGTGCAACCACCATGAGCAAAGTCCATTACGGACGGCTCGCCTATGATACACAGGGACAAGTCGTCGGCACGTATGTCCTTAATATTGATCCTGTATTTACACTAACACCTGATGCTGTTCCAGCAAATGCGCTGATCGCGACGTTTACCATGCCTGCAATTCCCACCATGCCGGGAACGTGGTCATTGCTTGACAATGACCTTAACGGCAAGGTTGATTACGCCCAGAGGCTGATTCCTGGGCTTGGACAGAACTTACAGCCCGAGATTCAAAATTACACGATAACATGGAGTGATGCAACCCACTTTACAGCTCGACTCTCTTTCACAATGAACTGTTCGAATTTTGATAGTATAGGCCGTCCAACATTCTTTAACCTACACAATACACCATTACCGATCACTTGGCTTACCGCAAAAACAGCAGATAACGCTGTTGCTACTCTCACAAACATAAATGCCTCTCTTCAGGAATCTGTAACGTTTTATGATACTAACGGCGATGCTGTGCCGGATAAACTCTCTTTTACATCATTATCATTGGTTACAGGGATAACCGATACAGGAATTGCCTCTATCAGCGAATGGGCGACCGTAGCAAACCCCACCGTGCAACTGGAATTTCAAACGTCAACATTCCAAGGAGATGTCTTCACTGGCAGCATCAAAGGAACCAGCAGCAACCCTACCTCTGTTGCAATGGCATCGTATTTCATGGGTGGAGGCGGCAGCACCACGGCTGCACCAACAACCATCACGGATCCTGCTACTGGCAAGACAACCATCACAACGCCCACAATGTACTCGGGAGGGGTTACCCCCGATAGCACACCACTGGTCACTGATCCAGCGTTGGCCAACCCGACAATCCTCAATGTGACACGACCTGCCGGTGTGACCTTTATTGCTAACGACATCACTGGCACAGCCATCACTGATCTACGTTCACACCTTCTGGCTGCTGTTGATGCTTTGCTGCCCAGCAATACGACGATGCAAAGTGGTATTGATGCGTATCTCGCCACTCTTCCAACGGCTGATCAAGCAAATGTCACCGTTCGCACCCTCATTTTCTCATCGGTCTCTGTGATATCGCCTGGTGCTCTTGTTATTGATGGAAATACAAACCATCAGGAGGCCCTTGTCATTGACACCACTGGTTTGGTTGCTGGCTCGCAACTGAATCTGGATTATGTTGATTTAGCATTTATTACCGGCGAAGGTGTCTTCATTCGCGGAGGTCTTGGCGCAAACCTGGTGTACGCTGGCAGTGGTGCTCAGGATATCAAGCTTGGGGTTGATGACGACACCATTCATGGCGGCGACGGAAATGACAACCTCGCATCAACAACCGGCAATGACTGGCTTTATGGTGAGGCTGGCAACGATACCCTCACTGGCGGCGCAGACAATGACCATCTGGATGGCGGCACTGGTGACGACACGGCAGTGTTCAGTGGAAACTTTGCCGACTACAACATTTCCTATAATTCTGGTACCGATACCTACACCATTGCCGACAAAGTGGTTGGACGTGATGGCACTGACATGGTCACCGGCGTAGAACACTTCCGGTTTGCAGATCATCTGGATATGCTCGGTGCGGACATCTATGCACCTGGCAACAGCGTCAGTAGCTTCAGCACAGGAACAATAGTTGTAGGGGTTGGAGGAGTGGGTCTCCTCGCCTGGCTGCTCTTGTAAGAACGCACTCTTTTTTTACAGCAAAGAGCTTTTGTGTACCCTGGTATGCAGAAGCTCTTTTTTTATTGGTGTGTATATCACAGTACTGAACTTCTGCATCAAGCTCCGTTGTAGACAAATTGCATATAAATTGGCTGTTGCTTACCAACGCGCTTGAAATAGAGTCCAGCCAATGCTTCAGCAGCCATTTTTTCCAAGAATGACTGTGCTTTATCCGTTGCCATCAGTGCATCCCAACGCTCACTATCGGCCTCTATCTCACGGAAACCTTCTTCCTTGATGAGATTCTCTCTCAAAATCTTATAACCCCCCCCACTTGATTACGCATATCGCAGTAATGGATCATCAACTCTTATTGACTTTTCATAAAGCACTCCCGGATCCAAATCCAGACATTCATAAGGATCAAAATTCCCCTTGACATCCCAAGCCAATGTATTGTTCAGAACAGTACAGCTCTCTGCGAATATTTTCTTGTCCTTTAATACCCTGAAAACGCCATGCACAAGAATTTCTGTTGCATCATATAACCTGATTTCACCATGAGCAAAGTACAGATACACCCTATAATCATCGGTTGGCAATACCTGAATAATGGTATAGAGCTTCATTGACATGCGCAAGTGCCTCTTCCTGAGAAGCACCATGCGCCATGCAACCAGGAAGTTCTGGCACTTCGGCAATAAAAGTGCTATCCTCCTGGCTCCAGTATAAAATGGTCTCATATTGGAGTGTCATTCTTCCCTCGCCAAATGGTAATCAACTACCCCGCAGCAGAGCTGCGGGGTACGAAGTCATGTTTAAGAATACTTTCACGAAGCACAGCTTCGAGGAATATATCCTATAGCGATTTAATTATGATAAGTCTGACTTGTCGTACCTGATATGGCTCTGCTTTACTGCCATCCCGCTGTAGATTTAACTTCTCTTTCCAGAAAAGGTACTGATAATTCCACCAAAAATAAGAAAGATTGCTGCCAAAACGGAAGAATCCAGGGAGGATCCCCAAAAAATAGAAAAAATTGGAAATGGATGGAAGTAATGATAAAATCTAATCTGTAACTTTGATTGGTTACACGCTCCCGGTACACACCCTTATCAGCTCTCAAAAAAAACGCTTGATGCAGAAAAAGATTGGCAACATAGGTAGCGATTTGAGCGGGTTTAATGAGGTTGCTGCTCTTTCGGAGAAAGCCAAAGAAGTGTTTTCAGAAAAAGTCTATTTTGACTTTCAGTCCTGCAACTTTTTTGAAGCAACCATGGCAGCACCTTTCTATGCTGCCATGACAAGGTATTATGATCAGTTAAACACGGTTTCGTTTACAAACATACGCCCTGAAATCCAGATAATTCTGCAAAAAAAACATTTCCTTTATGATTCAGGATTTTCTGAACGGCATGACTCGCCCAAGACCACACTGCCGTTTAAGCGCTTCAAGCTGACTTCTGGTGAGCAATTTTCTGAATATCTTGATCAATACATGCATAATTGGGGCATTCCGAAAATATCTGATGGCTTGGCAAAGAAATTCAGGCAGAGCTTGTTCGAGATTTTTCAAAATGCGATGCAGCATTCAAGTTCTGAACAAGGTATTTTTGTGAGTGGTCAGTTTTTCTCGAAACAACATCGGCTTGATTTTACCATTGCCGATGCAGGGGTTGGAATCAGGGAAAATGTCCGGAAATTCTTGGCGAATATAAAAATAACTTCATGCCAGGCAATCACTTGGGCATTACAGGAAACTAACACAACAAGAACAAATCAGCCCGGCGGACTGGGATTGAAGCTTATTAAGGAGTTTCTGTGTTTAAATGGTGGAAAAATGCTGATAGCCTCCCGGCATGGATTCTACGAATATTCATCTTCGGAAGAAAAATGCGAGAAGCTTCATCATGATTTTCCAGGAACATGCGTTACTCTTGAGATAAATAGTAACGACAAGAGCTGCTACGCATTGAAACCTGAACTTACATCATCCGATATTTTTTGAAGAGCCACAACGGAAGAACCCATGACAAAAAAAATCACCATAAGAATCAATGATATAATTGGCAGCAATCTCTGCATAGCATCAGAAGACGGCCAAAAGGTTTTCGAAAAAACTGTACCCCTGCTCCAGGCAGGCAAACATGTTGTTATCTCTTTTGATGGGGTATCAATCCTTATATCGCTTTTCCTGAACGCTTCAATCGGACAGCTTTATAGCAAGTTTAGTGAACAGGAAATTCGTACGCAGCTTGAGGTCACGGGACTAGCCGGTGACGATATGGAAATTCTGCAACGGGTAGTTGAAAACGCAAAGAGGTATTACGCCAATCCGAAAGAGTATGACAAGGCTTGGGCTGCATTGGAGTGCGACGATGAAGAATAAAGCATACGATTTGAAAACGTACCCATTCAGTGCCGGTGAAAAAATTCTGATTGATTCAAATATATGGCTTTACCTCTATCCTCCACCCAGCAACTCAAGAAATGCTTTTGCTGCAAACTATTCAAAGGGTTTGGCAGCACTGATACGAGCTGGCGCAATCCCCGTCATCGATCCAATGATCCTGAGTGAATATCTGAATCGATATTGCCGTCTTGAATGGGAGGTAAATTTTTCTTTACAGTATCCGAAGTATAAAGAGTTCAGAAATTCAATTGATTTTTTTGCAATGGCTTCCGGCGCTGCCACATTGGCCTCGGGTATGCTCCGTAACTGCAAACTGCACCCATTACCAACCGATCACCTCAACCTGAAACAGGCAATAATCGATTTTGGATCCGGTCAGATAGACTTTAACGATGCAGTACTGACCGACATCTGCAGGCTGCAAAAGCTGAAGCTGCTCACCAATGATGCTGACTTCAAAACTGGAGACATTGAGGTCATTACTTCAAATCATAAACTATTGAAGATCTGCCAATGAACAGCATTTCACCTTTTCTCTCAGTTTAATAGCCGATAAAACCGCCCAGGAACATAACTATTCTTGCTCATCAGAGAAAAACATATCAGCGTGAATAAGACCATTACCAATTATGACTACCCACACAACCCGCATCGCCGTCTTCTGCTCCGGCAGCGGCAGCAATTTCAAGGCACTCTTTCAGGCGATCGAAAACAAGCAACTCCCGGCAGAAATAGTTCTCTGCCTGTCGAACCGCGCCCGGTGCGGGGCCATGGAGTTTGCAGAGCAGAACGGCATTGCAACGGTGCATATCACCGAACAACAGTTTGGCTTTTTTGACGAGTTTGCAGAAGCAATGGTTGAACGGCTGAAAAAGCATCATATCGATATCATCCTTTTGGCGGGCTATATGCGAAAAGTGCCGGATGCGGTTGTCGCGGCATTTCCGGAGAGGATGCTCAACATTCATCCCGCTCTTCTTCCGAAATTTGGCGGCGAGGGAATGTATGGGATTCATGTTCACACGGCTGTACTTGGAGCGGGGGAAACCGAAACGGGAGCGACAGTCCATTTTGTCAATGAGGAGTATGACAAGGGAGAGATTCTGCTTCAGCGAACTGTGCCGGTTTTGCCGGATGATACACCTGAGACTCTGGCCGCAAGGGTGCTGGAATGCGAACACCGGCTTTATCCTGATGCCCTTGAAAAACTGCTGACCTTGCCGGGATCATGAGCAGCACCACACTGGAGATCAACGAAATATTTCACTCCATTCAGGGTGAGGGCTCCTTTGCCGGCTGGCCCTGTGCCTTCATACGGCTTGCGGGTTGCGGCCACGGCTGCATCGGGTGCGACACCGGCTACGCTGAAGATGAGGGAGTCGAGCTTGAGAGAGAAGAGGTTATTAAGAGGGCGATCCGCTTTCGGGCCCCCGTGATCGAAATAACCGGTGGAGAACCTCTGCTTCAGCCAGCCGTCTACCCTCTGATGACTCAACTCTGCGATCTTAATCAAAAGGTACTGCTTGAAACAGGAGGATTTATCTCCGTCGAAAAGGTTGATAAACGGGTCCATAAAATCATCGACCTCAAGCCTCCCTCCTCCGGAGTGGCAGAACAGAACCATCCCGACAATATCCGGCTGGCACTTGCAGCAGAGCCACCTCATCGTCACACCTTTGAATTCAAAATCGTGATTGCAGGTAAAGAGGATTATGAATGGGCGACTTCGCTTCTGCAACAACACCAACTGACCGACTTCTTCACCATCATGATGGGAGTCTCATTCGGCAAGCTTGATCCAGCAGAACTCGCGGCATGGATACTTCGCGACCGCCTCCGGGCAAGACTCCAGCTCCAGCTCCACAAATACCTCTGGGATCCCTCTCGAAAAGGGGTATAGTTTGGCGTTCCCCCCTTTACTCCTTACCTTTCCACTGTCCGTTACCAATTCATTGTCAACTGTCCATTAACCAATTGTTCACTGTCAACTGTCCATTGTCCACTGTCCATTACCAATTGTCCATTGTCAACTGTCAACTGTCAACTCTCCATCGTCGTCCCGCTCTTCAATGAACGGGAATCGCTTCCTGAGCTGCTCGTGCAACTCTCTGCCGCCATGGGCGAAAAGGAGCTGCACGCCCTCTTTCAGGAGCCTTTTGCCTACGAAATTATCATGGTGGACGATGGCTCCACCGATGACTCGTGCAGCCTGATTGGCGGCATGATTCCCTCAAGGCCTGATCTTCGCCTGATCTCCTTTCAGAGAAATTTTGGCAAAACCGCAGCACTCTCCGCTGGCTTCATGGCTGCCACGGGCGACTATGTCTGCACCATTGATGCCGACCTGCAGGATGATCCCTTTGCTATAAAGGAGATGATCAAAAAACTGCAAGAGGGGTATGATCTGGTCAGTGGATGGAAGCAGCAGCGCAAGGATCCGCTCTCCAAAACCATTCCTTCAAAGCTTTTCAATGGAGTGACCCGTCTTTTTTCGGGCATCGCCATTCACGATTTCAACTGTGGCCTGAAGGTGTACCGCCAGGAGGTGACTCGTCGTCTGGAGCTGCATGGCGACATGCACCGCTACATTCCGGTACTCGCACACTGGATGGGGTTCAGGATTGCCGAGCTGCCGGTCAACCACCACGCCAGGAAATTCGGGAGCACCAAATATGGCACTTCGAGATTTTTTTCAGGATTGCTCGATTTTCTTTCAGTGCTCTTCATCACGCGATATCTCCGTCGCCCGATGCACTTTTTTGGCATGGCAGGCCTTGCAAGCTTTGTGTTCGGCTTTCTCATCAGTCTCTATCTCACCCTCGATAAAATCCTGCTCCAGAGACCCGTCAGCAACCGCCCCATTCTTTTTTTCGGCATTTTGCTGCTTATTCTTGGCGTCCAGCTTTTTTCCACCGGACTCCTCGGAGAGATGCTCTCAACCTCATCATCAAGAGGGAGTGCTTTTACGGTTCGCGAAACGCTGAATCTTACCCCAGGACAGGCAAAACAATTCAACACAACCGATAAATTCTGAATACCTTATGAAACGAGTCGGAGCACATGTCAGCACGGCAGGCGGAGTCGAAAATGCTCCGCTTCATGCGGCAGCCATCGGGGCCAAAGCCTTTGCCCTTTTCACAAAAAATCAGCGACAGTGGAGATCGCCAAAACTGACAACAACCTCGATTGACGCATTCCAGCAAAACTGCCGCGACGGGGGCTTCAAGCCAGAACAGATCCTGCCTCACGACAGCTATCTCATCAACCTCGGCAGCCCTGACCCCGACAAGCTCCAGCGTGCCCGCGATGCCTTTATTGATGAGATGCAAAGAGTCGAAGAGCTTGGATTGCGTTTACTGAACTTTCATCCAGGCAGCCACCTCAAGGAGATTACAGAGGAAAAATGCCTGGAGCTGATCGCTGCATCAATCAATATCTCGCTCAATGCAACGAAGGGAGTGACCGCTGTCATTGAAAATACGGCAGGGCAGGGCACCAACCTTGGCAACCGGTTTGAACAACTGGCTTTTCTGATTGACCGAATTGAAGATAGATCAAGAATCGGTGTCTGTCTCGACACCTGCCACCTCTTCGCCAGCGGTTACGACTTGCAGAGCACCGAAGCCGCCGAATTGACCGTCAGCGAGTTCGACCGGATTGTGGGGCTCCAATACCTGCGGGGAATGCACCTCAACGATGCCATGCAGCCACTCGGCAGCCGGGTTGACCGACATGCCTGCATTGGAAAGGGAACTATCGGGATGGATGTGTTTTCATACATCATGAACAACCCTGTCTGCGAAGAGATTCCGCTAATCCTTGAGACCCCCGACTCCGATGGCTGGAGTGCGGAGATCAGCCTGCTCTATTCACTTGGAAGGTAACTGCGGGCTACCGTTTTGATGCCATCCTGAGATACTTCCTCACCGAGAAGGCACTGCCCAAAATACCCAGTGCCAGACCAAGAAGAACCATGCCGGGATAGATCATAAGTGCTGAAGGTTGAAGCACCCTGTAAACGTCAGGCTCATAGGTCAAGAGCAGTTGATCAAAAAGCAGAAAAATGGCACCTGCGGCAAGCCCCCCCGCAAGCAGCCCCTGAACAGCTCCCTCAATAATGTAGGGAGCCCCGATCAGCCAGCCGGTAGCCCCAACAAGACGCATGGTTCTGATCTTCTCCTTTCTTGAATACATGGCAAGCCGTATGGTGTAACCAATCAGCACAATCGTCGCTACTGAAATCAGGAGACCGATACCGCCGGTCAGCATGGTAAACAACCGCGCATTCTCCTCAATCTGACCAAGAAATGATTGATTATAGCGAATATCAACATCAGGAGTGAGAGCACGAATTGCCGAAACCATACGCTCAATATGTTCAGGTCGCGCATAATCAGGAAGAAACTTGAGCTTGATCGACCTCGGAAGCGGATTGGAACCAAGAATCTTTACAACATCCTCTCCAAAATCACGAGTAAAGCTCTTTGCCGCAGCATCCTTTGAAACATAGATGGCCTCACGAACCCCCTCCAGCTTCTCAATCCGCGCCGCAATATTCATCGCATCCGGTTCCGTCACTGATTCACCGAGAAACACCTCAAGCTCAACCCTGCTCCGGATCTCCTGAATCACATCAAAAAAACTGAGAGAGACCGTACCGAACAGACCAAGCAGCACCAGAGCGAAAAAACTTATCGTCACCGTAATGGCTGCCGGTAACTTCGCCCGTCCTATACTTGAAAACCCCTCCTTGACAACAAACAACAACGACATAACAGCCTCTTTTGCATTAATAACAGCTTCACACCCAAAGAAACAACAAAACAAGTTGGAAAAACAACTTTTTTTTCTTTTAATTAGCACTGAACACGGGGCTATAGCTCAGTTGGTAGAGCATTTGCATGGCATGCAAAGGGTCAGGAGTTCGAGTCTCCTTAGCTCCACATCATGAAAATGCACATCATGACAAAAAAAGCGCACCTGAACGGGTGTGCTTTTTTTGTCTCTTTTTTTGGCAGACCAACATTTTATGACCGCTTTCTGCCCACCCTGGCAATCAAAAAGATCAGACCAACGATCAGTGAAGCAGCAACACCGGCGGCTACATTAAACAGTGCCGCAAGCAGAACCATGGGAATGGTAAAAACAACCGCCAGACCAAGCGCACCTGAACTTCCAAGAAAAGTCAGCGCAGTCAGGGCAGTAAAGAAAAAGCTGGTTGCCAGACTTCCTGCAAAAGAGATAAAGATCTTCTCACCATGCCCTTCTGAAAGATTTTGCCAGCGACGAATCTGTTGGGTATTGCCGGGGTCAAACACTCCCCGAACAGCCTTGGCAACAAGAGCACAGAGAATCAGCACCACAACCTGAATGCCATACACCCTCCACAGCTCACTGTTTGACGGGTGAAAAAACCCCTCTCCCAGCTTGGTTGAAGCCAGTTGCAGCATCACAATTGAGGTCCAGTAAAATACTGTACCCCAAAGCAGTGTCACCAGTACCCATATCGCCACACCTGGCGGTTTCGGACTCTTTTTTGTTGTGGTTCCCATAATCGTTGGTCAATGGTTACGAAAAAATGCATCAAAATGAGATGTTCAGCCCCCTCTTTGGTACTGCCCACCCTTTCCTCTCTGATATTTATACCTATTAATGGTTACATTGGCAAGATAAAAAAATAGCGCTCAGAGGAGAGTGACACTGAACGCTTGAAGCAATCAAACCATGAGCACAAAATATTTCATCTTTACACCGTCATGTTAGCGAAGCGAATCATCCCCTGTCTCGACGTACGGGACGGAAGAGTGGTAAAAGGCATTAATTTTGAAGGGCTGAGAGACGCAGGCTCCATCCTCGAACAGGCCAGGTTCTACAACAATGAACTGGCTGATGAGCTTGTCTTCCTCGACATCTCCGCGTCACTTGAGTCTCGAAAGACAACGCTTGAAGAGGTACTGAAGGTCTCCGGTGAGGTTTTCATTCCCCTCACGGTCGGCGGTGGCATAAGCTCCGTTGAGCGGGCAAAAGAGGTTTTCCTCCACGGTGCCGACAAAGTTTCGGTCAATACTGCCGCCGTCAACGATCCTGAACTGATTACCCGCATTGCAGAAAAATATGGATCGCAAGCCGTTGTGGTGGCCATCGACATCAAAAAAATTGGAAACGACTACATAGTCCATACCCATTCAGGGAAAAAACCAACCCCATACCAAGCCCTCGAATGGGCCCTGAAGGTTCAGGAGCTTGGTGCCGGTGAAATTCTACTTACCAGCATGGATCGCGATGGCACCAAAGAGGGATACGATAACGAAATTCTTCGCACAATCTCAACTTCCGTGCATATTCCTGTCATAGCATCGGGAGGTGCCGGCAATCTGGAACATCTTTATGAAGGGTTTACCAAAGGTTGCGCTGATGCCGCGCTTGCCGCATCAATTTTCCACTTCCGTCAACACTCCATCCTTGAAGCCAAGCAATACCTGCGCGAAAGAGATATCCCTGTGCGCTTCTGACTTTTTTTCACTGACGGCAGAGTGCTGCTCACTCACTCTCCTCCATTAACTTCCGGCGAATATCAGACAGCTCTTTCAGGCGCTCCTTGCTTGCCTCAGGAGAGGAGAGGTCGAGATCTGCCAGGGTGTCAACAATAATCTGTGACACGATCAGCCGTGCATTCTGTTTGTCATCAGCAGGAACCACATACCATGGCGCACGCTTTGTGCTGGTTGCCCTGAAACACTCCTCATAGGCTTCCATGTACTGCTTCCAGTACTTTCGCTCCTCAATATCGGCAACGCTAAATTTCCAGTTTTTTTCCGGGGCATCAATGCGAGCAAGAAATCTTTTCCGCTGCTCCTCTTTTGAGAGATGGAGAAAAAACTTGACAACTCTGGTGCCATTACAATACAAGTGCTTCTCCAGCGCAGTAATCGACTGATATCGATTCTTCCACACTTTGTTCTTGTTCCTCAACCCGTCAGGCACGTCCTGCATGGTGAGTATTTCAGGATGAACACGGACAATAAGCACCTCTTCGTAATAGGATCGGTTAAAAATGCCGATACGCCCTCTCTCCGGCAGACAGCGATTGCTACGCCAGAGAAAATCGTGGTCAAGCTCTTCGGCGGAGGGATGCTTGAAACTGAAGACCTGACACCCTTGCGGATTAACACCGGACATCACATGTCTGATAATTCCATCCTTGCCCGCAGCGTCCATCGCCTGAAAAATAAGGAGCAGCGCATAACGATTATCAGCATAGTGCACCTCTTGCAGCTTGCTCAACTGCTCAACATGGTCAGCCAGCATCTCCTTGTACTCTTTTTTTGAACGGTACACCGGATCAACAAGTGTCGGACGTTGTGCTAGATTCACCTGCTCACCATCCTGAATCCTTATAACATCATAATCAATTTGCATCGCCTTCCCGTTGAATGAGTTATCTCAATTGCTCCTGCTTTTTAAGCAATATTTAAGGTTTGTCTTAGAATCCTTTAAGAATCCCGCTACTACATTGTGGACTGTACAAATGAGGATTACAGACTAAAATACTAAATTGAACAACATCAACGACACTATGAGCACAACGATCAGATCATGGGCAACTCCACTTGCCGTAGGGGCATTTACCATTTCAGCCGTCACGGGACTCCTGATTTTTTTTGATATTGAAATCGGGCTTGTTGAGCCGACGCATAAATGGCTGAGCTGGCTTTTGGTCGGAGGGGTTGGAGTACATCTGGTGGCTAACTGGAAGCAGTTTACAGGTTATTTCTCAAAAAAACCGGCACTTGGAATAATTGCTCTGGCACTTGTCACTACCATCGTTTCCGTACTGCCAATCTTTGGTGAAGAGGAGAAAGAGAGTCCTGCAAAATTAGCTGCATACGCCCTTGCTTCATCCTCTCTTGAGACCGTTGCGCAGGTTGTAAAAACCACTCCCTCGGCGTTGGTTGACGAACTCGGGAAGAAGGGAATTGTCGTCAAGCTCTCAACTGATACGGTTGAACAGATCGCCAAAAGCAATGGCAAAGAGCCGAAAGAGGTTCTTGGCGATATTTTATCTCTCTTCAAGGGTGCCGCTGTCGATAAAGATTAACTTATAACACGCAACGCATGAGACTTCTCATTATTGAAGATGAGCCAGGAATAGCCGGTTTCCTCAAGGATGGACTTGAGGAGGAGTACTTTGCTGTCGATGTCGCTTACGATGGTAAATCCGGCCTTGATCTGGCACTGACCAATGAGTATGATCTGCTCATCGTTGACTGGATGATTCCCGCAATAAGTGGCATTGAGGTGTGCCGGCAGATACGCAAAGCCGGCAGCCTGGTGCCGATATTGTTTCTCACCGCAAAAGATACCCTTGAGGATGTTGTCTTCGGCCTTGATGCCGGAGCAAATGACTACATCAAGAAACCATTTGAGTTTGAGGAGTTGCTGGCACGCATCAGGGTACAGCTCAGAAACAGGAACCGGGCGGATGACTCACTGAGCGCAGGAGGCGTTACAATCAATCCTGTCACTCATCAGGTCTTTGCCGGTTCAATTGAGTTAACTTTGACTCCGAAAGAGTTCGCCCTGCTCGAATACCTGATTCGGAACAAAGACCGGGTTTGTACACGAAGCCGCATCATTGAACATGTCTGGGACATCCATTTTGACTCTGATACCTCGGTGATTGATGTGTATATCACCTTTCTCCGCAGAAAGCTTGAAGCTGCCTGTTGCGGAAACCTGATCCAGACCATCCGGGGAGTTGGCTACATCGTTCGTGAACCAGGAATGGCATGAAGCAATTCGCATTGAAAGGGCTGTCGGTAATGAGTTTGCGAAACAGGATCGCACTCTATTATACCATTGCAACAGGTTTTTTAATTGCCATAGTCTTTACAACCATCTTTTTTATGGTCGAGAAAATTGTCTATAAACAGTTTGACGATCAAATAAAAAAAGAGATTTCAGAAATTCTTGCAGACTCGAATATATCCCCAGATAATTTTCAGGGATTTGACAGCTTCAGGGATATCGATGCGGACCACACAAGCGAAAAGGGAGATAATCGTGATGAGGAACATAAACACAAGAGAAGAAAGTTAAAAGTTGATACCGAGTTTATCCAGTTGGTGAACAGGGATGGTGAGGTCATCAACAAATCAGCCAGTCTCTCCTGGTGCGTCCTTGCATTTAATCCAAACCAGTCGGGAACAAGCTATTTCGACAGCAATTTTGGCGGGTCAATGGTTCGTCAGGCACAGGTTCCTCTCAACAGTGCAGATGGCAAAAATGAGGGATATCTGATTGTGGCTGTTCCTCTGAAAAATGCCCTGATTGTGCTGCACGACCTTAAAGACATCTTTCTCTTTTCATTTCCCGTTATCCTTCTTCCACTCTTTCTCCTCACCCGCTCCATTGCCATTAAAAGTATCAGCCCGATAGAGAAGGTGATTGCCACAGCCGAAAAAATGTCACAGAGCAATCTCGACCAGCGCATTCCACTTCCCTTTCATCATGATGAATTGTACCGGCTGGCATCAACCATCAATGCCCTTTTCGGGAGAATGCAGGATGCGTTTCAACGTGAAAAACATTTTACTGCCGACGCGTCGCATGAACTGAAAACTCCATTGGCGGTGGTCAAGGGAACTCTCGAAGTGCTGATCCGCAAACCACGAGAGAGAGAACATTACGAATCAAGGATCCAATTCTGCCTGAAGGAGTTGAATCGCATGGCCCACCTCATTGAGCAGTTATTGATGCTTGCCCGCTATGAGAGCAACAAGATGACCCCGCGCATTGTGGTGGTACCGCTTGATCCACTGCTTGACAGTGTGGTTGAGAGAATGATGCCGACAGCCCAGGCCAAAGGTATTGCAATCACTCTCAACCACACCGAACAGGTCAAAATTGCGGCTGATCCAGGAATGCTTGAGATGATTGTTGAAAATATTCTTTCAAACGCTATCAAGTACTCCTCGTCAAGCTCATCGATAACCATAGAAGTTGCTCGCAGTGAAAATAATGTTGTTTGCACCATCTCCGACCAGGGAATCGGCATTCCTGCGGAGAAGTTGCATGCCATTTTTGACCGATTTTACAGAGTTGATGAATCAAGGAGTTCAAGTACGGGGGGGCTGGGACTCGGCCTCTCCATTGTTAAAAAACTTGCTGATCTTCAACAAATCAGGGTATCAGTCAACAGTGTGACCGACAAGGGCACAACCTTTACCCTCACCTGTCCGGCCGCAGAAAGCCGTTATCCCATGGAGATGTCATGCTGAAACCGGCTCTTTTTTTTACCACTGCGGCACTTCTTCTTGTCGGAGTGATTACCGCTTTTCCGGAAAAGCTCATCAGTCCTGGCCCCCTGACGCAAGGACATCAACACCTGAACAACAACTGCCTCTCCTGCCATAAACCATTCAGTGGAACCCTGTCAGCACAATGCACCCGCTGCCATCAGCAGCGCGATATAGGTATCAAAAACGTAAAGGGAGAGGCGATCCCGAAAAACGGCAAGAGAGTACTTTTTCACCGTGGCTTGAGCGATAACTCCTGCATCGAGTGCCATACCGACCATAGAGGGGTGGCCGCAGCAAAAACTGACGGTAAAAGTTTCCGGCATAAGTCACTCGGTGCCTCCGAGCAAAAAAAGTGTATGACCTGCCACAGCGAGCAAAAACCCGCAGACTCCCTGCACCGTTTCGCCAAGGAAAACTGCCTTGCCTGCCACACCACAAAAGCGTGGAAACCGGCAACCTTCGATCACGATAACTCTTTCACGCTTGATGGCGATCATAACGCAAGCTGCGCCACCTGCCATACGGAACCCGGCAACTACAAGAAGTACACCTGCTATAACTGCCATGAACACTCACCCTCAAGAATTGAAGCTGAACATCGGGAGGAGGGTATCCGCAACTACCAGAACTGCATACGCTGCCATCACAACGGAAGCGATGAGGGTGGAGAGGGTGAGCATGAGGGGGGCAGAGGGCACCACGGCGAGGATGATTAAACCACAGCAGGAGGCTTTTCCTGCATCACCCAGTAGCTCTCTCCGTTGTGCTCGACAAGCTTGAAGCGGCCGGTGGCGAAAAACTCCTGCATCACCAGATCAGCTTTTGCGCTGTTGTCGAGAAAACAATCGGCAACAGCCTTGTGCAGCTCGCGCTGCTGCACTGGATGGCGCGAGACAATGGCGGTAACAGCCTCAAGCAGATCCTTGGCGCTCCGAAGGTCCATGCGGCCCTTGAGTGGATGCACAACTGTCGCGACTTCAGAGAGGATGGCAATGGCCCGCTCAAGACGCTTGTCGGAAGGAAGCTGCACCTGCTGCTCAGGAGCCGGACGGGTTGGCAGAACCAGATGCACCATGTCAGGATGAATTGTCTTCAGGGTCGTGGCAAGATCGTGCAGTGCCTCATCGCTGTCGTTGATACCGCCAAGCAGCATCACCTCAATCCAGAGGCGGCCTTTATACTGGCTGCGAAATGCAGCAAGCCCTTCAATATGCTGCTGAAATGTCAATCCCGAAGCTGGTCGATCAATCTTGTTATGGAGCGCCTCCGACCCTGCGTTGAGCGAGGGAAGCACGGCATCAGCCTGAAGCAGCTCTTCACGAACCTCCTGCAGATAAAGCAGCGATCCATTGGTGATAACCGCGACAGGAACCGTGGTGAGCTTTTTCGTCTCGGTAATAAGCCAGCCAATTCCCTTGTAGAGCAAGGTTTCGCCGGAACCGACAAAGGTGACCCAGTCGAGATTGGTGTTGAGCGTCAAGGCTTGACGAATCTCCTCCAGTATCTCTTTGCGGGGAAAAAACTCCTGCCGTTCGGTAACAAAGTTTTTGGTCTTGCCCAACTGACAGTAAAGGCAGTTCCAGGTGCAGCTTTTCGATGGAAGCAGATCAACGCCAAGCGATTGTCCCAGCCGCTTGGAGGATACGGGCCCGAACACATATTTCATACTATCAACCATTGTTGGCAAGAGCAAGCTCTGCCATTTTTGCCTCGCTTTCGGCCTCAAACGCCTCTTTTGAAATATGGGAAATCATAAGGCTGGCAATGGCAAAGGCACCCATCTCCATCACAAAAATTGCCACATAAGCCCAAACATAGTTCCCTGAAAAATGATAGACCAGATCAATGATAACCCCGGCTCCCAGATGACCGATAAAGATAGCCAGACTCTGCGCCGTCCCCCAGAGACCGATGTAGACTCCACTTCGGCCTGCGGTCATCGACATCATCATGGAGATATTGGCGACGCTTGATGCGCCAAGGCCAACACCCGTGACGACAAGCGCTATACGGAGGAACTGGACATCAAGGATACATGCCGAGACAACCAGCAATCCGAAACCGATAATGCAGACAATATTGCCAATAAGCGCGGCCCGTTTCTGACCTATGCGGCTGAGAAGAAAGCCGGTGATGAGCATGAAGATAAGCTGGGTGCCACCCATGGTTGGACGGAAAAGTTTGGTAGTCTCGCCAACTTTCATCTTGAACACATGGGCGCCAAAGGGATCCATCACAATTTCGTTGGCAAACAGCGCAAAGATTGATATAAAGATATAGGAGGCAAACAGCAGGGTTTTCGGTGATGAAGAGAGCAGTTGAAGCGACTGTGAGAATGAGAGCGCATGTTTGTTCTTCCCCTCTTTCACTTCGGCATTCCGTTTTTCAACGCCAACAACTGCCACAAGACCGATACCAAGCGCAACAAAACCACCAATTTCAGCCACCGTTATCAGACGTTCAGGGGTAAAGACATCAAGAAAAGTTCCGACAATTCGGGTGGAGATAATGGTGGTGAGCACCATCAACGTCCAGCTTGCGCCGGTAACCTTGCCAATATTATCCTCCCCGACAGTATCGGCCAGCAGTGCATAATAGGCCGTTGTGGCAACCTGGAGACCAAACCCGAAAACAAGAAAAATGAGCGAAAGCTTCAACAGGCCCATGTCGCGCATCATGGCCGGCAGCAGTTCCGAAAAGGTGATACCTCCAACCTTGACCTCATAAGCTGCGGCCGGGGCAAGCATGAAAGAGAAGACACAGCAGAGCAGGCCAAGCA
>CAJEXW010000033.1 GCA_903994525.1 uncultured Chlorobiaceae bacterium
TTGTCGGGTGCCGCAAGGTGCCTTTGCCGAGGCTTGAGCCGTGTGCGGCGAAAGCCGCCAGCACGGTTCTTAGGGGACGGCGGTGCAGTAATGTGCTGCTGTTACCCGACTGTAGAAGATGAGGGTAGGCGCCTCGCAATCGGCTTGCAGGAGCAGGTAGCAAACCACCGTAAGCGGCGTTGGTTAAAAGCCTTGGTCGTGAGCGTTACGGAAAAGGCATCCGAAAAGGTGTCAGGTGTGAGCCAAGGAAGACGAACACAAGTGAACTGTCATTAACGTGTCGATAGTCCTACATGACATCAAAACCGAATAGTTTTTAGGATTCGGGATAAATCTGGAGGAAACCTGCTTACTGTCCAGATGGTGTCCGGCATAAAGGCAGCGTGGTCCTGGCTTTGGCTTCTATGTTGAACTACAGGAACCTTCGTTGGCGATGATAAGGGAAAAGGCACAAACGTAAAACCCGAGGCCGAAAGTACCGAAGCGCCATCAAGGGACGGAGCAATTCGTATGTGAAGTGGAGAGCAAGGTTGTTCGTAAACGCGGTTCGGCCTGACTGTATGGCTCCATTATTTTCCGAATGGATTCAAGCAACTCGGGGTTTTTCTCTTCAGATTTTGGCTTGTGTCGTTCCGTCAAATCATTGACACAGACAATGCCACTCTCAAATTCCTTGATCCCTAAAGCTACCGCTGAGCGATTCCAGCCAAATTCATTTTCTGCAATCCGAGGCTTGCTGTCCATTATTGTCAGCACGACATCTCCCATAGCTTGGCATCGTACTGGCCATGGTATTAAGGAAACCAGACGAGTAATCAGCCCTGCAACTTCAGGTGATATGCTGTTTCGATTCAATACAGATGTCTTCATATGCAATTTCTCCGGCTAATATGTTGCTGTATGAAAACATAATAAAAGGTATTTTAGTATTTACTAAATCCCTTATCAAGAATGACTTGCTGGTTTTTGCTACACATTCCTTGACACTGATTTTTTAACTGTTCAATCCTGCCTGATTTCTAATTGTGGCATATTCGCCATAATTAAAATCCGGATTACTGTGCTTACCAACAGTCTTTGCAACCGCATCGAATTCGACACGGTTAAAGCCATCGAATTCGATGGGATTAAAACTAAACGGGTCGAATTCGACCACTTTAGCCTTCATCGCTGAATCTCCTTGAGCTTCTGAGCCATTTTTACCCTCACCTCTGCCAGCTCTTGTTCCAGTTTGTCAATCTCCGCCTGAACGACATCAATATCAATCTCCTCTTCCTCTTCAAAGGTATCTACGTAGCGAGGAATATTGAGGTTAAAGTCGTTTTCCCTGATCTCGGCGAACTCGGCCACATGGGCATATTTTTCGACCTCTTTGCGCTCTTTGCAGGTACCTAAAATCTTGTCGAGATTCTCTGCGCTGAGCGTATTCCGATTCTTGCCAGAGACAAACTCACGGCTCGCATCAATGAAGAGTACATTGCCGAGCTGGGGCTCGGCGCTCCCAGGTCTTTCCCGGCTTCTGTCAAAAACCAGAATCGCCACCGGGATGTTGGTGGTTGGAAAGAGATTGCCCGGCAGGCCGATGACTGCATCAAGCAGGTTTTCTTCAATCATTTTCTGGCGAATACTCCCCTCAGCAGCACCCCTGAAAAGCACTCCATGAGAAACAACCACGGCAACGCGACCCTCTTTTTCAAGTGCAGTTTCAATCATGTGGCTGATAAAGGCCCAGTCACCCTTTCCTTTGGGAGGTACCCCGCGCCAGAACCGGTTGAATTGATCGCTTTCAGCATCTTCAGCTCCCCATTTGTCGAGCGAGAATGGTGGATTGGCAACAACGCAATTGAATTTCATCAGGCGGTCATTTTCCACCAGAAGAGGGCTGTTCAGGGTGTCGCACCACTCGATGCGGGCACTGTCGAAACTGTGAAGAAACATATTAATGCGGCAGAGCGCCCAGGTACTGCCGTTGGACTCCTGACCAAACAGTTCAAAGTTCCGGTCACCGACCACTTTGGCCGCCTGTACCAGAAGACCACCAGAACCGCAGGCTGGATCACAAATACGGTCACCGGGTTTGGGACTGGCGAGTTTGGCCACGAGCTCGGTCACTTTAAGCGGGGTAAAAAACTCTCCGGCCTTTTTCCCTGAATCCGAGGCGAAGCGCTCAATCAGATAAATATAGGTGTTGCCAATGACATTTTCTGAAACAAGACTTGGCTTCATATTCAACTGTGGCTTGTAAAAGTCTTCCAGCAGTTGTTTCAGGCATCGGTTACGATCTTTGGTCTTGCCGAGGTTTGCTTCACTGTTAAAGTCAATGTTGCGGAAAACTCCTTCGAGCTTGGCTTTGTTGGATTCTTCAATGTGATCAAAAACAATATTGATCAGCTCACCGATATTGGCCGCCGCCCTGCGTTCATAAAGGCTGTAGTAGGTTGACGGAAACTTGTCAAGAATCTTTTGTTCACCGCTCTCTCTGTTTTTTTCGGTCAGCGTTATAACTGGCAGAACAAATCGCTCGCGCTCCATTTTGCGGAGGATTCGTCCCTCATCATCACCATACTGCTTCTGGTACGTTTCGTAATGATCCTGCCAAACATCTGAGATGTATTTTAAAAACAGCATTACAAGGATGTAGTCTTTGTACCTGTGCCGGATCAACAAGACCCCTGAAGGTGTCGCACGCTGCCCATGCCGCATTGTTGATATCCTTCTGATCGATCTTGTTACTCATCCTTTATGCTCCTTTTGCAAACCGCATTAATGCCATTGAAATATATCGTTTCCGTTTTTCAGCAAGTACACCAAGCAACATCTCTTCACGAGCGGAGAGCAAGGCCAACTCAACAATATTTTTTTGACACTCCAATGAAGGCAAGACAACCTCCAGATCTTCAAGTACCTCCTTGCTGATCATCCTCTGGGCAGTCCCTCTTGCCCTGCTTGTCAAAAACACCTGCGCTTCCCGCTGACTGAGATACCAGTTCAGATACTCCGGTAAAACCCTGTCAGGTTGTGTAATCCTGATTCTTATCAACGGAGCCGCAACAACAGCGTTTCCAGGATCATCAAGAAGAATCGCGGCATTGCTCACAAGACCTCGCGACCGGAAGACAAGATCTCCTTTAGAGACAAGGTGATGATTCTTGACTGTATCCATATCTGTTTTGATCAACCCATCGCATCCAACAGTATTGTCATCAAGCAGATCTTTCATCTGGATAACCGCCACTCCCCCATCTTGTGATACATCAAGACGGGACCTGAATGAGTATCCCGTCTGCACTGCTGCTATCTCTTTTATTGCTACAGCCACGAAACCCCCATAATTCTCTGTAATGTTATTTCTGTATTAAAAAGTATTTGTGGGTAATTTCAAAAGATTATCATTACAATAATGTCGTTCCTGTATTTATTTTTGGAAATCTTCAACCGATGTTGCTGTTCGTGACGAGGGGAACACGGTTTATCTGGTTTTCTTTTCTCAGCGAACGATGAAATGTCTTCGCCTGTTTGTTTATTATGCAATGTTTTTCAGGTTGTTTGGTTCCGGTTAACATAAACAGGTGCTCATGTTAAAAAAGCTGTTTATGAACAAGGTGTGGACAGTGTCCGCCCTCTTCGCTATCTCGCTGGCCCTTTATAGTATTGACTTCAGCTTGTTCGGCAGCTTGAAGGAGATTTCAGCCAGCTTTCTCGGCAATCTCGCCTTTCTGCCTATTTACATCATCGTCGTCACGCTCCTCTTCGAAAGAGTGCTCAAGGAAAGGGAGCGCCAGTCGGTCATGAGAAAACTGAACATGGTCATCGGTGTCTTTTTCAGTGAATTCGGCAACCGCCTGCTGAAAGAGTTATCGGAACATGTGGTCGAAAGCGAGGAGCTGAAAAACCGTCTGCGTATCACCGCATCATGGAAAAAAGAGGATTTTGACAAGGCGCTCGACTCTCTGCACCAAAGCAACCAGAAGATCAACATCAATAGTGGCGCACTCCCCTGCCTGAAGCAGTTCATGGCCGGAAAACGGAGCTTCCTGCTGAACCTGCTGGAAAACCAGAATCTGCTTGAGCATGAAAATTTTACCGATCTTCTCTGGTCAGCGTTTCATACCATTGAAGAGCTTGAGGCCAGGGAATCCTTCGATCGTCTTCCTCCGAGCGACCAAGAACACATCAATGGCGACATAAAGCGGGTTTTCGGTCATCTCATCCGGGAATGGATCCTCTACATGCAGCATCTCAAGGAGGATTACCCCTATCTTTTCTCTCTGGCGGTTCGTCTCAATCCCATGATCGACTCACCTGATCCGGTGGTGTATCAGGAGTGAGTGCTGAGCGTCATTGATGACCGGTGGTTGGTGTCATCATTCAAAAGGAAAATTGTTTAACCATCGAATGAAACACCGCGATAGTGAGGAATCTGTCAGCTTTTCATTAAGTTTCAAGAACCACTTCCGCAGTGACAACGACCGATCAGTCGCTTTTCCGAACTCTGTGAGTCGAGCACAGATTGCCGTTCGAGCAACTCATCACCCAATCAATGACACTCGGAAAAAATGGAAATAATGGGGAGAGAATTCTATGGCCGCTTGCATCAACAATCATCTGAGTCGTTACGGCGGTCTGGCCGTCGGGCGTGAAGAGGAGCAAAAACGATACTTTGAGCAGAAAAGGCTCTATGCGCTGCAAATTGAAACCACCGATGCCTGTCATCAGGGCTGCATCTACTGTTATGCTGGCTCCACACCCCGCGAGAGTCGCGGACTCACCTCCGATGAGATCCGCAGCCTGCTGGGCGATGCGGCTGCGCTGGAAATTCGGGCCATCGACTGGTTGGGAGGCGACCCGCTTGCCAGGCCCGACTGGTATGAGTTAATGCAGTATGCCCGGTCGCTGGGCATGATCAATAATGTCTGGACCAGCGGGCTGCCCCTGAAAAACAGGCAGATTGCTGCCCAGGTCTATGAGGTGAGCGAAGGGGGCTTTGTGTCGGTTCACGTCGATTCCATCACGCCTGAAGTCTATGCAAAACTCCATCGGGGGGGAAATCATCACTTCATCGATGCCATAGTGAAAGGGGTGACCAATATGCTTGAGCTGGGCAAACCCGCTGAAGAGATGATCAATTGCATCACCTACACTGGACGGCAAGGCCCGGAAGATGCCATCAAAACGATGCGATGGTGGTTTGAAGAGAAGGGGCTCCGCACCTGCCTGACCATGTTCAACCCCGCAGGAATGGGTGCCGAGTGGAGAGCCTTCGAGCCCGATCTTGCTGAAGTGCAGCAAGTCTATACGGAGCGCGACCGTATCAATTACGGTGGTGACAACATCTCCATAGCCGCTATGGATACGGATAAATATTACTGCGGCACCATGGCAACGGTGACCTTTTCTGGTGATGTGACCCCTTGCTCGGTGATCCGCGAAGGCGTAGGCAATATCCGCACAACGCCATTCAGGGAAATCATCGCCCAACATGGCAACACCCTCGTCCACGGAGATCTGCACGACACTTGTAACCTGCCCGATCCCTGTAACACCTGCACCAACAACCCGCATTGCTGGGGATGCCGGGCCAGTGCCTGGCACTACAATGGCGATGCGGACGGGCTCGATCCAAAATGCTGGTTGATTCGGGAAAAGCTGGAAAAAGAGTAACCTGTACGACCATCAACGACCCGGCAAGATTAAAAATTCTGTCAACAAGCGAAGCTTCGGGGAGTATATCACTGGAGCGACTCAACAAGAAAACAAGGAGATATTCAAATGAGTGGAAACAGACTTGATGTCACGATTGAAAACGTCAATGAAGTCTACGATGGCCCTGGCGGGATCCTTTGGGAGATGCTTATGGGCGAACAAATTCATGTCGGCGGTGAACAGGAGACCAACATTCTGGCGCAAAAAGCGGAAGTCACTGCGGAGAGTCACCTGCTTGATGTGTGCAGTGCGCTGGGTGGTCCGGCTCGTCACCTGGCTCAAACCTATGGCTGCCGCGTCACTGGCCTTGATGCCACCCAACGGATGCACGCCGAGGCCATCTCCCGCACAAGGCAAGCCGGGCTACATGAGAAGGTCGAATACAAACTGGGAAACGCTCTCGACATGCCTTTTCGGGCAAATTCGTTCGATGTGGTCTGGGGACAGGATGCCTGGTGCTACATCACTGATAAAAAGCGGCTCATCGAAGAGTGTGCCCGTGTCCTGAAACCGGGCGGCACTCTTGCCTTTACCGACTGGCTGGAGAGCGGTTCAATGGCCAGCGATGAATGGCAGGCTCTCTATACGTTTATGGTTTTTCCCTCGATGGAGACGCTGAATGGATATGCGACCCTGGCCGAAACTGCCGGGCTGACGGTCATCGAGAAGGAAGACCTCTCACCCGATTTCGCCGAACATATTCAGATATACCTGGACAACGTACAGAAGGAGTTTCGTCAAGGAATTCTGGACAACTATGGCCTGGAGATGTATAACGAAGTAGTGCGAGGCATTACCCTCTGGCGCGATGCCTCAGCGGCAGGCAAGGTGGGCAGAGGCCGGATGATTGCCCGCAAAGCGTAAGGTTTATTTTTCCGCTCATCGCATGGCGACAAGAAATACCATGGCAACCGCTGAATGTAGTACAGGAAACACATCCCAGCAGCTATGGAGAAGACAAGATCAAAAAGATGAAGGAATAAACCGCCATGCTACAGAAACATGGCGGTTGTCAGGTATACAAAATGTTTTGTCAAACGAGATAATATCTTTTGTCAGATATGGACTCGAACGCCGACCGAAGCGAGAATTGCTGATGACTTCCACTCTATCAAATTAGAGCTTGAATCTCTTTCGCTCAAATTTGGAATCGACATATACCTAAGACCAGCATCAAAAGTGATCTTATCAGAGTTCTTCATGCTTACCCCTGCTCCTATTTGGTATGTTGTTGAGTTTTGAGAGGTCTCACTTCCTGACGATTTGGAGGTAACTGATGAGGTTCCAACACCAAACATAACATAAGGAGTCAATGAGGAGGGATTCGATGGTTTAAAATCATAATACCCGTTAACCATATATGAAGTAACATCTTCTGTTGAACCTGCAACACTGGTACCAAGTACCTTATCAACGCTATATCCTTGTCGCGCAACAGAACCTTCAATTCGGAACTTATCGTCATAGTCAGTACCAACACCTATCTGACCAAAAACACCACTTTTAAGAGAAATAGCATCATTTAATGTAACCGATCCATTGACCGTTGCGCTTGAACTATTCGGGAAGCCAAGGCCAGCACCCACGTTAAGGTAAGTTTGAGCCATCGCCGTAGTTGAAACAAGTAATGATGCTCCTAACAAAGATATGAGCTTTCTCATAGAGTTCTCTCCAGTGGTTTAATTAATAAAAAAAATCAACTTAAAACTTTTTTTGTCTAAAAGCAAAAGAATTTATGATGTAAAAAAGCATAAAGAGAACCGTGGCTAAATATATCTCTATAGCGATTCAATGGCGTATTCGGCCGAAACTCGGCTTTTCTGAGATAGTCGCAAGCATCATGCTACCTGATGACCGCTCACAGAAGGAAGACCTCTCTCCCGATTTCGCCGAACACATTCAGATATACCTATACAACGTGCAGAAGAAGTTTCGTCAAGGGATTCTGGACAACTATGGCCAAGAGATGTAGTGCGCGGCATTACCATGTGGCGCGATGCCGCAGAGGCCGGATTATCGCCCGCAAGGCGTAACGTCTATTTGGCCGCCCATCGCATGGCTGCGAGCGACACCAGGCTGAGCATGAAAAAACCTGCCGTGAGAGGCAGAACGGTTCCGTTGTAGCTCTGACCAATGACGGTGCCTGCAATGAGTGAGATGAAGGTTGAGAGCGAGCCTACTACACCGGCTCCAATACCGGCGATTTTTCCGAGAGACTCCATGGCCAGTGCATTGAGATTCCCGAAAAGTATTCCAGTGCCGAAAAATGTTGCAAAGAGATATGCCATGAGCGTCCAGAGCGGTGGTTGCCCATGACACCACAGCGCGAGCAGAAAAAATCCGGATGAGAGTGCGCTGATTGAAAGGAGCGCACGTTTTGAAAGCGACTGCATAGTGTGATGCAGCACTAATCGTGCATTGACGAGAGAAGCGCCGCCTATCGAGAGTGCAAGAAAGGCAAAATAGAGAGGAAACTCTGCCCCAAGCCCATACTCTTCCTGAAAAATCTGCTGCGCTGAACTTCAGGTAACCAAGAAAAAAGCCGAAGACAAGACCGGCAGTTACCGTATAGCCCATTGCACTGCGGTTACCGAAAATGATCATCACGGTACTGATAATCCGTTTGAACGAGAACGGAACTCTTTTTTCCTTCGACAGGGTTTCAGGCTGACGGAGAATAAACCACACAAGCGTGAGTAAAGCCAGAATGAGAAATGAAGCAAAAATGGCACGCCATCCGGCAAGCAACAGCATACCCTGTCCGAGAGCTGGAGCAATAATGGGGACGATGATAAATACCGTCATCACAAAGGACATGACACGGGCCATGGCACTCCCCTCGTAACGGTCGCGAACGATGGCAATCGAGACGATGCGGGGACCGGCAGTTCCAAATCCCTGAAGGAATCGCCCGGCCAGCATGACGTTCAGGTTTGTGGCGAAGAGTGAGAGCAGACAGCCGGTTATGAAGAGCCCATAACCAAGATAAATAGCCGGTTTGCGTCCTGTATGGTCTGAAACCGGACCGTACAGGAGTTGGCCTGCAGCCATTCCGAAAAAGAACAGCGAGATGATGAGCTGTGAGCGGTTGTTGTCACTGGCTCCGAGATCCCTGCCTATTTCCGAGAGAGCGGGCAGCATCGTATCAACGGAGAGGGCAACCAGCGACATCATCATCGCCGTCAGTGAAATGAACTCCGCGAATCCCAATTGTGGAATTTCACTGTTTTTATGGGAAAGGAGCATAGGGGGCATCGTCAGACAATCACTACCGAATAAAGAGATACACAATCATTCCTGCCAACACAGTGCCAACTCCGGCAAAAAGGAGCGATTGACGAATGAGACGGATTCTATGCAGCTCAATCCGTTGCACCAGCGACGAATTCTGTTCGGCTAACGTTTTAAGCAAACCAGCGGATGCCTGAAGTTGCTCCTCCAAACTCCCTGCTCTCTCTTCCAGCCTCTCCAGTCGGGCTTTAAGCAGATCACCCTCCGACAACTCGGCGCTGTATGATGAATACGCTATGCTCTCATCAACAGGATGAGGCTTGTTTTTGCTTTTAATGCTCTTCCAGAGAGTTCCCGCCCTCTCTGCAACTGAGGGCGCAAGTTCAATCACCTTGTCCCATGGAATCTGTGAGGCAACCTTGAGTATTGTTCTTGCCAACATAATTTTTTACCTATGATGGATGAATGAGATGATTTTACACGTCGAAGTTACTTTTTTCTTGCCGCAAGTGCCCCAGACGCACAATCTCGTCGGCCATCTGCTGGCTTTCCAGAGGCAGGTCGCGCAATTTCCCCGCCACGCCAGCAAGGGTGTAGAGCGCCTGAATGAAGGGCGATAGGAACCCCGCCGCTTCACTCTCCGCCATCCAGTCGGCCAGGCGTTCACCTTGGCCAAGCTCGTGACACTCCCATACCTGTTCTTTGATGCGGAAAAACGCGAGTTGATTACCACCCTGCGCCGCAGTGGACAAGGCATGCAGTGCATCGGCCAGGGCGCGGTCGTATTCCCAGTCATGGTTTGAACGCAAGTCGGCGTGGCCGTCGTGCATCATCCGCTGTTGGGCAAGGGTACACAGTTCGTCGCTGCTGAACCACAGGCGCATGAACTCCACCAGCCAGCCGAGACGGCTACGCTGACGGCGAGACGAAAAACGCATCAGGTACCAGATATTGAAAAAGCGCTCGGCTGCCTGATAGCCACTGCGAGTTGTGCCATGCAAAGAGGTCTTCTCGATTAACCCGTCCAGTTCGAGGCGCTTCAACTGCGGACTGATACTGGTATTCAGCACCTGGGAAACCGACGCCAGCTCGCCAACAGAAATAGGGGCCCAATGCTCCAGAATGTGGGCAAAGAGCTTGCGCGGCAGATCGGCCAAGCTATCCATGCGCGACTTGTAAAGGGGTGTCATGTTGTCCAGCAAAGCTTCCAGGTCGCTGCGCACACTGCCGTTCTGGCCGTTAGCGAGAATCTCGTAGAGCATAACCGTGGTACGCGGATTACCGCCGGAGAGCTGGCGCAGGGTTGGCAGTCGCTCCGGGTGGAAGGTGAGTTGCCGATCCATCTCCTGGCGTGCCACCTCGCCGCCAAAGGTTTCGGCAAGAGCCTGAAGTGCCTGGGCCATCTCGTCAAGGCGCAGAGGGCGCAGGGTGATGACGCGGAAAAAGTCGAGGAAAGCATCGTGGTAGTTACTCTCCGCTTCCAGGCTCTGGTAGCTGCCACCGACCCAGAACAGTCGGGGATTGCTTTGCAGAGTGGCACGCAGTGCCCAGTGGGCATCGCGACCGATGTTGTGGAGCAAGAGATCGGTGTTATCCACCAAAAGGAGCAATCGTTGGCCGCGTTCGTCTGCGCAATGGTCAATGGTGGCAAGGCAGGCATCGGCCTGCTCGGCAGCGGGCAGAGTAGCGATGCGTTCTGCGGCGACATCCAGCTCGTTGACTGGCAGCCCCAAGTGTTGCAATGCATCGGCCAGGCTGTCGAGCACGTTGGCCCAGAACTGGCCAAGCGTGGCCACTGTATATTGCTCTTCCGGAAAACGCAGGGGCAGCCAGGCAATAGAGAGTTCGGGGTCATCTTCCACTGCCAAGGCCAGACGCCTCATGAGAGTAGATTTACCCATACCCCGAGCACCAACCAGCAAAAAATGCTGACCTACCATCTCCGGCGGCGTAGTGCGCAGGGTGTGCTGCAGGTCGGCCAGTTCATTTTTCCGGGCAACAAAAATGGCACGTAACTGCTCCGCACTCCAAAGATGCGGGTTGTACTTGCTGATAGCGGCGAATCCGCCAGCAGGCTGGCTATACGTTGAAATATTATCAGACATGGTTTTGATTCCACCAATCGCGTAAAGGAAATGAGAGACACTGGACACGCCTGTTGCCGTCAGGAGTGCTGGTATAGCCTTCGTCGGTCAGTCTTGCCAAAATAACGATTACCGGCAAAGCAAATGTGATCTATTTTCATGTAACGCTAAAGTTTACTCAGTTTCAGGGTACGCCAAAAAAAGTCCTCCCCGGGTTTGGGATTGCCAAGTTTCATGACAATCCATCAAGACTTCAAATCTATTCACTCTCGAATATATTCATTTTTGAATTTATTTATAAAACAATCAACACCCAATCATTTATCAGTGACGTGAACAAAAATAATTAACCACTGGAATTAGAGTGAAGTAGTATTGGGGGGGGCTGACAAGGCTTTTTCAGGACGACCTGCTTGATAGCCCATCCGGCTGAAACTCTGTTTTTCTGCGATAGATCGATCGCATCATGCTGCCCGATAACCAATCACGGAAGGAAGCCTGAAACAACAATACATTTGAAAATAGTGTTGATTCAACCGATAAATCCGGCATCCAGCAAAGCCGTGCCGTGAAGTTCCGTGGTGCGGTTTTAACCAAAGATTTCAGTATTTTACGGTACTTCCCTTTTGAAAAGTACAGCAACCTCCATGAAACACTGAGTGGCAAGCTGATTACTCAGGTAAAACGTTTTCAACGATTGAATGAGCATGATGCGCATAAAAAAAGGATCAAACGCTGATGGCCAACAATAACGGCAACGGAAATCCCTCGAATCCTGGATCTGGGCCGCAGCCTGTTCTATCAGGGGTGCCAAGGATGCTCCGAAATACAAGGACTTCATCCTGCCGCTCATCTTCACCAAGCGTCTCTGCGATGTCTTTGATGACGAGCTGAACCGTATTGCCGCCGAGGTCGGTTCGCGCCAGAAGGCCTTCCAACTCGCCAGAGCTGACCACAAGCTAGTACGATTTTACCTCCCCCTTTTGCCGGATGATCCCGAGCAGCCTGTCTGGTCGGTTATCCGCAAGCTTTCCGACAAAATAGGCGAGGGTGTCACCACCAACATGCGGGGCATCGCCAAAGAGAATCCGCTTTTGCAGGGTATCATCGACCGTGTTGATTTCAACGCCACCACCCATGGCCAGCGCGACCTCGACGACGACCGCCTCTCCAACCTCATCGAGGCCATCAGCACCAAACGGCTGGGGCTTGACGACGTTGAGGCCGACATCATCGGCAAGAGCTACGAATACCTCATCCGCAAGTTCGCTGAAGGCGGCGGCCAGAGCGCTGGCGAGTTCTACACCCCGCCCGAGGTCGGCACCATCATGTCGCAGGTGCTCCAGCCCGAGCCCGGTATGGAAATCTACGACCCCACCTGCGGCTCCGGCGGCCTTCTCGTGAAATGCGAGTTCGCCATGGAGGAGATTACCAAAGGGAAACAGCGCACTGTCGCCCCCCTGAAACTCTTCGGCCAGGAGTTCACCCCCGAGACCTGGGCCATGGCCAACATGAACATGATCATCCACGACATGGAGGGGCAGATCGAGATCGGCGATACCTTCAAGAACCCCAAGTTTCGCAACAGGCAGGGCAAACTCCGCACCTTCGACTGCGTCGTCGGCAATCCCATGTGGAACCAGGACTGGTTCACCGAGGCAGACTACGACAACGATGAACTCGACCGCTTTCCCGCAGGGGCCGGATTCCCCGGCAAATCCTCCGCCGACTGGGGCTGGGTGCAGCACATCCACGCCAGCCTCAATGCCACAGGCCGCGCCGCCGTCGTCCTCGATACCGGTGCCGCCTCACGAGGCTCGGGCAATGCCAGCACCAACAAAGAGAAGAGCGTCCGGCAGTGGTTTGTCGATCACGATCTCATCGAAGCGGTGCTCTATCTGCCCGAAAACCTCTTCTACAACACCACCGCTCCGGGCATTGTGTTGTTCCTGAACAAGGCGAAGGCAAAAGAGAGAGCACGCCACGTGCTGCTCGTCAACGCCAGCCAGATATTCGCAAAGGGCGACCCCAAAAACTTCATCCCGGACGAAGGCATCCAGCGCATTGCCGAGACCCTCATCGGTTGGAAAGAGGAGGAGAAACTCAGCCGCATCGTCGACCACGCCGAGCTGAAGAAGAACGACTACAACATCTCCCCCAGCCGCTACATCCACACCAGCGATGCCGAAACCTACCGCCCCATTGCCGAGATCGTCGAGGAGTTGAATGCGATTGAGCTGGAGGCCAGGGAGACCGACGAAGCCTTGCGGATAATCCTCAAGCAACTGGGAGTGGGGGGATGAAGAACGACCTTGTGCATCTGTATAATTGCGGTTATAATCCCATCGAATTCGACGGGTATAAAAAGCAGGCAGACGGTCAACGGATTGTCGCCTCACTGCGGCGACAATTTGATCGATTGATCCCGCTGGAACAAGCCAAGAAGAGTGTGCCTTTCACAACGGCAACTACAGTACTCGCGAGGATGGCACAAGCAAGTCAGACCAACCTATGAGATATGAACTGCTTGCACATTTGCTGTAAATTGCTTTCATTGCTGTTGTGAATAATAAACATCGCAAAACTCTCGATAAGATATTCTCGGATCCGATATGTGGCAATCTGCCTTGGTCTGATATCGAAGCGCTACCGGTAGCTGTTGGTTGCAATGTGGTGGAAGGAAGTGGCTCGTCGGTGACTTTTGAGAAAAATGGCCGCCGGGCCTATTTTCATCGGCCGCATCCGCAACGCGAGGTGCTTAAATACCGCGTCAAGGTGGCACGTGAGTTCTTGATAAAACTGCAGATTATCCCATGAAAAACACGATGACCTATGCTGGTTATACGGCCAGCCTTGAATTTGATCCTGATGATAATATTCTGGTCGGGCGCGTGCTCGGCATAGACGACCTGATAAGCTTTCATGGAGATTCCGTGGCTGAGTTTACCGAGGCATTCCATGAAGCGGTGGATGATTACGTATCAGCCTGTAAAAAATTGGGTCAGGCACCCGAAAAGCCCGCATCCGGACGTCTCATGCTGCGCGTTAATCCTGCGGTTCATGCTGCAGCGCTCAAAGCAGCCGCGCATACCGGACAAAGTCTTAATCGATGGGCTGAGCAGGTGCTGCGACAAGCAACCCATGCATAATTCACAAGCAGCAAAAGCCTGATAGAGTCTCCCAGATGAACAAAGAGTGAGGGCATCAGTCATGTCACCAGTTACGGCACCAGTCGCCCCACCACTCACCCAACCAGTCGCGGTGGTTATCCTGATTCGTCTGATCGGATCAACTGGACCTCTCGGGAACTCGGAAATCCTTGCTAATTTTGGTCTTAGCGATCGCACCCATCTCCGTGAGCACTATATCGACCCCGCTCTTGCGGATGGACTGGTGGAGCGCACAATCCCGGAAAAACCCACCAGTCGCCTCCAGAAGTATCGGCTTACGGAAAAAGGCCGCAGATTACTGGAGCAGTTGAATAATGAGGGAGGCCGGTCATGAGCGTGAAACTCCAGCAATCAGAGATTGGCGAATTTCCATCTTCTTGGAAAATTGGTCGCGTTGATTCCGCGTTCGACATTCAGCAGGGAAAACAGGTCTCAAAGAAAAATCGCGACGGCGAACATCAACGACCGTTTCTCAGAACCAAAAACGTTTTCTGGAACCGACTCGAACTGACCGACCTCGATCAGATGCACTTCAGCGAGGCTGAGCAATCACGTCTCGAACTCCATGCGAACGATTTGCTTGTCTGTGAAGGTGGCTCGATTGGACGAACTGCTCTTTGGAACAATGAGGTCGAAGGATGCTTATACCAAAACCACCTGCATCGCCTTCGAGCAAAAGGTAACAAGGTTTACCCTCAATATGGAGTGTATTGGCTGTTGTATGCCTTTAACGTAGCCAAACTTTACTTCGGTAGAGGCAACGTTACGACGATCCCAAATCTCTCTCAATCGAAGTTGGCCGAGCTACCCATGGCGTTCCCACCACTCCCCGAGCAGAAGAAAATCGCCCACATCCTTTCGACGGTGCAGCGGGCGATCGAAGCGCAGGAGCGGATCATTCAGACCACCACCGAGCTGAAAAAGGCCCTCATGCACAAGCTTTTCACAGAAGGCATCCGAAATGAACCCCAAAAACAAACCGAAATTGGCCCCGTGCCTGACAGTTGGGATGTGTGCAAAGTCGGTGATGTTGCAAAAATCCAAAGCGGAGGAACTCCCACGCGAGATGTTCCCGAGAATTGGAGTGGCGGAACCATTCCCTGGGTGAAAACTGGAGAGATCAACTACTGCGTGATAAATGACACTGAAGAAAAGATTTCTCCAACAGGACTTGCTAATTCTGCTGCCCGACTATTTCCTGTCGGAACCTTGCTGATGGCAATGTATGGCCAAGGCATAACTCGCGGAAGGGTGGGACTATTAAGGATTGAAGCCGCCACAAACCAGGCGTGTGCGTCAATCACACCGACTGACGAGAAACAGATTTCCTCTGTTTTCCTTTACTACTTTTTTGAATATCACTACGAAGACCTGCGAACGCTTGGTCATGGCGCGAACCAACGAAATATGAACACCGCATTAATTCGAAGCTTTCCCCTCATGTTCCCGAAGCCGGACGAACAGGCTGCAGTTGTAGCCGTGTTCGAATCACTTGATGAGAAACGAGTCCACCACGAGCGCAAGAAAACGCAACTTCAAGATCTCTTCCGCACGCTTCTTCACGAACTGATGACCACGAAGACTCGGGTTGACAAGATCAAACTGGAAAAGGAGGGAGCATGAGTTCGTTGGACATGCGAGACAAAAGGGTTCTTGAGGAGTTTTTCGGTATGAGTTCCGGGTATGTCCTGAATTTCTCCGACCGATCTTTTGGCGAATTCGTCCAAGAAATCGTCGATGTCGAGATTCACTCAGATAAATACACCGCTCAAGGTTCATCCAAGGCCAAGAAACTGCGTGCATTCTGGGAAATCGAATCTGACTATCTTGTTGGTCGATTGATGAGAACTTTAATACTCACGTGCAAACGAAATAATCACCATAAACATCATGATTATCACCTTCAGCACCAAGTCTGACTTTCAATCGAATCAAGCGATCATCTAAACATGGCAGCTAAACCGAAATTCAATTCTCGCGAGCTGATGGAGAAAGCCATCGCAGCAATGATGCAATCTATCAGTGAGCCCCGCATGGACGGAAATGTGCCACCCAAAGTGGGAGCTGCTCTTTGGAAACCTGACGGAACGATTGAGACGGCTTCCCGTGGCGAACTGCGATATGGAGATCATGCGGAATTTACGTTGCTGGAGCGCAAGAATCGGTCAAATGCCCTTGATGGTTGCATTTTGTTTGCTACTCTTGAACCCTGCGCTCCTGGAGCACGGAACCATCCAAAGCTGAGTTGCGCCGAACGCATCGTGAATGCACGAATCAAGGAAGTCTGGGTGGGTTGCCAGGATCCTCACCCAAAGGTAGCCGGAAAAGGATTTCAGTTTCTCAAAGACAACGGGGTCACTTTTCATTTCTTTGACCGCGATTTACAGGAAGTGATTGAGAAAGAGAACGATGAGTTTTTCAGGCAGGCCCAAGCCGCCGCCGAAAATAGGGAGCAGAAAAAAATGACTGACTTATCCGAGTATGAAAAAGTTCCGGCAAATGTTGATGTAAGCGATTTGTCACCGGATGCACTTGAGAGATATCAGTCCATGCTCATGGGCAATCGAAGTAATGAGGTGGAGGATTTTCATCGTCGGCTCTGCCACCAGGGGTTACTTGAAAATGCAAACGGCAAGCTTCACCCGACGGGTTTTGGCATTCTCTTGTTTGCTCGGCATCCCCGTGACCTCATGGAGCAAGCTGGAATCCTCGGTACTATTTCCAAGGACGGTGAGGACGATCTGAGAGACTTTGATGGGCCAATGGTTCTCGCGCCAGAAGAGGCGATTGAATGGCTGAGAGACAAGTTGCCAAATCCGATTTTCAGGACAGAACCTCGACGCAAAGAGCAGAACAAAATCTATTACGAACTGGTTCGGGAAGGATTGGTGAATGCACTCGTTCACCGCGACTACGGAATCAAGCAGACGAAGATTCAACTCATGGTGACACAGGAGAAAACTGTGATCCGGAGCCCAGGAAAGCCGATGGAACCAGTCACCTTAAATCAGTTGCAGGAATTCAATGCTCCGATGTTCAGCCGAAATCCGAGACTTCACGCGGTATTCAATACTATGGGGTTGGCTGAAGAACGAGGGTTAGGGCTTCGCTCAATGCGGGATCGTGCTCAGAAAGCCGGGCTGCCTCTCCCCAGTTATGCATGGAATGAACCCTACCTGGATTTGACAGTGTATCGGGCTACCGAAAGTGCCACAAACTCGTTAGATAAAGCCATCATCGCCGAACTGAATGCAAGCGAGCAAAAGGGCTGGACGATCATCGTGAGGCGGGGAACAACCACTCAGAACGAATATGCCCTTGATATGGGGGTTGCCTCTCGCACGGCGCAACGGCATCTGACACATTTCGTCCGCCTTGGATTACTGCGACGGATTGGAAGCGGTCCAGCCATAGAATACCAAGTAATTCAGTTATGAAGGCGACACAAATCGCGACATTGTGTCGCGATTTATCACCAAAAGAGATGGGATGGAGGCTATCGCGACACGAATCGCGACATTGTGTCGCGATTTATCAGCAAAAGAGGCGGAATGGAGGCTATCGCGACATGAATCGCGACATTGTGTTGCAATTTCCAACATCCATAGAAATGCAGATAACATGAGCAACGAGACAAAATAGAGAGAGCCTAATGGAGCCCCTTACATGAAACCCTCCGAACACAAAACCGTCCAGGCCCGAATCCTTGCCTACGCTCAAGAGGTTGGTTGGTCTTTGGTTTCAAGAGAGGAGGCCGAGCAGCGGCGCGGGTTTGACCCTGTGGTGCCGCCTGCAGACCGTGCGAGAAACCGATCGCTCTTCTTCGACGATCTGCTCTATGCCAAAGTGCGGCAGTTCAATCCGCGCTACGCCGAAGCCGAGGGGGCGTTGCTCGGGCAGTTCCGCCATCTCCATACAGACATCTACGGCAACCGGAAATTCGTGGAGCACCTGCGCAATCGGGGCAAGTTTGTCGATCACGAGGAGCGGCGCGAGCGCGACCTGCTCCTGATTGATTACGACTACCCGGCGAACAACGTGTACGAAGTCACCGAAGAGTGGGCATTTCATAACGGCCATTACGGTACACGGGAGGATATCGTCTTTCTCATCAACGGCATCCCGGTGCTGATGATTGAGTGCAAGAATGCCAACAAGGATGAGGCGATTGCGCTCGGGGTTGATCAGATCCGCCGATACCATCGCGAGACACCGGAGCTGTTCGTATCGCAGCAGCTCTTCACCGCCACCGATGCCATCGGCTTCTCCTACGGGGTGAGCTGGAACACGGTGCGGCGGAACATTTTCAACTGGAAGGACGAGGAGCTGAACAAATACATCCTGCGTCAGCATCAGACCGGCGCGGTGGAGGCAACCGTCAACCGCGCTCTCGATCCCGTGCGTAAACGGGGCCTTGTCTGGCACACCCAGGGGAGTGGCAAGACCTTCACTATGATCAAGGCGGCTGAACAGCTTTTTCGGGCTCCCGAGGCGGACAAGCCGACCATTCTCTGATGATCGACCGCAACGAGCTGGAAGACCAGATGCTCAAGAACCTCGCCGCGCTCGGTCTGGGCAATCTGGAGCACGCTGGCAGCATCTCCCGGCTCAACAAGCTGCTGAAAGAGGACTACCGGGGTATCATTGTGACGATGATTCACAAGTTCCGCGATATGCCTCCCAATATCAATACCCGATCGAACATCTACGTCCTCATCGACGAAGCGCACCGTACCACCGGCGGTGATCTCGGCAACTTCCTTATGGCGGGCCTGCCCAACGCCACCTTTATCGGCTTTACCGGCACGCCAGTGGACAAGACGGTTTATGGCAAGGGCACCTTCAAGACCTTCGGCTGTGAGGATGACAAAGGCTACCTGCACAAATACTCCATCGCCGACAGCATCGCAGACGGCACTACCCTGCCGCTCTACTATCAGCTTGCTCCCAACAATATGCTCGTCCCGTACGAGACGCTGGATGCGGAGTTCCTCTCCCTTGCCGAAGCCGAGGGGGTGGCCGACATTGAGGAGCTGAACAAGATTCTCGACCGGGCGGTGAACCTGAAAAACTTCCTCAAAAGCAGGGAGCGGATCGAGATGGTGGCACACTTTGTCGCTGGCCATTACCTTTTGAACGTCGAACCGCTGGGATACAAGGCCTTTCTTGTCGGTGTTGACCGCGAAGCCTGCGCCCTCTACAAGCAGGCCCTCGATCAGTTCCTGCCGCCGGAGTATTCCGAGATTGTTTACACCAGCAATCACAACGACTCGGTACTGCTCAAAAAATTCCATCTTGACCCGAAAAAAGAGCGGAAAATTCGCAAAAACTTCTGCAAGCTCGACAAGTTTCCGAAGATCCTCATCGTCACCGAAAAACTGCTCACCGGCTTCGACTCGCCCTTGCTCTACACCATCTATCTCGACAAGCCGATGCGCGACCATACCCTGCTGCAAGCCATCGCCCGGGTGAACCGTCCCTACGAGAACGAGGAGCAGGAGATGGTGAAGCCCCACGGCTTTGTCCTCGATTTTGTCGGCATCTTCGACAAGCTCGAAAAAGCCCTTGCCTTCGACAGCGAAGAGATCAACGCCATTGTCAAGGATCTCAAGCTCCTGAAGGTGCTCTTCAAGAACAAGATGGAGAGCAAAGCGCCGGAGTACCTGAGCCTGATTGAGCGTAACTTCACCGACAAGGATGTCAACACCCTCATTGAGCACTTCCGCGATCCGGAGCGGCGAAAGATGTTTTTCAAGGAGTACAAGGAGATTGAGATGCTCCACGAGATCATCTCGCCGGATGCCTTCCTGCGCCCCTTCATTGAGGAGTATGCGACGCTTTCGGCCATCTACGTTGTCGTCCGCAAGGCCTATACCAAGCGCGTCCAGGTCGATCGTGAGTTCCAGCGGAAGACCAACAAGCTGGTGCAGGATCAGATCGGCAGCTACGGCATCGGGGAGGTAGAGCGCGTGGTCAGGATAGACGCGGAGACCATCGACCTCATCAATGCCCAGGCCGGAGGCGAGGCAACAAAGGTGATTAATCTCATTAAAAGCATTGAAAAGATCGCTGCGGACGAGAGTGAGGATCCGTTCCTTATCGCCATGGCCGAAAGAGCGCAAGCGGTGCAGGAGAGTTTTGAAAGCCGCCAGACGACCACCGCCGAAGCGCTGGAGAAGCTGATGCTGGAGGTCAAAGCCAACGAAGCGCGAAAAAGAGAACAGGCAGAAAAGGGGTTCGACGGATTGACCTTCTTCGTCTACCGGACACTGCTCGACGAGAAGATCGGCAATGCCGAAGAGGTCAGCCGCCAGATCAAGGGGGGCGTTTCTGGAGTTTCCGAACTGGCAGAAGAGCGATGCAGCACTACGTGAGCTTCGCAAAAAGATCACCTTTGCCCTCTACGCTCAATCAGAGGAGCTCGACCGGGTGACGGGCATCGTGGACTATCTGTTCCACCTGCTGGAAAAAGCAACCCGGATGTAAGGCCATGACCGGCGCAGAAACTCTGCACGGCGATCGATGAAATTATAACTGATATTGAGGAAACCATAGAAAAATGGAAAAGAAAGAGGAAAACAACGAAATCATCATTTACGAGGGGGGCAATGGTAAGCCCCGCATTGAGGTGCGCGTAGAAAATGAGTCTGTGTGGTTAACCCAGGAGAAAATCGCCGAGCTGTTTGGTGTCCAGCGGCCAGCGATTACCAAACACCTCAAGAACATCTTTGAAAGCGGAGAATTAATCGAAAGTGAGGTTAGTTCCATTTTGGAACATACCACTCGACATGGTGCAATTGAGGGTAAAACACAGACAACAACATCAAAACTTTACAACCTTGATGCCATAATCTCCATTGGCTACCGTGTCAATTCGGCGACTGCAGGCAAACCGCATCGGAACTTATCTATGCCCGTACCGATGCCAGAAAGGATTTCATGGGGCTTACCACGTTTGCGGGAGCCATGCCAACGCGCACCGAAGTAACGGTGGCAAAAAATTATCTCACCGAGGATGAGCTTTTTCGGCTCAACCGCTTGGTGTCTGCATTTTTTGACCTGGCAGAAATCCAGGCGCAGGAACACAAGCAGATGCGCATGGCCGACTGGGTGGCAGAGCTGGATCGGTTTGCGGGCATGTACGGCAAAGGGGTGCTGGAAAATGCTGGAGCGGTAAGCCACGCGCAGGCAACCGAAAAAGCGATTCAGGAATACCGCGCCTTTCAAGCCAAAACCCTCTCGCCAGTAGAGGAAGCCTATCTGCAAAGCATCAAGTCTGTGCAGAAAAAAGTCGAGAAGAAAGAAAAATCGGCAAAGCCGAAGCGGAAGATCGAGAAATGACCGATACAAGTGCAAAAATTCGATTCAAGCAACGCGTTCGCGATTGGGCCACCAAACTCGACATCCGGGTGGTGTGGCTCGGCGTTCGACCCATGCAGAACAAGTGGGCTTCCTGCTCTACGGAGGGCTTTCTGAACAAACCCTCGTTTTAAAAACACCTCGACGGTAGGGAAAATCTCGCCTCTATACGCCAATCCAATAATCGCTGTAATTTTGGCCTCAAGAGGCTGTGCC
>CAJEXW010000034.1 GCA_903994525.1 uncultured Chlorobiaceae bacterium
CCTTTGTAATCATCCTTGTCTTCCGGGTCGGCTCCGGCATATTCACCTTCGCCTGCCTGAAGTTTGGTGTACATCTCCTCAAAAGAGTCGGAGATGTATTTGAGAAACATCAGACCGAGCACGACATGCTTGTATTCGGCAGCGTCAATGTTTTTGCGCAGCTTGTCGGCGGCTTTCCAGAGCTGTTTTTCTATGCGCTCTTCTTTGATCTCTTTTGGTGCTTTTGTTCTGGCCATGTGTCTACGTTATTCCGGATCTGATCAATGGTTTTTCTGGAAGGTGAGTTGTCGTCAAAACCCAAGGCCGACAGGTATGCTTGCTTTCTAAAGGCACTCAAGAGTGCCATAAAGCTGATAAGAAAATCAGAGCAAGCAGTCACATCAAAGGAGTCTGTATCAGCAACAGTGGCCTTGAATCTGTAGTACAGCGTCACGGTTAAGCATGAAAAAGCATAAGCCGTTTGCGGCTGTACATCCTCAGAAGTAAAGCCGAATCAAGGAGCCTTGTCAACAGGCAGCATGCCCTCAAGCAGTGTTTCAGGGGGAATATCCTGCTGGTGAGGCCAGGTGACCGAACCATTTTTGATGCCTGCCTGATTGAAATAGTTGATGTCCCGAAGTTCACTGAAAAACCCGAAATCAAGATAAGGGGTAACATCAAAGATCCCTTTTCTGCCAGCCACGGTTTCTACGTAAATTTTATAGTCGGGCAGTGGCTTTACTTTTTTTATATCCCAGTACATAAGCATTGCTCCATTAGTCAATTTCTCGATTGCGCCTTCCGTTAAACTACCGAAAATTCATCATAAAGAAAAAGGAGCACACGGAGTAATTATGGCAAAGCCCTGCTCAATCATGCAGTAGACGATCCAGCACGGCCACAACTCTCCCTGCTGCGGCTCCGTCCCATTTTTCGGGAATTTTTGAGCGGCTTGTGATGTGTTGATGCGCTCCGGGATGCAAAATTTCCTGAATGTGGCGTTTGATATCATCCTCATCGAGG
This sequence comes from uncultured Chlorobiaceae bacterium, assembly GCA_903994525.1. Taxonomy (GTDB): domain Bacteria; phylum Bacteroidota; class Chlorobiia; order Chlorobiales; family Chlorobiaceae; genus Chlorobium. The sequence goes on from CAJEXW010000034.1 coordinate 1,003, forward strand.
CTGACCAGCAGGTTGGTGCCAATTTCGATGGTTGCGGGGCGCGAAGAGCTCTCCATGATGGTGAGGCAGGGGACATTCATGACGGTGGCTTCAGACTGCATCTCTGCACTGTCGGTGAGGAGCAGCATGGAGTCACGGAGCAGCTTCAGGAGGGAGGTGTGTGTTGGGGTGTCGATGATCTTCACTCCCTCTATTGCGCTGAAGGAGTCGCCTGTACCATGCAGCCTCAGGAGGGCATCAAGCTCCGCAGCGGACGGCAGGACAACGGTGATGGCGACGGAAATCTCTCGAAGAAGCCGGTGCATCATGGCAAGTGGCTCTTTATCGGAGAGACGACCGGTCGGGTTCAGGAGTACAAGGAGATATTTTTTTTGCTTGATCTCCGGTAGCGCTGACTCTTCCGCGTTGTTTGCCTGTTCCATCAGGGCGACAAGGCTGTCAATAATCAAATTGCCGGTATAAAAGACCTTTTCGTCGGCAACGCCTTCGTTGATCAGATTGTATTCGCCACTATGCTCGCTGACAAAGTGAAGGTCGGCTACGGAGTCAATGACGACACGGTTAACCTCTTCAGTGTCTGAACGCACGTAGCTCCGCAGCCCTGCATCGACGGCGGCAACCGGCAGGGCAAGTTTTGCGGCGGAGAGAGCGGCACCAAAAGCGATATTGTCGCAGCCGCAGACCAACACAAGGTCGGGCTGTTCGGCCAGCATGATTTTTTCCATACTGATCATGGTGGCGGCCAGTTGCGCAACCGGGCTCTCTTTGGCAAGAGTGATGGTATGATCACCGTTGCCAAGCGTAAAGCAGGTGGCAAGGTCCGGGCTGATCGGCGGTTCACCCTCTGTGGACACAAGGATGCTCACCGGCTGGTAGCTCTCTTTTTGTTTCAGGATGTTATAGAGTGGAGCAAGCAGCAGAGTGCCAGACTTGCTGCCAGCGACGAGAAGTATTTTTTTCACAGTGAAAACAAAGCTTTGTTACATTGGAGGAGAAGCAATTTTCGGGATGCCATTAATCGATATCTGCCTGACCATGCGAAAAGTTTTTTCGGTTCAGTTCCTGATCGCTCTTTTTTTCCTCTTTCAGGCGGTGATGCTCCCGGTTCGGGATTATAATACACTCCATGCGGAGAAAAAGAAAATTATTCTCCGGCACGCTGATATCATTGAGGGAAGTGAGGCTGCGCACGGCAGTTTCAGAGCTGTCACTGGTAATGTGGTGTTCCGCCATGATACACTGACGCTGAAGTGCGACAGCGCTACTGACTATGGGGAGGAGAACAAGATCGTGCTGAAAGGCAATGTCTTTTTTACTGACAGTTCGGTTGAAATTTATGGTGACAATGGGATTTACTACCCCGACAGGGGAGTTGGAGAGTTAAGCGGCAATGTTCGAGGAAGGATGCTCGATAACTCTCTTGCGGGCAAAGCGAGGCGAGCCTCACTCAACAGGGCTGCCAGTCAGATTGCCCTCTACGATGATGTGATTGTATGGCACGATCGTCAGCAGATCAGTGGAGAGAAGATTCTTCTCCATCTCAAGGAGGTGGGCCGCAATCGCAAACGCCGGAGTATTGATGAGGTGGCGGTACAGGGCAATGCCTTTTTTGCGGTGCAGGATAGTCTTGCAGTTTCGCCCGGGGTGTACGATCAGTTCTGCGCAAAAAGTATGCTGCTTCGATTAAACGACCGCTCAAAAATAACCGATATATCTCTTGAGAGTCAGGCGGAAATGCTCTATCACCTCTACGATGAGAAGCGAAAGCCCGCCGGTATCAACTCTTCGAGCGGGGATATGATCCGGATGTTTTTCAAGGAGGGTCTTCTCCGTCGGGTAAAGGTTGTGGGGGGCGTTGAGGGAAAGCAGTACCCGGCGAGCTTCAGTGGCGACCGGAGTATCAATCTGTCAAACTTTGTCTGGAGAGAGATGGAAAATCCTTTTAAACAGCAGAAAAGCCTTCCGTAAGGCGAGAAGGCTTTTCTGGAATTACTTTCATGATTGAGCTTTTGGTATTCGGTTGTGCGCTTTGATGTCAGGGGCCAGGAGAACGCACCCGTGAAGCTGGCACTATGAAGCCATCGGGCAGGAGCCGCCAGCGCAGGCACCGGTAGCACAGGGGCTTGGAGCTGCTGGAGGTTTGCTGCTGTTGTAGTCGGTTTTATAAAATCCTGAGCCCTTGAGCACAAATCCACCATCGGCTGATATGACCCGTTCAAAGCTCTCTTTTTCACATTTCGGGCAGATGGTGAGAGAGTTATCGCTTATTTTCTGGACTATTTCAAGTTCATTTCCGCAACTTTTGCATCGATACTGGTAGGTTGGCATCTCTATAGTTCTCCTTGATTATTCGAGTTTTTACTGCTGTTTTCCAGCGATTGTCTATGGTTAAAAAAAGTCTGTAGCCATAGTGTGGCCATGTTTTTGTATATAAATATATTTCCCAACATATAAAAGTTCAGGCTGTGATAGTCAAAACCCGTGCGGTTATTTTACGGGAAACTAAATACCGCGACCAGTCGAAAATATGTTTGCTCTACACCCGTGAGTTCGGTAAAATGTCGGTCATTGTCAAAGGGGCGCGGAACCCCAAGAACAGGCTCTCCTCCCTTTTCAGCCCGGGAAATGTGGTCGATATTGTGCTCTACAAACGAGATGGCCGGGATATTCAGCTTGTCAGTGATGGCAACCTTGTTTTAAGCCCAATGGTTCCCGCCTCCGATCTTGAGCGTTTCGCAATTCTTTACAGGATTATTGATCTTCTCAAGCAGACGACCGATGGAGATGAAAAAAACATTCCACTTTTTACCCTGCTGGCCACTACCCTTGAGCAGCTCTATCGTCCGCATACCGATTTTCGGCAGCTTTACGCCTGGTTTCTTCTGCGTTTTGTCTCGCTGCTTGGTTTTCAGCCCTCTCTTCGTAAATGTCTCTTTAGTGGAGAGGAGATTGCTTCTGCAATAACCACTATGAAGCTTTCGGAACTCTATTTTGTGATGAATCCCGGTGGGCTGGCATTGCCTGCTGCGGCTGGCTCTGGTTTTGGAAAAAAAAGGCTTATTCCGGTGCGCATTGCTTTATTGTTGAATACCCTGGCCTCAAGCTGTCTGCCTGCTGTTGGTGCCATTGTGTCAGAGGCTGGCGATATTGACACTGTCTGCGAGCTACTGCAAGAGTATTGTGCCCTGCACCTCGACCATTACAGATCACGAAGAAATCTTGCCATCGTCTCACAAATTGTCCAGAATTAGCTTGTTCCCGCTTTTTTTTGGGGTTTTATATCTTCTGGAGTATTTCTATCTTGACCCACCATTTTATTTCTTTTTGTGACCTCTTGTTTCAATCCTAAACTGCATTTTCCGACATGCCTCAAATCACCAAATCAGTTGAACTCTTTGAAAAAGCAAAGAAGTTTATCCCCGGCGGCGTAAATTCTCCGGTGCGAGCATTCAAATCGGTTGGCGGAACTCCAATCTACATGGCCAAAGGGTCGGGCGCGTACATGACCGACGTTGACGGCAACACTTACCTTGACTATGTTGGTTCATGGGGGCCCTTCATTCTTGGCAGCATGCATCCGAGAATCACCGCAGCACTAGAGTACACGCTGAAAAATATTGGCACCAGTTTTGGTACCCCGATTGAGATGGAGATCGAAATTGCCGAGCTTCTCTGCAAAATAGTTCCTTCGCTTGAGATGGTGCGTATGGTCAACAGCGGCACCGAAGCCACCATGTCGGCTGTCCGTCTTGCTCGTGGCTACACTGGCCGCGATAAAATTATCAAATTTGAAGGGTGTTACCATGGTCATGGCGACAGCTTCCTCATCAAGGCTGGTTCCGGTGCCCTGACGCTTGGCGCTCCCGACAGCCCTGGCGTTACCAAAGGCACCGCGATGGATACGCTCAACGCAACCTACAACGATATTGAGTCGGTCAAGTTGCTGGTCAATGAGAACAAGGGCCAGGTTGCCGCCATTATTATCGAGCCAGTAGCAGGCAACACCGGTGTTATTCCGGCCCAGCCGGGCTTCCTTGCCGCACTTCGCGAACTGTGCACCGCTGAAGGCATTGTGCTGATTTTTGACGAGGTGATGTGCGGATTCCGCGTAGCACTTGGTGGCGCGCAGAGTCTCTATGGTGTTACACCTGACTTGACCACCATGGGCAAAATCATCGGCGGAGGTCTTCCAGTTGGCGCATTCGGCGGCAAACGCGAAATTATGGAGCGTGTGGCTCCGCTTGGCGATGTCTATCAGGCAGGCACCCTTTCAGGCAATCCTCTGGCACTGACTGCAGGTCTTGAGACCCTGAAAATTCTTATCGACGAGGATCCCTATCCTGAACTCGAAAGAAAGGCAAAAATCATCGAGGCTGGCTTCAGCGATAACCTGAAAAAACTGGGTCTGAACTATGTGCAGAACCGTGTTGGCTCCATGTCCTGCCTCTTCTTTACCGGAACACCGGTGGTGAACTATTCAACCGCCATCACCGCCAACGTGAAAAAGCACGGCAAGTATTTCCACTCACTGCTCGATCAGGGGATCTACACCGCCCCGTCCCAGTTCGAGGCAATGTTCATCAGCGCAGTGCACACCGACGAGGATCTTGAAAAAACCATCAAGGCAAACTATAATGCCCTTGTGGTTTCCGAGAAATAATTATCGGAAGAGAGATCATAAAAAAAGGGAGGTTAACGGCCTCCCTTTTTTTATCCTATTCAATGATTCCTGTTCGTACAAGTTCTCTGGTAATCATCACTCGTGCTGATGCATCCCTGACCATCTTTTGAAGTATCGGCAGGAAGCCGTCAATCTTTTCAGCGGAGTCCACAATTTCTATAACCATTGGCAGGTTTGTGCCCAGCTCCATGATTTTCGAGGCTTTGATGGTCATATCGTGACCGTAGGAGAGCATCCCTTTCAGCGCGGTGGCTCCTGCTATCTCATTTTCCCGAGCTTCACGGACAATCTCTTCGTAAAGTGGTCGATGACCGTGTCGTGCCTGTTCCCCGACAAAAATTCGCAGCATCTCTGCATTTTGCAACTCCATAATTCACTCCGTTATGTCCAAAGTTTAGCAAGAAGCGCTCCTGTATAGAGCGCAATAAGTCCCCCGGCAATACTGCCCCCCAGATAGAGGCTGGCATAAAACAACTGCCCATCCTTGAGAAGAGCGGTATGCTCAAACATGTAAGCGGAGAAGGTTGTAAAGCCTCCGCAGAAACCCGTGACCAGAAACAGCCTTGCTTCAGGAGAAACAAGGGTGGTTGAGATGGCCAGTTCACTCAAAAAACCAATCAGAAAGCTGCCAAGAATATTGACCAGCAGTGTTGGCAGCGGAAAGCCGGTTAGAAATGGCGCAACGAGAAGCGTTACCCCATAACGGGCCACAGAGCCGAGGAAGCCCCCCACTCCTACCAGCATGAGTGCTCCGGTGTGTTTCATCATCAGAACCTCCCTGACGGTGTGGCTGGAGAGAACATGATCTTAACGGTTGTGACCGCAAGCCTGACCATCCTCTATCCGCTTGTGAGCACAACACATTTCGTCGAGAATGCCGAGCAGGGTATTAAAGATACCCACACAGATAATGGTCGGAGCCCATAATCCGATAAAAATGGCTATCAGCTCATGATTGACCCCGGTGCCAAAAATAAAAATGTAGATAGAGAGAAGTATCGAAAAGGTGGCCCCGATAAAATAGAAATGCGGCTTCATAGGGTGCGTTTGATTAAATGAACCATCCCCTAAAATGTAAGAATAATAACGCCAGGAAAAAATCAGCTTGTGCTGCCATTGAGAAGATGTGCATCGTACAATTGGTATATTAACGGCATTGTGAAGAACGTTACGCGGTGCTGCGTCAATATTGTTGATCATCATCTCATGAGACCAAAAAAGAGAATAGTTGCCATTGATTATGGCACCAAACGTATTGGATTGGCCAAGAGCGATCCCCTCTGGCTTTTTGCCCAGCCTGTTGGCACCTTTGACCGGGCCGCTCTCTCTGGAGCCCTTGCGACCATGGTGCAGCAGGATGATATTGCGTTGCTTCTTGTTGGATATCCGCTCAGTGACGGTGATGAGACCAATGCCATGACTCGCGTGGTTGACCGATTTCTTGAGGATCTTCGTGCAGAGTTTCCGCTGTTACCCATAGAAACGGTTGATGAGCACCACTCTTCGAGGAGTGCACGCCAGATTCTGATTGCTTCCGGACGGTCAAGAAAGGAGCGCCAGCAGAAAGGTCGGCTTGACAGTGCGGCGGCATGTGTGCTGCTCGGCGAATATCTTGAACGTTGCGACAGAAGCGGGTAGAGAAAAGCGTTACTATTACTAAATTGCCCTGTATGGCATCTCTATGTCAGTGATATTTTAACACTGACTTCAGCTTCAAATAAAGACGGAGTACCTCTATGGAATCAACTGCCCCACAGGGAAAATATGTTATTAATACTCAAGGGAAAAAGACAGGGGTACTGTTATCCTTGAAACAATACCAGCAAATTGTAGAGGATTTACATGATCTGACGATACTGGCATCCCGTCGGGACGAAACCCCGGTGACTCTTGAAGAGATGAGACGGAGATTACAGTGCCATGAGCAAGTATAGTGTTATCTTTAAACCGTCAGTCGAAAAAGATTTACGAAAAATACCAGTGGCTGTGGTTGATCGTCTTTTTCAGCGAATCGATGGTCTGACAGCCGATCCATTTCCTCCGCAATCTCTGAAACTTGCAGGCGGGGAGCTGTTTTATCGCATTCGGAGGGAGATTATCGTATCGTCTATCAAGTCGATACAGAGGACAAGCAGATTGTCATTCAGTACATCCGGCATCGTCGCGATGTGTATCGGGATTTGTAGCCTGCGATGGCGTATACTCTCGATCAGGCGAAGTTTTCCTTTAGCTTTTGGGAGCGGCTTCTTTATCTTTAGCTTCTTGTTTTTCATAACAATCTATACGCAACGCTCTTTTCTATGAGTACTCCATCTCTTCTTGATATTTTCAAAGCAACCGGTGCACTGCTTGATGGTCACTTCAAGCTGACATCGGGGCGCCACAGCAACACCTACTTTCAGTGCGCCAGGCTTTTACAGTATCCAGAGCATTTATCTGCGGTTTGCAGCAGGATTGCTGGCAATTTTGTCGGTAAAGGTATTCAAACCGTTATCTCCCCTGCCATTGGTGGCATTGTTGTAGGCACAGAGGTCGGTCGTCAGCTCGGTGTCAAGACTATTTTTGCCGAGCGTAAAGATGGAGCGATGACGATCCGGCGTGGATTCAGCCTTGAACCGGGTGAGCGAGTGCTGGTGATTGAGGATGTGATAACCACCGGGGGTTCTGTATCAGAGGTTATTGCGCTCATCAACGCTGCAGGAGCTTCGCTTGTCGGAGTTGGCTCAGTGGTCGACCGCAGCAATGGGCGAGTGAAGCTTGCGGATGACCAATTTTCGGCTCTTTTGATGGAGGTGATCAGCTATGCTCCAGAGGAGTGCCCACTCTGCAAGGAGGGTTTACCGATAGATGCTCCGGGAAGTCGGGCAAACAAGCAAAACTGAAGGGGATGATGGTGGAATCACCGATCAGGAGCATCTCCTTTATTGGCCTTGGATTGATTGGCATGTCGCTCTTGCGGGCAATCAAGAGCTCAGAGCTTGCCGGGGAGCACTCTATTCACTTTCAGGGGTTTGATCCAAACTTTACCGAGTCTGATCGGTTCGGTGTTAAAGAGCTGGGGCTCGACTCTTTTATCGAGGATAAAAAAACTCTTTACAGCGCGGATCTTCTGATTCTTTCGGCTCCGGTTGAGGTGAATATTGCGCTTCTGGAGGAGATAAAGCAGTTTGCCCCTCCCTCAACGCTGGTGAGCGATGTGTCGAGCACCAAGTCGCTTATAGCCCGGAGAGCCAGGGAGCTTGCGCTTCCCTTTATCGGCATGCATCCCATGGCAGGCAAGGAGCATAAAGGCTACCACGAAAGCCATGAAGAGCTTCTGCGTGGCCGACGTCTCATTTTTTGTGACGAACATGGTCTGCTTGCCACTGAAAAAGGGCTGTTTCTGGTCAGGTTGCTTGAATCGGCAGGATGCACAACGCTCTCCATGACACCCGATGAACACGACCGCGTGATTGCCAGAATAAGTCATCTCCCGCAATTGCTCTCAACGCTGCTGATCGGCTATTGCGGGGAGTCGCTCGCGTCATCAGGCCCGGGTTTTGCCACCCTTGCAAGGCTTGCAGGCAGCTCATGGGAGATCTGGCGCGATATTGTTGCCACCAACAGCGACAACATTGCCGATGAGCTTGAACATTTTTCGACAGAACTTGCCCGGTTAGCTTTGGAGGTGAGGCAACTCGATCTCGCACAGCTTGAGTCGCGTTTCAGTGAGGCCAATCGGCTTTATCAAACCCTTAAAGAGATGAACCGGTCATGAAATTCGGGATTGTTGTTAATGTTTCAAGGGAGAGCGCCCTGGTGCTCGCCCGAAAAGTTGCTGCATGGATGGACGAACGTCATATCGATTACGTTTTTGAAGCGCTCTCCGCCGAAAAGCTGCATCTTGACAATGCCGCTTCGATTGAGGATCTCAGTGCACAATGCGACGCTTTTTTGTCGCTCGGGGGGGATGGTACGCTGCTGTTTACGTCACATTATGCGGTGACAAAGCCGGTGATCGGGGTGAATGTCGGCTACCTCGGTTTTCTGACGGAGTTTACCCAGGCGGAGATGTTTACGGCGATAGAGATGGTCTTGAATGGAACCTACTCGATTCATACCCGTTCACAACTTGAAGCAACTGTCAGTATTGATGATGAGGTGCAGTATCTCAGGGCGCTGAATGATGTGGTTATCGAAAAAGGAGCCTATCCCCGTATTCCGACATTTATTATCAAGCTTGATGGCGAGTTGCTTAGCTCATACCGCGCTGATGGTATCATTATTGCCACCTCGACGGGTTCAACAGCCTACTCCATGTCTGCAGGTGGTCCAATCATCGCGCCCAAGTCAAACGTTTTCGTCATCACGCCAATATGCCCGCACATGCTGACCGTACGGCCCATTGTTATCAGTGATGAGAAAATTATTGAGGTCTCGGTTGATGCGTCCGACGGCTTTTTCCCTCTGAACTGCGATGGGAACCTGAAAAAATTGCTTGTGCCAAACGAGAATATTGTGGTCAGGAAATCACCCGTTGAGATTAATCTTGTTGCCAACGAAAGCAGGAATTACAGCGAGATTTTGCGTTCCAAGCTGCTCTGGGGTCGGGAGCATAATTTTGGCCAGTAGCCGTCCGATTATCTTTCTGAACCAATCCGCTTGAAACAGTTTCATGAGTAACAGCATCAGCCCCGGCTCGCTCCACGATCTGCTCGGTATCCCTCTGGATACTCCAATGAGCATTGACGAAATGTGTGGTCGGCTCCGTCCGGTACTTTATCCGGCACCAGCGCTTTCGCTTCGGCTTGAGCAGTTTTGCAGCGCCCTTGTTGCGGCGATGCAGTCGCTTGGAATAGCTGTTCTTTCAGCAGATGAAGCGTCGGGTGGTGACGGCAGATTTACACCTGGCACCGTTATCCTTGCGCCGGGTTATTTCTCTGACGATCTGCTCGCAATTAACAGGGTAACAACGCTTTACAATAACATTATTGTCGGCATTTACGACGAGCCTGCGCCGCTTACCACCCAGTCGCTTCCCCAGGAACGACTTGATGCCATTGTGGGCCGCCTTGCCCGGGATATGGTGCATATTCTCATTTTTGTGACTGACTGTTCATGGACCATCTGTACCATGAACGGGGGTGTTGTCACCTTTCATTCCCCTTATCCACTGAAGGAGGATGTGCGCAACACGCTTGTGCCGAAACTGACAGCGCAGGTTGTTCCTCCAAGAGCTGAAGAGCTTGACATTGAGCATGGTGCGTTGATGACCGGAACGCCGGAGTTTGATGCCGTTGCTGAAGATTTCATGCAGTGCAGCGCACTGTGGAGAGAGAATGCCGCTCTGTTGACGCATACTTCAACCAGCGGTCTCGACTATCGGAGTCCGTTTTACCAACGCATTGTGGCCCGCTATCTTGATCAGCGGAGTGGCATGAGCTATGGATTTTTTGCAAGCCAGCGCCCTGTTGCTCTGCAGCCCGCTTCCCTTTTTGCTGGCGAGGGGTTGCTTGCGGTTCATCTGCTGGGGCGCGATATTTATGTGCCGGTGCCGCAGATCAGTGTGATGACCACAAGGTCGGGATGCCGAAAAAATCATCTTGAGCCAAAGAGTGATCTTGTGGAGATCGGACTCAGGATCCGCCAGGGCAAGGGACGCGCATGGCTCAAAACTCCAGAAGGGCTCTCCGCTGAGATGGTGGTCAAGCCCTCTTTCGATACCCTCACGATTCTTGCTCATGCATTGGGAAATGCCCTGATCGCAAGCATTTTGATGATGCTCAAACCGGAGTCAGTTTTTCCTGGCCATCTGGCCCGTTTCGGCGCGTCAATGACACACTGGCACGACTATCCCGATACTTGGCAACTTCCCGAAGGATACTCTCTGCACGGCGAGAACAACCCCCCGGTAGCCTGTTCAACGCCGCAATCGGCAGCGTACAGCCTGCTGGGGAAGATTGCCGCGCTGGAGGCCGCGCTTGACCAGGGTGTGGAGTATCTTGGAGATGTGCATGTTGAGCCGAACCATGGCACCAATATTGTGGGTACGCTCTCGCTTACCGAAACAGCCAGGCTCCTGAATCCATCTCTCTCAGGAGCTTGTTAGCTGAACGGGAGACCAAGCATCAAGCATTACTCACCGGCATCCATGCTCTCAAGGTAGGGCCATTTGCCTTGCCGGAGGAGGATCATCTCGACCAACTCTCTTATGCATCCATTCCCCCCTTCAAATCCAGAGATATAGCCAACCCGGTTTCTGAGATAATTTGCTCCATCAATTGCTGTTGCAGGAAGTCCAACTTTTGAGAGAACCGCTATATCACCGATATCATCACCGATGTAGGCGCACTCCTCATTGGAAAGATTGTGGCGCAGGCGAAAAGCGTCGTAAGAGAAGAGCGGATTTTCACCGTTGAGGTAAAGATCATGAATGCCGAGTGCTTCCAGCAGGGGACGGTATCCTTCTGCATTCCTTTCCGAGACAACAGCAATGCGTATTCCCTGTTTCAGCGCCTCCTTCATTGCCACAGCATCCCTGACTGAAATTGAGCAGAGCTCCCCCCCATTACTGTCAACAGTAATTCTGCTTCCATTGAGTACACCATCAACCGGAAAAACAAGAGCACGAACATCTTTAAGAGCCTGATCGATTTTTGATGATGGATCAGCTTGTGACGGCTGCATCCCGAAATATTGAAAACCTTCCAAGAGTGTATAATGATTTAGAGTGAATGAAGAGAGTGCACACACCGGTAGAGGTGAAGCAGTTGTTTGACAAGAGTTCCAAAATCGCCCAGCGCCACCTGGGTGGCGGCATCGGACATGGCTTTTGATGGATTTGGATGGATCTCGAAAAAGAGTCCATCTACCCCGGCAGCAACTGCCGCCTTTGCAAGAGGCATCACATATTGACGTTCTCCACCTGAAACGCCATGACCCGCACCGGGCAGTTGGAGGCTGTGCGTAGCATCATACAGCACCGGATATCCTGATTCCGCCATTTTGGCCAATCCCCTGAAATCTACCACAAGATTGTGATAGCCAAAACTCGAGCCTCTTTCTGTGAGCATGACCCTGTTATTTCCAGTCTTTGCCACCTTGGCAGCGGCAAGCGCCATGTCATCGGGAGCCATGAACTGCCCTTTTTTGATGTTGACCGCCAGACCGCTTTCGCCCGCTGCCACAAGCAGCTCCGTTTGACGGCAGAGAAATGCCGGTATCTGAAGCACATCAACATAACGGGCGGCATGGGTCACATCCCTGGTTTCATGAACATCGGTAATGACCGGCATGTTATAGCTCTGGCGAATCTCGGCAAGTACTTCGAGTGCCTCAGTATCTCCTATACCGGTAAATGAAGAGCCCGAGGTTCGATTGGCTTTGCGGTAGGAGCCTTTGAAGATAAAACAAACACCCAGTTCGCGGCTGATACGCTGCAACTCTTCAGCCGTCTCCATGGCCATTGCGCGGTTTTCGATCAGACAAGGACCAGCTATAAGCAGCGGGCAGCTTTCGTCAGGAATCGACAGTGAACCAATTGAAAACTTTTGCGTGGAGCTCATTGTCTCTTTTTAGAGGGTTCAAGAAAAATCCTGTGGTGGATTTAATGTTTTAAGGGTTAAATTTACAACATTATTTCTTATTCACACTTTGTAATCAAATACTGAAAATAATGAGTACTGCGGATACAAAACAAAGGTTGGAGGAGATAGAGAAACAGCTTGCAAATCTTGTTGAGGAGCAGACAGCCATCAAGGCAAAGTGGGATGGTGAAAAGGAGTTAATACACTCTTCACGAGCCCTGAAGGGACAGCTCGAAGAGCTTCGCGTTCAGTCAGAGGAGTTTGAGCGGCAGGGCGACTATGGCAAGGTGGCCGAGATTCGTTATGGAAAAATTGTGGCGATTGAGCGAGAGCTTGAGGAGAACCGGAAAAAAATTGAAGAGAAGAAAACCTCAGGCAATCTGATCATGAAAGAGGAGATTGATGCCGAGGATATTGCCGATATTGTTTCGAAATGGACAGGTATCCCTCTGAGCAAAATGCTTCAGTCAGAGCGGCAGAAGCTCTTGTTGATTGAGGATGAGCTGCATAAACGGGTTATCGGGCAGGATGATGCCGTCACGGCTGTCAGTGATGCCGTCAAGCGCTCACGGGCCGGTATGGGCGACGACAAACGTCCAATAGGCTCCTTCATTTTTCTGGGCCCGACCGGTGTGGGAAAAACCGAGCTGGCCCGCACCCTTGCAGACTACCTGTTTGATGATGAGGATGCCATGATTCGTATCGACATGAGCGAATATATGGAGTCGCATAATGTCAGCCGTCTGGTTGGTGCCCCTCCCGGCTATGTTGGCTACGAAGAGGGTGGACAGCTCACCGAAGCGGTGAGACGCAAGCCATTTTCCGTTGTCTTGCTTGACGAAATTGAGAAGGCGCATCCTGATGTGTTTAATATTCTCTTGCAGATTCTTGACGACGGGCGGCTGACCGACAGTAAAGGGCGGACGGTGAACTTCAAGAACACCATTATCATCATGACAAGTAACATCGGCGCTCAGCTTATCCAGTCTGAAATGGAGAAGATCGATGGAGCCAATCGTGAGTCGATACTCTCCGGTCTGCAGGAAAAACTCCTTCATGCGCTGAAGCAGAGGGTGCGACCCGAATTTCTCAACCGCATAGATGAGGTTATTCTCTTTACCCCTCTCACCAGGGCCGATCTGAAAAAAATTGTATTGATTCAGTTTGATCATATTCGCGCCGCAGCCATGCGTCAGCGTATCTCTCTCTCGCTTTCCGAGGCGGCGATTGCCTGGCTTTCCGAGGCAGGGTTTGATCCTGCTTTTGGTGCACGCCCACTCAAAAGGGTGATGCAGAAGAAGATTACCAACAAAATTTCAGAACTTATTCTTGCTGGAAAAGTGCAGGAGGGGGAGGCAGTTGTCGTTGATATGTCGGGGAGTGAATTGATTGTCGTGAAGGGTTCCGTATAATTGTTTGTGCCAATGAAAAAACAGTCGTTTTTGTCTGCGGCGTTGCTGCTCTTGTTGTGCCTTTTTGCAATGCCTTGTTATGGGCTCGTGCAGCCTGACAGCCTGACCATCAAAATCGGGCAGATGCTTATGATCGGGTTTAGAGGGTTTACAGTTGAAGAGTCTCCCGAAATCGTCGCAGATATAAAAGAGCGCCATATCGGTGGAGTTGTGCTTTTTGAGTACGATCTTCCTTCGCGCACCTATAACAGAAACATCAGCAGCCCGGATCAGGTTGCCCGTCTCACACAGGATTTACAGAAGCAGTCGAGGGTGCCGCTCTTTATTGCCATTGACCAGGAGGGAGGAAAGGTCAATCGCCTGAAACCTTCAAGAGGCTTTCCTGCCAGTGTATCCGCGCAATATCTTGGGCAGCTCAACCATCCCGACAGTACCGCCGCAGCCGCGCTGCGGATCGCCCAAACGCTGAATGAGCTTCATATTTGCATGAACCTTGCACCTGTCGCAGATCTGAACCGTAACCCGCAGAATCCGGTGATTGGAAGGCTCGAAAGGAGCTTTTCCTCGGATCCTGCAGTGGTGACAAGCAATATCAGATTGATCTCCGGTATTTACCGCGATGCAGGTATTATTCCAACGCTGAAACATTTTCCCGGTCATGGCAGTTCAACCACTGATACGCATCTCGATTTTACCGATGTCACCACCACCTGGTCAGAAAAAGAGCTGGAACCTTATCGGGCTCTCATTGCCTCCGGTTATCGTGATGTTATTATGACGGCGCATGTGTTCAATGCCACACTTGATCCTCTCTATCCGGCAACTTTATCACAATCAACCCTTCAGGGGCTGCTTAGGGGTAAGCTTGGTTTTCAGGGGGTGATTATCAGCGATGACATGCAGATGAAGGCTATTGCTGCACATTATGGAGTTGAAACAGCCATTCAGAAGGCCATTGAGGCCGGGGTGGATATTCTTGTTTTTGGCAATAACGCTGCTTATGATCCGGCTATTGCGTTAAAAGCTTCGGAAATCATCAAGTCGCTGCTGGCCCGAAAGGTTATTACTCCAGAGCGCATTGAACAATCGTACTGTCGAATCATGAAGATCAAACAACGTTATCATCTTGAGTCGCTATGAAAACTATCTATGTTGTCCGTCATGCAAAAGCAGGTTTGGGTGGTGCCCATACCGGTGATTTTGATCGAAAGCTTGACGAAGTGGGTCTGAAAGCGGCCCACTTTATGGCTGAGCTTCTTGAGGAGAAGGGCGTTGTTCCAGAGCTGGTTCTTGCCAGTCCCGCGCAGAGAGCGTTGAGCACTGCCGGAATCTTTTGTGACATTCTGGGTTATCCAAAGGAGCGTCTGGAGACGCGCATGGAGATCTATGAGGGAGGTGCGGGTCGTTTGCTGACCATTCTTCAGGAAATCGCTGATACCAGCAAAACGGTGATGTTGTTCGGCCATAACCCCACGATGACATCGTTTTCAAACCTGCTCTCAGAGGGAGATATTGATAGTCTTGCAACCTGTGGAGTTGTGCGGATTGATCTGGATCTTGAAATGTGGAGAGAAGTGCGTCCAGGGAGCGGTAAGTTAGTCTGGTATGAGTTTCCGAAAAAGCATCAGTAACGGGATTAATCGCGTTCTTGCTTCCGGTCTCGGTTCATCAGCTCTAAAATAGCCTGCTGTGCGGGCTTTGTTTCAAAAAGCATCTCATACACCGCTTTGGTAATGGGCATTTCAACGCCTACCGAGCGGCTGAGATCATAGACTGCTCTAGAGCTGTGGACACCTTCGGCGATCATGTTCATTGAGCTGATAATCTCCTCAAGAGTGCGACCACGGCCAATCTCCTCACCAACATAGCGATTTCTGCTGTGCTGGCTCAGACAGGTGACCACCAGATCTCCAATTCCAGAAAGTCCAGAGATGGTGACGGCATCACCCCCAAGTTTACTGCACAGCCTTGATATCTCTGTAAGACCTCTGGTGATGATAGCGGCTTTGGCATTATCGCCAAACCCTAAACCGTCAGAAATTCCTGCCGCAATGGCGATGATGTTTTTCACGGAGCCAGCGATTTCAACTCCGATGATATCAGTGTTGACGTAGACGCGGAACCGGTTGGTGTGAAAGATCTCCTGGACAGTTTCTGCGGTCGCGAGCGATGGCGATGAGGCTACCACGGTTGTTGGTTGATCTTTTGAAACCTCCTCGGCATGGCTTGGCCCATAAAGGGCGGCAACCTGGGATGGCTGCAGATCAGAAAGTACCTCGAGCAAAACCTCTGACATCCTTTTTCCTGTACCAATTTCTATACCCTTGGCCACATTGACCACGATCTTGCCAGCAAGTGAAGCATTCCTGAAGCCAACAATTGTCTCCCTGAGCGCCTGGGAAGGCACCGCAGTGACAATCATTTCTGCCCAAGTAATCAGTAACGGCAAATGGTGAGTGACCTGCAAGGTGTCGGGAAATGGAACTCCCTTGAGATATCGAAGGTTCTGGCGTTCAGCATCGAGCATAAAGGCAAATTCAGGACGATGTGCCCAAAGACGTACCTGATACCCTTTTTTTGCAAGAAGCACGGCAAGGGTTGTGCCCCAGCTTCCTGCCCCCAGGACTGCAATATTCATAAGCTCTCGTCGTGCATCACGCTTTCTTGCCAAAAGTGACGCGATTCTCCGTGCCGGAAATCAGTCTTCTGATATTTGCCCTGTGCGTGTAGATGATGGCAAGCGCCACAATGAGCCCGAAAATCATGAGGTGATAGTCCAGGCTGTCATGAAAGAACAGTTGTGCGTCAAACAGACCGATATAGTAATCGAGGCCAGTGCCAAGTTCAAAAATATATTTTCTGATGGCAATAATCAGAGGAAAGGCTATGGCCGCCAGCATGGAGGCAACGGAGACATGGCGGGAAATATAGACCGTCAGCAGAAAAATCGCGATCACCATTAACATGCTTACCGGCGCTATTCCTATCAGCATTCCTGCCGCTGTGCTGACACCCTTTCCTCCCTTGAAACCTGCGAAAAGGGTAAAAACATGACCAATAACGGCGCTCATTCCGGCAAGAAGACGCAGAGCAACCTCATTCATGTCAGGAAATGTTCCTATCGGATGCTTCTGAAAAAAAGCCACGACAGCGACCGCTGCAAGCACTCCCTTGGCAATATCAATGAGGGTGACGATCAGGCCGGGTTTCCAGCCGAGTACCCGGAATGCATTGGTGCCACCAGCATTGCCGCTGCCAAAGTTCCGTATATCAATTCCCTTGAGCATCTTTCCAGCCACGAGGCTGGTAGGAATGGAGCCGATGATGTAACTCACCGCCAAAATGACCAGTAACGTCAGCATAATCCTTTCTGATTATCAGATTCTGGATACTTTTCCAATAATATACGCATTTTCTCCAAGAGAATTCAAGCGTGAGAGCACACTATCTACTGCGTTTTTATCAACAATCATCACCAGACCGACTCCAAGATTAAATGTTCGGCGCATATCCTCTTCAGGCACAGCACCCTCTTTGCGAATAATGTCGAAAATAGCCGGCTCAGGCCAGGAACTCCAATCGACATCAAGCCTCAATCCTTTGGGGATAATGCGCATCGTGTTGCCCGTAAGCCCACCGCCGGTGATGTGCGACAGACCCGTGAGATCGGGAGAGCCGAAAAAGTGCTCTATGACGGAAAGATAGGAGCGATGCACCTTCATAAGAGTCTCCCCTGCCGTACCATCAAGTCCCGAAAACGTGAGATCCAAGCGACCATCAAGTACTTTTCGTGCCAAAGAGTAGCCGTTGGTGTGCAGGCCTGTAGACGGAAGGCCAATCAGAATGTCATCAGCTTTGACTGTCGAGCCGTTGATAATTTTTTCATGATCAACCACTCCGACGATGGAGCCTGCAAGGTCGAAATCTTGTGCCTGATAGAGACCGGGCATCTCGGCAGTTTCGCCGCCGATAAGCGCACAACCGTTTTCCCGGCAGGCATTCACCATTCCTGTCACCACAGCGGCAGCAATCTCCGGAGTCAGTTTGCCGCAGGCATAGTAGTCAAGAAAGAAAAGCGGTTTTGCGCCACAGACCAGAATATCGTTGACACAGTGGTTAACCAGGCATGAACCGACGGTGTCGTACTGGCCAAGCTCAATAGCAATCTTCAGTTTTGTGCCCACACCGTCAATGCTGCTGACCAGCACCGGCTTTTTATACTGCGAAAAATCCGGCAGAAAAAAGCCGCCGAAAGCCCCGATATCGGTGATAACTCCGGGGGTAAAGGTCTTGCGGACCTGTGGCTTGATCATGCGGACAAACTCTTCGCCTGCACTGATATCGACGCCGGCTTTTTTATAATCCATCTGCAATACCTTTTGTTTTAGCGGCTTCCTGCCGGCGTTTCGAAAATTGCATGATCCTCGGGAGCAGAGAAAAACTCTTTATGGAGATTGTTTACCGCAGTCGCAACCTCAGGCTCCTCGACCACAAATCCAACATTGATCTCCGAAGCTCCCTGGGAGATCATCCTGAGATTGACATCCTTCAGAGCACTGAAAATTCTTCCGGCAACACCGCGAGACATGCGGAGATTATCGCCGACAACACTGATGGTTGCAACGTTGTGCTCAATTTCAACCTCGCCAAGAGCTTTCAGATCCTCAATCAGCTCATTGTTGAAGCTTTTATCATCCACGGTGAGCGATACCGACACCTCGCTTGTCGAGATCATCTCTACGGAGACTCCGTAACGGGCAAAGAGATCGAAAAGCTCGTTCATGAAGCCGTGCCGGCCCATCATGCGGTTAGAGCGGACATTGATGATGCACTGGTTTTTTTTTACCGCAATGGACTTGACAAGCCCCTCATAACTCATCCCCGAAAGCCTTTCCGGATCATTGGTGATGATGGTGCCCTTGGCATCGGGATGCAAGGAGTTGAGCACATAGACCGGAATATTTTTCTGCACGGCAGGCGCGATGGTATCGGGATGGAGCACCTTGGCACCAAGATAGGCAAGCTCTGCAGCCTCTGAAAAGGTCATCACCCTGATGCTTCTTGCTTCAGGCACAAGACGCGGATCGGTGGTCATGACACCGTCAACATCAGTCCATATCTGGATGGAGTTGTCGTTGAGCCAGGCACCGAGCAGGGCCGCCGAAAAGTCGGAACCACCACGGCCAAGCGTTGTCGTTCGGCCATCTTTGGTGGCACCGATGTATCCCTGGGTAACAACGGTTGTTCCCGCTGCCAGAAGAGGCGTGATTATCTTGCTGACATTTGCTTCGCATATCTCGTCAAGCGGGCGGGCAAAACCAAAATTGTCGTCAGTAACCATCACCGTGCGAATATCCACCCAGGCAACATTATGCCCCAGCTCCTTCATTGCTGCCGCAAAAACAGTGGTTGAAAAAAGTTCTCCAAACGAACAGAACATATCCCTCGAACGCTCGGTCAACTCCCCCACAATGTCAACTCCCTTGATCAGCATTTCAAGACGACTGGCAAGCTGCTCTAAGGTGTTTGCAAGCCCCGCTTTCAGCTCGCCCCCCTTGATTAGCTCATCAACAAGCTTGAGATGGAAGCTGCGAACCTCAGCAGCAAGAGCCATCGCCTCGTCAAGAGCGCTTCGCCCTGCGGCATCGGCAATGTGAACAAGTTTATTGGTAATTCCGCTGCACGCACTCAGTACCACAAGCGGGGTACCTCTCTGCTCTTCCCTGGCAACAATAGAAATTGCCTGCTGCATGGCACGGGACGTTCCTACAGAGGTCCCGCCAAATTTCATTACCGCCATATATCTTTTAAACCTGTGAGTTAACGATTATCTTTATTCTGGAAAATCCGGTCAGCCGCCACAACTATCAGTTATTCTCATCCTGAAAGATGTGGATGCTCCAGAGTTTATATCGTACAAAAAAAGAGCGCACTTATTGATTTTTCCGATGAAATCAAGAACCATTGATATCTCTTCATAGCATATCTCCATGAAGCTCTCCAAAATGTCGTTACTCCTCACTCTCATTGCCATGCCCCTTTTTGGCCTGAGCAGTTGTCAGAGTTTCAGAACGGGTTCAGAGCATAATTTCGAATCCAAATATAGTTTAAAAAAGAGAAAAACGCATATCTCCTGTGTGGCGGAACGAGGCGGCACCGCCGTCATCAAATCTCTTCCGCTGAAGGTTTCAGGACGAACGTATGATCGCCTTTTCTCATCCATTGATGAACTCCTCGGCACAGCTTACCGTAGTGGCGGGAGCGCTCCGGATGGCTTCGACTGTTCCGGCTTTGTGCAATATCTCTACAACCAGCAGTTTCGGATGATCCTGCCTCGTACCACCGGAGAGCTTGCCCTTCTCGGTAGTGTGGTGCCCGAAAATAACCTGAAACGAGGCGACCTCGTCTTTTTCAGCATTGACGGCAACAACATCGACCATGTTGGCATGATTGTCGGCAAGGACCGATTCGCCCATGCGTCAAACAGTGGAGTCCGAGTCGATGACCTGTTTGCCCCCTACTACCAGAAGCGTTATGCTTTTGGCTCTCGTATCATAACGCCAAAGTGATCTGTTTTGCCTGAAGAAATAGCTATATTTGCCTTTATAACCTGAACCCCACTGTATGCTGCAAACTGGACTGAACAACTACTTTGAA
>CAJEXW010000035.1 GCA_903994525.1 uncultured Chlorobiaceae bacterium
CACGGTCATACTGCACTTCGATGATGATGAGTTCGTCTTTGTCGTTCTTTACCTTGAGATCAACACGATTGAATTTATCGCCTTTGCTCTCCTTGTTGCTTTCGCTCTCCAAAATTTCAAGAATGGTGATATCCTCGCCAAGCAGCTCGCTTAAAAAGCCTTCGAGTATCTCAAAATTGGCCTTGCTGCGCAGCAAGCGCTTCATTGCCCAGTCGAAGGTGATCAGCTTTCGCGGGTTGTTCATACAGTTATAGTTATACCTTTTGGGACTCTTGATATCTGATACGGCAATTCATGCTTCAATTTCAACTCAATATTGGCAAATCCCATTCATGCAGATATCAGTGAGAGCTATAATCACACTCTCTCTCTCAACGAAAGTCATGCATGGATAGAAGCATAGAGCAGCAGAAGATTACTTTGCTGACAAGCTGGCGTAAATAGCTGCGTAAAGGAAGAAACTTCCCGCCCAGGCTGCCATGAGAAGCGCAGTATGATCGTACAGTGCCACACCCGCTACAGAGACAACCACCGCATAGAGCCAGCAAAATGGGGAAACAGCGCTATTGCGAAATGCAGAGGGCAGGGTGGCAAAATAGGGACGAACAACCTTTATTTTTAAAAGGCTGTGAAGATGAAGACTGTCGGGAAGACCAAGAGACTCTTTACGAAACATTCGACGAAGGATGGTAAAAATGGTCTCGTTAATAGGGTAGGCACATGCAAGAAGAGAGGCCCAGGGGGATACCGCAGGGTTACGAAGAGGAAGCATGACAGCTATCCAGCCAAGAAGAAATCCAAGAAGATATGCCCCACCATCGCCCATAAATAATTTTCCAAAAGGAAAATTAAAGAGCATAAAACCACTGAGAACAACGGTAATGGTGACACACAATTCAACAAGTGTTCGATCGCCAACCTCATAAGCGATCAAACCAAGCGACAAAAATGAGATGACAAGTATACCCGAAGCCAATCCATTAAAACCGTCAATCACATTAATTGCGTTAGCAACACCAGCAACAGCAAAAGCTGTGAATGCGACCGACAAGGGAACAAAGAGAAGAAAAGAGTCGATACCTGGAATAGCGAGATGAGAGATTGTGTAGCCAGTCAGCATCCATGCAACAACGCCGCTCAACACCGTGGCAAAGAGTCGCTTAAAAGCACTCACCCGCTTCGTTATATCCTCACCCAAACCTGAAGCAAATGAAAAAAAGCCTGCCAAAAGCATCAATCCGAAAAGACGAGAGGCCGATTCAGAGAGAAAAAAAAGAGCTACCACAAGCCCCAGAAAGATAGAGATTCCACCTATGCGTGGAGTTAAAACGGTATGAAATTTTTGAGGACCCTGATCAGTATCGTGAGAGTGAACTCCATGGAGATGCTGGGTCGCAATAATAACCCAGGAGAGCAAAGCAGTAACAAGCGCTGAAAAAACTGTTCCAAACGAGATAAAATCAAGAAATACCAAAATATTTCATTTTACATGTTTTGACATAACCCTCTACCGGACCACAGGAAGTAAAAATTTGATCCGGTACAGGAAGAAAGAGTATCCTTAATAGTAGGAACCTGAAGAATTCCGCTGCTGATCCGTTTCACTACCAGGTTCGGCTGCTGGTGCCGACTCGGCCGCTGGTGCCGGGGCTGGTTCAGCCGCTGGCGCCGGAGCTGGTTCGGCCGCTGGTGCCGGAGCTGGTTCAGCCGCTGGTGCCGGAGCTGGTTCAGCCGCTGGTGCCGGAGCTGGTTCGGCCGCTGGTGCCGGAGCTGGCGCTGGGGCTGGTTCAGCCGCTGGAGCTGGAGCTGGTGCCGGTGCTGGTGCTGGTGCTGGTGCTGGAGCTGGTGCCGGTGCCGGAGCTGGTGCTGGTGCTGGTGCTGGTGCTGGTGCCGGAGCTATAACTGGAGCTGGTGCCGGAACTGATACGGGTACGGGAGCTGGTGTAAATGTTGGCACATTGATATTGCTGCCAATCGTTGATGTTATCGAGGAACCAACCGTGGCCGCAACCGTGGCAGTAGCGGCAACATCGGAATTATTGCCTGTACCAGCAGCAAGCAGCGGAGATGCTGTAGAAGCCAAAAGGCTTGAGACAAGCATACTTTTATGGATAATGCTTTTATTCATTGTGATATTCTGTTAGAGTTTCAGAGTTTAAAGCCATAACCACCTGCAAAGACAAAACGACTGCCGTCACCCGAGTTTTTGGTAAGATCGGCAACTCCGAAAGAGAGTGAGAAGGGAATCGTGCCTATCGAGAAGGATTTAGAGACACCGGCATTGAGGTTGAGACCATTCCAGTCTGTAATCAGATTGAAAGAGTCAGCAATTTCATAGGAGATATTTCCAAAAACATAGGTACCATTTTTCCCCTTACCACTCGCAATATCTTCAGGACTTTTTTCGCCGAAGCGACCAGTGCCAGCTCCTACAGAGTAATGAAGTTTAGTGGCGTTGGTGTTTTTATTAAAATATTTTTCATTCTGGACACCCCGGCTGTAAACAACATAGAGGCTTTTGCCCGAATCTCCTCCTGAGGTGAGCATCACATTTTCAACACCCGCACCGACAGCCCCACCATCACCAAGATCACGATAGAGGTGAAATGCGGAAGAGTACTCCTGCCACTGCGTCAGATCGATGGAGATAAGTGTGCAGGTAAGGGCAAGGTTTTTAACCGGATCGCCAACACCAAAGCCAACAACAGCGGCCCCGTCGCTGGAATGATAATAGGGAGAGGGGGATGTTCCACCAGCACCGACAAAGACGACATTATTGGATGCCCCCCACGCGGTAGGGGTTGTTATTGATTTACCGTGATTGTTCGGCATAAAAGGGACCGAACCAGGTGTTACTGCCTCTGAACGGGGCGATTGCATGGCCAACAAACCAAAAATCACCGGAATGAGACCCCTGTTTGATAGTTTCATTATTTTTCTGGTTTAACGTTAAATAAAAAAAAGTAAGTATTATTTTTCTTCTTCATAGCGGCTATACCAGTACTTGCCATAGCCGTACCTGCCATAGCCATATTTTTTATATCCATACCTGCCATAGCGATATCGGCCATAGCCATAATTACCGTAACCATAATTGGCCGAATCGGCAGGAGCTATAGCCACAACGCCAAGCGTATATGGGCCGAGGACCGGATCTTTCACAAACTCCTGGATTGGCCTTCTGCCACTATACTTTAGGCGAACCACCAATATTGTGCCACCAACATTTCGGGCAAGCTGGGTGGCATCACTCAGAAAAAGCGGAGGGGTATCGAGCAATATTTTGTCGAACCGCTCCTCAAGCTGCTTGATGAGGAGCCCCATTTTAACTGAGCCCAACAGCTCATTGTGGTTCGGTACACTTTTACCTGCGCAAAGCAAAAAGAGATTATCAACATGTGACTTCTGAAAATAACTCTCATCAATTGTATGGCTGGTACTGCAGAGATAGTCACTTAAACCAGGCTCTCGCTTAATTAAAAATTTTGTATGGAGGGAGGCTCGACGCAGGTCGCAATCGACAATAAGGGTGCGTTTGCCTGTAAGCGCCAAAGCCATACCAAGGTTGGCACAGATGGTCGATTTCCCTTCGGACATTGCAGTGCCGGTTATGAGAATGGATTTGAGAGAACTGTCGATCCTCGAATAGTCGAGCACCGTCCTCAATGTGCGGAAACTTTCGGAAAAAGAGGAGCTGAGGCTGTCGGTAATGCGAGGCATCTTGAGAGCAGCCTTTTTTTCTGCTTTTTTACCTTTCTCCCTGCCTGCAAAAACAAGGAGCTGATCACGAAGGAGATGCCAGAGTTTCTCAAAAGAGGGTTTAACATCGGAGAACGCAAAGGTTGAAAAAAAGCTTTTCTTCTTCTCCTCAACGACCGGTATAACCGCAAGAAGGGTCATACCTATATCCTTGAAAAAGGAGGCATCGTTGACAGTATCGTCGAGAAACTCGGCAACTACCGTAAAGATAAGAGAGACAAGCAATCCATTCAGAAGAGCCATAATCAGCTTTTTTGCAAGAGGGGGCTTTTCGGGCGACAAGGGCAGAATGGCGTTACCGACAACGGCAACCTTACCAATTTCAGAGCCGAGCAGTATGGAGGTCTCTTCAAGCTTTTCCTGGAGAAACTGGTATGTTTTACCGACAACTCCCTGCTGACGCTTCAGCTTGAAATAGATCTGCTGCTTTTTGGGAAGCATGCTCAATTTACTCTCATACATTTGTTTGCGTCTGGACCACTCCTTTGAAGTAAAGAGCAAAGCATCAAGTTTTCGCTCAGTGTCGAGCTTCTCGGAAACAAGATCAAAGTTGTACTTCTGGGCTCGCCCGGCGTAGCTCAGCTCTCCCGCAATTTTGCTGCGACTGAGCTGTTCATAGCGGGATTTTACCAGATCAAGTCTTTTTCGGGTGGCAACCACTTCAGGCGCATCCATCGGCTTGTCGCGAAGCACCAGTACATAGGCACGCTCCGCAGCCTTGATTTCATCCTGAATAAGACCAAGTTGACTGGTGACATTTTTAGATATACGGGCACTGAGCGCCTTGTCGGAGTCGGAGAGTTTTTTTTCGAGAAAAACAAGGCTGTTCTTCAGGATATTAAACTCTGCAACACTCTCATTGTACCTGGATTCAGCCTCGGTGATCTTTGAAAGAAGCTGCTGACTATCTACAGTACCCTCGGCAAGCTCATTATGTTCCTGATAGGCGACAAGCTCGTTATCCGCATCATCAACCTTCACCTGCTGATCCTTGAGCAATTCAGAGATGTACTTTATCGATTGATTGAACTTCTCGGAATTCCACTGTTTGTCGGCCTCTTTGTAGACACGGCAGAGGGTGTTGGTTAAATAGAGCGCCTCATCAGGAAATGGACTTGAAACCGAGACATTGAGCAAATTGGTATCGGGCACAGGAGTAACTTTCACACGCCCCTGCATCAACTGGGTATAGATACTGAAATCCTTGTCATTAAAGGAGGGGGGGGTTGCAACCCTCCTTTTACCACTATGCAAACGGGGGTGGAGAAGTTTTTTTATCGGGGAAATATAGCTCTTGTTGCCAAAGAACTCGAGAGAGTCGCGCCTGTCGCTCTTATAGAGTTCACGCACAACATGCTCGCAGATTGTCGTTGATTTTAAAAGGGCAATATCGGTACTTAAAGAGCCTGCTCCAGAAGCAGAGCCAGAACCAGGCCCAGGCCCAGAAGCACCACCATAAGAGAACTGGAGATCGGTAGCACCATGCGACTGCTTGATCATCAGAAGAGAGGGGGCATTGTATTCGGGTGGCAACTGGATATAATTGAACCAGCCATAGAGCAGGGAGCAGACAAGAATAACAATAATACCGCTCCATCGACGGGTAACAACACGCAGGATCTCTTTATAATTGATCTTGAACTCTTCAATACCCGCCGGGATATTCTGCAGATTTGAGGAGGGTTGGATATCACTCATATCTCTAAATTAATTTGAAGAGCGAATCAAGTTATAAAGGACATAGGTCGAGTAAAGCGATATCGAAAGTGTCCCAACCTGTGTTATCAAACCCACAAGAGATATCCCCCGATCTTCTGGAATAATAATGGTGTCGTTGGGTTTAATAGCAACAAATGAGGAGCGGTCGCCCTCTTCATAATAGGGCTTGAGATTAATTTTGTAAGCCTGCTTCCCGTCTCCATCCGGCCTGAAGCGCGACAAGACCACTTTTTTCAAGTTGGCAGTCGTCTTAAGACCTCCGGCCCTGGAAAAGACAACCGGAAAGTCGGCATTTTCTGAAACAATAATTTGACCCGGAGCACCGACCTCACCAAGGACATTAACAATCATCAGAATGTTCCCATACTCATCAGCAAAATAGGTATCGGAATATTTGCCGGCAAAAGGGTTACCAATACCCACGGACTGCTGCCCCTGCGTGTATGGTTCTGCAAGAGTGGTGCCAGTAAAAAGAGAGAGCAAAAGCATCTGAACCATTAACAACCAGACAGCAATGGCTTTCAAAAATCGCATAAAACAAGTCACCATAAATTCCGAAATCATAGTTGTTGGTGCTGGAAGAGAGCCGAATCACAAATCGAATACAGCTAAAGCACCTTCAGTCACATACTGAAAATAACATTAGCGGAAGAGCAGACATCCAGCCCTGCAATGTACTCATTTTACGACTAAATACAAAAAAGCCCTTTAAAGAATATCTTTAAAGGACTTATTGAATTGGAAGAGATAACGGTAGAATATATCAGTGAAGAATCACGCCAAACATAGCAGAAGAGTACCGTGCGAAATCGGAGAGCGGAGTGAAAAAAAGACCAAAATAAAGCGTCAAAACCATCAACACCACCATCAATGACTGAGCAATCAACCCACTCTTCATCTCCCTGCCATCATTCTGCTTCGACTCGCGAAGAAACATGTTCAAAGGAATCAACATATAATAGTAGAGCGAAATCACACTCGTCATAATACCCACAAGCGCCAGCCACAAGTAGACCGACCCCTTAGCCAACAACGCGGAAAAGAGCATCAACTTGCCAATAAAGCCAAGCGTCGGGGGCAGACCAACCAACGAGACCAGAAAAACTGTCAACGCCGCACCCGCCAAAGGCATCTTTTTACCAAGACCACGATAATCGTCCAGACTCTCGCTCCCCGTCTGGTTAGCAATCAAAATAACCACAAAAAAAGCCCCAAAATTCATCAAAAAATAGGAGAGCAGATAAAACAGCGTCGCCTGCGTCGCAAACTTCCCCATCACAAGAACACCCAGCAACAGATACCCCGCATGAGCAATCGAAGAGTAAGCCAAAAGACGCTTCACATTCTTCTGCCACAACGCAACCACATTACCATAAATCATCGAAGCCACCGAAAGCACCATCAACATCGTAATCCAGTTCAACCCCGAAGGCGTCGACAACGGCGACGAACCCTGGGGAATAGCGACAAAGAGAAAGCGCATCAACAACGCAAAACCCGCAGCCTTTGAAGCAACCGAAAGATAGGCAGTAACCGGCGTAGGAGCACCCTCATACACATCAGGAGACCAGAAGTGAAAAGGCACCGCACCAATCTTGTAACCAAAACCCGCCAAAATCATCACCGAAGCAAAAGTGAGCACCAGAGAGTGAGCCTGACCCTGCGCCGCAATTTCAGCCCCGATCTTTATCAGATTCGTCTGACCGGTCAAACCGTATACCAAAGAGAAACCATACAACATCAAACCCGAAGAGACCGCCCCATACACCAGATACTTCAACGCAGCCTCCGAAGAACGAGCATTACGCTTAAAATAACCGGTCAAAATGTAAGCCGTAAAGCTCACCAGCTCCATCGAGAGAAAGATCATCAACAGATCAGCCGCCGAAGCCATCATCACCATACCGATCACCATAGAGACAACAAGAGCATAATACTCACCCATGCTCTTCACCTCCCTCTCAAACTGCTCATCAGCCATCGTCACGACCACAGCGAGCATCCCCGAAAGCACAAAAAAGTATTTGAAGAAGAGAGCAAACTCATCGAGCACATACATGCCGAAAAAAAGCTCCCCCGCCTGCATCGACTGCTGCTGGTGGATGAAAAAAAGGCTCCCCGCAAGCCCCACAAGAGTGGTTATTGAGAGCAGATTGTTTTTTTTGCCTCTCGACACCAGATCAACAACGATCAGGAGCATAAAAAGCAAAGAGAGATAAATTTCAGGTATAAAAAATCCAACGCTTGCCTTAACACTTGCAATAATTCCCTGGATTTCAGCACCTGATGGCAGCTCGAACATAATTCTCTACGTTTATTCTTTAACCTCTGTCTCAGTTTCAGTTCAATTTCAGATCAAACAACACTCACAATTGCGACAACACCACCGGAGAGAGCACCTCAACCAGCCTGTTGATGCTCGACGTCAGCATACCAAGTATTGG
This sequence comes from uncultured Chlorobiaceae bacterium, assembly GCA_903994525.1. GTDB lineage: Bacteria > Bacteroidota > Chlorobiia > Chlorobiales > Chlorobiaceae > Chlorobium. Next base: position 7,923 of record CAJEXW010000035.1, read on the forward strand.
CATCGGATAGACCCCAAGCACAATGGTGATAATCACCAACGGCACCAGCATCGTCAGCTCGCGACCATCAAGATCAATTTTGCCATTCCAGTCGTGGAAATGGATATGCTCATGACCATCCTCACCCACCACAAGATCGTAAGCCGCATCAGGCTTCCGCTGGCCAAGGAACATCCTCTGGAGCGACCAGAGCAGATAGGCGGCACCAAAAACAATACCAAGAACCGCAACCATCGCAATCGAACGGGTGGTCAACGAGCTGAAGGCACCAACAAAGACCAGCGCTTCGGAGATAAAGCCGCTCAGCCCCGGAAGACCAAGAGAGGCAAACCAGGCAACCGTCACCAAAGCAGCATAGTGCGGCATGTGCGAAGCAAGACCACCAAACTTGTCGATCTGACGGGTGTGGGCACGATCGTAAATAACACCAACCAACAGGAAGAGCATGGCAGTAATGGTGCCATGGTTAAACATCTGGTAGAGCGCTCCAACCATCCCCTCACTGTTACCGGCCGAGAGACCAAGCAGCACATAACCCATGTGGCTGATAGAGGAGTAGGCGACCATCTTTTTCAAATCCTGCTGCGCAAGGGCACAGAGAGCACCATAGATAATATTGATAGCACCGAAAATGCCAATCACATACATCCCGGCCTGAAAAACCTCAGGGAAAAGCGGGAAGTTAATACGGATCATACCATAGGTACCCAGCTTCAGCAAAACACCGGCCAGAATAACCGAAATTGGGGTCGGAGCCTCAACGTGGGCATCAGGCAACCAGGTGTGGAAAGGGAACATCGGCACCTTGATGGCAAAGCCGACAAACAGAGCGATAAAGGCGACATAGCGCCACATCTCGTTATTCGGCCCAAGAATAGAGTCCTTGATATAGTTACTCTGGGTCGCCATCGCAACCAGCGAGAAGGTGTGGTGGCCGGTCACCGGATCGGTAACACTGAAATAGAGGCCAATCATCACCAGCATCATAAAAACGGAGCCAAAAAGCGTATAGAGGAAAAACTTGATGGCCGCATATTCGCGGTTCGGACCACCCCAGATGCCGATCAGGAAGTACATCGGAAGCAACATGATCTCCCAGAAGACATAGAAAAGGAAGAAGTCGAGGGCTACAAAACAGCCCATCATGGCCGCACCAAGCAGGTTATAGAGAATAAAGTAGCCTTTCACCTGCTTCTGGATGGTCCAGCTCGACAGCACACCGATGGCCGAAACGAGAGCCGTCAGAATCACCATGGTGACAGAGATACCGTCAACACCTACGAAATACTCGATGTTGAGCGGGCCGAAGCCGGCAAGGTCGAGATTGATCCATGGAACGCGCTCCACATACTGGAACGAGCCGAGAGGGCTGCCACCGGGAGCTGCGGTGATTCCTGGAAGAGAGGGGTTATAGCCTCTCCAGATCATAACTGCCAGCACTCCCTGGGCAAGCGCCGCAAGCAGTGAAACAATTCTGATTATCTGCTTTTGCGATGAAGGCACGGCAAGAATAATCAGACCGGCGATGATAGGCAGAAAAACAATTAAACTCAGCATGTTCCGTATCTGTAAGTTTTCTGATTGAAAGTAAATCCTGGTAAAACTCTATAAATGTTTGCTCAATGAATCAGTCGTGCAAGGTAAAAGGCAAAATATCCAACAAGGGCAAGCAGCAGCATCACCACATAGGTCTGTACTTTACCCGTCTGCAACTTCCGCAGCACCGCACCGGTGGTGTTGACCGTGAAGGCTGTAAAGTTTACCGCCCCGTCCACAACATGCTTGTCGAAACTGCTGTTGAGGAAGGCGAACTTTCGGACAAGGGTTGCCACACCGTTGACAATACCATCAACAATATTGATGTCGAACCAGGTGAGCATTTTGGCCAGCGCCATTGAACCCTTGATAAAGGTTGCCTGATAGATCTCGTCCCAGTACCACTTGTTGAGCGAAAAGAGGTAGAGGGGCCTGATGGCAAGGGCAGTTTTGTCGGGGTCAATAATACCGAAAACATAGACAATAAAGGCCAGAGAGACACCGAGCAGCACCATGGCACTGGAGATGTAGATGGCCGTATAGTGCGCCGCATGGCCGGCATGGATAATTTCAGCCTGGCGAGGATCGGAGTAGTTGTGGCCGGCTTTCGCTTCGCCGTGGGAGGCTGCTGCAACGCCGTGCTCCCCTGCTGCGGGTGCTGCCGACTCACCATGAGGCGCCACCGCTTCGTGAGCCGGAGCTGCAACACCGGCAAGAAGGGCACCCTTCTGGGGGTTTGCCGCACCAACAACCGTCGCCGGGGTTGGAATCATCTTCATGAACCACCCTTTGGCACCGTCGAGCGGATCTGGCGAATAGACAAAGAAGAGCGAGAGCGCGGCGAGAATAACCAGCGGAGCTCTCATGTTCCAGGAGACCTCATGGACACCGTGATCTTCGTGGTGGTCGTCGTGAGAATCGTCAGCGCCGTGTGCGGCATGGGCATCGTGGCCGTGATGGTGATCGTCAGCAGGCTTGAGATGGGCACGATTTTCGCCAAAGAAGACAAGCCAGATCTGGCGACCCATATAGAAGGCGGTGAGCATGGCCGAAAAGAAGCCGAGCACGGGGATAAGATAGTAGATGCCTCCACCCTCAACATTGGCGAAGCCGATGGCCCCGGCAAGAATGGCATCCTTGCTCAAAAAGCCGCTGGTGAGAGGCAGACCGGCAAGGGCAAGCGTTGCAAGGGTAAAGGTTGCAAAGGTCCAAGGCATGTTTTTGCTCAGGCCGCCCATCCAGCGCATATCCTGCTCGTGATGCGTGGCGTGGATGATAGCACCGGAACCAAGGAAGAGACAGGCTTTAAAGAAGGCGTGCGTTACAAGATGGAAAAGGGCTGCCGAATAGGCACCGACACCAAGGCCGAGCACCATGTAGCCAAGCTGCGAGACGGTCGAGTAGGCAAGCACTCGCTTGATATCGTTCTGGGTGATGGCGATGGTGGCCGCCATAAAGGCGGTACAGGCACCGATAAAGGCGATCACATGGAGGGCATCGGGGGTCAGTATAATAAAGATTCGGGCGACAAAGTAGACACCGGCCGCAACCATGGTGGCCGCATGGATAAGGGCTGAAACCGGAGTTGGACCCTCCATGGCATCAGGGAGCCAGACATGGAGAGGGAACTGTGCCGATTTACCGACGCAACCCATAAAGAGGAGGATACCAGCCGCAGTGAGCCAGCCGTTGGAGAGGCCGAACTTGCCCGCAGCAAGGTTGGCGTAGACCTCCTGGAAGCTGAAGGTGTGGAACTGGGAGTAGAGAATCAGAATGCCGAGCCACATGCCGATATCGCCGACACGGTTAGCCAGAAAGGCCTTCTTTTGGGCATCGGCCGCGCTCTGCTTCTCAAAAAAGAAACCGATAAGCAGATAAGAGGAGAGACCGACCAGCTCCCAGAAGATATAGATGGAGAAGAGGTTGTCGGAGAGCACAATACCGAGCATCGAGAAGGTGAAGATGCCCAGAAAGGCAAAATAGCGTCCATAATTCTTGTCGCCAGCCATATAGCCGGTGGAGTAGAGATGGACAAGAAGGCTGATGAGCGTCACCATCGCCAGCATGATGGAGGTGAGGTTATCGATCACAATGCCCATCTTGAACTGGAGATGGCCAACACCGGGAACATTGCCAAGATCAATCCAGGTAAAGTCCCACGCTACCCTGAAGGCAGGATCGTAGGCCTGCACCACAACCTGCCAGAAGATAGTGGCAGAGATGGCAAAGGCTGTACCGAGAATACCTACCCCTACAAAATCGCCCCTGCGCGGCAGTTTGCGATTAAAAAAGATAAGAATGACAAACGAGAGCAGCGGCAGCAGCAGTACGACTATTGATAACTGAATTAAACTGTGCATGGTCTATTGACTGGTTACACGGAAAATAAATAAAACTTTTTACTCACTTCTACTCTTTCAGACTGTCTCTTTCCGAAACATCGACACTTTTGAAGATCTTGAAGATGTTAATAACGACAGCAAGGGCGATGGCAGCCTCCGCCGCCGCAATAACAATAACAAAAAGTGCAAACATCACCCCCTGCATTCCACCATTATATTTTGAAAATGCGAGAAAATTGATGTTGGCGGCATTTAAAATCAGCTCGACACCCATCAGCACCACGATCGCATTTTTACGGGTCATGACGGCAAAGAGGCCGAAACCCAGCAGCAAGGCTGATATGGTGAGGTAGTGGTTGAGCCCTATGGTTGTCAACTGTTGCATGATTGTGAGAGAGATTGTTTTCATGAGTTCCCCTTTTTATCGAAACGAGCCAGAAATGCGGCCCCGATCAGCGCGGCCAGCAGCAAAATGGAGACCATTTCAAAAGGCAGCACATAGCGCGACATGGTTTCGAAACCAACCGGCCCCACAATGCTGCCCTGAAGAGTTTTGCCGGTACTCATCCAGCCCGGAGAGGCAAAGAAAGAGTAGAGGACTCCCCCGGTCACACCAAGAAAGAGGAGTGAACCTGCAAGAGTGTTTGAGACCTCCGTTTTCTGGCCGGGATTCATGATACTGTTGGTAAACATGACACCGAAGAGGAGAAGAACCAGAATACCGCCGACATAGACCACCACCTGGGTGACGGCAAGGAAGTCGGCACTGAGAAAGACGTAGAGGGCGGCAACCCCGAAAAAGGTGAAGAGCAGCGAAAATGCCGAATAAATCACGTTGCGGGTCAACACCACAAAAGCTGCCGAGCAGACCGTGAGGGCTGCAAAGAGATAAAAGATGACCGTAGTGGTTTGAGTGCTCATAATGGTATAGAATAATATCAGTTTTCTGCCGGCTTTTTCTCTTTCTCGGCCTGCGCTTTGGCCTGTATTTCTGCAAGTTTGCGACGTTTCGCATCTGCTTCGAGACGGGTAAGGTTCCCGAAATGGTAGAGCAGATTGCTGCGGTCGAACTCTGAAAAGTCGGCAACCGGCGTGTGCGCGAGGCACTCGGTCGGGCAGACAGTGGTGCAGATGCCGCAGGTCATGCACTTTGCCACATCAATGTCGAAAACCGGCACCCAAAAACGCTTCTGCTGACCATCCTTGGTCTTTCCACAGGAAGCCACGTCATCAGGAGCGGCCTTGATAGTCTCAATGGTGATGCAGCCGATGGGACAGGCGCGAACGCACTGGCCGCACCCGATACAGTTGTCGATATTGTTATGAAGACGATAACGACCGTTCGGGGGGGTCGGGATGGCTTCATGCGGATATTGCAGGGTGCAGAGTCCATCGACCTGGCGGAAATAGTCGACATCATCAACGCCGGCATCGCCCTTACGATGCACCGCATTGAAGAAGTGCTTCAGGGTGATGCCCATACCCTCGGCGATGGTGAGCGCACCATTTTTTATATTCCCGAAATATTCACTCATAATCTCTGGCTCATTTCAATTGCAAGCATTAACTTTTTTTACTCTTACGCAGCCGGGTGGCACCGTTTGGGCCATCAAGGCACATAGATCTCCCAGATTGCCGTCAGTACAAAGCTGACAAAGGCAAACGGTGTGAGAACTTTCCAGCAGAGGTACATCAACTGGTCGACCCTCAGTCGGGGGAGCGTCCAGCGAAGCCACATCTGTACAAAAATAAAGAAGAACCCTTTCATAATCAGCCAGAATGCACCCCAGACCGGGCCGTTTGTCCAGGTGTTGAGGGCAAAAGAGCCAAGATTTGGCAGCGGTGAGTTCCAGCCGCCCAGAAAGACCACCGAGATGATGGAGGAGACCATGAACATGCTGCCATACTCCGCAAGAAAGATGACTGCAAACTTCATGCCGGAGTATTCGGTAAAGTAGCCGGCAACCAGCTCCGACTCAGCTTCGGGAATGTCGAAGGGGGCGCGATTCACCTCGGCCAGGGAGGCGATAAAGTAGATCAGAAACGGGAGCCAGGCTATCGGCGAATGGAAGAGATAGAAGTGGGCAAAGCCGTAGGAGCCCGACTGTAAAAGGTTAATCTGCTGCATGTCGAGCGTGCCGGCCATCATGGCACCGCAGAGCAGGGCCAGTGAGGCGGGAATTTCGTAACTGACAATCTGCGCCACACTTCGGACGGCTCCATAGAGCGACCACTTGTTGTTGGAGCCCCATCCGGCGGCAAGAATGCCCACCACCTCGATAGCCACAATTCCAATGGCGTAGTAGAGACCAACATTGAGACTTGCCCCTATAAAGGCGGGGCTGAACGGGAGCACGGCGTAGGCCATAAAGGAGCCGACAAAGAGAATTCCCGGGCCGATGACAAAGAGAAAGCGGTCGGCGGAGGTTGGAAGAATATCCTCCTTCTGGATCAGCTTCAGGATATCGGCGATGGTCTGGAGAAGACCCCATTTGCCAACCTCCATCGGGCCGAGACGATCCTGCATGAAGGCCGATATCTTGCGCTCACCATAGACTCCATAGGTGAGGGAGTAGAGGGCGATAAAGACCAGCGGTATTGCGGCAAGAATAACCAGACCGAGAGGCAGACCCAGAAGATTGAAGCCTACAAGCGCTTCAGACCAGGCATTGAGACTGTTACCCATAAGAAGAGGGATGCTGAATTGAGTGAGTGCGGTTGTGCTCATCGGTCAACCTCCCCAAGGACGATGTCGATGCTGCCGATAATGGCGACAAGATCGGGGATAAGCTGACCTTTTGAGAGATCTTTCATGGCCGAAAGATTGACAAAACAGGAGGAACGGGCTTTGCAGCGAACCGGTTTGGTTGATTTTCCGTCGCTCTCGATGTAGAAGCCAAGCTCTCCACGGGGATTTTCGGCACGGGAGTAGACCTCGCCCGCTTTTGGTCGAATCCTCTTTGGAATGGCAGAGCGGGAGTTGAACCCTTCGGAGGAGGGCATTTTATCGATGCACTGCTCTATAATCTTCAGGCTCTCCTCCATTTCAATGGCACGAACAAGGTGACGGGAGAGGCAGTCGCCGATGACGGAGTTTTTTCCGTCAGGAACGGCCACCTTAAAGTCGAGTTCGGGGTAGATGGAGTAGGGGTCGTTTCTTCTCAGATCCCACTTCACCCCGGAGCCGCGAAGCATGGGGCCCGACCAGCCGTAATTGATAGCCACCTCCGGCGGCATGATGCCTATACCGTGGGTACGCTTGAGAAAGATCTCGTTTGAGGTGAGAAGATTGTTGAGTTCAACGGTCTTGGGCCTGAAGTAGTTGACAAACTCCCGCACTCTTTTGAGAAAGTCAGCGGGTACATCGTAGGCAAGGCCCCCAATCCATATATAGTTATAGAGCATTCGAGCCCCGGAGGCCCACTCAAGCAGACCAAGAATAATTTCACGGTCGCGGAAGCAGAAGAGAAAGGGGGTAAAAGCACCAAGATCAATACCGTAGGTTCCTATAGCGACGAGGTGAGAGGCAATCCTGTTGAGTTCGGAGACAAGAACCCTGATAAACTCTACCCTGCGAGGGATCTCAATATCAAGGAGCTTTTCGACGGCCATGGCGTAGGCAAATTCGCTGTTCATCGCCGAAAGGTAGTCGAGACGGTCGGTATAGGGGACAATTGCGGGGTAATCGACGTTTTCACAACACTTTTCAAAACAGCGATGGAGGTAGCCAAGGCAGGGCACCGCCTCGGTAATCACCTCTCCGTCTGTCAAACACTCCAGCTTGAGCACTCCGTGAGTCGAAGGGTGCTGTGGGCCCATGGCAAGCACCATCTGCTCGGTAGCAAGATCTTTTTCAACAATGACGAGCTTGTCGCTTTTACGGGTAACCCTGACAGATCCCTGTCCGACTGTATCTAATTCCTGCATACTGTGAGCTGCTTATACGATTAAAAACACTGTTAGTAGGGTACCTTGATGCCGCGATAGCTCTGCTGCACCTTATAATCTTTCAGTAATGGAGATCCTTCCCAGTCATCAGGGCAGAGAATTCGACGCATTTCGGGATGGCCTGCAAAGGTGATGCCGAAGAGATCGAAAACCTCACGCTCATGCCAGTTGGCGGTGTGCCAGAGGCAGGAGATTGAGGGAAGTGAACCACCATGACGCTGACACTTGAGCTTGACAGCCAGCTTATGGCCCAGAAGGGCAAGTGACTCGAAATTACAGATAATGCCGACCTTCTCCTCTGCCGGATAGTCCACGCCGGTGAGGCAGGCCAGGTAGTTGAACTTCAGTTTTGCATGGTCGCGCATAAAGTGCGCTATTTCGACCCAGCGAGCGGTCTCTACAACCTCAAAGAAGGGCATGGTCTCGTTGGCATCGAGCGGGGAGAGCGCAGAACCGAACTGCTCCTGTATCATTGAATATGCCGCAGCGCTCTGCTGTACCGACTGCGAAACTGCCTTTCCTTCTTCCATCTGAGAGTAAACCTTAGTAGTTGATTAAGCCTGGGCCACCTTCCGTTCCTGCTCAACAAAAACGCGGGGATCGAGAGCCTTCTCCTCCAGCTTTTTGAGCGCATCCGCCCTTGATATACCAATCTGCTCCATCCGTATCAGCTCCTGAACCTTCATCAGTCCGCCGATAAGCGCCTCGGGCCTTGGAGGGCAACCGGGCACATAGACATCGACGGGAATAACACGATCAACACCTTTCAGCACATGGTAGCCATGCTCCCAGTAGGGACCGCCACAGTTTGAACAGCTCCCCATGGAGAGCACATAGCGCGGCTCCGGCATCTGCTCGTACAGTCGGATCACCCTTTCAGCCATCTTCATGGTCACCGTACCGGCCACAATCATCAGATCGGACTGACGGGGGGAGGAGCGAGGGAAAATACCAAAACGCTCAAGATCGTAGTTGGATGCGTTGGTGGCCATCATCTCGATGGCGCAGCATGCCAAACCGAAACCCATAGGCCAGAGCGAAGAGAGACGGGCCCAGTTCAAAACATTGTCAACTGATGTCACCAGGACGTTATGTCTTGTTATTGCGGCATCATGTAAACCCATAACGTTCTATTGAATGGTGAATGAGGATGATTTGACCGAGGGCGCATCCGGCATCTCCGGCATTTTTGGCACATTCGGGGTGGGCCTTACCCAGTCGAGGTCACCCTTGACCCAGGCGTAGGCGAGACCGAGAAGAAGTATGCCAGCAAAAACAAGCACTTCAACGAGTGCAAACGCTCCGAGCTGCTTGAAGATGGTAGCCCATGGAAAAAGAAAAACAACCTCAACGTCAAAAATAATAAAGATGAGCGCTACAACGTAAAATCTGATATTGAACTTGACCCAGGCGCTGCCAACCGCCTCTTCACCGCACTCGTAGGTTGAATTTTTAGCCGGGTTGGGCCTCTGTGGACGCAGCATACGGGCCGTCAGGAATCCGCCTGCTACAAAAACGATGCCGAGAGCGAGGAAGACGAAAACGTTGCCAAAATTACTGAGCGTCTGATCCATGGAGTGCCATTTTTTGTTTAGTCACGGTACTGCAAAGCCTTTTTTGAAAAACAGAAGCCCATCATTGCCGGCTCTTGTTTTTCGTGTGCGCAAATATATAAAAAAAATTTCGTCGAAGCCAGAAAAAAAATCCCTGCGATGCTCGCCTGTGTTCTGACGGTGGAGAGCCATTTGAGAACTTTTGTGCGCTTCGCTAATTTAAGCTTTTTTTAAGGAAAAAATAAATTATTTACCCGTTACTCCCTCTTCACCCCTTATTTTTTTTCCGGTAGCACTGAAAAACCTCATTATAAGGGTGATGACGAGCAGCGTCAGGAGCCCGGAAACCCAGAGCGTGGCCTGCCAGCCGACGAGCGCGGCAAGAGGAGTGCCGACAACGGCGGTGACAACCAGGGCAATCATTGGAGCCCAGGCTATACTCAGAAGAACCGGGAGTGCTCTTTTCATAAAGCGCCGGCGCGTTTGGGTATCGGGAAAAAGTTTCATGGTGTTTCAAAATAGAGGGTTCCGATCTGCTCTGCCAGGGCGGGGTCGAGGCTCTTGAGAAGCTCATACTCCCGTTTTAGCCCTTTCATGTCGCCCCTTGCAAGGTGGTACATGGCCATTTTGCTGTGTGGCTCCGGTTTGTCGGGCTCAAGCTCAAGGGCCTTCTCATAAGCCTCCCTCGCTTTGTCGAGCTCACCGAGGTCAATATATATATCTCCCTGCACACAAAAAATTTCGGTATAGCGGGGATCAATCTCCAGCCCCTTTGCAAGGGTTTTGAGGGCCGCCTCCTCTTTGCCGAGCATAAACTGCACAAATCCAAGCTGTTTGTAGGCATCGAGAAGTGCTCTGTCGAGCGTGATGGTTTTCATGAGGTCACAGGCGGCTTTTCGGTACCTGCCCATGGAGATGCCGGTCACTGCCCGCGCATAGAGCGCTTCAGGATTTCGGGGACGCAGGGCAAGGCAGCCATTGAGCAGCTCCAGAGCCTCACTGTGGCGCTCCTGCTGAAGTGCCTTCAGCGCCTCTTCATACTGCCTCCTGAAGCTGTCGGAACTCTCTTTTTCAATCTCTTTTGGCATTCTCTCTTTATGTCATGACGGTTGAGCCTCAAGGCGCTCAATGGCACCCTGGAGGTTGTGAAGTGTCTGGAGTGCGTCGTGCACCCTGTGCGAAAGCCAGTCACCAAATTCAGGCGCGTCGTTGATACAGCGGACATATTGTGAATGTGGAAAGGCCGCCGCCTCAAGCTTTTTACAGGCATCGTACTCGGTTTCGCTGTTATCGGCAAAAAAGCCGTAGGGAAACATCACCACGCCGTCGTACCCTTCGGCTTTGAACCCTTCAAGCGCTTTTTCGATGGTGTCGGCTGTCCACTCCCCTCCCCTTGAGTGGTTCATACAGCCTTGACGGACATCAAAAAAGATATTGTCGGGGTCAGCCATAATGGTGCGCTTCATGGCTTCAAAAAAAGCATTGGTTTCGGCCAGACCGGTAAAAAGAGTGGGGACATTACCGGCACGATCTTTGACCAGGGTGCCATGAATAACAAGCACCAGTCCGATTTTTCTCCCCTGGGGCCGTCGCAGGCTGTCGTCAAGAGAGTTGAAAAGGTAGGAGGCATAGAGACGATGGAGACGATCATCGTCCCAGAGTTTGCTGAGCACCCTCACCTTGCCAATCAGGGCTTCGCCATAGAGGTCGACAACCATCTGGCAGGCCACCCCGCAGGAAAATGCCGATTCGACAGGTATCATCGGCACCACAAGAATTCCGTCATACTCCTGTTGCAGTTGCTGCAGCTTCTCCTCAAGAGAGGGGGCGACAAAATAGTAGCCATCGGTGACCACAAGCTCGATGGATGAGAGAAACTCGCTGCTGCTGGCCCGAAGGGCCTCTGCGAGATGCCGGGTCTGGGCACGGGTCACCGAAAGCAGTGAAGAGTGATAACCGTTGAGTTTCCACTTGATATAGTGCTTTGTGGAGCGATAGTCCGCAATAAAATAGATCAGTGCCTCAGGAATTTTGACAATCTGACGGGTCACCGCCCTGAGAATTTTTCGGGAACTGGGCCAGAGGCTGCGAACCGTAACGTTTTCAACCTCTCCATAGGTGGTGACAATGACTGCATACTTTTTCCTTTTCACAATCCCGTCCACCATTTTAGCTCTCCATACATCACCAGAAAGCCCATCAACCCCCCAACCAGGGTCTGCATGAAGTTATGAGCCTTCAGAGAGATGCGCGACCACATCAGGAGCGGCACCAGAAGCAAAAACCAGAGTGCTCCGCCGCCAAACTGCACGAAGAGCAGGGCAATCGAGGAGGTGAGGGTAAAGAGGTGAATGCTGATCTTCCATTGAAGGGTGACAAGAAGGATGAAGACCATGTTGATGGAGTTGAAGAGCAGAATGCCGGTCAGAAGCCTTGGCGCATCAACTTCAAGAATAAACTCATACCCAAGAGCATTGACGGCGACAAGCGCCAGGAGGGGGAGAAAGCGCTGCTCCCTGAAGCTGATATCGTAATCTGAAATCTTCCCGGTTTTTTTGAGGCCCGATATCAGGAGCACCGGTGCGAGCGTGCTTGCAAAAAAGAGCACCATAAGGTAATACATGCCGTTATGGTCTTTGGGAAAGCCAAGCAGAACAATGGCCGCATAGACCGCAGGAGCGACAGCCACCGGGCTGATGAGCCATGAGAGAATGACGGCTGCACGATGGACATGATACGGCATAGGCTCCAAACCTGGATACTGTGGAATATTGTAGCGCTCATACGCCGCAAAACTTTCGTTAAAGATAGTTTTTATTAGAATAAAAACCACGTATATTATTGAGCTGAGAATGCGAGAGTGGTGAAATTGGTATACACGCCAGTCTTAGGAACTGGTGCCGTGAGGCGTGAGGGTTCGATTCCCTTCTCTCGCACTGCTCTTTTCAGTGAAAAGTATGCCAAAGTGGCGGAACTGGTAGACGCGCTGGACTCAAAATCCAGTGAGTGAATAACTCGTGTGGGTTCGATTCCCATCTTTGGTACGGTTAAACCGAAAACAAGCAAGTGAGAGTGGAGCCTCTTGGGCATGGACAGAATGTACTCACCCTGGCGTGAAGTGTATATGCAATCCTTCAAGGATGACAAGCCTGCCAGCCAGGAGGGCAGGTCGGTCTTCGCTGATATTGCGCCCGAGGATGACGAAAAGCGTTTTGTGCTCTACCGTGGCCGTCGATGTTTTATCATCATGAATCTCTACCCCTACAATTGCGGCCATCTGATGGTGATCCCCTACACCCAGACTGCGGACTTTCCTGAAGGGGTGGAGCCGAGGGTTTACTACCGTCCCGGAGAGGAGGGTCGCGAAAAATATATCAGAGAGCGACTCACCCGCCTCTGGCATGAACGATACCAGCCAT
>CAJEXW010000036.1 GCA_903994525.1 uncultured Chlorobiaceae bacterium
AAAATTCCTCAGTCGAAAGGGCTTGCCGGAGAGTTACTTGCCGCTGCCGAAATTACATTACCAGCAATCATTGAGGCCAAAAATGTCGATGTAGTCACAAGGAAAAAACTCACCATGAAGCGTAAATAATTTTATAGTAACGCTTTATAGGGATTTTTCGTTCTGCTACTGCTGGAACTTCCGTTATAATTAAACTCCACTTACATGGTTAGCATCGTTGTTGATATTACCGGGCATAAGCAGGTGGAGGATGAACTTTACAAGCTGAACCGTGCACTTCTGGCAATCAGCAATTGCAGTCAGGTGCTTCTTCGTGCTGAAAATGAAATGGAGTTGTTGCATGATATCTGTCGCATCGTCGTTGAGGTCGGTGGATATCGTATGGCGTGGGTCGGTTATGCAGAAAATGATAGCAAAAAAAGTGTACGCCCGGTTGCTCAAGACGGTTTCGAGGATGGTTATCTCGAAACGCTTATGATCTCCTGGGCAGATGTCGAACGTGGACGAGGACCGACAGGAAGTGCAATTCGTACTGGCGAGCCGTGTTCTACCAAGAACATCTTATTAGACACGGAATTCACGCTGTGGCGTCAGGAGGCAATAAAGCGCGGTTATACTTCCATGCTGAGTTTACCGCTGAAAGCCAACGACGAGGTGTTTGGAGCATTATCTATTTATTCCCCTTTCCTGGATGCTTTTAATGCTGAGGAGACGAAGCTTCTTTCGTCTCTGGCTGGCAATCTGGCGTATGGAATTACGATGTTGCGAAATCTTAAAGCACGAAAACTTGCTGAAGATGAACTGCGTCAAAGTGAGACCCGATACAGGAGCCTGTTTCAGAACAAACAAACCGTGATGCTGATCATCGATCCGAAGGATGGCAGGATTGTTGACGCCAATCCAGCAGCAGAAATATTCTATGGCTGGGAGCAGGCTGAACTCTGCCAGATGAAAATCACTCAGATCAACCTGTTGACAGAGCAGGAGGTACTCTCAGAAATGGAGCTGGCCAACCACGAAAAACGAAATTTTTTTACTTTCCGCCATTGTCGGGCTGACGGCTCAGTCCGCGATGTCGAAGTTTTCAGCGCTCCCATTACACTTGCAGGGAGCACTCTGCTCTATTCCATCATTAATGATATTACTGAGCGCAAGGAGCTCCAGAAAGAGCTTCTTATGGGCAATGAACGGATGCGTCTCATTATGGCTGCTACCAATACAGGTATTTGGGAGAGTGAGCTGAGCAGAAACATTCATATTTGGTCCGATGAATTATGGGGACTTTACGGACTTGAACTGCATAGCTGTGAGCCTTCGCTGGAAAACTGGCTGAACACCATAATACCTGAAGACAGGGGGGCGGTTGAACAATCAGTTATAGACTCAGTTCAAACAGGTAGCGAATTCAACAGTATATGGCGAACTCGTGATGTTCACGGAAATGTCCGTTGGATGATGTCCAAAGGAAATCCGGTTAAAGATTCCGATGGCAAAATATTGCTCTATTCTGGAATAGTTCTTGATATCACTGAGCGAAAAAGGGTAGAAGAGAAAGAACGGCAATTAGAGTTGCATCTCCGTAAATCCCTGCGTCTTGAAACCATTGGTACCCTTGCAGGCGGTATTGCGCATGATCTTAACAACATCCTTACTCCTATCCTCGGTTATGCTGAACTTGGGATGTTAGAGCTGACAGCACCGAATCCGCTGCCTGAATATTTCAGGAAAATCAGCCAGGCTGTCATACGTGCGAAAGACCTTGTCTCGCAAATCCTCCTCTTCAGCACGGCACAGGAAGGCACTCCAACTCTTGTGAGTATTCAAGCTATTCTTGCTGAAGCGCTGAAACTTCTTCGTCCATCAATACCTGCCACGATAACGATTGAACAGCATATCGACAAGAGTTGCAGAAACATTCTTGCCGATTCGTCACAAATCCATCAAGTGATTGTCAATCTTTGCACCAATGCATTTCAGGCAATGGAAGAATTTGGGGGATCACTGACCATTGAACTCGAAGAGATTACGCCAGACTATAACCTCCAAACACAGCATCAGGCTCTTCAGGCTGAAACCTGTTTACAGCTCAGCATATCCGATACCGGCACAGGTATGGATAATGCCACCCTGGAGCGTATATTTGAGCCATTTTTTACTACAAAATCTGTCAATAAAAGTACAGGGCTCGGACTTTCCGTTGTTCACGGTATTATTACAAATCTTAAAGGAGAGATTGCTGTTGAAACCCGGCAGGGCAAAGGAACTACATTCCGGGTATATCTTCCGGTAGTTCCTGATCAGATAATAACAACCACAATCAAAGAGATTCCTGGAAAGGGACAAGGTCGCGTACTCCTGGTTGACGACGATCCGGTATTGCTCAGGATGGTGACGAAAATGATCACCGAAATCGGTTTTACAGTGCTGGCGGTTAACTGTCCACTGCAGGCAGTGGAGCTGTTCAGGCAAAATCCTGAAAAATTTGATCTTCTCATTACCGACCTGATTATGCCGGAAATGACTGGAATCGAGCTTGCTGAAGAACTGCACAAAACCAATTCCCGGATACCGATTATCCTTATGACTGGCTATGGGACGGATATTGAACCAACAATGCTTTTCAGTTGTTATGGCATCAGACAGTTTCTGAAAAAGCCGGTTAAACTGATAGATCTGGCGTTAGCGATAACAGAATTGTTAGCCAGCCACCATGCCACACCGTAATTCCTGAACCAGAGAATCAGTCACCTCTTCAGGAGCAGGTGCCTTTAAATGCGCAGGTATCGGTATCACCTTCAGAGAAGTGCTTGATTTTTTCATTACGATGACGGCGTTGCGTGCTCCTTGCGCATGATAAGCACAAAAAGCGCACGAATTGGTAGCTACGGCTTACCCTTGGTCGTTTGGGCTTATCAGTTACCTGGCTCCTTGCTGAACGAAGAGAAAACAACAATCCGAGCGGCACTGATAAAGTCGGCACTCGCTCCGGGAATATCGCCTTCAGAGAATTTGGCAGCCGCTCTTGCAGAGTATGCCGTCGCTGATTTTGGATCCAGCTCAATCGCCTTCGTAAGGTCGGTCATAGCCCCCTTGTTATCTCCTGTGGCATATTTTACAGCCGCCCGACCAGCATAGACCTTCGCTGAGGTTGAATCAAGTTGTATTGCTTTTGAAAACTCTGCAAGAGATCCCTGAACAGCGCCACTGCCAATTTTTGCGCCAGTACTCAATACCCCGTTCTTTGATTCCTCTGCGGAGTTATCACAAGCTGAAAGAGTGATACACAAAAGAGCGATCACCGAAAAAGAGAGTGTTCGTAATTCGTTTTTCACTGAAAACCTCTCTTGTTTTGAAGGTTAGGAAGCATAATGCCTGTTATTATTTGATACATTCTCGACGGTCCACGTGACTCTTTGCCTGAATTCAGCCTTTCGGACAGCGCAGCCCTCCTTTTCGCATACTTCACATGAAAAGTCAAGGCAACCATCCGTATGAACCGATAACTCAATGTTTTCACCAAAATTTTCGTTGACCAGTCGGCTGAGTTTATCAATTTCCTGATGAGCTTCGTGCACATTGAGATACCAGGGCACCGTCAGATGGCAGTCGAGATGCAAGGTACTGCCATACTTTATAATACGCATATTGTGCAGATCAATCCACTCAGGTGAACGATGAGCCTCCAATAAACTGACCATTTTCTTCAGTAACTCTTCATCAGCCTCATCCATAATTCCCCTGAGAGAGTCACGAATAATCTTGTAGCCTGTATACACGATGAGCAAGGCAAACAGCAGAGCCACAACACTGTCCAGCCAGACCATCTTTGTAAAAAACAGCAGAATCAGACCGATAATGATGCCAATCGTAGAGTAGGTGTCTGATTGAAGATGTTTTCCGCTGGCAACAAGGGCAAGTGAATTGTTCTGCCGCCCTTTTTTAACGGCAATCGCACCGACGAGATAGTTCACGACAGCGGTTGCTGTTATCAGGAGTATGCCATAATCAAGCTGACCGATCGGTTCAGGAGTACCAAGCAGGTTTTTGATCGCCTCAGAGATAATGAGCAAACCTGCGCAGGCAATCAGGGTACCTTCGATAGCGGCTGAAACAAACTCAACCTTTCCGTGTCCGTAAGGGTGGTGGCTATCTTTTGGCTTTGCAGAGATATAGAGGCTGTACAAGCCAATAAAGGCACTGGTGACATTGACAGTACTCTCCAGTGCATCGGTCAGTATCGCTACGGAATGGGTAAGGTACCACGCCGCCAATTTGATGACAAAAAGCAAAACACCGGTAACAGCAACAATCTTCTGAAAATCATAGTTTTGTTTTGCTTTTGTCATCATAGGGCCACATTAGGGATGCAAAAAGAATTTCGAATCGTTAATCAAACAGTTCACCTAAAAATCCGAATGCCCCCCCTTTTCTCTTTCTTCTTCCCGTCTTTGGATCAATATAATAGTCGTGATCATCATCATGATGTCGTGACTCCTCATGATGTGATTCCTCTTTACGATACTCCCGACCATAATCAGCGGTATGCGGCTGCGGTGCCGAGCGTTCAATAATTTTATCCAGTTCGCCCCGGTCAAGCCAGACACCCCGACATGAGGGGCAATAATCGATTTCAATACCCTGACGTTCAGAAAGAAGCAGATCTGCATTACACGCTGGACATTTCATGATGATTTCCTTGATGGGTTAAAGACAACACTTCACACACTCGCCCTCTTTTAAATGCAAAATATATCTGATGGAACCTTAAAGAAGTCGAAAGAAGAACTTAAGAAATGATTAAAACGGAGCAGCCCTCTATTGAGATCAACGTGTATGTCGGACAAATGGAAGGAAAAGAAGGAGGGGTTTGATCGCAGCCTTACAGCTTCTCAACCTCAAACCTGCTTGAACAGCTCTTCTGGACGGATGTTATGTGATCAAAACTGATGTGAAGAAAGAGAGTCTTTCGACCAAGGAAGTTCACGACCGATACAAAGATCTGGCAAAAGTAGAGCATGCTTTCCGGACGTTTAAACAAATGTCATCTTGAAATCAGGCCGGTTTGAACCATCCGATCAATCTGGTTAACCAGATAAAACGGCAGATTGATCAGCCTGAACGGTTTTGCTGTGTTATTCACCTTTGCGACAAGTTCCTGAAGTGATGGTTTCGCGGAACTGATTCGTATGGCTTGATCTGCCTGCTTTTTCACCATGTACAAGTGCAGCGATTTTATGGTGCCCCCAGCGCCGGATTTCACCTCAACCGGGTTCCAAAAAGCGTATTATCCACTCATGGCTTATCGTATCAAAGAACCGGGAAATGTCGGCATCCAATACCCAGCCGATCTTCTTCACCTTAATCCCGTATGCGAGTGCATCCAGCGCATCATGCTGGCTGCGCCCCGGCCGGAATCCATAGCTGAACCCCAGAAACTCCGCCTCATAGATCGGCGTGAGAATCGCCACTACTGCCCGCTGAACAATTTTGCCTTCCAGTGCGGCGATGCCGAGCGGTCGTTGTTGGCCATTTGCCTTCGGTATGTACTTCCGGCGTGATGGCTGTGCCCGGTACGCTCCTGTGTGGATTCGCCGGTGCAGGTCTGCAAGGTTCTCTTCCAGCCCTGCTCCGTAATCCTTCCACGTTACCCCATCGACCCCGTTGCGGCGGTCTTCTTCAGTTCGAAGTACGACCATTGCAGGCAGTCTACGGAGATATGATGCAGGAGCGCTGTTAGCTTTTCTCCTCGTTTTCTGGTTACTGCTTCACGTATGCGGGCCTGCGCTTGGGACACAGCTTCCTGACCCTGTGTCCGGGCCATGCTTTGCAGTTCCGCATTCCTCTTGTTCCCGCCCCTTTCCTCCACGAACTCCGCTACGAGGTTACCCTCTTTGTTCGCTCGCTTCTCCGGTAGTATGGGCAGGTCTGACTTCTCCGTACCGTGCATCATCGGCTTTAACTATTACGTTTTCCCGATGCGACCCGCCAACGACGATGGGTGGTATCGGAGATCTCCCGGTTCCCGTGTAAGAGGTTTACATAAATGCCAGGTTCTCTGACGTCGTGGGGACAAACTTGTGCTCGGGTTATCGCACTTCGTTTGTATTGCCTTCTGCTATCAGGAGGGCATGGGCTCCCCAAATTTGATCATTTTCGCCGCTCAAGGGCTGGCCATGCACCCCTGTCAACGCTTCACGCATATCTTCGCGGTCATGCGCGCATGACTCGGGGCCAGTGCGGGTCGCTAGCCCTTTCACTGCAGGGACTTGCACCCTTTACCTCTTACCGGTCTCCCGGCGCACCCTGAATTGAGCGATTCATCCGCAATTGGCTTAGGATTTACAGGATTTAAATGCTTATTTATTCAAATCGTTATAGATTGTGTGATGTGCTATGGTGCTTTTAACCCATTGGGTGTGGCTATTTTGAAATGGGAAATAGAAGCTTATTTTTTTTAAAAAATAATGCTTTAAAACAATTAAATAACGCACTTTTTCATTACTGATCGCTCAATTCAGGTCATACGAAGGTGCTCGGATACTCCATATTTTGTTGTAACGGTTCAGGATTTCTGTAATGCCGTAAATCCTGCCTGCTCAAAATGCTCATCCGAAGTCAAAGCATGAGTGATGCCATTTTCTTGCATAACAAGAAATGAAAGACAATCTACCAGCCCCCATTCTTTGTCATGATATTTTCCAAACATGTTCAAAGCTGATTCAAACATCTGCTCAGTGACAAAAACAATTTCAGTATTTTTGTCATTTTTCAGCAACTGAATATAACTGAAAACCTTGTCACGAAAATGTACCGAAGAAAGCATGTTGCCAAATTCCATAAGAACAGCAGACGTTGTTACAAGTCGGACAGGCTCTTTCAGTGTCTTACGAACGCTTACAGCCTCTTTATGGTATTGATCTCTTTTATGAGTAAGGGCAACAAGATAAGAGGTATCCAAAAAATAATTCATCTTCCCGTCTTTTTGGGAAGTCCGTAAAGATAATGATCCACATTCATCGACAAATCTTCCGGCCCAAAATCATCGGCCTGCTCTGCCAAAATATCCAGAACCGATCTTTCCTGAACCGGCTCCGCCAAAAAGTGTTTCTCATCAAACTCCAGACGGATCTCATCAGATTGTAGACGGCTTAAAAAAACCATCAGAATATCCTGCATCTTATCTTTATGGACTATGAGTTGTGTCATTTTTTCTCCTGAAAAAATATGAAAACGATACATGCTACCAACCATGACGAGGCGACATCGTTGCTATGCATGTTTCGCTAACGCAATATCCATGGAATAAATTATTTTGGCGATTCGCTCCAGCTTGCCCTTTTGAGCGCTGCTGAATGTCGCAGCCAAAGAGCCCTCATTATGCTTCTCAGAGATGGAATTGGCCAGTTCATTGAGTTCCTTAAGCTGAATGCTCAGACCCTCGATATCGGGGATATCTGACGCTTTAAATTGAAACAACTCTGGATCCAAAGAGCGCAATCGCCCTCTGAGGTCTTCGGAACCACAGCACAAATACTCTACGGCTTCTTGAAAAAAAAATTTGCTCTTGTGTATTGCATTCTGCTGCACGGTCCCTTGCTGAGTCCCAAGATTGGGCGGTTGGCTCTCACCTCGGAGCTATCGTCGAGTGTGATGTATGCCATACCGGTAAACTCGTACTCAGGGAATCGCCACCCACCAAGGGAATGTTGGTCGGGTTGGCTGGGTACAATCTGCTTCTCCTCATATCTGTTCATCGTTCCACTCCGAGTGGGCGCACAACCGAACAGTGCCCCGGAAGAACAGTATGCCGACGAAAATCCGCTTCATACTTTTCCCCCTCCCGACTTGCACTCGATCCAACATAGTTTAGACTGATCTCCCTAATTCCAAAAAAAACCTTCTTTTTACATGACGAAATTTACAAATTATTCCGATGAAGCACACAGAATAATAATCTATCATGCCTGCAGGGTCCGCCTAACGTTGCCGGTAACCGGCTTGGGGCTGGTACTGTTTCATATTTGAACCTTGTTGAATGTTGTTTCCGCCTGCCTGACGTTACCAGGTATAGCGGCACCTGTCACACGTTATCCAGCTCCTCCATCAATGCTCTTCGCTGACGATATTCTCTCCTGAAAAATGACATCACTTCATTTGCCTTCTCTCGTGCACCAAGCTTGATCACTCTCCGAAGATATCGGCACGCCTCTTTGTAGTGGCTCCTTCCCAGATTGGTTTTCATGTATTCAAGAAGGGCATTGACATACAGCTCAACAACTTCAGGAGTATACTTTTTAGCCAGATGTGTTTCGTACTGCCCGATAGTCTGCAAGTCGGGAAACTTGCGTACCAGCTCCAAAAGTCTCTCCATCCACCCCTCTTTTATGAAAATCCCTGCAATCTGTTCTTTAGTATACCATCTCTTTTGTGCAGCAATATCCTGTATAATCCCCTCCACAAACGCAACCCAGATGTCAGGGGCCATATACTGCTTCATGATGGCGTAATAATCCTGTTCGGGCCTGAAATTCGCAATAAACAAGTGGCGAGCATATTCTATAATTTTTTCTTTATCTCCTTGAACCTGGGCTATTTTCAGTAGCCACTCATACCATTCTATCACCAGGCCCGGGCTCTCTTTTTTATCATAATCAACCCCTCCTTGCGCTATCGAAATGGCACTGCTGTAATTACCCTGTTCCAGAGCAGCCTGAATGGCCTTTCTCCGTAATTTTGGATTAGATATATTCGCTTCAAGAAAGTCAGCGGCCTCTTTTTCGCCTTTCGTTTTAAGGATGAGGTCATATTTGATGCTTTGGGCTTCTGCCCTGACATGGTCGGATTTGTGCTCTTTATCCAGTTCCTTGCAAAGACGCTCAATTTCCGCATCGGTTTTCAGAAGCATTGCGGCAATTCGCAACATACCAACATGCCAATCCCAGCCCGCATAAAGCTTTTTATCAACCGCTGAAAGAGCATAATCAATGATCATCTTCCGGATATCCTCATCAGGTTGAGAGGCTGCAAGAGTATACAGCATCTCATAAGCCGCTTCGATGGCACCACCGATATCGCCACTACTGTCATCAGTATACTCAAGTGCACCGACCATCTGTTCCATAATGGCGGTACAGATAAAAACAGCACTTTTAAAGTTCTGGTTATCAATCTGTTTTTTCGCCGATTCCAAAAGATGGTCAACGCCATTGCCCACTTGACGTGCATCGTACCAGTCAAAAGAACCATCCCTGTCTTTATTATACTGGACAAACGATGACAACAACAGATTTCTGAACGAGACATTCAGTTTTGCCTGCTCCCGCACAAATTGCTTAAGCTCGTCGTGGGCAGCTTTCTCAAGCAGCTCATCAACCTGCTCCGGAATAGTTTTACGCTTCTTCTTCTTTTTTGCCGCAACCAGCTTCGTCTTCACAGCTTTCTGCTGCAGGTCAAGCTCATCCTGCTGCAAATAAAAGATGACTGCCACCACATGTTTGCAGATCGGGCCCATATCGTAAGGGCAATTGCAGACATGCTCGGTAATGACAGCATTGTTCATGGTCATTCGTACCGTATAATCTTCGGTACCCTCGACAATCGCCTCGTACTCACCCGTGCGTATCTCTTCCGGCTCGTGCACCTGTCCGTTTTTATAATACGACAACCCTCTCCGTAAAATGGTTTCGTCGATGTAGTCCTCAAAATGGTGTAGTGGAATGTGCATTCTTATGGCTGGTTACATGATTTGAAGCATTGTAAGGATTTGCTCATTCAGTTTTTCCCATACTGACCGGCAGGCAAGCACAGTGGTCAGTTCGGATTTTAAGCGAGCACTGATACCAAGAAGCCCCGTACTACCATACCCCTCACCCTCACTCATTTCCATGAGGAGGGGTGGCTGCTACTATGGTCAATTTCAGTTCGGCATCATCAAGCAAATGGTATACCGGCTTTCTCCCCGACAATTTTTCGCTTTCCAGAATAATAATCGGCACCCCTTCCCCGCGCTTATCCATAATGAAGTTCCTTTGACTGCCAACGGCGTTCACATTCATGGCACATCTGGCCAGCAGAGAGCTGATCAGCTCATTTCGTGAAGATTGCCGTTCCGAGAGGCTATCAATGGTCATGGTGTTCGGAATGGTGCCCGGCGAAAAAATCTCCAGACGGTCGGCGAAAAGATGCAACCGAATTTTTGAGCCATACATCGAATAGTCGCGGTGGGCAACAGCATTAACGACGGCTTCAAAAACGGCATTCATGGAAAACTGTGGCGTTTCAATGCGGTTTGGTGCCTTGATGGCATAAACTCGCATATTGCGCTCCACAAATTTGCACGCATCCTCTATCTGCGCATCCAAAGGCCCGGTAATATCTTTTGCATCCAGTTGATATGCGGCATTTTTTTCACTTCCCCGATAACAGACGGCCTGGATGAAAGCATTTGGCATGAATAATTCGGGAGCATCACTGGTTAATAAAATACCGCTGACGGTGGCATGCATCGCATTATCTTCATCACGGGCAATGAGTTTCATCTTCTCCAGAAACTCCTGGTCACTTTTCGGAGAGAGCACTGTTCTGAATCGATTCCACAATTTTGGATTCAGGTCTGTCAGCGTTGTGCCGGGAACCGTTTGCTCATCAAATCGGATAATCCTGGTCTGGCTGCGCTGCTGAAACAGACGAGCCAAGGTGTCCGGCATCATCTCTCGCCTGGAGCTGCCAGTACGACGAAAATAACCGTTGGGACTTTTATGAACAAAAAGACTTCTCGGCACATCAATCCGCAGAATTATTTTTTCTTCGCCTTGAGCATCCCGGACAATCAGTTTTCGGATAACACAGTCCAGCGGCGGCTGAATAGAATCATTACTTATGGAGCGAAGCCACCCTTCAACGATATCGAGTTTTTCCAATGGAATACCTTGAATCTCTCTCGACTTGTCATCAACACCCAAAACAATAATTCCTGTGGCCGTATTCGCCATTGCTGCAAGTTCGTCAGCCATCCCGTCCTTATGAGGACCAACGACCTTGTTGCCACTGAATTCAACACTCTTGAGCTCAAGAACTGAGTCTTCACCCAGTGCAATTTGCCTGAGGAGATCTGAGGGGCTTTCGTACATTGCTGAATTTTAAATAGTTAGCGTGGTCAAACAGAAACTGATGCGTGAAACCCACAATCGGTCGAATTAACTTCAATGGCAATATAAGCCCGGATAACTCTCCGTTATAATCGAAATGACCGCCACTCATCAGTTTATCTCCGAATTAATTTGAGTTTATTGATCTCCATTTGCGCTTCTCCATTGTTAATTTTTGTCAACGGTTATGCTATACATCGCAGAGTATACGATCAATCTGGTTGACCAGATAAAACGGCAGATTGATCAGCCTGAACGGTTTGGCCGTGTTATTCACCTTTGCGACAAGTTCCTGAAATCAGCAAAAAAGCGTATCCTGGTTTGTGGATTGGCATGAAAACCAAAAAATTGACAAAACAGAACGGTGAAATAGGGCACAACTTTTAATTCGATCAGCCATACAGGAGCTGGATAGTAATTCCGGCGACCGTGCTGATGACAACGAGCAGAAGCAGAATTCGGGTGGTGTCGCGACTGTCGTGGTTCTCCCTGAGCAGCACCAGACCGCCAAGTCCTGCACTGCTGCATAACCCGGCAATTGCAGAACCATAACTCAGCCCGCCTTTCAGAAATAATTCAGCGATTGCAACTGAAGCGGCACAGTTGGGGATAAGGCCAATCAATGCTGCCAGGAATGGCTGCAACAGATGCTGTTTGAGTAAAACCCGACCGAGATTCTCTTCACCCACAGACGCTATCAGAACATTGAGGGCAAAGGTTACTGCCATGATAAAAAGGAATATCTTTGCTGTGTGGATAAGTGGATGCGTGATCCACTGCCACTTGCCGATAGTACCTGAAAGATCATGGTTGCAACAACCAGCATCAAGGGGTGCTTCGACAGGGTGTTGGTGAGCATGAACCTCTTTTTTCCGTGACGAACTCCCAACAGCAAGATCAATCGAATATCCGGCTACCAGTCCAATGATCAGCTTGGTAACCAGAACAGTCACAACAAACTTGCCCTTGCCTGGTTGCGCGAGAATCACCGGAATGGCCTCGTCCGAGGTTGCCAGAAACACGGCCAGCAAGGTACCTTTGGTAATCAGTCGGCGAGCATAGAGCGCACTGGCAACCACCGAAAAACCGCACTGGGGAATGCAGCCGAAGGCCGCACCCAGTGCCGGGCCAGCTTTTGCGCTCTTCTCCAATACATGCGTTATTCTTCCACTCAATCGCCGTTCGAACAATTCAACAAGAAGATAAATGAGCAACAGAAAAGGGATCATTGCTGCGCTGTCAGCAAGCGCATCAAGAAAGAGTTCTCTCACGACTTTGCCCCTTCAATACCGGAATTCACGGCATCAATGGTTACGCACAACAAAGTCTGTTGCCTGTTTAACATCTCAATCACGCTTCCTTGTAGATCTGCATATACGATCCATCAAGATCATCATGAAATCCCCAGCCAATACCTCGTGTTTCATGAACAATCTGTACCGCTCGTTCTGCAAATTTTGGCAGAAGATTCTCCTGTTTGATTAATTGCAATGCGTGGTCATAAACACTGGCAACACTGTTATAAAACGGCATGTCAATATCACCATATTCGTTGGTGTAGTCTACCCCCTGCTCAACATAGAAAAGCATGAGATCGGCAAGCAATTCGACGTTTGATGAACATTTTTTGAAATCAGCAATGGCTTTTTTACCCACGGTCAGCCGTACTTGATAACCCCGTTTCGGGAAAAAAGCAAGTGAAATCTTATCCCGGCATTTCTTGTGCATCGCCTCTTCATCCGGGTTCACATAAAAATCAAGAAACTCGCGAGTTGCCTTGTCTTTGCTGTACAACTCAGCAATTAACTTGATAAGCCCCTCCTTGTCCAGACGGGCAAGCTCTTTTTTTACGGCTCCAATCCCCATAGCTCTTTAGTGGTAATATGTTGCAAAATTGCCCTGCCAACAGAGATACCTTCTCCGGTCAGGTTTATTAACTGGTTAGCGACCGTATGTGGCCGTAAAACTCGCTTTGTTCAAGGTATTCGCATGAATCATAAAACCGATTAACGCCGCAGAGGCTTCTGCAGAAACATCAATTTTTTCAATGTTCAAGGCATAGACAGTAAAAATGTAACGATGGGGTTTGTCGCCTTTTGGGGGACAGGCACCACCAAACTCATGATTGCCATAATCGGTACGACCTTGAAGAGCCCCTGGAGGCAGCAGTTTCCCTGTTGCATCTCCTGCGCCAGAAGCCAATTCGGTCACATTTGCCGGGATATTGTAGACGACCCAATGCCACCAGCCTGAACCAGTCGGTGCATCAGGATCATACACCGTGATTGCATAGCTTTTTGTTCCTTTCGGACCTGGTGTCCATTGCAACGCCGGTGATTGATTTTTCCCCGTACAACCAAAGCCATCAAAGACTTGTTCCTCGGTGAGAGTAGCACCAGCTTTAATCGTTGGGCTTGTCAGCTTAAAGTTACCGGCATGAGCTACCGTTGCTGTAGAACAAAGAGCGACCAAGACCAAAAACAAGTTCCTGAACATAACCATTCTCCTTTTTTTGAGATGTTGACCCGATAGAGAGCTTCTCCCAACTGTTCGCGTAAAAAAACCTTCACGTGTTATTGTAATGAAAATCCAACAAATCAAACAATCCTGCGAATCAAGGTTCAAGACGATTGCAGCAATGCAACCGGCACGCCAGCCATCTCTGCTGCTTGCTCAACACTCATCCCACTCTCTACCAACCTCTGAGCAACCTCAAGCTTCCCCTCCGCCTTACCTTCATCATAGGCCGTATCAATAACATTTTTCAAGTCACGATATACCTTGAGGCTATCCTCATAAGCCGCAGCTTCAGCGGGAGAGTATTTTGCTATCTCTGCTATCTCAAATACTTTGCTGAACACCTTTTCTTGCAGTCGTTGTGGGCGATCAGTGAGTTCCGGCAGATTGCGAAGCAGATAACACCATTTATCAAAATCAGTAATCAGTTCGTCAACACTTTTGCGAAACTTTGGCAGTTCAAGGTAAATGAAGGTGAGTTTATTGTAAAAGACCTGGCCCGTTGAACGGTCAAGGAGCTTCACTTCATGGTGAACAACATCATGCGACGCTTGATCCTCATCAAAGATAAAATCAAGAATTCCTACCATATAGACTGGTTTCAAGCGAAAATCCCATGACCCTTTTTGGGCTTGCTGCTGAATGGGAAACGAGGCATAAAACACTGAACGATCTTTGAAATAGTTCTGCTTTGCCCGCTGCATCTCTACAATAAACGTGTCGCCCTGCTCATTCGTGCAATGCAGGTCAAAAATAGCACGGCGATCATATTCGCTACGACCTGTTTGTTCTGTGGGCAAAAATGAGAGATCAGCAATAATGCCTGCATCATCGGGCAGCAACGAGTTCAGAAAAGCGATTAAAAGATCTTTGTTCACCTCCGATCCGAAAATCTTTTTGAAACCGAAGTCGGTGAAGGGGTTGATGTAGCGCTCTTTCATCGTCATGGTGTGATGGTCAAATTGTGCTGTTAAACGTAAGACGCACAGCCAAAAGGTGCGGTTGCTGTAATTATACAATTATTAACCGAATTCAATATCACAATTCGCCGTAGAAGGAATCTCCTGGTTCTGCACAACTTGTCAACAGTTCAAGGCCATGGTCACTTTTTACACTGACCTTTGAACTTCGCAGTCAGACGGTATTGCTCATCAGTAGCCCTATAATTTTCTTTATCGTTTCAGTCAATCCGGGGTCATGCACTACTGTCATACACCACGACTTGTGCAACTTCAGCCGTCTCCTCTTGTGTTGCGCAGAATTCCGGCACACTGATGATCATGCAAAATACATTGGCCAACTCCCCCGCGCAGAAATAAGCGTTGTCTGGATTCATTTCGGAAAAAAATGAACCATACGGTCGTTGATTTTTATTTCTTCTTATAACGAGGAAGTCCCAAACAGCACAGCAATGTTTCTAATTCCATGAATTATAGGTTATTCGGTAAGGATGTATTGCAATCTTTGAGCTTATACCCGGGAACGCCGAGCTCCAGCTCGGCATTATATACTCCCTTTGCCGAGCTGGAGCTCGGCGTTCCCAGAAAGCTTGTGCTCGGAAAAATAGTTATAATTACAACTTGCATTCTCTTGAAAATCAGGGATAAATATATGGTAACGTATTTTATTTTATAAATATATTTCTTTCATCGTTATATTTCTCCCGGGAAATCAGGATTCATAACGCATCTGCCATCAACCTCTGCTCATGATTATCCGCTGCGCCAACTGATGGAAATATTGCGGTGACCAGATTTTCAAGCCATCCGCATTACCCACAAACCGCGATACATCGCTCTGGGCCAATGTCACATCGAGGGAGTCGATTCTCTCTTTCAACTGCTGGCGAAAATCCTGTTCAGAGAGCTGAGACTCTATCAAATGACCGCTCTGTTGAGCTCGGCTGAAAAAATGGGATAAATTAAGCTGAACCCCTTTCCTGACATACCATTCAAAATCATACCAGTCCCGCCCTTTTACACGGCTCTTCCGGTTTCTGAACAACAATGCATGCATTTTTCCGGCAAACAAATCAGGCAAACCAAAACACTTGACATAAAATGAGAATGGCTCAAGCAGGAGTTTTTCTTCAGTTGAAAATCCCAATGGCGGGAGCGTATCAACCTCAAACTTGATTTTAAGCGTTTTTTCACCGTGCACGGCAAGACTGAACAGCCGCGTATCACTCTTCAAAAACGCCGACTCAATCCCTGTCCGGACTGTTTTCTTTTTCGAAGAAATCTCAACATCAAGACCCAGTGAGAGAAATTCAGCCATGACTGCCCTGAAATACGGCTCCAGAGAAAAATCGGCGTCAGACGTCAGCAATGAAAAATCAAGATCCTCTGAAAACCTTGGCAACCCATAAAATATCCTGAGACAGGTGCCTCCGTAAAAAGCTGCCCGGTCAAAAAATCCGCCACGATACAAACCGGCAAGTGCAACCTCCTGCATCACCTCCCTCAGTCCGTTGACTCTCCCGTCGACTGTGGTCGTATCATATTTCTCAAGCATTTGGCCAAGTACACTCATTTCTGATCCCTTTTCATCGAGTTGACAAGCTCCAGCAATGTCCGCAGCATTCTTTCTTTCATTCCCGGTATGATACAGGCCTCTATCACCTTCGGGTCAAAGCGGGTGATACTCTCTTCATCGAGGCGCAGGTCATCGAACAGCAGTTCCCGCAATGCACGTTGTGATGCGATATTCAGGTTCCGGGTAAACACAAGCTTGTCACACAAGGCCTTCTCTGGAGAGGCCATCAAAAAACCTGTTTTATCGGTATTTTCGACACGATCAATTCCGACTGGATAAAAATCAAGCGGAGAATGCGTATAGGAAAACCGGCCTATCGGAATATCGTACACCTTCCCACGCCTGGTGGTCATTGAAGTCACCTCAACCACTCGCTCGGGAATAATCCCGTAATGGTACAGC
This sequence comes from uncultured Chlorobiaceae bacterium, assembly GCA_903994525.1. GTDB lineage: Bacteria > Bacteroidota > Chlorobiia > Chlorobiales > Chlorobiaceae > Chlorobium. Next base: position 16,602 of record CAJEXW010000036.1, read on the forward strand.
GCATAATCCATCGAAACACAGGATGGCCCATAGAGGAGATTTGCCACAAGCGGTGTGGAAATGGGAATCGTTGTCCGTTCAGGTGAAACGGCATAAAGCCCCTTCTTGATGGATACAAGCCACCCTTCATCAATCAAGCGGACAATTTTATCGTTCGGAGAGCGGTACTCTTTGAGCATGGAGAGGAGTGCTCCGTGCGTCAGAGGCACACCACCCAGTGAACTGAGCTTCTTTTCGAGTTGCATGATGTCATCATTTTGCATAGATAATCGATTATTAGTCGATTATCTATGCAAAATAAGGCTTTCTATGGACAAAACAAGCCTGAATTTATCAGTCCATAATTTCCAGAATATTGCACTTTGACAAGAGTCTCCATTTCACGCAGGAGATTCATGGACTGTGTATTTCTCTATGAGTCCAGATGTTCTCATTTTCTGGAGTAGTGCGCTGATCAGGATCAGTGCGATGAACTGGATGAAGAGCCAGCCGGCGAAAATGTTCCATCCATTACAACCAATCCCTTTTGCGCTTTTACACCGTTCACAGAGTGCCTAAAATCTCTTCCACTTTTTTTCTTCTGAACAGAAAAACCTCCTCAAGCCTGCGGCTGACAATCAAGAAATCAACCAGATCGCCGAACAACGCCATCGGCATGACATAAGTCAATCAGGTCGATCATTTCAACAGCCCCCGGAATTTCACAAAACTGATGCTGATGATGCCAGCTCTCATAAGGCCCCGATTTCTGGCAATCCTCAAACATAAATGGTTTGTCAACTTTTGTGATTTCAGTCACCCACTGCACCGGCAGCATCATGAAGGGATAGATCGTATAACTGATCAGCATTCCCTCATAAATCTTCTGCCCGCTGATTCAATGGTTGTAACGAGCTTTCGTGATGGTCAAGGCTTGATCGCGGTTGGTTTCGGCCATTTTGAGGTTGGAGCGCAACCGGCCACACTGAAAGATCGGGAGCGTCACCTGTGGGGTGAAGTTCCAGACACCACTCGACCCGGTCACGAAGAGATCCGACAAGCTGGTGCTGGGGGAACCGGTAAGTCCTATGCTGGGGAAAAATGAAGCCCGTGCTGCTCCGATGTTGGCGTTTGCTGGCTGGCAGCACGTTCTTCGCAGAAAAGGCCGTTCCATTTCAATACCAGAAGACAAGATGGTAAAAGGCTGAAAAACGCCCTTGACTATGTTTTTTTTGTTATAACTTATGGTATAACAAAAAAACGGAGGTACTGTTATGCGTGCTACGGTAACAAAGATTGGAAATTCAACAGGTGTTATCCTGCCTAAGGCAGCAACTGATCGCCTTAAGGTAAAGCAAGGGGACTTCGTATTTTTAACGGAAACTCCAACAGGGTACACGGTAACCCCGTACGATCCGGAATTTGCAGAGCAAATGGAGACTGCCCGTTGCGGCATGCAAGAATACCGGAACGCACTCCATGAGCTTGCCAAATGAGTTGGCGCTGGCTTCTTGATGAGGTAGTCATTGCCATACATGACGAACAAATTGCTGTGCATGGTGGAAGTGAGCACACCGAAGTATAGTGTACCACCTCTACCGGAGCAATGTGTACCACTGATTCCGGGCCAATATGTACCACCTGTACCGGAGTAAAGTGTACCAGGTATTCCGGACGAAAGTGTACCACCTAATCAGGTCAGATTTGTAACATCAGAAACAATACCTTCCGTGCAAAAAACGGAGGTATTACCATGGCAAATAAAGCCTTGACTATGTTACAAACACGACGTATTATTCAGCTCTTGATGGAGGGTTGTTCCCTGCGGGAAATCCATCGCATTACCGATATTCACCGGCTCACGGTTAAGAACTATTTGCATCGTTTTCAGAGCAGCGGGCAATCATTTTCAGAGTTGTTTTCTCTGTCTGATCACGACCTTTCGGTTTTGGTTCATCCACCGCGCACAGCCAAAAGCACTGATGAGCGTTTTTCAGTTCTCAACAACCAGCTTCAGCGGCTTTCCGCAGAACTCGCAAAGAAGGGTAGCTCTCATGTGACCAAGCAGGTGTTATGGGAAGAGTATCTTCAGCAGAGTCCCGCCGGATATCAGTATTCCCAGTTCTGCTATTACCTGGATCAATACACCCAGCAGCATGATGCCACTATGCCCCAGCAGCGTCAGCCGGGATATAGGCTCCAGATTGACTTTGCTGGCGATACCCTCTGCATTATTGACCCGCTTACCAGAGAGCGAATCGAATGTCCAGTGCTGGTCTGCACCCTTCCCTGTAGCAGCTTTTTTTATGTTGAGCCACTCTCCTCAGCACGGCAGGAGCATCTCATTCCATCCCTCAACAGAGCACTTGCCTATTTTGGTGGTGTGCCAAAAAACATCCTGAGCGACAACATGAAACAGGTGGTAACAAAAGCATCTCGCTATGAACCGCTTTTCAATGAACTTATGGAGCAGTGGGCCCTGCACTACCAGACCAATATGCAGGCAACCAGATCCAGAAAACCTAAGGATAAACCGTCTGTTGAAGGCACGGTGCATCTTGCCTATCAGCAGATTTACGCACGACTGCGCCATGACGAATTTACCAGTCTCAACGCGCTGAAGTGCAGGGTTCTGGAGCTGCTGGATGATGCCAATGACCGGCTCATGACTGACTATGGCAAAAGTCGCCGAGAGCGGTTTATAGAGCTGGAACAGGAGCTACTCTTGCCACTGCCACCGACTAATTTTGCCTACAAGCGTCAGACCACAGCCACGGTCAAGAAAAATTATCATGTCATCCTGGGTGAAGACCGCTGTCAGTACAGTGTCCCTCATGAGTATATCGGCAAACTTGTCAAACTGATCTACGATGAAGCGGTGGTTGAGGTCTTTCTTGATTTTCAGCGCATTGCCCTGCATCAGCGCATCGTCGGTCGCCGAGGCATCTATAGCACCGTACCGACACACATGCCAGAATCTCATCGCCGATACCATGAGCAACAGGGATGGACTGAGGAAGACTTTACCAGTAAAGCTGCGACTATTGGGCCCTGTACCAAAGAGGTCGTTCTTCGGATTTTGAGTTCAAAAGCCTATGTACAGCAAAGCTTTGATGCCTGTCTTGGTATCCTTCGGCTTCAGAAAAAGTATGGAAGCAACCGACTCGAAGCCGCTTGTGGGGTTGCTCTCCAAGTCCCCAGTGTCAGCTACCGACTTGTCCATAACATCCTTGAAAACAATAGAGATAAAGCAGAAGTAGTCAGAGACAATCATGCGCTCATGCTTCCGCTGCATACCAATATCCGTGGTAAAGAAGTCTACAACTAAC
>CAJEXW010000037.1 GCA_903994525.1 uncultured Chlorobiaceae bacterium
ATCGAACGGGGTGAAAACCACCAAAAAGCAATCGGTTGCTCCTTTCAGATCATTGTTAGTTATTCCAGAGTTTCTAACTTACAGAAAAGAAGGCACTTCCTGAATTGTTATTGATGAAATTGATCTTCATTTACATCCAAAATGGCAACGTCGGGTAGTGGGCGACCTGAAAAAAGTGTTTCCTGGTATTCAGTTTATTGCTACAACACATTCACCATTTATTATTCAGTCAATGGATTCCGGGGAGATCATTGATTTAAACCAACCGACGACTGCGCATATTCCATCTGATGGTTATACTGTTGCTTTACCCGCACCAGTTTTTTCATATAGCCATCATCCCATCGAAGACATTGTTGAGGATGTTATGGGAATTGAGCTGCCACAGAGAAGTCGCCGATACCAGGAAATGTATGATACTGCAAAGGAGTATTGATCGGAATGCCTCTTTCTCCATACAGCAAAGTACGGGGCAGATATGAACGCGGAACTGCAATAACGTCCTTCTGAAATGTCTATGTCAACAACTCCCGACAGTCATCATCATCCCGCAACCGTAGCACCAGATGAGCCAGTCCTCAACATCAGCGAGCTGTCGAAATCCTACGTCATGGGTGAGGTGCAGGTTGATGCGCTGAAGGGAGTGTCGGTGAAGTTTTATGCGGGTGAGCTGGTGGTGCTGCTGGGAGCTTCGGGGAGCGGGAAGTCGACGTTGATTAACATTATCGGAGGGCTGGATGTGCCCTCATCGGGGAAGCTCTTTTTTCATGGGCGTGAGATTACAGCGGCGACTGAGGCGGAGTTGACGTCCTACCGGCGGCGCTCAATCGGGTTTGTCTTTCAGTTTTACAACCTGATATCAAGCCTGACGGCGCTTGAAAATGTGCAGCTTGTGACGGAGATTGCTGAACATCCGATGTCGGCGAAGGAGGCGCTTCTGCTGGTGGGGCTTGGCCATCGTCTCGACCATTTTCCGGCGCAGCTTTCGGGTGGTGAGCAGCAGCGGGTGGCCATTGCGCGGGCTATCGCCAAGCGGCCTGAGCTGCTGCTCTGTGATGAGCCTACCGGGGCGCTTGATTTTCAGACCGGCAAGCTGGTGCTTGATGTGCTTGAGAAGGTGAATCGTGAACTGGGTACAACAACGCTGGTGATCACTCATAATGCTTCGATTGCCGGTATGGCTGACCGGGTGGTTCGCCTGCGTAGCGGAGAAATTGTTGAAGATCGGAAGAATCTTGAGCGTCTCTCGCCTTCTGAACTTGTCTGGTAGGGGAGTGCGATGAAACCCCTGCAGAGAAAGTTGTGGCGTGAACTGCTTCACCTGAAGGGGCAGATGCTTGCTGTGGCTGCGGTGGTGGCCTGCGGAATCTCGGTCTTTGTCTCCATGAGCAGTGTGAAGTACTCGCTGGAGGCGTCGCGGCAGCGCTATTACAGCCGGTTCCGGTTTGCGGATCTCTTTGTTGAGGTCAAGCGTGCGCCGGAGTTTTACCGTGAGATGGTGAGCCGAATTCCGGGGGTGGCCTCGGTCAGCACACGCATTATTGCCGATGTGACACTTGATGTGCCGGGTCTTGATGAGCCTGCCACAGCAAGGCTGGTGTCGATACCTGAGTACCGGACACCGGTGCTGAACGATATTTTTCTGAAGAAGGGGCGCTACATCGAACCGGGCAAGCCGGAGGAGGTGATTGTCAGCAAACCGTTTCTTGAGGCCAACCATCTGGCACCGGGCGACCATATCAGTGCGGTGATCAACGGACGAAAGAAGGAGCTGCTGATTGTCGGGATGGGTCTCTCTCCGGAGTACATCTATGAGGTGCAGCCGGGCTCCTTTTTCCCTGACAAGCGCCGGTTCGGAGTCTTCTGGATGAGCCGCAGGGCTCTTGAGTCGGCCATGAACATGAGCGGCGCGTTTAATAACATGTCGCTGACGCTGGCGCACGGTGCATCGGAAAAGGATGTGATCATGCAGCTCGACAACCTCTTCAGGCGCTATGGCTCGCTTGGGGCGTACGGGCGGAGTGAGCAGCTCTCTGACCGCTTTATTGTCGATGAAATCAAGCAGGTTGGCATCCAGATCACCTTTCTTCCCGTTGTTTTTCTTGCGGTTGCGGTCTTTCTGCTCAATGTGGTGCTTCGCCGTCTTGTGGCGACCCAGCGCGACCAGATTGCGGTGCTCAAGGCGATGGGTTACTCGAACGAGGATGTCGGGCTGCATTACCTCGGTTTTGCCCTGATTCCCACCGCTGTAGGGTCGGTTGCAGGGACGCTGCTTGGCGCCTGGCTCGGCAGGGGGCTGATGAATATCTACGGCGATTTTTACAATTTTGCGGAGCTGGTCTACTCTTTCCGTTTTGAGGATGTCGCCCTGTCGGTGCTGTTGAGTTTCGGTGCGGCGGTTTTCGGTGCCCTTGGCGCTGTCCGAAAGGCGGTGCAACTCCCACCGGCTGAGGCGATGCGGCCTGAATCACCGGCAATTTATAAACCAGGCTTTTTTGATCGCGAGTCGTTTCGGAACAAAATACCAGTCTCCCTGAGAATTATTGTGCGCAACCTGGAGCGTCGTCGCTGGAAGGCGGCCCTGTCGGTGTTGATGATTTCCCTGGCGGTGGCTATTCTTGTTGCCGGACGCTTCACCTACGATTCTACAGAACGAATGGTGCAGGTGGAGTTTAATGAGAAGCATCGTGAGGATGTGACGGTGCTCTTCAACACCCCCATGCCCCCGTCGGTAGCTTATGCAATTGCTTCACTTGACGGGGTGCTGGAACATGAATATTATCGGGAAGAGTCGGTAAAGATGGGCTTTGGCCACCGGGTTCGACGTCAGTCGATCAGGGGTCTCCAGTCTTCAGAGGGGTTGCAGCGGCTGGTTGACCAGAATAACCGTCGGTTGACTCTTCCCCCGGATGGCATTGTGCTCACCAAGACGCTGGCGGATATTCTGGGTGTCAGGGTGGGCGACAGGATGCAGGTGGATTTTTTGCGGGGAAAACAGCTCCATCGGGAGGTGCTGGTTAGTGGCACCATTGATGAGATTCTGGGTCTTTCGGCCTATATGAATCTTGGAGCGCTCAACCGGCTTGCGGGTGATAGCGGGGCGTTGAATGCTGCCTATCTGCGCATTGATCAGGCAAAGGCTGCTCCTCTCTACACCACCTTCAAAAAGATGCCGGGTGTTGCCGGTATCATGATGCTGAAAGCGATGAAGGAGAGTTTCGATGAGCTGATTGCCCAAAGCATGACCACGTCGACGCTCATTCTCACCACCTTTGCCTGTGTGCTGGCCTTCGCTGTGGTCTACAACGGGGCGCGTATCTCGCTCTCGGAACGGGCGCGTGAACTCTCAAGCCTCAGGGTTCTTGGCATGACGGAAGCAGAGGTCTCGGTTATTCTGCTGGGTGAACAGGCGCTGCTCACCATTCTGGCCATTCCGGTTGGCTTTCTGATCGGGATCGGGCTCTCCTGGTTGCTGGCCGAAGGGCTCAGCTCTGAACTCTACCGGCTGCCGCTTGTTTTCAGCAGCTTTAACTTTTTTTTTGCTTTTATGGTTATCATTATTGTTTCAGCACTTTCCGGACTTCTGGTCAGACGGAAGCTGGTGACGCTTGATCTGGTTGAGGTATTGAAAACAAGGGAATAGATTATGCTCCTCTCAAAAACACAGCGCCTTATCGGGATCTCAGTGGCGATTGCTGCACTGATTCTCTTTTTTGTCATGCGCCCCTCTCCGCTGCCTGTGGAGTCCGGTGTGGTGAAGCGCGGTCCACTCCAGGTAACGCTTGATGGTGAAGGTGTTACCAGAGTGAATGATCGCTTTGTTCTTGCTGCTCCCGTGACCGGAAAACTGCTGAGAATCGCGCTTGAAGAGGGTGATGTTGTCAGGAAGGGGAGTGTTGTTGCGTCGGTGTTACCGGCTGAACTTGATGCCCGGTCGTACAGTGAAGCCTCTTCACGGGTGGGGTCAGCCCGTGCAGCGCTTGACGAAGCTGTTGCCCGGCAGCGACGCGTGCAGCTCACCCTTCAGCAGGCCGAACGCCGCCTTGCCCGCTATCAGAATCTCTATCGTGAAGGAGCTGTTCCGAAAGAGAGCTATGAACTTGCTGAAACCGAAGCCAACATCGCGCAAAAAGAGGCTGATCAGGCACGTTCCAGCGTTGACGCTGCCCGTTTCAATTTTGCTGCGCTTCAGGCAACGATAGATCGGCAGGTGGGAGGTAAAGCCGTCACAGTGCTCGCGCCGGTTGAGGGTCGGGTGCTGAAAATTCATGAAAAAAGCGAACGCCTCGTTACTGCAGGCGCTCCACTGGTTGATATCGGCGACCCTTCGGCAATTGAACTTGTGATTGATGTGCTCTCCTCCGATGCCATTATGGTCAAGCAAGGGAGCAGGGTGTTGATTACCAACTGGGGTGGCGACAAGCAGTTGCAGGGCGTGGTGAAAACCGTCGAGCCTGCTGCATTCAACAAAGTGTCAGCACTCGGTATTGAGGAAAAACGGGTCAACATCGTAGCAGTTCTTGGAGCGAATGAACCGCTGCTCGGCGATAACTTCCGTGTTCAGGCGAGCATTGTGCTTCGTGAAGCCCAAAGTGTGCTTCAGGTGCCGGTCAACAGCCTGTTCAGAGGCAAGAGTGGCTGGCATCTTTTTGTGATCGAAGATGGCAAGGCGGTTGAAAAGGCAGTAACTCTCGGGATGCGGGGCACTTGGCAAGCCGAGGTGCTTACCGGGCTTAAAGAAGGGCCGCGGGTTGTGGTTCATCCCTCCAATGAGCTGAAAGACGGGATGGAAGTGCAGGTGAGGGAATGAGGTCGGATTTTACGGGATGTGTTTTGATGAGGTGGGGTTGTTGTCGCACAGATTGAGGATTTGTGCCTTGGAATAAGGGACTATTACCGCCACAGGGAAGCTTACATAACATCAGCAAGCAGTCCGATTCCCCCTCTTTTCGAAATTCATCCGTTTATGGGTGTTAATACTCAGAATTACCAGTTAAAATCATTCCCTCCCACCGATGGTCTTACGAGCTTCCTTGAAGATCTTCTCGACAAGAAATACCGGGACTTTGCCAGCCCGGCCAAATGGGCGAAAGTTTTACAGCAAAAACAATACGAAGCGCTGCGACTCAATCTTGCCCATTTCGGAGGGGTTGAGAGGGAAGACTGGAGAGACCAGGTTGCGGAGCTTGTGCTCAAATATGCCAATGTTTACACTGACATATCGTATCAGGGTGTTGACCAGAAAATTTATGGCAAGCTGAAACTGTTTCTCGATAGCAAAGGTACAGAGAGGCTGCGGTTGATGGAGAAGATTATTTTCGGCTCCGATTTCATGATCAATCCTGACTTCATACATGAAGTGAGAGAGTGAGCCCGCAAAGCCAATAAAATCAAGGTGCCATTTTGTTTCTCCCTTTGTAGTGCCTAATGAGGCGCTCACTTTGTTTTTTTTCTTTTCATTTTTTATATTTCTCTCAAAGGCTTTTTCATTTTCTCTGCACTTGTCTATGTTTGTCCGAGTTAAATCAACACCGAATTCACCAAGGCAATCCGTACAGATTGTCACCAGTGAACGAATAGGCGACAAAGTTAAGCAACGCATTGTACGCCATGTCGGTATTGCCGCCAATGACGAAGAATTGGCGAAAATGAAAGAGCTGGCCGAATTTATCAGGGCGGGCCTTGAGACGGAGTCCGCACCGGCACTATTCCGTCCTGATGCATTGGCTCGAATGGCCATTGATGCACGAAAAAAGGCCGAATTGTTGTCAGATCAGCCGTTGAAAGTTGACCTGAAGCAGCTTCGTGAAGAAAGCCGTGTGACAACTGGTATCCATGAGATTTATGGCAAGTTGTTTGATGAACTTGGGTTTGACCGGGTGATCGGTGCCCCTTCACGGCGGGTGCAGGCGGCCAAGACGATTAAACATCTGGTGATGGCCAGAATTGCCAATCCGGCAAGCAAGCGCAAAAGTGTTATCGAACTTGAACGTGACTTTGGCATTAAACTTGACTTGAATGCGGTGTACCGGACACTGGATTTTATCGATGACCAAAGTCTGGAACTGATCCAGAAGAAGGCATGGGATGCGGCGACAGGACTGTTCGCTCAGAAAATCGATGTCATCTTTTATGACTGCACGACACTCTATTTTGAATCTTTTGTGGCGGATGATCTACGGGATAATGGATTGAGCAAGGAACATAAATTCAGTGAAACTCAGGTATTACTGGCTATGATGGTGACCAGGGAAGGGCTTCCGCTTGGATACCGCCTCTACAACGGAGCAACGTGGGAAGGCCATACACTCGCGGATGCCATCTCGCATGTAAAGCGAATGGCTGAGGTAGACCGCGTGGTGTTTGTCGCCGACAGCGGACTACTCTCAAAGGATAACCTTGCGCTAATTGAGAAAAGTGAAAAACACTACATTGTTGCCGCACGCCTAAAGAATCAGCCTGAAAGCATCAAGAAGCAGATCCTGGATAAAGGAAGTTATCAGCAAGGTGATCAGATGCTGCTCAAAGAAATAGCATTACAGGGAGGAAGGCGGCTGTTAGTCAACTACACGGAAAAACGGGCCAAAAAAGATGCTCACGACCGCCAAAAGGCACTGGATAAACTGCAAAAGAAAATCAACAAATCGAAAAATCGTGAGTCGTTTATCAGTAACTCTTCCCATCGGAGATATCTGAAGATAGAAAATCAGCAATCGGTGAAGATTGATGAAGAAAAAATCAGATCCGCCGAACAATGGGACGGACTTCATGGTGTCATCACCAATATCAATGATATGCCAGCTAAAGATGCCTTTGAACAATACAGTGGGTTGTGGCAGATCGAAGAATCATTCCGCTTAACCAAGCATGATCTGAGAGTCCGTCCAATCTACCATTGGACATCAAGAAGGATTCAGGCGCATGTTGCCATCTGTTTTATGGCACTGGTCTGCATCCGGCATTTATCGTACCGGGTAAAGCTCCAATATCAGCCCTTGTCACCGGAAATTATTCGCAATGAGCTCGCGCATGTGCAGCAGAGCATTCTGATTCATCAAAGGAATGGAACCCATTATGGGATTCCGTCAAAACCAACTCAGCACGCCAAGAAAATTTATCAAGTTATGGGTGAAAAACTCAGTTCAGTACCGTTCCTTATTGCATAGGATGATGATGTCCCATTCCTGTACTGTAGTGCCTAAATTTTTAAGCATATCCTTATTTTGCTTATACTTACAGGGTTTTATGTATGAAGTCAGGAGTGTGTCACGAACGCAAGTGAAAGCTTGCGATGCTATACTTGAGATGGGAGAAGGCCCCCCGAAATCGGCTTGCAGGAGCAGATTTCAAACCACCCGGTGCTGCTGCGTTCAAAAGGCGTGGTAGTGAGCGACCGAGGAAAAGGCATCAGGTAGATGTCAGGTACGTGTTGAGAAGATGAACGAAAGTAAACCGTTCGAAGACGCATCGTTATCGTTGAAGTACTGTCAAAACTGGGGGTGTCCTGACCCTCCAGGATTAATCGGAACGATACCTGTTTACGGTTCCGGTGGCAGTCGGTGTATAGGCGGCATGATCTCAATACAGGCTTGAGTATGGAACGTGAGAACCTTGTTCTGGATGAAAAGGGAAATGACAAATGGCAGACACCATGAGAAAGAATACCAATGACAGAACGAGGGGCGGAGTTGCCCATAGTAGTGAAGAAGCCCTTGTAATGAGGGTGGAGCGAAGGGGTAACGTTATCCTGTTGACGACTCTTGCCAACTCAGAAATTGGGGATGAGTGAGATGACCTCAACAAAACCGTACAGTATTGCGAAGCGTACCGTGTGGGATGCGTACAGGCAAGTGAAAGCAAACCGGGGAGCTGCAGGCATTGATAGGGAAACCATTATCATGTTTGAACAGAAAGAGTCGAAGAATTTATACAAGCTGTGGAATCGGATGTCGTCGGGCTCGTATTTCCCACCACCGGTCAAGCAAGTTGAAATTCCCAAGGCAAAGGGAGGCTTTCGCAAGCTGGGCATTCCTACCGTCTCAGATCGGATTGGCCAGACTGTAGTCAAACTAATCATTGAGCCAATACTTGACCCAATATTTCATACCGATTCGTATGGGTACAGGCCGGGAAAATCGGCAAAACAGGCAGTTGCTGTCACCAGAGAAAGGTGCTGGAAATATGACTGGGTGGTTGAGTTTGACATCAAAGGCGCTTTTGATAATATTGACCATGAGTTGCTGATGAAAGCAGTTCGCACTCACATTAAGGAGGACTGGATTCTGTTGTATATCGAGCGGTGGCTGAAAGCTCCCTTCGAAATGGAAGATGGTACACTTGTGATGAGGGAGCGAGGAACCCCCCAAGGGGGAGTGGTCAGTCCGATCTTGATGAACCTATTCATGCACTACACGTTTGACTGCTGGATGCAGCGCACACACTCAGAATGTCCCTTTTCTCGTTATGCTGACGATGGTGTTGTACACTGTCGAAGCCAGAAACAGGCAGGAATTGTTATGCAATCCATTGCATTGCGGTTAGAGGAGTGTGGCCTGATGATGCACCCGGAAAAGTCAAAAATCGTGTATTGTAAAGACAGCAAACGAACAAAAGATTATTCACAAGTACAGTTTACCTTTCTTGGGTTTACGTTTAGACCGAGAAAGGCAATAAACAAGCAAGGCCGAATATTTACCGGTTTTCTGCCCAGTGCAAGTGATGATGCTTTGAAGCGAATGCGAAAAGTTGTGCATGGATGGAAGCTACATCGCCAGACCCCGGTCAAGTTGACGGATCTGGTGCAGCGATATAACCCAATAATACGCGGTTGGTGGCAATATTATGGGGCATTCTATCGGACGTCAATGTATGAACTGTTTCAGTATATCGACCTGAAGCTTGAACAATGGGCCAGGAGAAAATACAAAACACTACGCCGCCACAAGCGGCGCAGTTCAGAATGGCTCAGCAAGATGAAGAAAGTCTGTCCTCAGAAATTTACCCACTGGCAAGTTATAGGAGGAACGGTTGGATGACGGGAGCCGTGTAAATCGGGAGATTTACGCACGGTTCTGCGAGAGGCTTGAGGTGAAATCCCTTTGGCCTACTCACCTTTGTTACGAGAGAATTTGCCTAAAAACGTAGTCACTAAAAAATTTGGGCATAATAAATTAATTGCCTATAATTGATTCTGGATTTGATCTAAATCTTGGTCCGCGTCACAAACCCTGCTCTTATTTCGTCAAAAATATCTCAAAGTAGTCACAAAAATTAAGTTCACGCTAATCCTATAACTAATTTTTAAATAATCGGTTATGGATATTTTCGGCTTAATTTTTTCTGGAACCTCCGTTACAGAAGATGGTGAAATTATCTACCTACGAGCGGTTTGGCACTCCAATCGACACCTACAAGATGAATGAGTCGGTTGCCGACCGGGCTACCGTTGATATCCTCTACATTGGCAGCACCAGTAAAGACCAGATTCTCAACAAAGAGCTGTTCAAGCAGGAGTTCGAGGATATGTTCCGTGAACGGTCAGAGGAGGAGCGGCAGGAAATTCAAAAGCGCTTTGGCACCATGAAGGCCTATCTTGAATCGAAAGATCGCATCAAGAAGATAGCCGAAGATATTATTGAGCACTACACGCAGGAGGTGCTTCCCAACGGTTTGAAAGGGCAGGTTGTGGCCACCTCGATTGTGGCGGCATGTCGGTACACATAAGAGCTTGAGGTGGCAATCAGGGTGCGGATTGACAAGGAGCTGTCAAAACCTGCAAGCGAGCGCGACGAAGAGCTGCTCCAACAGATGCAGTTCCTGAAAGTGTGCGCTGTGGTCACCATGTCAGACAACAATGAACTCGGCTACATCACCAGGGCGCGCAGAGATGCCTCCGACATGGATGCTATTGAAAGTTTCAAAAAGGATTTTAACTTCGACAAACCGGAATCGGGCGTTGCCATTCTCTGTGTCTGCGACCGCCTCCTGACCGGTTTTGACGCTCCGGTTGAGCAAGTGATGTACTTGGATAAAAACCTGCGCGAACATGACCTGATGCAGGCAATTGCGCGGGTCAATCGAACCAAGGTGATGAAGAGCGGCTATGTCAAGGAGCATGGCATTGTTGTTGATTATTTTGGCGTTGCTTCCAATTTAAAAACCGCGCAGGCCATCTACACCAAAAGCGATGAAAAAGAGCTGGCAGATTTAAGCGCCTATTTCAGAGGTCTCGACAAAGAGATCCCGGTTCTTGAGTCCCGGTTCCGCCGCCTGCTTCAGTTGTTTCAGGACTATGGCATCAAGCAGATTGAGCAATTCGTAAATCAGAACATGGTTGATGAGAATGAGGAGTGGGAGCTTGTTGAGAACTGCGTGGCGCTGGGGGCCGAGGTAAAGTTTCGAGCGCAGTTCGACACCTGCATCAAGGCCTTCTTCGACAGTCTTGACCTGCTCTTCAATGCCTCGATGGCAAAGGAGTACTATGTGGCGGCCAAACGGATGGGATACCTCTTGATGCGTATGCGCGACCGGTACAAGGATGAAACGCTTGATCTGAAATGGGCCGGTGCAAAGGTGAGGAAACTGATTGATAAATATCTGGAATCACAAGGAATAAACCCCAGGATTCCTCCAGTCATGCTCTTGTCGGATAATTTCCCCAAGACTCTTGAAGCACACAATAAATCAGGCAAAGCCAGGGCATCAGAGATGGAACATGCTATCCGCTGGCATATTAAAGTCAACATGGACAAAGACCCGGCACTCTACACCCTGTTCAATGAGCGCCTGCAGCGAATACTTGATGCCCACAAAGAGCATTGGGATGTTATGGTATCGGAACTTGCCAATTTGCGGGCCGATATCGGTGAAGGGCGCAAGGATGAAGCGAGTATCGTTCATCAACACGCCACTCCGTTTTTTGAACTGATTGTTCTGGAAGCCGGAATTGACACAAAAAATCCTGATACCATCGGTAACGCTGCCAACATTGCAGAGCTGCTCTATGCCCGCATTAAAGAGTTCATCCTGATCCCCAATTGCTGGCAGAAATGTAATGAGCGCCGGCAACTTGAGAGTGATGTTCGCGACGAGCTTGATTATTGCGGGATTGACTCCATAAAAGCTAAAGCCGGAAAACTTACCGCTGAACTCATCAGCCTTGCCGAAAAGCGGGAATCAGAGATCCGCCATTCATGACTTTTGAACCGAAGATAACGGTCAAGCGCAGCAAGAGGAAGACCGCCAGCATTTACCTTGAGCGCGACGGCTCAATCTCTCTGCTTGTGCCTGAAAACACCACAGAAGAGAGCGTCAACGATATTCTCAAGGCGAATGAGTATAAAATTCACAAATACCAGACCAGACGGGAGCTGCTGAACGAAAAGGCCACCAGGCGTGAGGCGGTAAACGGGCAATCGTTTCTCTATCTGGGCAGGAATTACTATCTGCAATACCATGGCGAGGCAAAAGAGGTTGAATGCAAAGGCCGCTATTTTTATGCGCCAGATGGGTCACGAGAAACGCTTCACGGCCTGTTCAAAGAGTTTTATCGGAAACGTGGCAACAAGTTTATCCCCCCTCGTGTTCACCAATACGCCAGCATGATGGGGCTCACCATTGACGAGATTGCAGTGCTGGAATTAAAGAGCCGCTGGGCCTCCTGCTCGGATAAAAAGCGGAAAGTCAATTTCCACTGGAAGGTCATGATGGCTCCCGCAAGCGTCATTGATTACCTGATTGTCCATGAGTTGTGTCACTTCAACCACAAAAGGCACAATGCGGAGTTCTGGAATGAGGTTGACAAATATTGTCCTGAGTATCAAAAGCAGGTCGCCTGGCTGAAAGTCTATGGCGCAGCGCTTGAGGTGTGATAGGGGGGGCACAAGCTTTCCTGGAATGAGTATTCTCCCGAACCTATCCGCAGATTGTGCGGACACTGTCGGCACAATTACATGCAGCCACAGAATGGTCGGTGGTGACAGTCTCTATAGTCCCAGCGCAAAGGCTGTCTGAATCCGGTCAATTATGCTGTCGAATTGTGGTTGGGTTTTGTAGTAGAGTGCTTGCGTGTTTTCGTACGCTTCACGGTATTGATTCCTGGTAGTTTTATCATGAAGCAGAAAAGCCTCATTGGTTGCAAGAACAAGGTTATCTCTCTTCGGAAAGCGCTTTTCTTTGTGTGCTTGGTATGATGGGGTTCCGATAAAAGAGAGTACCTCTGGAGATTGCAGGAGACAAGAGATGTCGTAGTAATGTCGGATGAAGTTATCGGGCTTTTTCCCTGTGTTCATCCAAAGACGATATTTTGTCGATATGGTTTGCAGCTTTTCAACCAAAGTGTATCCCGGGTTGTAGCAGGGAATACTTTTGGCTCGGTTATCAATAATCGGAACTTTTGTTGTGGCATAATCATAAGCCCATGAGCTTATCTCCTTTGGTGTATTCGGTGCAACGTCATCAAACCCAACCTCCAGCAAGATGCCCTCTTTCAGTCCGGGTGGAGAGGCGGAGGAGCTTTTGTAATGCAAGCGGATGCCACCGCTACGGTATTTTGAATCGTCAAAGGCGTTATCACGGCTGACTGAGTGAATGCCATTGATGGTGATGTTGCTTGCCAGCCAATCGTAAAAGTGCATTCTGCTTTTGCAATGAGCTGGCTTTTCGTGATTTTGACCTGTTTTAACATTCATTTCAGCAGGTGGCTCAATCCGTATATCAATGTCTTCTGAAAAGCGCTCAATAATACCGTACCCTTTTGAGAGCGATGTGCCGCCCTTCAGCTCAAAGGTCAGGTTCATTTTCTGCAATCCATACAGGCAGTGCATGATCCAATAATCTTTTTCAACCAGTTCAGGAGCAATCGACATGTTGTTGGCGACAATGCTGATCAACGCATTGAAATCTTTGTGGTTATGCAGTAACTTTGGCATTGTTCACTGATGATGTTTCAAAAATTTTTTGTGCTCTTGCCCCTCCATACTCACGGATAGCTCTGGCAAGTTTTATTTTATCCATGGAGTGCGCTTTTTCTTTGACATGAGAGAGCACCAGCTCTTCGTCTTCAGCCAGCTCTTTGATGTTGTTGACAAGATCAACCAACAAAAATTCAGGGAAGGGTTTCAGGGGGAAAAAAGCCTTTTTTCGAAAGTCGAACGTGCGTTCGCCTAATTTGAACTTGCCGTGCCTTTTGTGGTTGTAAACAACCGTTTTGTTGTACAGTTGCGTTGTACCAACCCCCAAAGAGTTATAGGCGTTGGGAGATGTCAACAGAAATCGGTGATCTTTGAGAAAAGCCTGCACCAACGTTTTATCGTCAACGGGTACTTCACCAAAAACGGTCTGCTTGGGGCGGTAGTAGAGACCCATTGAAAGCTTTCGGAGTGTTCCATCATTTTGCAGTTGCCTGATGTGGCGATCAACAGCGTTTGACCATTGCTGCAGATCCGATCGCCTGTACGCCATTCCTGGCCGAAGCTGTTTTTTTACTTCTCGTAGCCCTGTCATGATGTAGCCCCGGATTTGCCTCTCTTTTGCATTCAAAAGTCATGCACTAATCGATTGTAACTCTATTTTATACATATAAATTTGATTTTCAAAAGCTTTCTTTTTCCTCCCGGAAGAGTGGTGGTGAGTATTACCTGCTAAATTTTCCACTGGAAGGTGATGATGGCTCCCGCAAGCGTCATTGATTACCTGATTGTCCATGAGTTGTGTCACTTCAACCACAAAAGACACAATGCGGAGTTCTGGAATGAGGTCGACAAATATTGTCCTGAGTATCAAAAGCAGGTCGCATGGCTGAAAGTCTATGGCGCAGCGCTTGAGGTGTGATTGATCGTGAATGCAGGACTGGGGAACGGTCAGATATAGTCCGAATCTCATTTGCAGAAAAATAATAATGATAGCAGTCCGATATTTCTGCTATAGGCCCCTCATGCGCAAGAACGCTTCGGCTGAATCAGATATTTCCTTTATCAGAATGATTTGTTAAGTTACTTTACGCAAGAAGAGGTTTACGCTTCTCCGAATCGGGCTGCTTAGTCTACAATGTTCGCCGGATCCTGCAGGTGCGATAGAATTCTTGACAACCACTATCGATCGTGTTATTGTAACTCATGGAGATAATTGATGAATACTGTAACTGTTTCAAGTAAGTTTCAGGTTGTTATACCAAAAGAAATTAGAGAAAATATAGGCCTTCGTGTAGGGGCGACTATGGGGATCATCACCTATGGAGGCCGGATTGAACTTGTACCAATCCAGCCAATGCAATCGCTAAAAGGAATCTTCAAGGGTATCAACACAGAGATCAAAAGGGAAGACGACAGAGTATGAATGTTGTCGACTCTTCTTGCTGGCTGGAATACTTTACTGGCCATTGCTTATATGAAACAAGGCCGGGTGATCGAACTCGACGCAGAGCTGGCGATTTATTCTGCGAAGATTGGCAAAGACAACAAATTAGCTTTAGCTGATAGTATTATTTATGCCACTTCCTCGAAATACGATTGTACCCTCTGGACACAGGATCAGCATTTCAAGGGTTTGAAAAAAGTAAAATATTTCGAAAAAGAGCAATAGTCCGATAACTGTTCGATATTTCACCTCTATGGCGCGGCGCTTGAGGTATGAAGGGGGGGGGGCACAAGCTTTCCTTGTGGTTAATGAGTATTCTACCGAACCTATCCGCAGATTGTGCGGACTGCTTTTTACGATACCTTGAGCACGAAGAACATCAGATATCACGAGCTGAATTTGAAATGAACCTGTTTGAGAAGCTCAATGACCGGCGTTTTCTTGATGACATGACCCCGCTTTTGAAAGCAGGGGTGCCGTGGAACGCAGACGGTGCAGCACGGTATGTATTGCAGTCATTGGCTCCGTTGATACAGGGGGAGCCATGGCAAAAGAGTGAAGACGAGATTGCAGTGCTGGAATTAAAGAGCCGCTGGGCCTCCTGCTCGGATAAAAAGCGGAAAGTCAATTTCCACTGGAAGGTCATGATGGCTCCTGCAAGCGTCATTGATTACCTGATTGTCCATGAGTTGTGTCACTTCAACCACAAAAGACACAATGCGGAGTTCTGGAATGAGGTCGACAAATACTATCCCGAGTATCAAAAGCAGGTCGCCTGGCTGAAAGTTTATGGTGCAGCGCTTGAGGTGTGATAGGGGAGGGGGAGGATGGTTATGTGCAGAGATGCGCAATCCTCTGCATCTGCTTTGCAAAGGTATCAACATGTTCATCCCAGGCATAGTGCAGGTCAGGGTCAAAGTCAACTCCATTTGGCCACACAACGGTGCTGGCTTCATCATCAACAGTCACTTGGCTGAAAAAATCATGCTTACGTAACGGTTCATAGAGTTCGCCTTACAAAACGGGCTCAAGATTGATTTCTCTGACTGCGCCATCATGAAAATGGATTCGCAGTGAACAGCCATCGAGAACATCTACAGTCGATATCTTTATGAATTGATGTTTCATCACAGGTCATCCACCCTGTTCCCGGCCAGAGTAATCTTTCTGGAGTTTCTGAAACGCGGAGGCCAAAACAACGGCGTTCTCTTTTGAAAGATACTCCCCCTGAAGCCGATAGTACAAAGAGATTGCAAGAAAGTATCAAACCAAGCGATGACAATACCCTGAAAAATACCACCAGTGAAACAATTTTATGAGAAATTTTCTCTTTAAAAGAGGGATAATCTTGTGAAAAGAATATTTTAAGGCATCAGAAAGTGATTTTATCTCATAAAACAGCCTTGTTGTGTTAATCAATTTCTCTCTTGAAAACTGGGCATCCTTCATGGAGCCGGTCTCCTTCTCCATGATTGCCAGTCGCGAACGGCAGCATAGCGAGCGCGTTCCAAAGGTAGCAAAATACTCGACACGGATACTGCCGATCGCGGCCATTTATGGCGGCAATGCCTCGGGAAAGACAAACTTTTTCAAGGCGCTGAGTTTTGCCAAAAATCTGGTAGTCAGGGGAACGCTTCCCGATGCCCTCATTCCCGTCGACACCTTCCGCCTCGATACGCAATGCGCGTCAAAGCCTTCCAATTTTTTATTTGAACTCCTCATTGATGAAGCGATCTACGAATTCAGTTTTACCCTTACCCGAAAAGCTGTTCTGGAAGAGAAACTGATCGAAATTACATCGGGCAGTGAAAAAACACTCTACCACCGGCAACATGGGGCGATAGATTTTGGCGCTGGTTTGGAACAGCGCCCATTCCTTGAGTTTGCCTTTCAGGGCACACGCGATAATCAGTTATTTCTCACCAACTCGGTTTCACAAAAAGTTGAAACCTTCCGTCCGGTCTACAACTGGTTCAGGAATATTCTGGAACTGGTCGCTCCCGATTCAAGATTTGAACCATTCGAGCAGTTTCTCGATGAAGGGCATCCACTGTATGCCACCATGAATAGCATGCTGCCAAAACTTGATACAGGGATCACTCATCTCGGAGGCGAGAAAATCCCGTTTGATAATCTCCCATTCCCTGATGCCATAAAAAACCTGATACAGGAAGAGGTCAAAGAGGGAAAAGCGATACGGCTGGAGCCCGACCTTGACCGCTATGTGGTCACACGAAAAGAGGGTGAACTCATTGCCTGGAAGCTGGTAACCTTTCATCAAAAAGCAGACGGAACAGAGGCAAAATTTGAATTACAACAGGAGTCAGATGGCTCCCGGCGGGTGATTGATCTCTTGCCGGCTTTTCTGGAACTCTCCGCTCCCTCATCAAAAAAGGTGTATGTGATTGATGAACTTGATAGGAGCCTCCACACCCTGTTGACCCGATCACTTCTGGAAGGCTATCTTGAAAACTGTTCGCAGGAGAGTCGTTGCCAGCTCTTGTTCACCACCCATGACGTGCTGCTGATGGATCAGCAACTGTTCCGGCGTGATGAAATGTGGGTCGCTGAACGCAATGCGTCAGGCTCATCCTGCCTGTTGTCATTTAGCGACTATAAAGATGTCCGCTACGACAAAGATATCCGGAAAAGTTATCTCCAGGGCCGACTCGGAGGCATACCAAGAATGCGTACCAGCCTTATGCCAATGATGATGAACCCCTACTGCGAAAATCAAACTACAGTGGGAGAGTAATGGCCATACCAAGAAGAGACTTTCAACGGCGCATTGGCGAGCGAAGATACCGGAAACTCTTTGTTCTGGCCACTGAAGGAAATAAAACAGAGCCAGAATATTTCGATCTGTTACAAAACAATCACTCAGTTATCAAGGTACACTGTCTCAAAACAAAAGAAGGCTTGGCCCCCTTGGCTCTCTTGAAAAAAATGGAGCACTATCTCAAAAAAGAGAGCCTGAAAAGTTCAGACGAAGCCTGGTTAGTTGCCGACCGTGACCAGTGGGATGAAAATCAACTCGATCAGCTTTATGCCTGGTCAACCACTCAGAAAAACTTTGGTTTTGCACTGAGTAACCCAAAGTTTGAATACTGGCTTTTACTTCATTTTGAAGAAGCTTCAGGAATTGCTACGTCACGCGAGTGTTCAGAGCGGTTAAAGCGATATCTGCCTGAATATGACAAAGGAATAGATGCCCGCAAGATTACGGTTGAAATGATTGCTGCAGCCATTCGCCGGGCAGAACAGCGGAATAACAACCAGCATGACACCTGGCCAAAAGAGACAGGCACAACTGTTTACCGATTGGTCAGAAATATTCTTCACACATCATGAAGTCGATTGTTGGCAAGCATCTTGAAAGTCCAGAAGAACGGGAATTGTGGCTATGATGATATGATATAATATAATCATGTAACTTATTATATTTAAATAGTTTACTTTGCATAATCATTGCCAGTGAGTATAAAATCCACAAATACCAGACTAGTGTCATGTCACGCTTCAATTGTCGGATAAAGGCGTAACAACTTGATTCTCGCATTTTCGGCTGTAAAACGCCAATTTATCTTGGAATTTATATTGTTTCGCTCCTTCTCCCATGCTGCAACTTCCGACATGACTTCTGTAATCG
>CAJEXW010000038.1 GCA_903994525.1 uncultured Chlorobiaceae bacterium
TTGGCCTTAAAGTCACTGCTGAAGATTTTTCGTGTCTTTTTTGTCATTACCTGCTCCTTTTGGGGCAAGTTAACAACTTAAACCACTGTCTAAAAACCGGGGTCCACTATAACTTTAATGCTGGTCATGGTGGTGTTGTTCATGAAAATTTGATTCAATTGGAATGACACTGCGGTTGATGTTCAGGTAACGAGCAGAATATTTTCATTGCAGGTCATCTATACCAACTATAGAGCACAAGTTTATCGAAACAGGTCAAGATCATTGGCCATCAGGCACATAATTGCTTCGCGTGACTCTACAATGCGTTCAACCAGATCGGGGCGGCAGAGCAGCCTGAACTTTTTGGTATACCGTTCAAAGGCGAGAATAAAGTCTGACTGAAAGACCGACTCATTCAGATCATCAAACCGGACATACTCTGACGTACACTGCATGGCGTAGTGGATGTGCTCCGAGCGTGTCGGGTAGACCCGAAGCTCTTTGAGGTCGGCGTAATCGAAAATATCCTTTTTCGAGGGTGGATCAATCAGCACCTCATGGCCATGCAGCCCGAGATGGTAGCGCTTGTTGAGAAACTCACAAATCTCCAGCTCCATCTTGCGGCGCATTTTGTTGTCGCCGTTATAGACAAACCACCGCTCATCCTCTTTGGCTGAATCATTTAGATAGGGTTGCACGGTTATGGCCCTTTTGTAGACCCGTCGCATGAGGATATCATCAAGCAGGGCAGAGATCGGGTGATCTTTCTCCGGCAGCAGTTGTTTCAGTTCGTGCAGCACCCGGTCATCGGCATTGCCGTAAAACAGTTCACGCAAGGCTGCCGGGGAGAGCATCCCTTCACTGGCAATATCCTGCAACAGCCTGCGGAGCATGGCCGAGAGCGCCCGGCTGGTATGGTGCCAGTAGACATTGCGCATCATCATGTACTTCGCAAACATCAGGCTCTCAAGCGGCGCAATACCCTTTTCCGTGATGGCAAACCGCTCGCGCTGGGGGTCGGGCACAAACGACTCAATCAGTCGCTCAATATCAATGCTCCCGTAAGGAATATTGCAGTGGTGCGCGTCACGCATGAGGTAATCCATCTTGTCAGGGTCGAGTGTGCCGCTGATGAGCTTGCTGAAGCGCGTTTTGCCGGTAATCAGCTCAATAACCGATTCGGGCGATACCTTCCACTCATCGAGCAGAATTTCAGCAATCGTCGGAACGCCGGGGTGTTGCTCGTAGATAAAGTGACGGCAAAGCTCCTCATGATGCGAGAAGACCGGCTCGTTGCCGCATAACGGAATTTGCTCCTCAATAATGTGGGCATGGGGAAAATGGCCAATATCGTGCAGGAGTGAGGCCGAAAGCAGCACCCGGCAGTTGTGGTCATCAAACCGGAACTGCTCATCCTGAAGGCTCTGGGCCAGAGGGCTGGTCAACATGCGTTGCAAGATCAGTTTCATCAGATGATAGACCCCGATCGAGTGCTCAAATCGCGTGTGCGTTGCCCCGGGGTAGACCTGCTGCGAGAACGAAAGCTGCCGAATCCCCTTGAGACGAAGGAACGAAGGGTGCGACAGCATTTTTTTTAGTGGCCCGCTGAGGGGGATGTGGCCCCAGATAGGAATACGGATAAATCCGCCGTCAGATTGAAAAAGCAGGTTTTCAGCTATCATGGGGTCGCTCAGGTTGTATTGAGGTTGAACGTGGAAGATACGCAAGAAAGTGCGGGGTGGCAAATGTGTGGCGCGGGGGATTTGGTGAAGAATTCATGTCGCTGAATTTTGTCGAAAGAGTCAACCCTGATACAGGGATAGAGCTGGTTGCTTGTTGCTCCATCGGTAACTCTCGATCGATATTGCAAGTGCGTTATCGGGGCAAGCATATACCGTTAAGCTGAATTTGCTGGTTGCGTTCGTGCTTATTTGCTTATATTTGCGGAAAACTACCAGCAATTATGGAAAAGTTATTTCAGATATTCAGTTCCAGAGCTCAAGCTGTAGACACCTCTTTTCGACGCTATCTTTGGTATGATATCGACTGGAAGAACAGGCTGATAGCGATTACAGGGGCAAGAGGTGCCGGTAAAACTACCATGCTGCTCCAGTACATCAAGGAAAATTTTGGCAATAATCTTGGTGAGGTTTTTTACGCAAGTCTGGATAATCTCTTTTTTACCACCACAACCCTCTCCGTTTTTGCTGATGATTTTGTCAAGCAGGGAGGGAAGTTTCTCTTTCTTGACGAAGTGCACAAGTATCCTGACTGGTCGCTTGAAATCAAAAATATTTACGATAATTATCCTCAGCTCTCCATTGTTTTTACAGGATCTTCTGCGCTCGATATTTTTAGAGGAAATGCCGATTTGAGCCGCCGACTCCTGCATTACACCCTGAATGGCCTCTCATTCAGAGAGTTTATTGAGTTGAAATATCATCATCGGTTTCCGGTTTTTTCTCTCAACGATATGACTGAAAAAGCGTTCGATATCAGCATGGTGATCAATCCGGTCATCAAGCCTGTGAAACTATTCGAAGAATATCAGAAAATTGGCTATTACCCCTTTTTTGTGGAGGATGAAAAAAACTATACGCAGCGTCTTTTGCAAACCATCAACCAGACTATTGAAAGTGATCTTCCTGCCGTTGCACGCGTTGATTATTCATCGGTGTATGCCCTTCGTAAATTGTTCGCCGTCATTGCTGAAACCGTGCCATTCAAGCCAAATATCCTGAAGCTGAGCCAGCAGATTGGCATTGACCGCGAGACCCTTCTCAAATACCTTCATCTGCTCTCAAAGGCTGATTTACTGCTGCTTTTGCATGCTGATACGAGAGGGATAAGCCAGCTTAACAAGCCCGACAAAGTCTATCTCAACAACCCGAATATGATGTATGCTCTCGCTGAGAGTGCGGTGAATACAGGTACCATGCGAGAGACATTTTTTTACAACCAGACAAGGGTGCGCCATACCATCAATTATACCGACAAAGGGGATTTTCTCGTTGACAGTAAGTTTGTTTTTGAGGTGGGAGGAAAAAACAAGAAACAGCAACAGATAGCAGGGATTCCGCATGCCTTTATTGCCGCTGATAACATTGAATATCCCTGGAAAAACACGATCCCGATCTGGATGTTCGGGTTTTTATATTAATATTTTACCTGAGTACATGATGGAGAAGCACTAATATGGAAAAAGGAGTTGGCATAATCGGCAGAAATGCCTTCTTTCTCGGTGTAAAAAATAATAAAACGCGGGGCAGGGAGGACAGCAGCCTTTCCCACGAACTGGTCAGCATTATCTGTACTCGTTCATCCGCAACAACAATGACAGGAAATGTATGTGTTAACCGGTAGAAGAGCAAAAAAAATTCATTGCCCCACTGCATCAACTTTTCTGGCATACCGTACCAACCAGCATTTCCTTTCTCTTTCAGGGTGCCGAGAAAAACATGTAGTCGAAACTGCCATTAGCTTTCGTGCATATTCACTGGCATGGTGTCAGCAGGTTTTCTGCAAGCATGTATCTGATCCCCATGAGGTTTTGTATTTGAATTTATCTGCTTCAGGATCTCTTGCGAATATTAGCCAGCAATCGCCTGCCTTTTTCGGTCAAGCAGTACTGCTGACGGGAACTGGTCGGTTTCTCCGGGATAGTCATTGCCAGAATATTCTCCTTCAAAAGCGGTGTGACATTATTTTTCCCTGAACATGCTTCGATCTTTCCGCTCCATAATCGTCATCAATTGCTGAATCGTCGCAAGTTTTTCGCATGAACTCAAGACGATTTCAACCTGGTGCCGACTTCGTCCCAACCTGATTCCTGCTTGGTCCCGGTCAAACTCTTCCATTACCAAAGAGACATCATCCAGCTTGTAATCCCTTTTCAAAAACTGAACCTGAAACTGAAGCCCTTTTTCGAACCATTTGAACTCGATTTCCGGATACGCTTTCAGTTCATCAGCGATAAGCTTCAAGCCATTACCCCACTGGTCAATGATGCCAAGCATTTTGAAGACCGGTGCTATAACCTTGTTGCGGATATCGGACTGGCGGGCATCCATTTCATTAAAATCGATGGAGGGAAGCAAGTTACCGGGGCTCGTAATTTCGAGCATGTCGTCATATATGGCAACCTTGATATCTTTGCCAGCAAGAGAGTAATCGCGATGAACAACCGCATTGCGCAGAGCTTCCCTGATGGCTACCACAGGATACTCCCAGCGGCTTTCCGTGTAAACACCTTTTACTGTTGCTCCCCTGTTGATGTGACGGAGCACAAAATTGTATGCCGCTTCAGCCTGAGCAGCAATATTTCCATCGACAGTTTTTTGATCAAGAAACTCGTGAGAGGAGATCCCTTTAAACCTGGCGAACTCAATTTTGGCGTAAGGGAAAAGCTCCTGTTTTACCTGACCGTCGGACAAAAGAACACAAGCATTCGTCGGCAGGAGTAAGCCCTGAAAATCTTTCATTAATTCCAGTTTTCGCAGGATTGCCTCAGTCCATGCTTCGCCTGTTTTTTCCTTGAAGAATTCCTGAAATGGCTCAAGAGAGATGTCGGTAAGCGCTTTGTCATGAACCAGCTCACTGTCGAACGAGATATTCCTGCGCTGCCGTTCAAGTGATGCAATGATTTCCGCATCAGCAGGACGATTGGAGGAGCCGACACGAATGTAGGTGCCAGCCACTTTGCCTTTTGATTTGAGTTGAGGTAATAGGGAAGATTGCTGCCCCGATAAATCTGGACTTTGATGAATCGCCTGCCCTCTATGCCGTGAAAAAAGATTTCAGGGATAATGACCGGATAACAGTGGGCGTGAATGAGATTGCTTATCTGCTCTTCAAGTACCATGACCTCATCTTCTGCAATACACGGTAATCTCTCTCGGCTCATTTTTTATCCCGATCAACAGTTCTCCGCCCGCATCGTTGGCAAATGCCACAATGGTTTTGGCAGGGCCGGAAACCGTTGGCTGTGACTCTTTAAACTCGATTCTGCGACCTTTCGGTTGATGGATGAGTTCTGTAATCTTCATGATGCTTCAGTAGCGCCTTGAAATGAAATCAAAAGGGCACGCTTCTCTTTTTCGTAATTCGCAAAGTTACAAAATAATCATCATAACCCGTCTACGATGGCTCGCAGCTCCCACCACAACAGCAGCAAAGTTTGCCGGTTCGGGCTGTTTCGAGCGACTCTTTTCCCTCCTTCCAGGCAAACCAGGCAATGCCAAGAGAACCCGCGAGATCTACCAGACCCACATGAAAGAGCTCATACAGCACACTGCCTGCAAGCAGCACTACCGAGAGCAAGAGGCAGGTTTTCGTGCAATTCGCATCGGCAATAATGGCATCGGAATGCAGGGCCTTGCCAACCTTCATTTTAGCGCTCATAAGCCACCACATGGTGGCTATCGACACCAGAGAGACCAGAATTCCGGGAACAGTGGTCACCGGTCGATTTCCCTGCAACACGTTGAGCAGGGCACCAAGAACCATGCCAACCACAAGAAGGTAAAAGGCCCAGCCGGTAATCCGCAAGGCCTGTCGCTCGAATTGGTCGCGGGATTCAACCGGGCTCCTGCGCATTCGAAGGAGCGCGTGAACGATTCCCGCACCGGAAATAACCTCAACAAAACTGTCAACACCGAATCCAAGCAGTGCCAGCGTATCATCGCTCAATCCGAACCAGATACTGACAGCTCCTTCAATGATGTTGTACCCGATGGTCACAAAACCAAGGAACAGTGCCACATTCTGGAGCGGGGCTGTTGATTGTGTTTTCATAAGTCGCTTGTATTGCTCACCCGCCACCCAGGCTTTGCTGGAGGTTTGAGAGATAGGTTTGTATCATACCGGTAAATTCCATCTCGACCAGTGGAGAAATAATAAACTGGAGAAATGACGAAAAATCAACGATAAGGTCACCTTTGGTCGTGATGGAGACCCTTGAACCGCCCTCAAAGGGGGTTACTACCCATCCACCTTCGACAAGCGCGTTGCCAACACTGGTAACTGGTGTCCACACAACCCGCCGTGTTGCAGGATCAGCGGTATAGTGGCAAGCATAGATGGTCTGTTGCAAGGTATAGCTGCCAATACCGATTTTTTCCATCTCCCAGCGAAAAACATTTTCACCAAGATCAACAAGCTGCTCCACTTTCGGAAAATGAGAGGCCGAAAGTGGCACATTGGCAAGGAGTTCAAAGACTTTTTCGGGAGTACTGGGAGTCTTGAACTCTTTTTGGACATTAATTGTTACAGAGAATGCCATAATTTAAAAAGTTTAAGCTTTCCATCGTTTACATGAAGAGAGCCTCATATCAGGTATGAATTTTGAAAAATAAAGAGGCTTTGCAGTGCAATGAGCACACAAGCTTAGCCAATAAAAACATAGTATCAATAAAGACAAAACTATACAGTTTTATGCCCGGATATTTACTATTGGTAAGGAAGCAACGTAATTTGTTTTTCAGAATTGCCCTATTTCTCCTTTTTTTCACTACTTTTAGGTGCCTCGCACTCTGTGGCCAAACCGTTCTGACACAAAGAAGTAATTTATACACCATCGACTTTTTCAACAGATATGAGATTAGCTGTAAATATTGACCATATTGCAACTGTAAGAAACGCCAGAGGGGAACAGGATCCTGACCCGGTTGCAGCCGCCCTGCTTGCTGAGCAGTGTGGAGCGGCGGGAATTGTCTGCCACCTGCGCGAGGATCGACGGCACATCAAGGATGATGATCTTGCAAGACTCCGCAAAGCCATAACCACCAAGCTGGACCTTGAAATGGCTATGACAGACGAATTGCAGCAGATCGCTCTGAAAACAAAGCCCGAGCTGATCACCCTTGTGCCTGAAAAGAGGGAGGAGCTTACCACTGAGGGTGGATTTGATATCGACCGACATTTTAAAGGATTGTTGGCATTTATCAAACCGTTCAAACCTGCTGGCATAGAGGTAAGTCTTTTTATTGAACCTGAAAAAAAAGCGATCGACCTCTCCGCAGAGGCTGGCGCGACTATGGTGGAGCTGCACACCGGACTCTACGCACAGAAACAGGGTGGGGAACAGAAGCTTGAATTGGAAAGAATCCGTAAAGCAGCAATCTATGCAAAAAGCATTGGTCTGAAGGTTGTTGCCGGCCATGGGCTGAACTATCTCAACATTGCGCCATTCAGGAAACTTACAGAAATAGAAGAGGTAAGCATTGGACATGCTATTATTGCCCGTGCCGTTTTTACTGGGCTGGATGAAGCTGTCCGGGAGATGCTCCGAATTATCAGGTAACGATTATGAGTAAAACGGGAAGGGACCACATTACTGTCATCCTTGCAACGGGCAACCGCGACAAGGTAAAAGAGCTTCGTCCTCTGCTTGAGGGCATTTCACCACTCATCAGGGTCTCTGCCCTCCATGAACTTGGGGCAGAGATTGAAATTGAGGAAACCGAACAGACACTAGAGGGAAATGCACTCCTGAAGGCAAGAACTATTTTTGACCTCTTTGCTGAACGCTTTACCTTCATGATTGCGCTGGCAGATGATACAGGGCTTGAGGTTGACAGTCTGAACGGAGCGCCGGGTCTCTATTCAGCACGATTCGCTCCAATGCCAGCGGGTCAATCCCCCTCCTATAAAGACAACATAAACCATCTGCTTCACTGTATGAGCGGTAAAGCAGACCGTAGTGCACGGTTCAGAAGTGTGATTGCCATGAAAGGCGCACTCCCCTCTCAAGGTGGAGAGAGACGGTTCATTTTTGAAAAAACTGCGGACGGAATGGTTCATGGCACCATTACCTTCGAGCCAAGAGGTGATGGTGGATTTGGCTATGACCCTCTGTTTGAGGTTGATTCCACAGGAAAAACATACTCAGAGATGAGCATTGCTGAAAAAAACAGCATCAGCCACCGCTCTCTTGCCGTCCAGAAGGCTGTCACCACTCTCAGGGAGATGTTTGAAATACAGAACATTTTGCAAACTACCTCCAATACACCCGTATGACTATTATTGAAGCAATTCTTCTCGGTATAGTCCAGGGACTGACAGAGTTCCTGCCGATCAGTAGTTCGGCACATCTCAGAATTATTCCGGCTTTGGCTGGCTGGAATGACCCCGGCGCACCCTTTACAGCAATTGTCCAGCTCGGCACTCTTGTTGCCGTCATGCTCTATTTCCGAAACGACATTATTCTCATCGGCAAGGCAGTTTTTGACGGAATAGTACGGCGCAAACCACTCGCAACCCCTGAGGCAAAAATGGGCTGGATGATTGCTGCCGGAACACTTCCAATTGTTATTTTCGGTATTCTTTTTAAAACCGAAATTGAAACCAGCCTGCGTTCACTGTATTGGGTCAGTGGAGCGCTCATTGGCTTTGCTCTGCTTCTCTCGATTGCCGAATTAAAGGTTAAAAAAAGGCTTAGAACAGGATTATCACTGAGTTTAATAGAGGATATCGGGTGGAAAGAGGCTCTGATGATCGGCCTGGCCCAGAGCATAGCACTGATACCCGGCTCATCTCGCTCGGGCGTTACCATCACCGGGGGACTTTTTCTGAATCTTTCACGGGAAGCGGCTGCCCGTTTTTCATTCCTTCTCTCCCTCCCTTCGGTTTTTGCAGCAGCAATGTTGCAACTCTATAAAACATGGGGAGATATCTCATCATCTTCTGAGAGTGCCACAGCCCTTGCAGTGGCAACCTTGGTAGCTGGTCTGGTAGGATATGGCTCAATTGCTTTTTTACTGAACTATCTCAAAGATCACACGACAACAATCTTTATTGTTTACAGATTAGCAGCAGGAGTCGCCGTTCTTTACCTTCTTTTCACTGGAGTGCTGCAACCATAAGCAAACAAGCAACAAGGCAACTTTTTGCATCAAAAAATAATTCTGTTTTCTGCAAGAGCAGCCCGAAAAATTTTCTTATAATAGAGGTAAGCTAAATTAACTTTTTAACCATTCAGCCGTGCCATACAGCGTCTCAAGCGTAGGGCATAATGGCCTTGAAAAAGCAGACTTACACATACACACGAAATGTTCCGACGGAGTCTTTACTCCGGTAGAAATTGTTGAAAAAGCAGCAGTTGCCGGATTGAAGGCCATCAGCATTACTGATCATGATTCTGTTTTAGGTATTGACAAAGCAAAGCCATTAGCCTTGGAGAGAGGTATTGAGCTTATTCCTGGTGTAGAGATGAGCTCGACCTACAATGGATATGATATTCATGTCCTCGGTTATTTTTTTGATTACCAGCACTCAGAGCTGAAAGGGTATCTGGATCACTGCCGCCACCTGCGCACCGAACGGGCTGAGCGTATGGTGAGTAAACTTGCCAAAATGGGGGTCAAGATCGGTATTGAACAAATTATCGTCAAGGCTCAGAATGGAAGTGTTGGACGCCCTCACATTGCCGCCGTGCTTCAGGATGTCGGTTATGTGAAGAGCTTCAGTGAAGCGTTCAGCAAATATCTTGGCTCACACAGCCCGGCTTATGTAAAAAGTATTGAGACACACCCGGCTGATGTAATAAGCCTTATCAACAAGGCTTCGGGGCTCTCTTTTCTTGCCCATCCAGCACAGAATGTACCTGATGAGACTTTAAAACAGTTGATTACTTTCGGACTTGATGGCATTGAAATTGTACACCCCTCTCACGATATATATCGCCAAAACTACTATCGTGAAATTGCCAACGAGTACTTTTTGCTCTTTTCGGGAGGATCAGACTATCATGGCATGAGAGAGAGAGATGACGACCTCTTTGGCAAAGTCACCATACCCTGCGAGTGGGTCGCAAAAATGAAAAGCCGACTGTTACACCTATGAGCACTCAACATCTCCCGGCCCGAGCTTTGGAGTTAATTCGGATATTTCAAGAAAAACTCATTCTGGAGCTGAAAGTTTTTTTCTTTACCATGCAGGAGTTCTTCTGGTTTTCTACGAGAGCTTTTGTCGCTATACCAAAAGCCAAACGCTACTGGAGAGATGTGCTTGACCAGGCAAAGATATGCGGAGCAGACTCTCTTCCCATTGTGATGGTCAGTGCTATATCTATTGGCGCCCTTCTTGCCATTGAGGTTGGAAACCTGCTCGAGGATTTCGGAGCTAAAACCATGCTGGGACGCTCAACCTCTATCTCTGTCATTCGAGAACTTGGTCCACTGCTCATGGGTCTTATGCTCTCCGCACGTTTTGGCTCAAGAAACGGCGCGGAACTGGGAGCCATGCAGATTTCTGAACAAATCGATGCGCTCCGAGCTTTCGGCACGGACCCCATTGCCAAATTGGTAACCCCGCGTCTCGTTGCCGCTCTCATCATGTTCCTGCCGTTAACTGCCCTGTCAGATTTTGCCGGTCTTCACAGCGCAGCCTACATGGCAGAACACTATCACAGACTTGATCCGGGAATCTTCTGGAACTCGGTCTATCCCCGACTTGCACCGAGGGACTTTGTGGTTGGATTTCTGAAAGCCCCTGTTTTTGCCATAATTATAACGCTTGTCAGTTGTTTCAACGGCTTTTCCGCCAAGGGCGGCACGGCAGGCGTAGGACGCTCAACAATCAAGGGCATCGTTGTGTCGTCGGGGTTAGTGCTGATCGCCAATTTCTTTGTATCAAAGCTTGTGCTGGAAAACATGTAAGCGAATGATTGAACTACGAAAGGTCAGTTTGAAATATGGTGACAGAGAGATCCTTAAAAACATCTCACTGACCATCAAGGACAACGCCATCAAGGCAATTCTTGGGCCAAGCGGTGTCGGAAAAAGCACCATTCTCAAGCTGATGCTTGGTCTTATAAAACCCAACAGTGGGCAGATCATCGTCGATGGCACTGATATTACCAGCATGACCGAGACCAGTCTCTATGCAATACGACGAAAAATGGGGATGGTTTTTCAGGGTAACGCTCTTTTCGACTCAATGACCATCAGTGAGAATCTTGGTTTTTTTCTTCGTGAAAACATGAAACTTCCGGAGAAAGAGGTAAACCGCAGAGTGACAGAGCAGATTCAGTTCGCCGGTCTGGAGGGCTATGAAGAGCAACTGCCCGAGAGTCTGAGTGGAGGCATGCGACGACGTGTTGCCATTGGACGGGCCATGATTTTCAAACCACACATGATTCTTTTTGATGAACCTACCGCTGGACTTGATCCGGTCAGTTCAAAAAAAATCCTTTCGCTTATCAGCTCGCTGCGCAACGACAACAACCTTGGCGCTGTTATTGTTACCCATATTATTGATGATGTCTTCAATGTTGCCGACTCCGTCGCCGTACTGTACAAGGGGGAAATAATTTTTGATGATTCGACTGAAAAGCTTCATAAAGCAACACATCCATTTATTCGTTCGATTCTCTCTGATAAAATTCTTGAATTATAACATTCACTTAAGACTTTCACCCGTATGAAAAATCCGAACGCTTTGAAATGGAGCGATCTGAAAACCGGAATATTTTTTGTTTTTGGCATTGGTTTTGCCGCCTGGCTTGGACTGGTCATAGGCAAAAACACCAATCTTTTTTCGGGTGTAACAACGGTCAAAATACTTTCAAGAGATGTTCAGGGACTTGCTGAAAACAACTTTGTCTCGGTCTCCGGTAAAAAAATAGGTACCGTGTCAAAAATGAACTTTGTCACCAGGCACGACTCGCTTTTTGTGGTGGCCGATCTTAAACTGAAACAGGAGTTTGCCACTCTTGTGACAAAAGATGCCAGGGCAACGATTAAATCACTTGGTGTTCTTGGAGACAAGTATGTGGATATCTCAACAGGAAAAGGTACTGCTGTAACAAATGGTGATTTTATCACTCTGGTGAATGAAGATGGAGTGGCCAACCTCACCAGTAATGCAAGTAAAGCGTTTGATAAAATCAATCAGCTACTCGATAATCTGAATAACGGCAAGGGCATGGCTGGTAAACTGCTCTCCGATGAAAAGATGGGAAATGAGCTGGCAGAGACGGTGACGAGCCTGAAAAACACTTCAGACGAACTTGCAAAGCTCTCACAGAAAGCATCCCGTGGTGAAGGCCTGCT
The DNA here is from genome assembly GCA_903994525.1 of uncultured Chlorobiaceae bacterium. Lineage (GTDB taxonomy): Bacteria > Bacteroidota > Chlorobiia > Chlorobiales > Chlorobiaceae > Chlorobium. The sequence goes on from CAJEXW010000038.1 coordinate 12,033, forward strand.
ACCCAAACTGCTCAATGACAAATCAATGGCAAAAAACACAACCCAGACCATTGAACGACTTAATCTCGCTGCTCAGAAAACCGAATCGCTGATGACCAAACTCAACAACGACAAAGGTACGTTTGGTCAACTCTCCAGCAACCCTGCACTCTATCAGAACCTGACCCGGACGCTCTCTTCCCTTGATTCAGTGCTCGTTGATCTGAAAGCGAATCCGAAGCGGTATGTCAAGTTGTCGCTTTTTTAAGAAATACGCTTATGCGGTTCCTTAGAGGCATTGTGGGACTACTCATGCTTTCTGGCGTTATGAACGCACTTTTGCCAGTACAGCTCAAGGCCTACCACTTCAAACCTCTTGAAGTGGCTCTCACAAAAGCGGTCTGCGACTCCGTTTTTCCGGGCGCAAGTGTCGCAGTGCTCTACCAAAAAAAAGTGGTGTTTCACAAAGCAGTTGGCCGAATGACCTACAATCAGGTGAGTGCTCCCGTTGATACGACAACTCTCTATGATCTTGCTTCTCTGACAAAAGCGATTGCCACCACAAGTATGGTGATGCAACTCGTTGAACGAGATTCTCTCTCACTTCAGACACCTGTTGCGACATATCTCGCCGATTTTGGCAAAAACGGGAAAGAGAAGATTACCATCGAGCAGCTTCTGCGTCACACCTCCGGATTACGAGCACACACCCTGTTCTCAAAAAGCTGCACAACATCCAGCGAGCTCTTCAGAACCATCGCTGCCGACACTCTTCTCACTGCACCAGGCACCACTACGCTGTACAGTGATCTCGGCTTCATGATTCTGGGAAAGATTGTTGAAACAACCACCGGCAAATCCCTTGCATCCAACTTTGCTGCACGCTTTGCCAAGCCTCTCCGGATGAGCTCAACCCTCTTTACGCCTCAGTCTTCCCTTTTGAGGCGCATAGCACCTGTGGAAAAGGATACTCTCTGGCCATTGAACATTCCGCGTCCGCTGGTTCACGATCAGAACGCGGCACTTCTTGGTGGAGTTGCCGGTCATGCCGGCCTCTATAGCACAACATCCGACCTTCTTCGTATGACAGCCATGCTGATGAATGGAGGAACTCTGGAAGGTCGCCGCTATATCAAGAAAGAGACCCTCAGAAAATTTTTATCGAGAAGCGGCACCTCAAGAGCGCTGGGTTGGGATCTGCGCTCTCCTGATGGCCACTCTTCAGCAGGAGACTATTTTTCAAACACCTCTTACGGCCATCTTGGTTATACGGGAACCAGCCTTTGGATTGACCCGGAAAAACAGCTTGCGGTCATTCTCTTGAGTAACAGGGTTTACCCAACATCCGCAAATATCAGAATCCGCAAATTTCGTCCACTCTTCCACAATACCGTCGTTCAGTGCCTTGAATTCCCGCCCAGGCAGACAGTCACCCCACCGGAACAATAGGATGTGTCGTTGTCGTTCGTTGAAGCAACTCCAGCCTAAAATTAGCAGCTGTATCCATGAGGACAAATGCCGTTTTTTCGATCCAAAAGAGAGAATCATCAAGAGAGTTCCGCTGAAAAGTTATAGAGCTAATGTGTACATTGCCCCATGGAAATAAAACTAAAGTTACCCTCCAATGACTGACAACTCCAGTGATCTTGCGCACCAAATCAGAAAAGAGGCTACAAAACTGGGTTTTGCAGCAATAGGTTTTGCAGCTCCCGAGCCCCAGCCAATCGCGATGCAACGGGTTACCGCAATGGTGGAAGAGCACAGAAGTGCGGGAATGCGCTACCTCGAAGAGTCAATGGAGGAGAGAGCCGATCCATCACTGCTGCTTCCTGGGTTGCACACCATCATCTCGGCAGCAATCAGCTATAATTATCCGATAGAGTATCGTGAAGGCTTCCCGAAGATTTCCAAATATGCTCTTCTCGATGACTACCATAGGGCTTTCTGAACAAACCCTCGTTTTAAAAACACCTCGACGGTAGGGAAAATCTCGCCTCTATACGCCAATCCAATAATCGCTGTAATTTTGGCCTCAAGAGGCTGTG
>CAJEXW010000039.1 GCA_903994525.1 uncultured Chlorobiaceae bacterium
GGAAATGGAGACGCTCACCAAAGTGACCTACACTGGCAAGTATGGACACATTCTCACCGAGCTTACCAAAGCACAAAGAGAGATTCTCAAGGAGCTCAAGATTGAGGTGCCGGACATGGCATCGTCATAATTTGCTCGGGAAATCAGGGAAAGCGCCGATTAAAACCGGTAGAAAGTAGAGAATGCAAGAGTCTTATATGAAAGGTTTAGCCAACCATCATAGCCCCGAGTCATGCCTCGATGACCAGCAACGGCATGGGGAAGCGTTGACAGGGGAACACGCAGGCACAGTATTGAGCTCCGAAATCACCTTAATTCGAAGGCAGACCTTGTCCTGATAAGGGGAATGCAACATCAACCGTACCGCTATGGCAAGATATGGAAGGCTTCGACGGAGTCAGAGACCTGTAGCATGTGTGGACGCTCACTACACGGGAATCGGGAGACCCGGTAAGCTCCCTCACCAAAGGCAATTGGAGAGAGGGAGGTGTCAATGAAGGAGAGAACCCGAAGAATTGATGCTAACGCAAGCCGGGAGTCGGACAGTGTCATAGTACCTGAGAAGCAGCCGAACAAAGAGACCCCTGTTTCGACGGAGGCTGTGGAGGTAAGGACACTGGCCAAGAGGAACGCCGGAGATGATGCCACCAGCCGGATACAGAGCCGGAACATGGTGTCGTTTGGACTCGAAGGCGTGCGAACACGAGCTAAAACTGACAAGACGTGCTGCTTTACGGCATTGCTGAACCACATCACCCCTGAACTGCTCCGCAAAAGCTTTTACGAGCTGAACCGGAAAGCAGTCCCGGGAATTGATAGAATGACATGGCAGGAGTATGGAAAGCAGCTTGAAGAACGTCTGCCGAACCTGCATACGGAAATCCACAAAGGCAGCTATCGGGCAAAACCGGTATTGAGGACATATATCCCAAAAGACAAGGGCCAGAAACGCCCGCTGGGCATAACGGCCATAGAAGACAAGCTTGTACAGCAAGCGGTAGTCAATGTGCTGACGGTGATATATGAAACAGAATTCTATGGATTCTCCTATGGATACCGTCCTGGTCGAAGCCCGCACAGAGCGTTGGATGCACTGGCAACAGCCATTTTGACGCGACGAATCAACTGGATACTGGATGCAGACCTGCAATCGTTTTTTGACAGCATTCCACATGAACGCTTACTTGAATTTATCAGAAAACGGGTAGGTGATGAACGGATACTGCGCCTGATAAGCAAATGGCTAAAGACGGGATACAGCGAAGATGGTAAGATTCACCGGCAAACAGTAGGCACACCACAGGGGTCGGTGATTTCGCCGCTGTTGGCCAACATCTATCTTCACTACGTGATGGACGAATGGGTTGAAAAAGAGAGACGCACCCGCCCAAATGGGGAGGTCATTATTGTGAGATACGCCGACGACCGTGCGCCACGAAGGCGCACAGGAGGACGAAAGTCCTCCGTGCAGCCATGCTGCACAAGAGATGAAGGTGGACCCTTCGGAGTCGCCGTACAGGCGGAGACTTCAAATCACCTGCTGCTGCTGCATTTAAGAGATGTGGTGGTGAGCGAGTCAGGAAAAGGCGGGGCAAGACCCTGTCAGATAAGAACCGTGGAGTCGAATGCAAATGAACCACTGATGACGTGCCGAAAGCGTAGGAACGATGTCAAAACCGGGAGGGAGTCGTTAACCCGGGATAAGTCTGGAAGCAACCTGCTTACTGGCCAGACGGCATCCGGCATAAAGGTGGCGAGAACACGGTTCAGGCTCTTGTGCGGAACGTGGGAACCTGTCACCCCGATGTTAAGGGAGAAACACAAGGAGAGATCCTCCAAGTGTCAGAGTACCGAGGCGGGGTACAGGGGCGGAGTAACCTGTAGTAGTGATGAAGGTTCTGTAATGGAACTGGAGCGAAGGGGTTACCCTATTCGGTCTGAAACGGGTGAACAACCAGCAATGGGAGGATTTGCATGAATCAGACAAAGTCGTTTTCCATAGCCAAACGTCAGGTATGGGATGCGTACAAAAGATGTGAAAGCCAATCGGGGCGGGGCGGGAGTGGACGGGCAGTCGATAGAAGAGTTTGACAAAGAGATGAAAAATAATCTTTACAAGCTCTGGAATCGGTTGTCATCAGGAAGCTATATGCCGCCACCGGTAAAAAGGGTAGAGATACCCAAGGCAGACGGAGGCATTCGCCCATTAGGAGTGCCAACGATAGCCGACTGGATAGCCCAGATGGTGGTTAAACAAGCACTGGAACCAAAGGTGGAGCCATACTTCCATCCTGATTCGTACGGGTACCGTCCCGGCAAATCAGCACATCAAGCGATAGGGCAAGCGCGCAAGCGCTGCTGGCGTAACAACTGGGTTGTTGAACTCGACATCAAGGGTTTCTTTGATGCAATTGATCATGAACTCCTGATGCTGGCAGTGCGTCGGCATACCCAAGAACCTTGGGTGTTGCTTTATATTGAGCGGTGGCTGAAAGCATCCGTGCAAATGCCGGACGGAACCTTGCAGAAAAGGGATAGAGGCACGCCCCAATGGGGGAGTCATTAGTCCACTACTGGCCAATGTGTTTCTGCACTACACGTTTGATGTGTGGATGCAGCGAAATCATCCGCAGATTTCATTTGAGAGATACGCGGATGATGGTGTTTGCCACTGTCAGACAAAAGAACAGGCAGAGGAGCTACTGGCAGCACTGAAGCAACGGTTTAAAGACTGTAAATTAGAGCTTCACCCAGAGAAAACCCGGATTGTCTATTGTAAAGATGATGATCGGCGTGGAGACTATTCGGAAACCTGCTTTGACTTTTTGGGCTTTACATTCAGGCCTCGACGCTCAAAGAACCGGTGGGGGAAGTTCTTTATCAACTTCAGTCCGGCGGTCAGCAACAAAGCCACAAAAGCAATCCGGCAGGAAGTCCGGCGCTGGAAACTGCATCTCCGTAGTGATAAAGCACTGGATGACTTGGCTCGGATGTTTAACGCGGTAATCCATGGATGGGTAAACTATTACAGTGCATTTTATCAATCTGCACTCTATCCAACCTTGCGACACATAGATCGCAAGCTCATGCTGTGGGCAACGCGAAAGTTCAAGCGTTTGAAAGGCCATAAACGCCAAGCAACGCACTGGTTGGAGCGTATAGCTCGGCAAAACACTCAATTGTTCGCACACTGGCGTTTATTATATGGGCAGGCTGGAATAGGAGGAGCCGGATGAGCGGAGACGTTCACGTCCGTATCTGTGAGCACCTTGGGGGGCGGTTCCCTGGGGTGACTCGACTTGTGTTGGGATTTCAATACAAGGCAGAAGCAGAACGATATCACGCAGCCCTTGGAGAACAGTTGTCGAGTTTCGGATTGACGCTGCACCCTGAGAAAACCTGTTTGAAAGAGTTTGGGCGGTATGCCGCAGCAAACCGGAAGAAACGGGGAGAGGGCAAACCCGAGGGTTTTGATTTTCTTGGGTTTACACACCTATGCAGCAAGAACCGGAAAGGAGGCTTCTTTCTGAGACGGAAGACGAAAAGCAAAAGTCAACGCCAAACAATACGGGAAACCAAAGAAGCCCTGAGAAAGCGAATGCATGCCAGCATAAAACAGACAGGCGACTGGCTGAAAAGTGTCGTGCAAGGCTACGGGCAATACTATGGAGTACCGGGAAACATCAAGGCACTGAAAAGTTTCAGAAGCTTAGTGGTGAAAGCGTGGTACTGGAGCTTGAGGCGACGAAGTCAGAAAGGAACAGCCATGAACTGGCAACGATTTACGCCCATAGTAGATGCTTACCTCCCGCACCTCCGAATATGCCATGATTTCCCGGAGGTACGATTCGCTATTACTCAAGGCAGGAGCCGTATGCGGTAGTCCCGCACGTACGGATCTGTGCGGGGGGTTCCGGGTAACCGGCATTCCTACCGCAACTTACAAGAGCGCTTTGGTTTTCAGGAGCAGGCCATCGGCAGGCCGGAGAGCTTCGGGGTATGGCAGCCAGCAGCATCGCTTCGCTCGCTATCGACTGACACCCTTCGCAGCAACATAAAATGACAGGTAGCCGGGCAATATTTCTTCCACCATTCCTGTAACGAAAGAATAAAGAATTTCGGAAAGAAACATCATGAAACATTCAAGCTCAATACCAAGGCCTTACTTATTGAGGCTAAATCCTTTACATAAAATAAATCATGCTTTCGTGCCATCTATTTTTAGCCCCTTCCATGGAGCATTCGTTGATCGACATAAGAGCGCAATACGGCATTGATTTTTGTCTGATAGCCCTTCCCCTGACTACGAAAAAATTCAAGTACTTCATAATCAACCCGCATATTGAGGACGGCCTTGGGCTGCGGTAATTCTACCGAGGCTTTCGACCAATCAACCACCATGGCCGCTTCGTCGTCGTCGCCAGCAATAACAGCTTCAATCTCTGCATCCGTCATAGCGGCAGCTTGCGCCCAGTTGCTTTTGCTTTCGCCGCACTCCTGCATTGCAGGCAATTCCTTATCCATGTACTTGACGATACGCTCTTTCCTCGCCATGTCGTGCCCTCCTGAATGATATTTTCTTCGAGTCTCTTCTCGCCATGTCCAAACAACGGTATAAAACTTCCCATCAATAATGGCAGCCGCGAATCAATAAAATCCAGTCCGTGCTTTTCAAGGTTCAGTAACCGCTTCTCTTCGTCCCATTCTAACATCCCTTATAATCTACACGATTTGTATATACATAACAAGAAAAACCTATTGATATGGAGCGTTTTCTTGCAAAACCGCCCATTGCCGGGTACGGTAGTAACCCCTGGTTCAGGAATACAGGGCATGATTGAATCAATGATCACATCGCTATGTATCAGGATAGAGGTTCGAACTGGCAGGAAGTGCATTAAAAAAAACGAGCATCGGTTCATCAAGGGTACATTGCTTCTTTCCGCAAGTGGCGTATCGTAATACGCAACTACTCCTTTTCGACCTCAAATATCTCCCCAATTGCCTTCTGAATCGCATCAACAACCATCCCTGACGACACGAGGCTGGCGACATCGCTGGCCAGGTCGCCGGCGCGGCCATGGAACCATGCGCCAGCGGCGGCGGCATTGACGAGGTCGGCACCTTTGGCGGCGAGGGTGGCAATCATGCCGGAGAGCACATCGCCGGAGCCTGCTGTGGCCAGCGCTTCAGTGCCGCTGGTGTTGAGTAGTGTCGGGCCGTCTGCGGATGCAATGACGGTTGGATTGCCTTTCAGCAGCACGGTTGCTCCATGCTGACGGGCAAAGAGTTGGACGGTTTCAATTGGGTCTGAAGCAATCTCTTCAGCGGGAATATTGGTGAGACGGCTGAACTCTCCATAATGCGGGGTAAGCAGCACGTTGTTGCATGTGCCGAGGACATCCGAAAGTCCGATAACTGAGAGGGCATAGAGCGCATCAGCATCCAGAATCAGCGTTTTGTCGGCGATATCCGAACTGGAGAGCAACTCTTTCAGCAGCGCTATTGTCTCCTCGTCGCGCCCGATGCCGCATCCAATAAGGATAACATCCGCCCAGCGCGCTTTTTCGAGTATGGCGGCGATATCTCTGCCGATAACCACCGCTTCCGGTACGGCCAGATGCATGGTGTTGGCAAGCGATATCGGCACAGAGAGGAAGACGTATCCGGCACCGGTTTTCACTGCGGCTTTGGCGGCAAGGATTGCAGCTCCTGCCATCGAAGAGTGGGCTGTTTGCGATCCGGCAATAATCAGCAGCTTGCCGTTGGTATGTTTGGCACTTGATGGTTCGCGCAGGATAAACTGTTCGGCGGCAAACTCCTGGTCAATCAGCAGGCATGAGGATGGCTCAACCAGAAAACGGGGAATGGAGATCTCCGCCACGCGCACCTCACCACAACAGTTTGGCCCCTCATTCAGGTAAAAGCCCCGCTTCAAAAAGGCCATGGTTATGGTCACATCAGCCTGAATGGCGGGAGTGGATGAGCAGCCAGTAGAGGCATCCAGGCCTGAGGGAATATCGAGGGCGATGGTCATGGCACCTCTCTCATCACGAATCGTATTGAGCAGTTCAATGCCGTCAGAGAGGGGAGAGGCAAGCTCCATACCGGGTTTACCGAGGCGAAGGCCGGTGCCGGTCATGGCATCAACCAGGATATCGTAGTGGCTCTCCTCAATAAACGGCAGGGCTTGGTCAAGGCTGGCAAAAATGCGCAGATTGGTCAGATGTTCTTCGTAGGACTGCAAGATGGCAAGCCCCTCGCGATTCACCCCTTGCAGAACACTCTCCGGGTAGAGCAGCACAAGATCAACCGCAGCCTCATGATTAAGCAGATGGCGGGCAAGCACAAAACCATCTCCGCCGTTGTTGCCTTTGCCGCAGAGGATAAGGGCGCTGGCATCCGCAATATCCTTGTCGAAGCTCTCGTTGAGTATCCGAAAAGCTTCACCTCCAGCCAGCTCCATCAGACGGGTTTCGCCCATAAGGAGCTGCTCAATTGCCGCCTTGTCGGCCTTTTGCATCTCCTGGGAAGTGACAACTGGCTGCATGATTGTTCTCCTCTTTTATTTCCGCGAAGGCTTACAGTTCATCAAGGTGCAGAGCGTGCTCAAGGGCATGGTAGTACGCCTCCGCAAGCTCGTCAATGGTGAGACTTACCATCTCCCTGCCGTTGATCGATATTGAGGCAGCTCTTTGCATGACGGTGCCAATGGCCCGAAGAGGAATGTGGTGTTCATTCGCCGCCTCTGCAACCTCCCTGATCCTGTCGGGCGAAACGCTCAGGAGCGCCCGACCTTGTGCTTCAGAAAAGAGCTGCTGCTGCATACGGACGGGAGAACTCTCTGTATCCTCCAGAGTAACAATAAAGCCAAGCGGAGATTCGGCATTCATGACACCTTTTTCCGCAAGAGCGACAAAAAGACCTCCATCCGAGATGTCGTGCGCGGAGTGGACGAGCTTCTGCTCAGCCACTGAAACCAGGAATCTTTGCAGATTGCTCTCGTGCTCAAGATCGACAGAAGGGGAGTCCTGACCAGGGGTGCCATACTGCATGACAAGGTACTCCGAGCCGTCAAGCGTCAGCTCGGGATCGCCAGCCAACAGAATAAGATCACCGGACGTGGTGAAGGTTGAGCCCACCAGATTATCGATATCGTCAAGCAGCCCGATCATCCCGATGGTCGGGGTTGGATAGATGGCGGTACGGACACCGCCGATGAAGGTTTCATTGTAGAAACTGACGTTGCCGCCGGTAACCGGGGTGTTGAAGGCTCGGCACGCTTCGCCCATGCCTCTGACCGACTCCTTGAACTGAAAGTAGACCTCCGGTTTGAGGGGGTTGCCAAAATTGAGGCAGTTGGTGATGGCCAGCGGTTTTGCGCCGGAGCAGGCGATGTTTCGGGCGCATTCGGCCACGGCTATTTTGCCCCCAGCGAGCGGGTTGAGATAGACGTAACGGGCATTGCAGTCCGTTTTCATGGCAAGCCCCTTTTTTGTCCCCTTGATGCGGATGACGGCGGCATCGGTGTGGCCGGTTGGCGTTACCGTGTTGGTCTGCACCATTGAGTCATACTGACGGTAGACCCACTGTTTGCTGGCAATATTGGGGCGTGAGAGCAGGTCGAGCGCGAGGGTGTTGAAGTCGAGGGTGTCGTCGTCAACAAGCTTTGCCACGGGGGTAACAGGTTTTTTTTCTATCGCTTCACGGATATAGACCGGCGCACCACCACCAAGCACGAGCGACTCGGCCGGAATTTCGACAACAACGGCACCATGGTGCAGCACTCGCAGGCAGTTGTCGTCGGTGACGCGTCCGATGGTGACCGCCAGGACGTCCCATTTTTCGTAAACCTCAATAATCTTCCCCTCAAATCCCTTTTTGGCGACAATAAGCATCCGTTCCTGCGATTCGGAAAGCATGATCTCATAGGCGCTCATGCCCGCTTCACGAATCGGCACCAGATCCAGGTCAATCTCTATGCCGCCCGAGCCGGTTTTCTCAATGCCTCTGGCACTCATTTCGGAGGTGGAACTGGTGATTCCGGCAGCACCCATATCCTGCAGGCCGACCACATAGCCGGTGGCAATGGCCTCAAGAGTGGCCTCAAGCAGCAGCTTTTCGGCAAAGGGATCGCCAACCTGGACGCTGGGGCGTTTGTCCTCCGAGGCTTCGCTGAGATCCTCCGAAGCGAATGTCGCGCCGTGAATGCCGTCCCGTCCCGTGGAGGAACCGACAATCAGCACAGGATTGCCTTTACCGAGAGCGGTGGCGCTGACAGTTTTGTGGTGTTCGACAATGCCGACGGACATGGCGTTGACCAGCGGGTTGCCGGTGTAACCTTCCTCAAAATAGATTTCACCTCCCACCGTCGGTACTCCGAAGGAGTTGCCGTAATCGCCTATGCCACGCACTACACCATCAACCAGATAGCGGACATGGGGATCTTTCGGCGAACCAAATCGAAGCGAGTTGAGCGAGGCAACCGGACGGGCACCCATGGTGAAGATATCGCGGTGAATACCGCCAACTCCGGTTGCCGCACCCTGATAGGGTTCAACGGCAGAGGGGTGGTTGTGTGATTCAATCTTGAAAGCCACGGCAAGGTTGTCGCCAATATCGACCAAGCCTGCGTTCTCCTCGCCTGCCGAGGTGAGCAGGGCGGCCCCTTCGCGAGGAAGGGTTTTAAGCACGGCAATGGAATTTTTATAACTACAGTGCTCAGACCACATGACGGAGAAGACACCGATCTCGGTAAATGAGGGGGTTCTTCCAAGAATGTCGCATATCCTGCCGTACTCTTCAGCGCTCAGACCATGCTCTGCCGCAAGGGCTGGTGTCACTTCAACTTCTTTATGTTTCATAAGGTACCGATCAACATGTTCAAAGGCTCATGGCTGCTGGCCACAACAGTTTTTATATTTTTTTCCGCTTCCACAGGCGCAAAGGTCATTGCGTCCAGGCTTTTTTTCAGCAATGACAGGCTGCTGCAGATGCTCTTCATTCTCCTCATCCTCCTCAACTTCAACGATAGAGTAGACGCTATTAATCGGAGCGTGCTGAGCGACCAGCTTCTCCTGGCCGCCAGCCACTTTCCGCTGGCGCTCCTCCATCTCTTCAGCCTCCTCAGCATCAACAGGGAAAAGCTTGAATGCCAGCGAGAGTGTCTCCAGCTCAATATCACGCAGGAGGTCGATAAAGAGGCGGAAAGCCTCCTGTTTATACTCGAGGAGAGGGTCTTTCTGTCCATAGGCCCTGAGATTGATTCCTTCACGAAGTGAGTCTATTTCGCGAAGGTGCTCTCTCCATCGCTGGTCAATCACACTTAGCACCGCATATTTTTCAATCTGTCGCATGATCTCTTCAGGGACGCTCTCCTCTTTGCGACGGTAAAATGCCAGTGCGGTTTCGTAGAGTTTTTCAGCCGTAGTCTCCACTCCTTCGCGCTCGAAGGCAAGTTTGTCCGGCTTAAACTCAATGGAGAGTTCACGCATCACCTGCTCCTCAATACCCTCAACATCAAACTCCTTCTGGTATTTTTTGATCACCGTATCACTATAGTCTTTCAAAAGGTCAAGAATGTCGCTGGTAAGGCGCTCCTTGATAAGGCCGTTTTTGCGGCGGGAGTAGATAACCTCACGCTGCTGGTTCAGCACATCATCATATTCAAGCAGCCGTTTGCGGATGGCAAAGTTCTGCTCCTCAACCTTTTTCTGGGCCCGTTCAATCGATTTGGTGATCATGGAGTGCTCAATGACATCACCCTCTTCATGGCCAAGCCGATCCATCACCGAGATAACACGGTCGGAGCCAAAGAGGCGCATCAGCTCATCTTCGAGAGAGACGAAAAAGACCGATTCACCTGGATCGCCCTGCCTTCCGGCACGTCCCCGAAGCTGACGGTCAATACGTCGTGACTCGTGGCGTTCTGAACCAAGAATAAAGAGTCCCCCCAGTTCACGAACACTTGAGCCAAGCTTGATATCGGTTCCGCGTCCCGCCATGTTGGTGGCAATGGTCACCGCCTCTTTCTGGCCAGCTTCGGCTACAATTTCAGCTTCACGATCATTCTGTTTGGCGTTCAGCACATTGTGGGCAATTTTTCTTGCCCGAAGCATTCTTGAAAGAGTCTCCGAGACCTCAACGCTGGTTGTGCCAACCAGAACTGGCTGCCCTTTTTTCTGTAGCTCCTCAACTTTTTCAGCAATGGCATTGTACTTTTCACGTCGGGTCTTGTAGACCAGATCTTCACGGTCATTTCTTACAATGTTGGCATTTGTAGGAATGACTACGACATCAAGCTTGTAAATTTCATAAAACTCTGACGCCTCAGTCTCAGCGGTGCCAGTCATACCGGCAAGTTTTTTATAAAGACGGAAGAAGTTCTGGATGGTGATGGTGGCCATAGTCTGCGTTTCACCCTCAATCTTGACATTCTCCTTGGCTTCGATAGCCTGATGCAACCCGTCGCTGTAACGGCGCCCGGGAAGGATTCGACCCGTAAATTCATCGACAATCATCACCTGCCCATTCTGTACTACATACTCATCGTCGCGCTCAAAGAGGGAGTAGGCTTTCAGAAGTTGACTGATATTGTGCAGTCGTTCTGAACGATCAGCAAAAAGACGATAGACCGCATCTTTTTTCTGCACCTTGTCGGCCACGGCAACAGAGGTATCACTCTCAATAATGGCCACTTCAGAGCCAACATCAGGGAGCATAAAGATATCGCTGTCCTGATGGCTGAGTTTGCTCAGAAACTCGCGTCCCTTGTCGGTCAAATCAATGGTGGCAGCTTTTTCGTCGACGGCGTAATAGAGCGCATCATCAACTTCATGCATCTGGCTGGAGTTATCTTTCAGGTATTCATTTTCAGTGCCCTGCACCAGTTTTGCGACTCCCTGCTGGGAGAGCATTTTGATGTAGCGAGTGTTTTTTGGTTGTCCCCGTTTGACACGAAGCAGGGCAAGACCAGCCGCCGGATCGGAAGGCTTGACCTTCATCAGCTTCTCAGCCTCAGTGAGATATGAGGCTACCAAATGCTGCTGAGCACGTACCAACTGCTCGATCCAGGGTTTGATCTCCTGGAATTTGCTGTTGTCGGCATTGGGTACGGGACCCGAGATAATCAGCGGGGTTCTTGCTTCATCAATCAGCACGCTGTCCACTTCGTCCACAATAGCAAAGTAGAAGTTCCGCTGCACCATCTCTTCAGGGGTTCCGGCCATATTGTCGCGGAGGTAGTCGAAACCCAGCTCGTTATTGGTGCCATAGGTGATATCACAGAGGTACTGTTCACGCCGCTCCTCAGGGTGCATGGTATTAAGAATAACGCCTACCGAGAAGTTATGAAACTCAAAGACAGGGTTCATCCACTCCTTGTCTCTCTGGGCAAGGTAGTCATTCACCGTGACAACATGAACCCCTCTTCCTGTGAGCGCATTGAGAAAGACCGGAAGTGTTGAAACAAGTGTTTTGCCCTCTCCAGTGGCCATTTCAGAAATTTTCCCGGAATGGAGCACCATGCCTCCGATAAGCTGAACATCATAAGGCACCATATTCCAGACCATCTCCCTGCCCATGACCGTATAGGTGTGACCTTTAAGACGGAGACAGCTTTCTTTGACAAGAGCATAAGTTTCAGGGAGAATCTCATCAAGGATAGCTGAGGTGGCCTTTTCATACTCTTCGGCCAGAGTGTCAAGACGGCTGTTTATCGTTTCAACCTCTTCAATATTGATGTCAGGGTTGTCAAGTTTCAGCAAAAGAGCTTTCTTCTCCTGCTCAAGAGGTTCCAGTACGGTGCGGACCTTTTGTTTTAACTCCTGACCCTTTTGCCTCAACTGATCGTTACTGAGGGCCGATAAGTCACGTTGCAATTCGTTGATACGCTGTATAACGGGCTGGATTTTTTTGATATCCTTGTCGTGTTTTGAACCGAAGATCTTTTCAAAAATTTTCAACATGGGGGAGTATTCGCTCTAAAAGTTCAGTTTTCAGGAGTCGATCGGCGTATGGCGGCAACAAGCCGTTTTCATCCACTCCAATCGACTCCCAAGGTATTGAATTAGATATTGAGAAAAAAGCGGTAAGTGTTGAAAAAAAGAGAGGAGCCGGAAGAGGATGCCTTCTGCCTTTGGTAATCAACACCGTTGTTATCAGCTTCAATCGTTTTTCATGGCAAGCTCCATAAAAAAATCTTTCAGATCTCTTGTGCCATAAGGAGGGGCGACATGGTCAAATTTAAGTGCTTCGACAGCAAACGAAAAAAGATCAGCCAGATTCCGGTTAAAAAGTCCGGTGACAATCAATCCGCCTTCGGCAAGCCAGAAGGGGAGAGGCGTTATCCATGGTGATTTGCCACAGGCTTTAAAGGCCATCTCCATGGTCTCTCTGAAGGTGTACACTTTAGCTCCTCCCACGGCAATTTCTCTCGACTCACCCTCCACGGCATCAACACAGATTTTTGCCAGATCTGCTCCATGAATTGGATTGATCTTTTTTTCACCTTCGCCGATCATAAAGATATGGCCACTTTTGGCCATTGATAAAAATCGACCCATATCCGAAAAGTAACCATTGGGACGGATAACAGCCCATGAAAGGCCAGATTGTTTCAGATCGGCAACAAGGAGTTCGTGCGCTTTGACGGAGGCAATCTCGGCCATCTTCTCCTGGTTGAAAACCGAGACGTAGATAAATCTTGAGACCTTTTCCTCCATAGCCTGATCAAGAATTCGTTTGTTGCCAAGGTAGTCCACGTCGTTGCTGGTATGCTCGGGATGAGGAGCGGTAAGACCAAGTGCAGAAAAAACAATATCAATGTCTTTACATATTCCCCGGATACTTTCAGGCTGTGTTACATCACCGATAATGATCTCGTCAATCATCGTGTGAATCGCTGGCTCCCCGTGTGCGCCAACACTTTTTATCTTTTCAGGATCACGCACAAGAGCCCGGATATGGTACCCCCTCTGCTTGAACTCATTGACAGCATATCTGCCAAGATATCCCGATGCACCGGCAACCAGCACCTTTTTTATTGTAGGCATGATCTTCTCCTTTCGTTGGTGTTTGTTTTGAAAAAAAATCAAAATGATTGAAGTTTTTTTATCTCTTTTCGCCAGCAATGGAACAACATGTGGCCGCCATAACCAGCAAGTTTTGGATTCAGAAAAGTACGAGCCTCCGCATCAAGCAGAAGATACGTCGCAGGAGTTAAATTCCTGAGGGCTGTCGAGCTTTTAAACCATCTCCCCATGTATTGCTTGACATGAGTGTCAATCGGAAATGCATCAAAGCGCCCAAGCCCGAAGAGAGCGATACAGTCAGCAATCTTGAAACCAATCCCTCTGTTTTGGCAAAGCGTGGTGCGCAACACCTCCAGAGGTATCTTCGGATCACGCAGGGCGACAAGATCGATTCTCCCCTCTACAACTGCCCGTGCTACAAGCACAATATTTTTTGCTCGCTCTCTGTTGTTGTTGGTACAGATACTGAGCTTCAGTGGGTCTGCTGCAGCAAGAGATTCTGGAGTCGGGAATTTGTGAAGCATAATCTCCTTAGCAAAAAAGGTTATTGGCATTTTTTCACCATAGGTATTTCGCAGCATGGTAATCTGTTTCCTGATCAGATGCATCCCAACCCCTTGTGCACATATAAAACTGATCATGGTTTCATAGGGATCTTGCCTTATTACCCGTAAGGTTAAATACTCCCTTAACAATACCCATATATCAGAATAATGAGAATTGAATTCATTATTAAATACCATAGAACTATCAATATCAAGTGAAAGATATTGGTTAATAAATACAGTAATATCA
>CAJEXW010000040.1 GCA_903994525.1 uncultured Chlorobiaceae bacterium
CACAGCCTCTTGAGGCCAAAATTACAGCGATTATTGGATTGGCGTATAGAGGCGAGATTTTCCCTACCGTCGAGGTGTTTTTAAAACGAGGGTTTGTTCAGAAAGCCCTAATTATTGTCGATACTTGCAAAAAGACGTTTGATGACACACTCACAACCTCCTGCATCTCCAGCCTCAAGAAGATCAAGCAGCTCATTGCGGATCAGCTCTTTTTGTGACGCTGGTCATCAATCGCAAAATATACTCGTTGAAACTAATCTGAACCTCTTTATTGGGAAACCCCAACTCGTATAGATCTCCCATGCCCGACGGTACCACGCGCTTGATGGTTAAATAGCCGGTCTGAAACAGAATGGTCTCCAGATCAAGATTTTCAAGGTCAAAGCTATTGAGGAGACTTTCGTCAACGGTGATATTCAATAAATCAGGGATAACATAGCTGTTCTTTTTGATCAGCTCAACCAGGAAACTCGGTGTACCGGCTTCAAACCAGTAATTGTCAAACACATAATGGTTCTTGATAAAGAGCAGGATATCGGACGAATTATAAACACTGTCACCCAAAAAGTTATACCCGTTATACCATCGTTTGACCTGCTCCATATCCACTCCCTCGAGATAAGGGGCAAAAATGGTGTCAAGGTCAAGCTGGGTGTAACCGCAGATATGGCCAAAGTCAGGGTTCAGGCTGATATCTTCAAGATTATTCAGGCCGCTGAAGATCGACGCTTTGGGGAATTTGCTCACTCCGGTGAGGAAGGCGAAGCGCAGATACCGGTCATTATCCTTGATTTGTGTGTAAAAGTCAAGCATTCCATCCCGAATGAGCAAAGCTTCGGGAATGTTCCCAATATTGTCCAGAATCGGCTTGTTATACTCATCAATCAGGATGACAACCCTTCGATGATATTTCTCACAGGCTTTTTCGATTAATTCTGCGAAACACTGGTTGGGATCCTCTTTTTCGTCACAGAGAATATCAAGCCGCTTCTGATTGTCCTTCAGGATATAGAAAAGGTGTTCGCGAAGAGTTTCCCGACTGTTAATCCCGCCACTGAAGCTGATCTTGATGACCGGATATTTCACCTCCCAGTTCCATTGCTCCTCAATCAGCAGCCCCCTAAACAGCTCCCGTTTACCCTCAAAAATATTTTTCAGCGTATCAAGAAACAGACTCTTCCCAAATCGTCGGGGCCTCGACAGACAGACATATTGATAATTGTCAATCAGGTTACGGGCAATCTCCGTTTTATCGATGTAAAGATAATCATCCTCAATGATTGTCCTGAACGTCTGTATTCCTGCTGGCAGCTTTTTCATCGTCAACCTCCATTTAAAACATTCGCTTATCATAAGCATAAATACATCATCAATACAGCTTGACACTTTTTTACTACATACCCAGAATATATAACTTTTTGAGAGGAAAACAGAGATGAGGGATCAGGTTTAACGAAGGAACCTCTCACTGCGCATAAAGGATACAAGTGGTTTGATATCACCATCACTGCCTGCGTTTTCGAGTGCGGCCATGTAGGCGCTGCGACGCTGAACCCGAATCACTGTCCACGGATAGCCACCAGAGGCAAGCATGGCATTCATCAGAAATCGCCCCATACGCCCATTGCCATCGAAGTAAGGGTGGATGAAGACAAAGAGCTGATGACCGAGTACCGCTCTCACTGCGGCTTCAGGCTCTTGTTCGATAAGGTTGAACAGTGTTTCCATTGAATCGGTAAGCGCCTCGCGTGGCAGAGGAGTGTGCATTGAGTTGCGAATAAAAACCGGTCCATTCCGATAACCGGCCAGTTGATATGGTTCCAGAAGACCGGCGGTGACAGAGGGCGAAAAGAGTTCGGCATACCAGCGGTGATGAGCGTTCCTGACAACAGCGCCAGAATTTTCCCCTCTCAGGATTGCTTCCAGTGTTGTTCTGACAGACTGGAATGCCTGATAGTAACCACGTGCAGCAAGCGCATCTTGATCTTTTTTATCCTGCTGGTCGTCATCAGGATTCCATCCCTGTCGAGCGACTCGGTCAATCAGTGCATCCGTTACCTGATAGCCCTCTATCGAAAGTGAGTTGTAAGCATCCACCAGATAGCGCTCATCCACATTGGCCATGTAGGCAGCGGCGTTCTGCGGAAGTCCGGGTGCTGGTGGAAAGAGTGCCTGCACCTCCTCTCGCCATTCCGACCACAGAGATTGTAACCGCATGGTGTATGGTGACCGTTCGCGGGTGTTCCCCAGAGTTGGCACAGGGATAAGAAACGGGTTTATTTCGCGAATATCGTATTTGCCCAGCTTCATGGTGTGGATAATCCGCTCAGCATCTTCGCCGCGCCCAACAAAGCGCAGCGCACCTGCCAGTCGCCCGGCAGCAGCAACTGATCCCTCTTTGGTGAGTAAAATTTTCAGAAGCTCTCCGGGATCGCCAATCATGTTGATGGCAATTTCGGCATCACGCGGATTGTTAATAAATGATTGCGGACTCAGCTTGCAGAGGGTTTCCGGAAGAGAGTGAACTTGCAATCCGTTTATCTCCACTTGATGATGGGGCACGTTCTTTTTATCGGGGTAGATCAGCACTGAGTTCCCATAAGGCAGGTCGAGCAGCGAGGTGCCACTCTCCCTTGAGATGACGGTCACTTGCCGGGGTATACGAGTGCTCCGTGTATGGAGTATGAGTGATGCGTCTGCATTCAGGCAGTACCTCTTCTTGAAGCGCTTTGCCAGATAGCCGGATAAAAACGACCAGAAATTGGCATACCACGCCGTAGAATCCCCCTCATGATCACGCGGATTGGCACAGACGTACCACCCCTTCATAACCAGTCGCAGGAACCCCTCCTCTACCAGAATGGCACGCTGAGTCTCCGTGAGGTCGCTCGATTCAATCACGCCGTTGTACTTGCCCTGCAACCGCTTCAGCGCTCTCAAAGCATCAGCCAGCTTTTCGTTTGGCTTTGCCATCTTTTTTCATGAATTGGTGTTACTTTGCCATGCTACTTTGATATTCTCCTGTAAGATAACTTTGTTATTACCGTTTGTAAAACTTTGTTATTGCCTATTATCCTGCAAGGGGATGTTTTGTTGGCACCCCCAGAAATCATTGTGAAACATACTCTTTGCAGTGCGTTGGGACAGAATGAAAAATCGACTTGTTGGCTGAATGGAAAAAAATCTTTTATCTTGAGGAAGCACCACAACAGACCGGGTAACGGCACGCCATGGCGTGCCCCACCGAGACACCACAACAGACCCGATACACCATGCGCCTGACAACAGAGCAAATCAACACCATCGTCACCACCTGCCGCGCCTTTGCGGGGGAAGGTGCGCTCGTCTGGCTCTATGGCTCACGGCTCGACGACACGCGGCATGGTGGCGATATTGACCTGCTGATTGAGCCACAAGAGAGCGTCAATTTGCTACTCCGTGCACGCATCAAAACCCGTCTGGAACAAACGCTCAGCATCCCTGTTGATGTGATGGTCAAAAACCCCGGAGCCCCCGAAAATCCCTTTCTCTCAATTGTTCTTGCTCACGCGAAACCACTGGAAATCACGACATGACGTCAACGACATCGGAATTATTGTTTTCAGAAAAGCAGCATCTGGCCAACCTGCTTGAAGCAATCCAGCGATGCGTTTATTTCCTTGATGCGTCTCAAAAAGGAATTGAATGGCCCCTCACTGAATCGGTGTTAGATTTACGAAAAAAAGACAACGACCTTTTCGAAGCCTTGTCCGCAATCAATGAACGCTTTGCCAAGCTTCAGGACACGCTGGGCTCAGCCATGCGCCACAGCATAGTATTCTCGGGTGAACAGGCGGACAGCTTCATCAAAGTTCTGGCTATCTTCGAAAAAAACCAGGTCATTCATTCCGTTGAAGAGTGGCAAGTGGCCCGAACTGCAAGAAACCTGGCTGCCCATGACTACGAAATCAGCTACAGCGACGTTGCCGACCACTTCAACACCCTGCACACTCTGACGCACATCCTCTACCAGATTGCCCGTCGCTTTATTGTTTACTGTGAACAAGAGCTGGGGATATGCCCCCGTAGTCCCGATTTTTCTGAAGAGTTTTATTTGATTACGGAATGAAGCTGAATTACAAAAGATTGGGCTTTTCCAGATCGACAATGAGGCTTTGGATTCTCTGCGAGGTCTTTTTGCGTTTTCGCAATATTTTTCTAAATTTGAATATGCCTGTTTTGCATGAAGGTCGGCTTCAAGCCGTTGAAGGGTATCCTTCTTAGTGTAGTGATGGGCTTTTTTATTTTTCGCAAAAAAAGCTTTTTCTCATTTTGCTTGTGACAAAGGATTGGGCTTTTCCCGGTCGGCAAAAAAGGCTTTGGACTGTTTCCGAGGCCTTTTTGTTTTTATGTAATCGCTGTTGATACTATGATTCATCTGACAATGCACAACCAGCTCTACAGGTTTCCTTCATTATTTTCAAACCATTTACTGCAACAAAAATCCGACAGTCACTCATCAAAAAGCCCTGGCTTTCTGCCCCGCTGGATATTGTCGATTCTTCTGTTTTGACTATCCAACACCCTCTTTTGTTGTTCCAACGTTTTTTGCTGTAGGGAGTTGCTTCTCAAAGAATCTGTCTCGTAGCTTCTTTGAGCTTCGGCATGTTTATCAATACGACGCGTCTGCTCGTCAATATTGTCACTTATAATTCTGGAATTCTCATTTGTAGCCGTTAAAATATCATAAAGTGATGCGTTGAGATTATGTGATAAATCATTGAGCGAATCTGTGATACGATCACCCAATGAGTAAATTGCATCTCCTAAATTTCTGAACCCTTCATACAGAAGTTTATTTGTTTTGCGTTGTTCATAGATTGTTGAAAATTCAAAATTTTTCTGTGCCATTCTTACTGTTTTCGCAAGACGATTGGCAACTGCTATAGGATCAGGCAACTTCCCTGGCAAGACACATAACTTTACTTGACTATTATATGTTTCATCCAAATCCTGAATGTATTTCCAGTACTGCTCCATACAAGAATTGATTCCGTGCAAATAATTATTGTAAGAGGCAAGCTGATTGGTTGCGGTTTCAATTTCGTCCCAAAACGGAGCAAAAAAGCCACCTCGAAATTCATCTTCTGCGTTATCGAGAGCGTTATTGGCATGAGGAATTGTATCAATTATTTGATTATAAAGCTTGGTTAGTGAGGTGACTTGATTATTCAAGACATTTACAATACCCATCATTTTTGAATGAAAAGCTTCTTTTTCCTTTCGCTCACGGTCATCATCATCTTTTTGCTTTCGGGCTGCTTCTTTGGCTTTTTGGGCTGTATTTTCCGCATCATCAATACGGTTCATTATATGAATAGATATTAAAGAAAAAACGACGATAAAGATAAATGACATTACTACAATAAATAACATTATCTTAGCCTCCAGTTTAATGATAATTAATGCTATTAAAACTTCCTGAACATCGCAACCAATCAGGCAAATAAATCTTTATTGGAGCTATCAATACCAACATTATCAATAAATTGTGCCGTTTTACTCACCTCCCCGACACCCCTCACCACCGCGCAACGCCAGTGGCCGAAGCCTCCGTGAGTGTTCACGGCCTGCACCCACTCTTCCAGATAGCGCTGCTTGACCTTGTCCTGCTCACTCTCCTCTCCCTTGGTTTCAAGGATGAGCATGGTGCCATCAGCGAGGCGCACCAGAAAGTCGGGACGGTATTTTCGGACAACTCCGCGATAGATGTAGAGAATCTCGAATCCAAGATGGTCGTTTTTGGCCCAGGCGGCAACGTGATCGCTGTTGTCGAGCACAAAGGCGTCGGTTGCTTCCCAGGTGCTGTCGTGGACGCTGACGTTGATGTGCGATTTTTTTGTTCTTTCGCAGGGTTTGCCGGTGTACCAGGTACGCATGTCGGCAG
Organism: uncultured Chlorobiaceae bacterium; assembly: GCA_903994525.1. Taxonomy (GTDB): domain Bacteria; phylum Bacteroidota; class Chlorobiia; order Chlorobiales; family Chlorobiaceae; genus Chlorobium. The sequence goes on from CAJEXW010000040.1 coordinate 5,927, forward strand.
TTGAACGGAGTGGATGGTCGCGGTCGAAGACCGGCATGAGCTTTTCGGTGTTTTCCTGCCGCACGGTATCCCAAACGTGCTGCACTATCCGCGACATGTTGAGGGTGATGATAACCCGGCGACGAAGCTCATCCTGATAGAACAGGGGCGGGGAAATGGCAATATGCTCTGAACGGATGAACTCTTCCACAATGCGCACCAATTGAGCCAGCAAAAGCTCCCTGCCTCCCCTCCATGATGGACGCATCTGGTCGAAAACATCCCGTGCGGTTTCAAAGATAATGCGCTGCTGGCGGAACTCGCGGGCCAACTGCTCCAGTTCAATGCGATTGACGAAGTTCACGTTCGGTTTCCCTTCAAGCACCGGGGCAAGTTCAGCCACCTGTAACGCCTGGGCGGCATCGAGTTCCAGCGTCGTGACCTTGCTCCAGTCGATCTTCAGTATCGGGTAAAAAAGGGGCTCAATGCGCACCACGTTTGGCCAGCGGATTTCATACTCCACCTTGACGGGATCGGCCTCAACGATAGTTTTGGGTGACGGCGGAGGAGGAGGGCCATCGGTGCCACCCTCATGGGGCAAAAAGGTGAAGGGCACCCCGAAAATATTGACATACTCGGGATCAAAGAGCCCTGTCACCGGGTCCACCTCGTAGGAGGTACGGCGCAAGCCGCGCCCCACCACCTGCTCACAGAGCAACTGGCTGCTGAAGGCACGCAAGCCCATGATATGCGTTACGGTACGGGCATCCCACCCCTCGGAGAGCATCCCGACCGAAATGACCTTTTGAATGCCCGCCCCCGGCTGCCCCGGCTTGCCTACCGTATCGACCATCCGGCGCAATAATTCCGCCTGCTTTGCCTTGGTCAGTTTGCGCTCTACCGGCGCTTCAGTGTCATCAATCTCAATGGCAGCATCAACAACCTCTGCCGTCGAAACCGACTCCTCTCGCTCTTCAGCGTCACTCAACACCTTCGAATCAATGTGGAGGATGCGCTCCGGATCACACAGCTCGTCAATGTGAATCCGGCGGGAGTCGAAGGCGTGCTTGACCCGTGCGGCTGTTTCGGTGCGGTTGCAAACGGTGATCATCACGGGCGGAGTGGAGAGCCCCGCCTTTTTCCAGGCTTTCCAGGTCTCCCGCCAGTCGTAGCCCAGCAGATAATAGGCGTTCAAAACCAGATCGGGCAGCGGCTCTTCCGCCTCAGCTTTCCGGTTCAGGTCATCCTTGACCTCCGCATCGTTGTAGATGTGGTAGAGGCGTGACTTGTAGGTTGCCGCATCAGGCCGGGCATCATCACGAACCACCACCCGGGGGGTTTTGACGAGCCCAGATTCGATGGCATCGTTCAGGCCAAAGTCACTGACAATCCAACTGAAAAGCGCCTCTTCGCTGCTCTTTTTGCCGGACGGAGTGAATGGTGTGGCCGAAAAATCGTAGCAGGCAAGAATGCCCCGTGAGCTGTGCAGCCGGTCGAGCCCGCCAATCCAGACGGTTGCCTCTTCGGCACTCTCCTTCATCTCACGGCTGCGGAGGTACTTGCCTTCCGACTCCCGGTTGACACGCCAGGCATGGTGCGCCTCGTCGTTGATGACCAGAAGGTTGCGGGCGTTGGCCATCTCACCAAGCACCTCGCGACTGTAGGCTTCGTCACTTTTCGTGCCGCGCTTGTCCACGCTGCGCCGCTTCTTTATCTGCTCTTCGCTCTCCCAGGCCAGAGCGTGCCAGTTGCGCACCAGCACCTTTCCCTGCCGCAATTTATCGAACATGGCCGAAGGCACAATGTTGAACGCTTCATAATAGTTGCCCTCTCCCGACGGTTCCAGTACCGCCAAACGGCTCTTGACCGTCAGGCCCGGTGCCATCACCAGCACATTCCTGGTAAAGCGACTATCCTGCGGGTAGGCCACCTTGTTCAGCACCTGCCAGGCAATGAGCATCGCCATAACAATGGTCTTGCCGGAACCGGTCGCCATCTTGCAGCATTGGCGCACAAAGGCCCCGCCATCACCAGGAACCTCAATCCCTACGCGCTCAGCAGCAGGTGCTTCGGTCAGCCATATCAGCGTCTCTATCGCTTCGAGTTGGCAAAAGAAAAAACGGCGCGACTCAAACTCTTCGGCATCACGCCAATGCTCCAGCAACCGGCTGGTAATACTCGATACACCCGGATAGCCCGCCTCACGCCAGGCACGGACACGCGGGCGAATCTGGTTCACCAACGGGATTGCAACAAAAATACCGGGGTCATCAAAAGCCTTTGAATCGCCCGAAGCGACCACATACCCGGCAGGACGACTCCCTTCAACCAAGTCAAATGAGCGCGACTCACGCTGATAACGCCAGTGACGTTCCGGCTCCACGTAGGGAGTATTGATAATCAACCGGTCAATCACGCTGCGACTCCACTTTCCCGAACATGACAGCAGCTTCGCGTGAGGATTGAATATCGGTGCCACTCCCCCTCTCTTTCTTCGTTTTTTTCAATATCTCATCGCGACGATCACGGATGTGGGAAAAGTCATTGGAGACCAATACAGCGCCCTCCTTACAGGCGACATAGACAAAAGCACGATCGGCATGTTCATCAGGCTCGTGCATCACGCTTTTGATCTTGACCATCAAAGCGCTGGTTCCATCAAGCTCAACCTCACGGCGAATATCCGGGTTCATCCAGAACCTCAAAAGCGGCAACTGTAGCTTTGTTTCATCCTGGTTTCTTATGATCGGCACTATTTTTTGCTGATATTCATTTCCGATTTTTCTGGTGCTGTCGACAAGCAATTGATACTGCGATGTTATCAATGCGCCCAGCAACTTGTCAATATGCGCATCCGTATTCTCCGCAGGATTGAAAAGATGCAGAAAGATGTTGGTATCTATTGCGATAAACGACATTCATGCTCCCATTTCAATTGCTTCAATAACATCTGCTCCAAAAAATTCCATAGGAAGACCTTTCTCCAAAGAACCATCAGCCCGAATATCAAGATTTTTTACGACCGGCACCCCTTTTTCATCATCCACTGTAAAATAGGCAACCGTTATCTCCTCTGGTTGTATCTGCCCCTCTTTAACCAGACGCCGAAGCCGAAGCAGCACATTGGCACTGTGAGTTTCAATGATTGCTGGCACTTTTTTCTCGCTCCAGAGTGCCGCAAAAAAGGAACCCAATTCCAACTGCGCCGTAGGATGCAATTGTGCCTCGGGTTGCTCAACGAGCATCAGTTGATAAGGGTCGTGCATCACTCCCTGAATAAAAAGCGGCAGACATTGACTCACACCAAAACCGAAATCGGCTAAATAGCTGACAGCCTGCGTCCTTTTGTTGCGAGCCTTGACCTGCGTTGAAAGATTGGCAATCTGGGAGCTGAACAAGAGTTTGTCTACATCTGCAACAAGATTGGCAAATCGAGCAACAAAATCAGCGTTATTTCGTTGCGCTGGGTCACTGAAAAGACGAACCAGATGTGAAATGGCATACTCTCCGCGATCACCAACATCCCTTGGTGGCGGGCTCCCTGCCTGAACGGTTCGAATGGACTCCTCCCGAACAGGTGAGAGATGCCTAATTGAGGTGAACTCATAGCGAAGCCGGTCGAGAAACTGCTCCGCTACACCTGATTCAAAAAGATCATGTAAACTGTCTGTTTGCCGACTAAAACGGAGAAAACCGGTATTGTCGAGATGGGTTGCACTTTTTTTGAAAATCTCAATATCATCAATGTTCCCCTTGACAGCATGATGGCCAAACTTGAACTGCTGGGCATATCGCACCTGACCACTGATGGTGAACTTTGCAACGGGAGACTCACGGATAACGAGGCTTTTTGGCACATCAAGCGAAAGCCGAATGGTATCACCCACCTCTGTAATGACCCGTTTATTACTGAAATTTTCCCATAATTGCCGAATATCTGCCGCAGGAATATCCCTGGTCTCCGTCTCAATTGAGAATTCAAAGCTTCTTTTTTTAGACCGTGAATTTTTGAGATTACTCCATGCTCCCAACTGAACAGCTCCGCCGTCAGTAACAAAAAATTCATCACGCTGCGACTCCAGCGTCTGGCGCAACATTTGCAAAAACTTGATCAGTGAGGATTTGCCTGAGCTGTTGCGGCCAATCAGGATGGTGATCGGTCGAATTCTGACCGATACCTCCTCCTCAAAGCCTCTGAAATTCGAGAGCCTCATGTTTGTTATCATCGCATAAACTCCTTTACGTTACCCCAATAACCTTGAGCGACTCCACGCCTCGATCATCCACAATCTTTACCGCTACCCGGGAGTGGTTGCCCAGTTCAAAGGGCAGTGAGAGGGTGCCACGGTAGGCCTCAATCAGCTCTTCGTCAATCTCGGCTTTCAGATTTTTGGCCAGCCTTGCCCAGCCGTCGTTTTCGCCTGCCTGTGGAAAAAAGACCTGCCGAGGGAAAATGCTCCGCCCGTCGTAGTCGGTATCGAGCAGCCAGACGGCAATCTGCTGGGCATTGCCTGATTCAATGGAACCGGTTCTGGTGTTATAGTAATCGAAACCGTACACCTCCAACTCCCATTTCCCCTGATGTTCACCTCGCTGGATTTTGCGCAGCGCCACATCTGGTTGGCCAATCAGCCAGAAGGATTCACTGCTGGCCCGTTTTTTCTTCAGGTCGTCGGTCAACAGATCGGCATTCATCTGTGCCTTCAGCAGGGTAACACCCGGCCAGTTGGTTTCATCAATATCCCTGGCGGCTTCAGGATCGAACTGGAAGGCGGCAAAGAGAATGAGCTTGGGCCTTGGCACAAGGGTTTGCGCCTCTTCGATTGCCTGGGCTACCTGGCGCTGCTCAAGGGGCGCATGTTCCGGGCCGAATGAGACGACGACTCTTTGAGGCTGATGAGAGGTGCCCTCTTGACGGATGAGACCATCAGCGCCGGAACGGGTTTCGCCATCAGCATGAAGATAGTGGCAACCGGGCAGTGGCTCCAGCCGGGCAAATTGGATCTGCTGTCCCCCTTTACCACGGAGTCCGGTGCGTGAAAGCTCGTCGCGCCACTCGGCCTGACGAAGGGTTTCACCAGAGCGGGCGACGGAGAGGTCACCAACCTGCGGGATACCATCAAGCAGCTCATCAACCGACTTGACTGACGGCGCAGGGACGGCCTCAACCGTAAAGGGGCCGCTCACCCGTCTCTTTTTACTGTCGGGGATTGGCTGGTCGTAGAGAGTAATCGGTGAAGAGGCATCTTCCGTTGAGAGAATTTTTGGAGATACGTGTGGTACGGTGTTGTACCTGAACCCACTGCCAACCCCTTCTTTTGGATGTGCCAGTTCGTAATAATCAAACACCGAGGTCATCAGGCGCTGCCGGGCCAGAGTGAGCGCCACGCGAGAGGTGTCGCAGGTGATCCAGCGACGGCCCCACTGCTCGGCAACAAAAGCTGTAGTGCCGCTACCGCAGGTGGGGTCAAAAACGAGATCACCGGGGTCGGTGGTCATGAGAATGCAACGAGTAATAGCCTTGACGGCGGTTTCAACGACATACTTTTTCTCGGTTGGGTACATCCGGGCTGACCAGACATTGTTGATACGCCGTCCGGGCACCTCATCTTCATACTTCTTCCACATAAGCGAAGCTTGTCCATCGGCAGCATCAAGACGCCCGATTTTCGCCAGAGAGTCCATCCCCTCTTTGGATATCGACCAGTGGCGATTAGAGGCACAAGGAAAAAGCCGTCCATTCAATGCGTAGGGCTCTGAACGCCCTGTCGTCGAAATCCCTTGTGAATCAAGACCTGTACGACTGTAAATCCGCGCCCCTTCCGGTAAATTGCTGTCCGGGTCAAAACGCTCATGATCCAGCAGCTTGCGACAACTCCCGTCAGAAAGCTCAACCATGGCATAGGAGCTGAAATACTCAATTATCTCGGTTCGAATCAGTGGTTCATAAAGCTGGCGGTATTTTACTTTTTTTATATCTTTTGCATACCACAACAAATAATCAGCAACTTGCGGGAGGGCCGAGGCTGAACTGCCGCTGGTTGTTGCAAAGGTGATGGTTGCTATACGATTAGCGGCCCCAAACACCTCGTCAAGCACGATACCGGCGCGGTGAACATTCTCGTCACCGATTTGCACAAAAATGCTCCCGCTTTCAGTGAGCAGTTCTCTGCCCAGTAACAGCCGGTCGCGCAGGTAGGTGAGGTAGGAGTGAATACCCAGCTCCCAGGTGTCACGAAAAGCAAGAATCTGCTCCGGCTCGGAGGTCAAATCGTCATCCTTGCCATCTTTCACATCGCGTTTGTTGACAAAGGGCTGAAAGTTGGAGCCATACCTGATGCCGTAGGGTGGGTCAATATAGACCATTTGCACTTTGGCTGCCATCCCCTCCTTTTCAAGCAGGGAGTTCATCACCAGCAAGCTGTCGCCCGCCACCAGACGATTGCTCCATCCGTGGGCATGTTGATAAAACTTGATGGCTTCGCGCAAAGGCGGGTTCTCATCAAACTGACCAAAAAACGACAACTGATTATCCTCTTCGTTGATTTTGCGTACCGCTTCGATGATGCTTCGCGGGTCAATGCGCTCATGAACATGCAGCGAAACCGTCGGAATCTCAAAAGAGGTATGCTCCGCCTTGCCAGCCCATTGCAGTTGAGGGTCAAGATGCGGATCGTAGGCATAGCTTTTCTTTGCTCCTCCATCAGGGTCAGTCTGGGGTGTCACCAACCCCACAGGCGGATTGTTTACCCGTAGCTTGTCTTTATGCTCGTAAGACTCAATCGGACGTTTTGTATCGACTGCCTGTTTTTTTGCCATTGAAGTTGGATGCCTTTTATTTCATCGCAATTGTTGCCGTTGGTACACTCACCCTGACCGGAGAGTGTACAGGAAAATGCACGTGATAATATAGGTAACGATTTTGAATAATTGCGGTTGTTGAGTGGGGAACAGGTGGTTTTTTTAGCGGCAATCGACAAAATGCCTTGCCGGATTTTGTCATCATTTCAAGCAAAACACTCCATCGAATAGATCAGCACTTTCTGCATCCAAGCAGAAAACCATATTGTCGATGGTGTAATAATTTTTTGGTAACAACTATTTTTGTTGGTAAGATATCCTTACACCATTACTATCTTTAAATAGATGCCATGTTAGCCAAAATTACCAGCAAAAATCAGTTGACCTTGCCAAAATCTATTATCACCTCAATTCCTCAAACAGATTACTTTGAAGTTGAAGTTGAGAATGGTCGCATCATGCTTACGCCGGTGCGTATGCAGCAGGCAGATGCCGTGCGTGCCAAATTAGAAGCTTTGGGTATTAATGACCAGGATGTTCTGGATGCA
>CAJEXW010000041.1 GCA_903994525.1 uncultured Chlorobiaceae bacterium
GGTATTGTTATTTCGTTTGAAAAAATGCAGCACCTCTGCTGGCTTTCGGATGATGAACTTTTCTGTGAGGCTGGAGTTGACAATACCGCGATTGCTCAAGCGCTTCTTGCGGCTGAAAAAGGGGGAGGGGAGTGGCTCTATCGGCTTCCTGGACAGATTGGGGCAACGGTCAAGATGAACGCCCGATGTTTTGGTGGTGAGGTATCGCACATTACGACTGGAATTCAGACGATTTCGGTTGATGGCCAGTTGCAATGGCGCTCTCCCGGGGAGGTTTTTCATGGCTACAAGCACACGTCGCTGATGGAACAGCCGGAAATTGTGGTTGCCGTGCTCCTGCGCTTTCCTCAAGGAGGAGCGGCAGAGGAGATCACGAGGCGTATGGAGGAGCACGCGGGTGAGCGAGCAAGGAGGCACCATTTCGATTTTCCAAGTTGTGGCTCAACCTTCAAAAACAATTACACCTTTGGCCGACCCAGCGGCGCTCTGTTCGAGGAGCTGGGTTTCAAGGGAGTGCGGGAGGGTGGTGCCATGGTCAGTGAGCACCATGCCAATTTTATTTTCAACACCGGCACAGCATCTGCGGAAGATGTTCTCCGGCTTGCGGCCCGGATGAGAGCGGCAGCTCTGGAGCGGACAGGGGTGGCACTGGAGCTCGAAGTGCAGTGTATCGGGTTGTTTGATGCAAAACTTCTTGCCTCATGCGGTGTCACCTCAAGATCAGATTGTCAAGATGCTTCAAAAGGGTGGAGCGGACTCTTGCGCTCTCCTGAACCGGAGAGACCGCTTCTACCCCACTTTCCTCGACTTCTCATGGAGGGGCCGCTTGTCGGTTACTTCGGACTTGATCGGGAGTTTCCGGCGGGTGTTCAGGTCAAGGTGGAGCAATTAACCTCAATGGAGACGGCCAGAATGGCTCCTGATGCCCCGTTTCTTCGCTGGACAACTGTGAATCTCAATCCGGCACTTTTTTCGCTCCGGCCACCCTCTTCAGCCACTTTTACTGATGGATTATGGAGGTACAGCGTGTCAGAATTTTTTATAGGGGGTGCTGCGGATGGCAGCTATCTTGAGTTTGAGATGACTCCGGCAGGGCACTGGGTTGCGCTCCGTTTTGCTGCACCAAGAAGACGGGCCGAAGGGTATGACCAGCTTTCACCGGCTCCATGGCAAGGCACGGTGAACCTGGTACACCATGAAAGGAGTTTTGGTATGGAGTTTTCCTGGGCATTGCTGGAGCAATTCAGTAACGGCTTGACGGTGCAGTGCTGTGCCTCATCAGGAAGAGGGGAGTATGGATTGTTTCCCTGGTGGAATTCTCCCACATCACCGGCTGATTTTCATCAGCCGGATCAGTTTTGCAGGATAGTGCTTCAGTGAAGCATGAGCGTGTCAGAGATCAGCCTGTGGCATACGGGAGACCTCAGCCGCAGTAAAGACCGGCCCCTCTTTGCAGACATAGACGGATCCGACGTTACAGCGGCCACACTTTCCAACACCGCACTTCATGCGATTCTCAAGAGTGGTATAGACATTTGTCTCATCAAAGCCAAGCTTTTTGAGCGAGATCAGGGTAAACTTGATCATGATCGGGGGGCCGCAGATCACTGCAATGCAGTTCTCGGGAGAGGGTGCAGCCTGCTCCAGCACGGTAGGCACAAAGCCGACTCTGTGTTTCCAGTCCGGTGACTCTCCACCTGGATCGACGGTGAGCACGAGATCAACATCATCCCGCTTTTCCCACTCTTCGAGCTCATGCTTGTACACAAGGTCAGCGACAGTACGGGCACCGTAGACAATCGTCACCTTGCCGAATTTTTCACGCTGGTCAAGACACGACCAGATAACGCTCCGTGTTGGCGGTAAAGCGATACCGCCAGAGACAAAAATGAGATTCTTTCCGTAGAAGTTTTCAATCGGAAAGCGGTTCCCGTAAGGTCCACGGTAGGTAATCAGGTCACCGATATCGGCACTTGCAAGAACTGATGTTACCCGGCCTGACTGCCGAAAGGTACACTCGATGTAATCCTTTCGGGTTTCTGGACTTGCAACGCAGAAGGTGCTTTCACCCTCACCGTAAACGCCGTAGAGCCCGAACATGCCCGTACGGAAGGTCTGTTTAAAATGCTCATGGTCGGCCGGATTCTGAAACTCAAGTTTCAGGGTTCTGACACCGGGTGCCTCGTCGCGGCGGTCGACGATTTTCATGACGGCCGGCTTGTAGATGTTCTTGTGCGCGCCTTGGATGTTTTCTGTCACGGCTTTAAGGTTGATATCGCTTGTAAAGTCTCGGTAATACCCATGTCAACCGGGCATTGGCGCGTGCATCGGCCGCATCCACTGCAACTGTTGACGCTGAACTTGCCCGGGAAATAGTTGAACTTGTGCATAATGCGCTGACGCCAGCGAGCCGACTGCGTGGATCGTGGGTTGTGGCCCGAAGTGTGCATGGTAAAGAGAGAGAAGGAGCAACTATCCCAGTTTTTCCGCCTGATGCCACTGTAGGTGTCGCCTTCATCCTGGAAGTCAAAGCAGTGACAGGTGGGGCAGAGAAAGGTGCAGGAGCCGCATCCGATACAGCGCATGGAGATCTCTTTCCAGAAGGTGCTGTCGAAATTTTCGGGATTTTTCAACCATGCAACACAGGCATCAAGGTTGAATTTTTCAGGAACCACCGCCAAAGGAGCAGCCTGTTCCGAACCATCCAGCAGTAAATCAGCAATCTCCTTAAAAGCCTCTCGACCACGGTCAGTCAGCTCTTCAACCAGCCATCCCTTGTTGTTCTGCAGAGGACGGAGAAGCACATCGGAACCTTTGGTGCTGTCAGGTGCCAGCTTCAGTGAGGTACACATACAGAAATCATCGGCTTTGGTACAGGCGATGGTGACAATAACGGTTTCGTTGCGGCGCTGAAACCAGAAGTCGTCCTTGTAGTCCCATCCAAAAAGGGGATCGTCAATGGCCAAACCTGAGGCATCGCAAGATCGTGCACCAAAAATGATTCTCTTTTCTGTCGGTGGGGCAAAGTCATTGGTGGCAATATCCTGCTTCTTGATGGTGTAACCCATCATGGGTTCTGTCTGGGGAAAAAAGAGCCCCTTGATTGAACGGTCAGGCAGAACAATTCCGAAGTCAAAATCCGCAGCTTTCTCTACCGTGGCATAACTCGAAGAGGTCTCCTTCTTGACTGGCCCGATTACCGTAAGACCAGCCTTACGCCATCGCGCAACACAATTGTCCAGTTTATCGCTTAAAAGAATTCTTGTCATGGGCGTTGGTTACTTAGAGAATGAATGTCTCGGAATCGTCCTTTTTGAAACTTGCAAGCACCGGTTCCTGCGTCTCGCTCATGCCGGCAAAATGATCGAATGCACCAAGTACCTCTCCTGCCATTTTAGCATTGATCAGGCGAAGCGGAATATTGACCGGGCAAGCCCTGTCGCAGTTGCCGCACCCGACACAACGTCCGGAAAGATGGAAAGCACGCACCACATTCCACTCAAGGTTACCGAGCGTGTGAGAGGAGGTGTTGACCCATTGCGGCTGATTGCTGTCAACAATACATCTCCGGCAGTAGCACATGGGACAGGCCTGACGGCAGGCATAGCACTTGATACAGCGTGAAAACTCCGCCTGCCAGAATGCAAAGCGCTCTTTCGGGCTCATCTTCTCAATCTGTTCAAGCTGGGGATTTCGCGGGGCTTCGGGCGCATGCTCCTTGATGGATGCAATAATGGCTGAAAAGTCTCTGGCCTTCTCTCCCTGGAGTGCAGTAACCTCTTTGTCATTACCATCAAATCCAAGGATGACAACCTGTTCAGGGTTGAGCTGAGCCTCTGCTGCCAGAATGTTGATGGAACGAATGCCATCGGGGCGGAGAAAGATTCCGACACTTTTTTCATCGCTTAACAGACCTTCTGTGACCAGATAGCCCGAAAGGTTGGCGATGCAGGCACTGTCAAGAACAAGCTTCTCTGCCTCTTCAGGGGTGCGGATAAAGAGCGGACGACGGCGATCGGCCGTTGTGCCTGCCTGATAGCCGATGACCATTTTTACAGCTCCACTGGAGAGAAGCTCCCTGACTCTTTTTTTGTACTGTTCCTGTATACTCATTACCTCTTATTTTTAAAGTGTCGCCGGAGCTTCAGTTTCGTTGATCAACCCCTGGTACTGATCAAAAGGGCCAAGTTTTCGGATATCTTCGGTGACACTGTTCATGAAATCGGCAAATTTTCCACCCTCAGCGGCGCTGATCCATGAGAATTTTACCCTTTCCAGTGGTATGCCTGTAAACTCAAGGAGGGCACGAAAAACGGTCCACCTCCGCCGTGCATGATAGTTTCCATGGGTGAAGTGGCAGTCGCCCGGGTGGCAGCCACTGACCAGTACACCATCAGCACCCTTCTGCAGCGCTTTAAGGATAAACATTGGACTGATCCTTCCGGTACAGGGAAGACGGACTATGCGCACGTTCGGCGCATATTTTAATCGGCTTGTCCCCGCAAGATCGGCCCCTGCATAAGTGCAGTAGGTACAGACAAAAGCGACAATTTTTGGCTCAAAGGGTTCACTCATCAGCTTGCTCCTGTAACAAAGTTCAGTTCGTTCACAATACAAAGGCTCTTCATCAGAGGCCCATGACCTCTGCAAAAATCTGTTTTTCGGTAAATCCTGCCAGATCAAGACTGTTCGAACGGCAGAAGGTGACGCAGGTGCCACAACCCTGGCAGAGACCTGGATTGACTGATGCAACTCGCTTGATCACCTTGCCCGAGCGGTCAACAATATCCTTTTTCTCAATGGCATTGTACGGACAGGCAAGCACGCAGCCCCAGCATCCGGCACAGGTGGCTTCGTTGTTTGTTGCGACAACCGGTTCCCGTTCGAGCTTCTCCTTGCTGAAAAGGGCAAGAATTTTGCTGGCCGAGGCTGATGCCTGGGCAACCGAATCTGGAATATCCTTGGGCGACTGGCAGGCTCCGGCAAGAAAGATACCGGCTGTGGAAGATTCGACCGGTCGAAGCTTGAGATGTGCCTCGTTAAAGAAGCCATATTCGTCATAGCCAATGCCGATGGTTTTTGCAAAATCCTTGGCATCGGGCTGGGGAACCATTGCCGTAGCGAGTACCACCATGTCGGCGGCAATAACCACGGGTATTCCGAGAAGGGTATCAACTCCGCGAACCATCAGTTTGCCATTCTCCTCCCATACCTTGCTGACTCGGCCACGCAGATATGATGCTTCATCCTCTTCGATTGCCCTGCGGGTAAATTCGTCGTATCCCTTGCCCGCAGCACGAATATCCATGTAGAAGATGTTGGACTTGCCGCCATGCACTTTATGGGCGTAGAGCATAGCATGTTTTGCGGTGTACATACAGCAGATTTTGGAGCAGTAGCGAACCCCTTTTGATGGGTCTCGTGATCCGGCGCACTGGATAAACACAACGGTCTCAGGCTCTTTACCATCAGAGGGGCGAAGAATTTTTCCGGAGGTGGGGCCGCTGGCCGAGGCAAGACGCTCAAACTGCAAGCCGTTGATGACATCCTTGTATTTGCCATAGCCATACTCGCCATAGACCGAGTTATCCTGCACCTGGAATCCTGTAGCAACGACAATGGCGCCGATTTCGAGGTCGATGAACTCATCCTGCATCTCAAAGTTGATGGAGTTAAGCTGACACACCTTGACACACACCTTGCATTTGCCGTTCTTGAAATAGGTGCAGTTTGCCTTGTCGATAATCGGTTTATTGGGTACAGACTGTGCGAAAGGGGTGTAAATAGCTGGCCGTTTGCCAAGGCCGCAGTCAAATTCACTTAAAATCTTTTTGTTGGGGCACTTCGTGATACAGTCGCCACAGCCGGTACAACTCTCTGTGTCAACGTAGCGGGCTTTCATCTTGACCTTGACGTGGAAGTTGCCAATGTAACCATCAACGCCCACAACTTCGGCGTAGGTGAGCAGTCGAATTTTTGGATGCTGGGCAGCTTCAACCATCCTTGGCGTCATGATGCACTGAGAGCAGTCAAGCGTCGGAAAGGTCTCCGACAACTGCGCCATGTGGCCACCAAGCGTTGGCTCCCGTTCGACAAGAACCACCTCCTGGCCTGCGTTGGCAATATCAAGGGCAGCCTGGATGCCTGCAATACCTCCTCCAATCACCAGCGCACGGCGGGTTACCGGCACCTCAATAGGCTGAAGATTGTTGTTGCGTTTTACCTTCTCAACCATGGATCGGGTGATATCGGCGGCTTTTTCAGTAGCCTGAACCGGATCGTTATGGACCCATGAACACTGTTCACGGATATTGGCAATCTCGCACATGTAGGGGTTGAGACCAGCTTCAGCGCAGGCTTTGCGGAAGGTGGCTTCGTGCATTCTGGGTGAGCAGGCTGCAACAACCACACCGGTGAGATTGTTGTCGCGAATCGCCTTTTTAACACTCTCCTGCCCGGGGTCAGAACAGAAATACTTATAATCGACGGCTATAGCTACGCCAGGATGTTCTCCCAGGGTTGCTGCAAGTTTTGTACAATCAACCTTGGCGCCGATATTTTCGCCGCAATGACATATAAATACACCAATTTTTGCCATAAGTACAATCTTTTAGTATGAAGCTGCTGATCGAACGGTGCATGGAGTGCTGAACACCCCACGCGTCTGGTATTAGTTCAAATGCTTGAACCTCCTCTAAAGTTTCGATACAAGATCGAGTGCAGGAACAAAATGCTCACCTACAGCAACTTCAGATGGATCGGCACCACAAGCGATGGCAACGAGTTCCGAAATGTAATAAACCGGCATCTCCTTGACATCCCCAAACCGTTTTCTCATGCTTCCCTGACGCATGTCAAGGTTGGCCTGGCAGAGTGGGCAGGCAACAACAAATGCTGCTGCACCGTTTTCGGATGCGTTTTTGGCAATGGAGTGCGTCAGCTCTTCGACCAGGGGCTGCTGGGCCAAAGTCAGTCCGGCACCGCAGCACTCAATCTTGAATGCCCAGTCAACTGGTGTGGCTCCAAGAGCGCTCATGATCGCCTCCATTTTGAGCGGGTTTTCGGGGTCATCAAATCCCATCTCATCCATAGGGCGGACCAGAAGGCAGCCATAATAGCAGGCCAGCGAGAGTCCGGTAAGAGGTTTTGTAACCCTCTTTTTGATCTCTTCGGGATCCATGGCTCCGAGGAGTTGGGTAACACCGATAAATTCAGCTTTGCAGGTTGGTGCCACTCCGGTCAGTGAACGGACCTCCTCACAGAGTTCAGGAGAGCCCATGAGGGTTTTGCGGGTGGTTACCTGTCGGTTCTGGCAGGCGGCGCAGGGAGCCAGTACAAGATCAAGCCCCTGTTGATCGGCAAGCGCCTGATTTCTTGCGGGCAGGAGCAGCGCAAGTTTATGATTGGTGGCATGAGCTGAAGTTGCTCCACAGCAGTTCCAGTCTTCAATCTCCTTGAGACGAAGGCCAAGCAGCGAGCACATTTTCTTGACAGATATATCATACTCCCGTGCGGTGCCACTCAATGAGCATCCAGGGTAATAACCAATGGTCATACCAGGTTTGACAGAGAGCGGGGCATTGGGGGTAAACTGCTTTTTGACGGGGCGCCGTTTCGGGACATCAAGATGCGACTCCTGTTCTGAAGCGGCAAAAATCTTTTCGATCTGCTCCTTCTCCTTCACCCCGCCTTTTCCGGTGAGGGTGTGGAGCGGATTGATCTTTCCACTCTTGATCATTTTGACACCGGACGAGGCATCCTGCAAAAATGATCTGGTGCGGAGCTTGTAGCTGTTAACGAGAGAGAGCTCCTCCAGACGGCCATGTTTGCGCACGTTTTTGAGGAAGGAGACATGAAATGCTGTGACCAGCTTTTTTGATTTGCTCTCTGAAACAAGACCTTTTTCAAGGGCAAGCGATCTGAGGGCATCCATTGTGGCGGCAATATCCATATTCTGGGGACATCGTGCAGTGCAGGTCATACAGCCGACACAGAACCAGAGTGCTTCACTTTTCAGAGCCTCTTCAATATATCCTGCCTGGACGAGACGCATGATGCGTGCGGGGGGGCTGTCCATGAATGCTCCTGCAGGGCAACCAGCCGTACATTTTCCGCACTGGTAGCAGCAGTTGTAATCATTGCCGGTGGACTTCTCAAGCTGATGCTTAAGGGCATCAGTTCCTGTCATCTTGATGTTTGACACGTGGTATATGCTTTAATCTTGGAGCGGGAAGCGAAATGAAGCCAACATACCATGATAATTAAAAAAAGGTTAAAATCAAATATTCCAGAATGTATTTTTTTAAACTTCGATCGTTCCGTTTCTTATCTGAGCCCTAAGCCCCTCATGTGAGCTGTTTTTTCCAATCTTGCGAAGGCTGCTGCATGGGAAAAATCTGTAAGGTTCATTGATATGATATTATTTTTTCTTATGATGCAACGACAATTCTTTTTTTCTGCATAATTGATTTTTTTCGGGACAAGCCTATGTTTGACGAGATAGAGTTTGACAAGATCAAGCGTCTGCCCAAGTATGTCTTTGCAGCCGTTAATGAGCTGAAAATGGCTGAAAGGCGTGCCGGTGAGGATGTTATCGATTTTTCCATGGGTAATCCTGATGGCCCGACACCGCAGCATATTGTTGACAAGCTGGTTGAATGCATTAATAAGCCCCGAACTCACGGCTACTCAGTCTCCAAGGGCATCTACAAGCTTCGCGGAGCGGTGGGTATCTGGTACAAGCGCAAATATAATGTTGATCTTGATCTCGATCGGGAGGTTGTGGCCACCATGGGATCGAAGGAGGGGTATGTTCATCTGGTGCAAGCAATTACTAACCCTGGTGATCTTGCTATGGTACCTGATCCCTGTTACCCGATCCATTCACAGGCCTTCATTCTGGCCGGTGGCAATGTGCATCGCCTGAAGCTGGAGATGAATGATGATTTTACCCTCGATGAGGAGGGCTTTTTCAGGAACATCGAAAAGGCGCTGCGTGAATCCTCTCCGAAGCCAAAATATCTGGTGGTGAATTTCCCGAATAACCCCACGACAGCGACGGTTGAGCTGCCATTTTATGAAAAGCTGGTTGATATTGCCCGCCAGGAGCGCTTTTACATCATCAGCGACATTGCCTATGCTGAATTGACGTATGACGGTTATGTTACCCCCTCTATTCTTCAGGTTTCGGGTGCCAAGGATGTTGCTGTTGAGAGCTACACGTTGTCGAAAACCTACAATATGGCCGGATGGCGTGTCGGCTTTATGGTTGGTAATGCCAAGCTGATCGGCGCTCTCGAAAAAATCAAGAGCTGGCTTGATTATGGCACATTCACTCCAATCCAGGTTGCCTCAACCATTGCTCTCACCGGCGATCAGAGCTGCGTGCAGGAGATTTGCGAGGTCTATCGCAAGCGGCGTGACGTGATGGTGAAGAGCTTTGCCAACGCCGGCTGGCCGGTTGTCACGCCACGTGCCAGTATGTTTGTCTGGGCTCACATTCCTGAACCCTTCCGCCACCTCGGCAGCCTTGAGTTCAGCAAAAAGCTGCTCAGCGAGGCAAAAGTTGCCGTCAGCCCGGGCATCGGGTTCGGTGCTTATGGCGACGAGTATGTCCGTGTTGCGATGATTGAGAACGAGGAGCGTATTCGGCAGGCGGCTCGCAATATCAAGAAGTTTTTGCGCGAACGCGAGGAATGAGAAGTTTTATCTGGAAGAATGTAAACAGCCCCGGGTGTCCGGGGCATCAAGGCATCAAAGATTCTAACCTGTTTTGATGCTCGAAAAATATTGGATGACCCTCAACCAACCCAATGCTCATACCCACCAGGTCCATATACATACCGGGATGGATCGCAACCTCCAGAAGCGCCAGATGACAAGCGATGCGCATTACCTTCATGCCCAAAGAAGCACTCAGATTTACCTGTCATCATCTCCTTGAAGGTTAACAAGAAACCTGCAGCTTGCGCGACAAGCATCGCTCGCCTGCAGAAATCCGGGTCGGATTTAAGTTTACTGATAAACTCGTCCGTTGGTTCAAGTGACATAAACACCCCGCTGAGTTAAAATAAACCGCCGTATCAATCGGCTCAACAGCCGAAACAAATCGCAAAGAGAATTCGTTCATGATGCGAAGATTATTTATCAGCCCTCTGAGTTACGGCTGGAATTGAAGGAAACAATAAAGAGTATAAGGGCTAAGCACAATGCATGGGGAGAAATAAAATGGTCAAAAATATCGGCATCTAAATTACCGTTTTATTTAGAGCTGATAGACCTTTTTGCTTTTTACGGCTCGAATATGCGATTTCGTTGTATAGCGGTAGAGCGTGAACATATTAACTTGCAATTTCATAATCAAGATGGTGAGCTTGGGTTCTATAAATTTTATTATCAACTCTTACACCATTGGATACAGGATTTCAATGAATATAATATCTATTGTGATGTGAAGAAAAATCGTGATCCCTTGCGATTGCATACATTGAAAAAATATCTTGACGCATCCAACATATCTTCGACCATAAAAAACATCCAATCCCTTCCTTCAAGACAGCTTGTACTTATACAGTTCTGCGATTTTCTTCTTGGTGCAGCAAGCAGTCGAATGAATAACATGCTTAGAGTTGGTTCAGCAAAAGAAGCCGTTGTTCAGTACCTGGAAAAATCACTTGAAGTCGAAAAATTGATCAAGACGGTAAGAGATGAACAGAAATTCAATGTCTTTAAAATTCGTCTCAAAGGGGGGGGGAATGACTCTGCCGTCACTTCTTTATTACGAAACCAAAGATCAGTACTATCATCATTTTGTCTGGGAATAGTGCGGGAAATCGATAATAACTTCATATGGTATAAGAGTTTACTTTAGCTTTAATAAATTCTCACATGCTTTTTACGAAAGCAGTAACAGGGATGGAGTTAAAGATGTGTTTTCTCATGTTCGGGCGCAGCGCATGGATTGGATAAAAGCTACACTAACGAGCAGTCAGGCAAAAAAGTACCAAGGCTGGGACAAGAAAAAAGGAACGTATGATCCGACCTCAAGGGTAAGCTTCGAATACGAACAGTTTGTTGTCGTGATTCAGATAAAATTGAAAACTAATGGAGACCTTAAAGCCGACTTTGTGACATGTTATCAGGCTGATAACAGTATTTCAAAAATAAGATGTTCGCCTCTTTGGAGCTTAAACACTTGCAGGGCAGTACTTGAAGGAAAAAAGAAAGGCCGCTGATTTGCTACGCTGGTTCAGCAGGCCGATACCTCGATAGATTCAAAGCCGATAGGCCATGAACTCACCTCCAATATAAGGGATTTTTTTACGATGTCAAGGGGAAAATGAGCTGCTTTATAGACCAGGCGAATGGGAACGGTGGATAATTGGAGCATCCTTCAGTAAGAATCAAAAATATGGGTGAACGTGGCGAGATCAGATATTACGATTATATTAGCGACAAGGTTGCGTTGGTGCAGGATCTCTACGACTTTGAAAAATGGAAAAGTGGAGAGAACTGCTATAACCGGCAAACAAAGTTATCGAGCGATAACTGCTTGAAAAACAACAAATAAAAAAAGCCAATCATTACACTAAGAAGGATACCCTTCAACGGCGTGAAGCCGACCTTCATGCAAAACAGGCTAAGGCGAATATACAAGAAAAATAAAATAAAAACAATAATCAGGAGCAAGCCACCTCTCCCATCCTTCAATTCTTCTTGACATAACGGCCCTTCTTATGACTGCAATAACGTAACCAGAACCAATACCGCCATAAAAAAACGTGATATACAGGCGCTTCGCTCCGTTTGCGCAACCTGCCGGGCACCCTTGGGTATAAGAGCGAGCGCTTACCCCTTCACCTCAATAATATCCCCCCACAGAGTCGTGCAACACGGCGAAAGCCGCATTGCCATCAATAGATAAAAAGAAAAGAACAGACAGAGCACACAGAAGCATGCACGAAGCCCCCATGGGCCTTCAATGTCGAATGATGTGAAGATAAAAACAATGGCACTCGCCCCATTTGTCAGTTCCTTCCCTTTGCCGGACTTCACCAGAAGCTTTAACTTCAGCGCTATGTTTCGGGTTTTGATTTTTTCTTTTGGCCATAGGTCGCGCTATTAAAGGCTGCCATAGTATTCGGCCAGACTCTCCTTAGTGATTTCCACTTTGCCTCGCTCATTGTACGCCATGCCCTCTCGCGCTTTCATCCATGGAGTTTCTGCATGGGTAAGGTCGCTCAGTTGTTGGCCATTATATTGTTGGTAATAGGCGACAACCTTATCGACCGTTTCTCGTTCATCTTCCGTAAGCAGTTCAGAATTGCCACAATGTATGCTTGATACCGTAAAACACCCCTTGTGCTTTTCGTAAAGAGATGGCGAAACAGGTCCATTAGCCCATGCCTCTATAGCCTCCTCAAAAAGCGGCTTATCAGCCCAAACCAAATTCCAGGCCTGACTATAATAGACCAGCTTTTGCAGCTTCCATGTTGACATATCCCCAGCATGATCAAGGATATACCGCGCAACATCATGTACCGTTGCCATGAATATTCCTCCTGTATTTATTTTCAGTTTTTTACAATGTAGTAAAAATGCGAACTTTCTCAATATTCACAAGCCTATGAGTAAATTGTAAAGTGATTTATTTTTCCACCTGTTCTTTCTGCCGCAAAGGTTTTATTCATGAGTGTATGAAAAAGATGCCGCTGAATTGGGTCATTATCAGTGCCTGGATAGTTGCTTTATTCTTCATAATCCGGATATTGCTCAGGATTAACTCCTGTTGACTCAACTATAATCGGATATTTTTTATTTTTTTCTTCTACTCTTTTCTTTCGTGACTTCTTTATCTCAAATAACCAACTGTCTCCGAAATCGAAAAGGTAGTATAACTTATATCCCGTTATTGGATATATCTCATTCAGTTTAGTTTTCTTGGATACTGAATAAGCCTTATTCCCAGGCTTCTTGCCAATGTAAAATTCGTATAAATGATCATCATCAAAATCTACGATCTTTTGAATATACTTGTGCAACTGTTGCAGCGAAAAGTCTTCTTTGACCTCTATGGTT
>CAJEXW010000042.1 GCA_903994525.1 uncultured Chlorobiaceae bacterium
GTATCAGTTGTTGTGTTTAAAGGTTACCGGAAATTTGCCAGAGTGATCGCTGTGCCGTAGCGGCTCCGGTTGAACCGGGATAGTCGGCAATAACTTTTTTATACAGTTCGGATGCTTTTGCAAGCTGCCTCGCCTGCTGCAGGCTACTGGCGGCGTGAGCCAGATACTGTGCTTTGAGTGAGCTGTTGTCGGCTTTCTTTGAGGCCTCCTCATAGCTTTGCGCTGCAAGCGCAAACTGCTGTTTGTTCACAAGACAGTCTCCTGCGCCAGCAAGTGCCGCTGCCGCAAGGTCATTATTTGCAATCGATACTGATTTAAAAACACTCAGGGCACGGTCATATTCCCGGTTTGAGTAATACGCATTGGCCAGCAGCAGATTGGCCATGTTGCCGCTGGGGGTGCCTGTATATTTCCCCGCATACTCTTCAGCAATCTTTTTCAGCCCCGAAACATGCCCTTTGCCATTGATTGCGGATCCATACTCACCCTGATCCATGAGCGGCGCTATCCGTGAGAGTTGCATCGCAGCCTCAAGCTCGGATGTTTTCTGCTGGCGTACCCAAAAGAAGGCACCAGTGCCGAGAGCGACCAGCACCACCAGTGCGCCCATGAGCGCTGTTTTATATTTAATGGCGAAGTAAAGAAAATTTTCCTCAGTCGATGGCTTGATGCTCTGTTCCATAACATTTCAGGTTGTTAAGCTTCTGTTGCAAGTGGCCCTCAACCTAAGCAAGTTTGTTTGATTTTCAAAATAAGAGTAAAACAGTGAGCTGCCACTCTCTGAAATATCTCCAGAGAAAGGTTACAGCGCTGGTAATCTGAAAAGCTCAACCGCATTTCGGGCAATTCCGGCTGCCGCTACATCAAGCGGGAGTTCCCTGATGCTGGCAATGGCCTCTGTGACGTTGCGGACGTAGGCCGGTTCGTTCCGTTTTCCTCGATGTGGCACAGGCGCGAGGTACGGTGCATCAGTCTCCGTGAGCAGATCATCAAGCGAAACGCCTCTGATAACTTCGGGTAGAAGAGAGCGTTTATAGGTAACGGTGCCGGGAATAGAGAGCTTGAACCCTTTGCGGATACAGGCGTTGGCAATCTCCATGTCGCCCGAAAAGCAGTGCATGACACCCCTCAGAGCCGAATGGTTCTCTTCAGAAAGGAGATGCAGCATATCCTCCCATGCATCACGGCAATGGATAACCACCGGCAGATCAAGCGATCGGGCCAGCCGCAGCATCTCCCGACAGGCCGCTTGCTGGGCTGACGGGTTATAGTCCGGGTAATGGTAGTCGAGACCGATCTCTCCAATGGCCACAACTTTTCGCAACTGAGCCAGTTGTGCCAGCTCCTCAAAAACACTCTCGCTGACGGGGGTTTTCGCCTCATGAGGGTGCAGGCCAACATTGGCGTAGATGAACTCAAAGCGCAGGGCCAGCTCAATTGATTTTCGGCTTGTTGCCACATCAGTGCCCGGGTCGATCAGCAGGCTGATCATACTCTTTTGAAGGCGCTCAATAACCTCAGGTCGATCCTGATCAAACTCAGGGAAAGAGAGGTGGCAGTGGATATCAACGAACATCGGTCGTGGAGGCAAGAGTTCCGTCAGGAAACAGTTTATGGTGAAAAAGAATCAACAGGCAGGCACCGACAGAGATAGCCGAGTCAGCAACATTAAAAATAGGCCAGAGTGAGAGGTAAAAACCAAAAATATGGCCATTATAAAGATCGAAGTAGAGAAAGTCGACAACCCTGCCGATAGTTATTCTGTCAATCATATTTCCAATGCCGCCACCGGTGATAAGGGCAAAAGGGACAAGAAACAGGGGAGTGCGGTTTTTTGATTTCAGCACATAAAAAAGGACAACCGCTGTAATGAGTGCCGTCATAAGAAAGAGTACTGCCGGTGGCGCAAATTCAAGGCCAAAAGCAATTCCCCTGTTCTCAGCATAAGTGAGCGAAAAGAGATCGGGAATAATTGAGATACTTTGAGCTTTATTTTTCAGATAGGCTACTGCCAGTTTTTTTGTCAACTGATCAGCCGTGATCACCAGAAGAATGAGAGAAAAAAACCATTTCATGGGTCAGCATTGTTACTTGTTAAACGTGTTGGATCTCCTGCAGAAGCTCCTCCCTTACCCTGTTTACCGGCATCGGCATACCGGTCCACAGCCTGAATGCCTTTTCAGCTTGTCCAATCAGCATCTCAATGCCCGGTATGGTTGCGGCTCCAGCACGTTTTGCCGCTAGCAACAATGGGGTGTCCAGAGGGTTGTAGACCATGTCGTACACAATCTGCCCCTGGTTGAGCAAAGCACGGTCAAGGGGGAGAGGAGAGCTGTTACTTCCTTTTGTGCCAAGCGGAGTTGCATTGACAATCAGGCAACACTCCCTGACCTCATCGACCTGCTCCTGAGAAAGTATGGTGACCGGAATAGCGCTGGTGTAACCGCTTTCGTCAAGCTGGCGGCGCGCTTTTTCACGGTCGCGGACAAAGAGGAGAATCTCCTTTGGTGCAATACACTGGTTGAACGCCTTGATGGCGGCAAGCGCAGCGCCACCCGCGCCGAATAGAGAGACAGTTCTTCCTGTTATTCGCTCAAAGTGCGGGAGAAGGGGAGCTGCAAATCCGGCAATGTCGGTGTTGTAACCCACAAGTCTCCCATTCTCATTGACGATCGTGTTGACCGCCTGGATAGAGGCAGCCTCCTCCGAGAGTTCATCAAGAAAAGGAACAACCGTTTTTTTATAGGGAATGGTGACGCTGAAGCCTCCCATTCCAAGCGCTTTTGCCCCCCGGAGTGCATCCCCGACCAGTTCAGGGGCAGAAATGTTGAAGAGTGTGTAGTGGCACGGAAGTCCAAGCAGCTGGAACGCACAGTTATGGATGAGCGGCGAGTATGAATAATCAACGCTTCGGCCGAGAAGGGCAAAAATTTTCGTCGCACCGATCATGAAATACCGAGCATTCTTCTGACGGAATCCTGCTGATAGAGCTCGGGAAAGGTGCTCTGGAAAAGCTCTTTCTTTTCCGGATCAATCTTGAATGCCTTGCTCAGCGCTTTAAGGGTACTGAGTTTGTCGCCAACAGCAAAATAGGCGGCAGCAATCTCAAAGTGCGCATCGGCCGACAATGGCTGAAGCTTCAGTGACTGGTGCAGCGCTTCAATCGACGCATTAACGAGACCAGCCTCACGAAGCACTATGGCAAAATCAACCCAGATTTGTGGATTATCAGGCTCGAGCGAAATGATCTCCTGATAGGTGGCGACTGAATCGTCAAGATGGTCAAGATTGTACTCAATTTCCGCTTTCAGAAGAAGAAAATCTATGCTGTCAGCAGTTGATTTCAGCGCTTCGAGGGTAGCCTGGTAGGCTTCTTCATACTCCTCAAGTGCCTCATGGCAGCAGGCCAGCGCAAACCAGGCATCTGCGAACCCGTTGCTGATAGCAATGCAGTGGCGATAGCAGGGTATTGCCTCAGCGTATCTCTCCAGCTCTTCATAGGCAATTCCAAGATTGTAGAGAGCATTGACATCATCCGGCTCATATTCGAGTGTTTTCATATAGCTTTCAGCCGCCTCTTCAATGCGTCCGGTGATGGCGAGCACATTGGCGCGATTGTACCATGCAGAGCTGAAATCGTCGGAGATGGCCAGCGCCATATCGTAACAGTCGAGTGCCTCGTCAAAGCGCTTCATCTTACTCAGGACAAGGCCATTATTGTACCAGGCGTTGACGTTGTAGGGGTCATGATCCACCGTGTTGCGGTAACAACTGGTGCTCTCCTCAAGCTTGTCAAGCACATCCTTGCAGTAGGCAAGCTCATACCAGGCATCGGCAAACTCTTTGTCAAGCTCAAGAGCTTGCTCAAAATCAGCTTCTGCCTCATCAAATCGTTCAAGCCGTTGCAGAATGATGCCGCGATAGTAGTAATACTCCTTTTCAAAGGAGGTATCGATAACGCTGTCATTAATCTCTTCCAGCGCCTCAAGAAAATTACCGGTGTTGAAGTATCCCAGCGCAAGGTTAAGACGCATTTCACTGTCGGAGGGGCTGAAAGCCACCGCTTTGAGAAACGACTCAAGCGCCTCGTCAAAAAAACCGTTCAGCGTCAGGCAGTTGCCAAGAAAAAACCAGCTCTCCGAGTTTGAGGGAGCAATATCTGCAAGACGACGGGCAAGCGCCAAAGCCTCAAGGTGAAAACCATCCTCATTATATTGGGAGATGCGTTCAAGAAGCTCTTCAGAATCAAATAATGAATCAAGACCATCAAGGTCAGGCCGCTCTTTTCCTGATGCTCCCGTTGATTCAGGTCGATTATCATCGAAAAAATCGGGCATATTCATAAACGCACTATCAAGAATTTCTTTATCTCTCCTCACTTTTCGCATCATCCCCAAATATAACAGAATTGTTCGTAAGAAAAACATTCCGCCAGGGGAGGGGAAATTTCAGGGATGGTAAAAATGGTTGATGGCTTCGGCCACTTTTACCCCGGCGACCGCCCGAAGCTCTTCCACAGAGGCCTTCGCGACACACTCCGTTGAGCCAAACTGCTGCAACAGCTTGAAAGCCGTTTTTTCACCAATACCGGCAATGGTGGTGAGCTCGGTCTGAAGCGTTCTTTCGGATCTTGATTGCCGATGATAGGTAATGGCAAAACGGTGTGCCTCATCGCGAAGTTGCTGGAGAAGTTTGAGAGCAGGAGAGGTTTTGGGTAAATTAAACGGATCCGAAGAGTGCGGTGTAAAGATCTCCTCAATCCGTTTTGCCAGACCAATCACCGGAAGAGAGAGGTTCAGTGCCTCAAGAGTGTGAAACGCGGTGTTCACCTGTCCCTTTCCACCATCGACCACGATGAGGTCCGGCAACGGTAGCTCAGTTGACAGAGAGCCGCTGTAACGCCGCCGGATCACCTCCTCCATGGCAGCATAGTCGTCCGACCCTTCAAACGAGTGCATTTTAAATTTGCGGTAATCCGATTTTTTAGGCTTTCCTTTCTCAAAACAGACCATGGAGCTGACATAATCGGTTCCCTGCAGGTGGGAGTTGTCAAAACACTCAATGCGTTGTGGCAACTGCGGCAGGTGCAGCAGCTCCTTGAGAGCGGTCAGGCCGAAATGGTCGCGGGCCGCTTCCCCCCTCTTCTGTTTCTGGATGAGATACTCCTCCAGATGATGCCGCGCATTTTGACGGCACATCTCCACCAGGTGAGCCTTTTCACCAATTTGCGGTACCACGAAGCGAATCTGTTTTTTCTCCTGCTGTTTTTCTGCAATCAGAGCCCTCAGCATCTCCTCCTCCTCACTTTGCAGCGGCTCTTGCAGCAGAATTTCATCAGGCACCCCTTCCAGAGTCTCGATATAATATTTTTCAACCACTCTCGCCTGCAGGCCGGAATCACTCTCCCCGTCGGTATTGTTCATATAGATGCGCTGTGACCCGAGCAGCTTGCCCTCCCGTATCTTGAAAATGACACCGCATCCATCATCCTCTCCTGCAGCCACGGCAAAGACATCCCGATCTGCGCCATCGCCAGCCACCACCTTTTGCCGCTCGGCATAGCGTTTAAGGCTGTCGAGCTGTGCTTTAATCTCAGCCGCCTGCTCAAACTTCAGCTCCCGGGCATACAGCAGCATGGAGTCGCTCAGTGAGCGTATCGTGGCGGCTGTTTTTCCCTTCAGCAGCCTGATGATTTCGTCAATCATCTTTTGATACTCCTCTTCCGATTGCAGCCCTTCGCATGGCCCCTTGCACTTGTGAATATGGTAGTCGAGGCAGAGCTTGTATTTTTTGGAGGCTCTATTTTCTTCGCTGAGGCGGTATTTACAGCTCCGAACAGGAAAGATGGAGCCGATCAGATCAAGAATTGAACGAAGTTGCCGCGCTTCGGTATAGGGGCCGAACCAGGTTGATCCATCCTTTCTTCTCTGGCGCGAAAAGATAATTCGCGGGAAAGGTTCATTGGTGATAACGAGGTAGGGATAGCTCTTGTCATCCTTCAGATTGATATTGTAGCGAGGCTTCAGCTCCTTGATCAGGTTATTTTCAAGAATAAGCGCTTCAACTTCCGAGGAGGTGATAATAACCTCAAAATCCTCTATGTGAGTCACCAGCACCAGTGTTTTGCCAAAGAGTTGCTGCCTGTTGCGGAAGTAGGAGCGAACCCTGTTGCGGAGGTTCTTCGCTTTGCCGACATAGATCACCCGGCCACTCGCATTCCTGAACTGGTAGACTCCTGGCGAGGTGGGTAGTGTTGCCAGCTTCTCCTCAAGCGCTTTTTTTATCTCTGTACGGGCGGTAAACTCATCCTGGCTATCCATTGCTCATCGGGGGGCTGGTTATTCTCTTCTGACGTTCAGCTTTTTCTTTTTGCAGGAAAAACGAAAAGCCGCACTCAAGATGCGGCTTTTCGTTGAAAAAAAGAACAGTAATGGTTTTTAATGGCTATGCAATGACATCATACTCACCTTTCAGCGCAAACACTCCAAAGGTAATGAGGCTGAATGAGATGATCGGCATAAGCACAACAATCACGATTGACCAGAAAATCCAGTTCTCTTCACTGGGTTTTTTCCCAATCTCCTCCATCGCCCGCATGATCACCAGCGGGACGATTCCTACTCCCATGAGTGACCACAGAATCCCGAAAAGTCTTTTAATTGCTGACATAATTAATGAAATTAAAAAGTTCTTGGTTACTCAACGTCCATGTTGTTGGTTTTATTTGAGATGTAGAGCATACCGATAACGAAGCTTACACTTGCAATCAGTATCGGATACATGAGTCCTGCAAGCGGATCTGCCTGGCCTGCAGGTGTGCCGATGTGTCCTGTAACACCGTTAATCAAGTTCGTAAGCGGGTTAGAATAGCCCGGTTCTTTAGATGCCTCGACAAGACGGGTTGCGATAAGCGGTACCAGACCACCAAAGACACCATTGCCGATATGGTATGGCAGAGACATCGAGGTGTAGCGGATACGAGTCGGGAAAATCTCAACAAGAAAGGCTGCAATCGGACCATACACCATGGTAACAAAAATCACCTGAATGAGAACAAGACCAATCATCTTGTACTTGATATTCTCAGGGAGAATTGTCTCTTTTTTGGTTTCGGGTTTCAGCTTTCCTGCTGCTGCAAGTTCAGCTTTTTTTGCTTCATCAAGTGGGACGGTCAGTTTTTTAGTCTCTTTGTAGGTTGTACCATCTTCGAAGGTTTTTTTCGTTACAGTTGTGGTGATATTGTCCGTGCCTTTCACGGCCTCTTTGGTCTCAACAGTTGTTTTCGCTACAACCTCAATTTTGTTTTTCAGGTTAGCATTGTCATACATACTGTTGTAAATCGGGCCATAAGAGAGTACGGCAACAAGCATACCTGCCATCATGATATACTTGCGTCCAATCTTGTCGGAAAGCGCACCAAAAACAACGAAGAATGGCGTGCCGATAAGCAGGGCAATCGAAATGATCATGTTGCTCTGCACAAACTCTACGTTACAGGTATTCTGCAGGAAGGAGAGCGCATAGAACTGACCGGTGTACCAGACAACACCCTGACCGGCGGTGGCACCAAGAAGGGCAATCAGCACCATCTTCAGGTTATCCTTCTGCTTGAAGCTCTCGGCAAGCGGGTTTGCAGAGGTTTTCCCCTCTTTTTTCATCTTGGCAAACATCGGTGATTCCGACATCTTCATACGGATAAAGACCGAAACACCGACAAGCAGCGCTGAAAGGATGAAAGGAATACGCCATCCCCAGTCAGCGAAAGTCTCAACACCAAGTGTTTGGCGTATAATAAGAATAACGCCGAGCGCAAGAAAGAGACCCAAGGTTGCCGTTGTCTGGATAAAGCTTGTCCAGAAGCCCCGCTGTCCATCAGGGGAGTGTTCCGCAACATAAGTGGCAGCACCGCCATACTCACCTCCAAGAGCAAGACCCTGCAGTAATCGTAAAACAAAGACAATCGCGGGAGCAAAAAAGCCGATCGTTTTGTAACCGGGAACAAGACCGATGGCAAAGGTGGAGCCGCCCATGATCACCAGGGTCACAAGAAAGGTGTATTTTCGACCGATAAGGTCACCTAGACGGCCAAAGAAGAGTGCGCCGAATGGCCGGATAACAAAACCGGCAGCGAAGGTGGCCAGTGTGGCAAGCAATGCTGCTGTCGGATTGTCTTTCGGGAAAAACTGTTCGGAAATAATTTTAGCAAGAGTACCAAAAATATAAAAGTCGTACCACTCAATGAGGGTTCCTACCGATGAGGCAGCAATAACCCGCCGGGTGCTGCTGACCTCTTCGGTCTGGGAAACGTTTGTGACATTTCGTGCCATAAAAGTTTTCTTAGATTGTTAATAAAAAATGTGTTGAACTTTTACCAGGTTCCGTTCCCGGCTGGTCGCAATAATGGCTACTTGATAAACTCGTGCTCGTTCTCCTTGACCACAAGTACGGGGCATGGAGCGCGTCGTATGACATGTTCAGCAACGCTTCCAAGGATCATTCGCTTCAGTCCGCGGCGACCGTGTGAACCCATGATGATGACATCAGCCTCCTGACGTTTGGCATAGTCAAGAATACACTCTTCAGCAAATCCCTCATAAATGACATAATCGGCCACAACACCCGCCATGTCCTCCTCTTTGATCAGACTTACAAGTTTCTGCTCCTCTTCAGCACGCTCTTTCTCAAGTCCGTGTGAATAGTTGATTGATGGGTCATTCTCAATAACGCCGACAAGGAAGACCTGCCCACTGGACAGTCTTGCAAACTCATTGGCGTATTGCAGCGCTTTGCGCGACAACTCTGAGAAATCAACCGGGCAGATGATTTTCTTGATGGTAATCATAGTCCGCTGCTCTGTTTAGGTTATTTAAATTAACTCCATTCTTTGTGCTCAAATCAAAGTAACAATATAAACAAAAAAAAAGCCGCAGTCGCCTACGGCCTTTTCGAAAGAGACGGATGCCTCAGAAGGTCACTGTCGTATAGAGCTCTGCACGAAGCTGATTGTTTGCAACTGTGCTTGCTCCAGCATCATCCCTTCCACTCGCACGGTATCTCACGGTCGGTGTCAGATTGACGTTGCTCGATCCTTCATGAAGCTTGAAGTTGTACTGCGCCCATACAAAGACGTTGTTATAAGTTCTGTCAGCCAGTTTGTCGCTGGTGTGGTTATAGTCAATCCACGCCATTGCGGGACCGGACTCGCCCTTGAGTCTGAGAAGGTAGCCGTTGTAGTCAACGTTTACAGGTACTCCGGCAACTTCTCCTTTGCTGTCTTTGCAAATTGTGTAAAATGCACTGACTCCAATTTTAGAATCACCCGAGGGGATCGTTGCGTTGGCTCCAAAGGTATTTGGTGAAATTTTCTTGTATACAGTTCCCTGTACATCAGTCAAAGAGATGAGCACCTGTGGTTCGATAGTGACATCACCAAGTTGATTTTTGTAACTGACATGCAGCGCATAGCCATCATTAAGAAGCCCGTCTCCTGTCGCTGCCGTGTTTGCCGATATGGAGTTGTTGTCAAGCACAAAAACCGAGGTATTCAGGTCGCCATCACCCAGTTTGGTGTTGTAGTTGAGACCAAAAAGACGGTCAAAATTATTTGTTGCTACAGGGATGTCAACAGCATAAATCCCTGTTTGTGAATATGCCGTAGGGACTGCATAGAAGGCAAGATCAAAAATAGGGTTGCTGAGGCTGTTGAGAGGAAGGCGACCAATTTTATACTGGCAACATCCCTGATTGCGCCCAAAATAGAAGTTTGAGAGTTCAAAAGGATATCTCTCAGTATTGTTTGTCGCACCATTTATCGCAGGAACGACGGGTACTGAAAGAGTCGCTGCGCCAATTCCACTAATAGTTGTCCATCCCCCTGCGACTTCCTCATTCTGGGCCATAGCATTGAAGAAAAAACCATCACCAAGATCAGCCGCTGCTTTCAGGCGAACTCTGTACTGATACTTGATGTCGTCAGCAGTGGAATTATTTTTAAAATCAGCTCTTCCACGAATGGCAGCGTCACCGCTTAATTTTAGTTCAGCCGATGCCGGTGATGCGTATGACAAAACTGCAAACAATGCAGCAAGGGACAGCATTTTTTTCATCTTTCTTTCTCCGTTAGGTTATATGTGTGTGTAAACAATTGAAAATATTTTTTTCAAGGATCACCTCATGAGGTGATCAAGAAAAACATTTGTCAGCAGTAACTGTATCGCTCATCTAAAAGTTTGAATTTATCAGTAGTGTCCGGTTAAAATAAAGAGAGCTGCGCAACAGGATCCCGCACTTTTTGCAGTGAGCGCTCATCCAGCGACAAAATATCAATAAGCATTCGTTGCTCCATGAGCACAGAGGCGATCATTCTTGTCAGAACCTGCAAGGAATAACTGTATTTGGTCTGAAATTTGATGTAAGATAGTAACAGATAATAGCACATAGCCACCCATATCTGGGATAACACGGCATTCTGGCTTGTCCCAAGGAATGACTTGATTTTCAGGTTCTGTTTGATCCACTTGAAAAAGAGTTCAATCTGCCAACGGGACTTGTAAATCTCTGCAATCGTTGCTGCAGGGAGTGTCATATTGTTGGTAATAAACGTATAAACTTTCTTGGTTTCAGGATGCGTATAGCAGACCAGACGAAAGGTTTTTGGATACTTTTGTCTCGTTTTCTCAACGATTAACTCGATTTCATCATCCCGAGTTACTTGGGGATGATCAATTGGTTGATGCTGTCCGACAATACGGTACTGCATCGAGGTTTTAGCGCGTGTCACAAACCAGACGTGACGTTGATCAAGGCTATACAGCCATTCGAAGTCAATATATGCCCGGTCAACAGAAATAATGCTGTCCGGCAGAAGGTGCAAATCAAGTTTCGCCTCACTTTTAGCGACTCGAATGTCAGACTTCTTGCCATCCGTCATGACCATGAATGATGGCAAAGAACCCCGGTGATCATACAGATAATGCAATTTAATAGCTCCTTTCATTTGGCGATATTTTGCCCAGGGAAACACGCTCAAGCACAGGTTAATGACCGTAGCATCCATCGAATAAAGAGGATTTGTAAATTCAAACCGATGATTTGGGGTGTGTGAACGACACTTTTCGAGCAGCTTATAAAAAAGACCTTCGTAGATTTGATAAGGCCGGTTTTTCATGGCATCCGATAACGTGCTTCGCTTGATGTCTTCAAGTCCAAGGTGATACCACTTGTTAGAATGAACGCCAAGGCTCGTCTGAATAGCTCGTAGACTATCGTGA
>CAJEXW010000043.1 GCA_903994525.1 uncultured Chlorobiaceae bacterium
ATGGTTGAACAGCAAGGTCTGGCAAGAACTTGAAACAATTGAGGAGAAAGAGAAGATGGAATACATCACAAGCATAGAACGAATTGGCGTGGCCAAGGGTATGGTCAAGGGGCAATACAATTTACTAAAAACTCAGCTTGAGTGCCGTTTTGGCCTGTTACCCGAATGGGCTTCAGGGCGGTTAAAGTGCGCCAAAGCAAAGGAGCTGGAAGCTTGGGGTAAAGCTTTTGTCACAGCTCCGACTCTGGAAGCTGTTTTCAATAAATCGGATGTGTCATAAAAAGATTTGATATTCACTACTGGCTTTGGCGTACTAATTTTATTATGACATAGCATTATGCCTGAAATCAGCCGCTTTCTTGGAATAATCATACGGATGTATATTCGGGGGGAACACGTTCCACCACATTTTCATGCCGAATATGGTGAATATGAAATTACTGTTGATATTGAAACCGGGGTGGTAAACGGCAGGTTTCCAAGAAGAGCCCTTAGCGCTGTGCTTGATTGGTATGTTCTTCATCAGCAAGAACTTATGGCTAATTGGGAGGCCGCAATGAACAGAAAACCACTATTGAAAATTAAGCCACTGGAGTAAGTCATGTTTATGCACGTTACACAAGCCAGATATT
The DNA here is from genome assembly GCA_903994525.1 of uncultured Chlorobiaceae bacterium. Lineage (GTDB taxonomy): Bacteria > Bacteroidota > Chlorobiia > Chlorobiales > Chlorobiaceae > Chlorobium. Next base: position 633 of record CAJEXW010000043.1, read on the forward strand.
GCGGGGACTACAAGGTATGGGTTGCATTCAATGATGGCGCAGAAGGAGAGATTGATTTATCCTCTGAGCTGTATGGCGAACTGTTTGAACCTCTCAAAGACAAGGAGTTTTTCAGGTCGTTCACTCTCGAAGGCCACACCTTGAGCTGGAGCAATGGAGCTGATTTTGCTCCCGAGTTTCTGAGAGAGCAACTCTCCTGCCTCTTGCAAGCCTGATGATTTCAGCACTATCATGAACCCATGCCTTGACTTTCAGGATTGCCGGATTGAGCACTTTAAAGCGCTCTTCGACAGAATGAAACTCAGTTTTGATGTTGGACAGAGTGGGAAACTGTACCTTTATTTTTCTTTCCTCGCGTCCGCGCTGATTTCGCAAAACCTTCTGAATTAATGAGCCAGAGCACGGCTGACAGCATCAGGTTCATGAGCAATGACAGTTAAAAGAACCCGCGCTGCTCGTTCAGGTTGTCGGCGTTTCTGTTCCCAATCTTGAAGCGTTCGAACATCGAAACCAAACCGCAAAGAAAATTCCGGTTGAGTCAACCCCAAGCCCAAGCGGATAGACTTGACATCCACATCTTCCGGGACATGAGCAATAAATCCTTCGCTGATTTCACCACGAGCATAGGCAAGGGCCTGATTCGCGGATTTGATAAGTTTACTTCCTGCTTTTGACATGGCGTTTCACTCCTTTTCTGTAAATCTCGGCAAGCGATCCTAAAATTTGCTTCAGTTCATTTTTTTCCGCTTGCGACAAATTGGCTTTTTTCGCGCTCCGCCCGTACCCTTCACTTCATCCCCGGAATCAGGATATTGCGCCACATAATTAACGATTGCTCGACGTTCATCTTCCGATAAGCCAAGCGCCTTGGCATCGGTCAGATAATCGGGGGTTTCAATGACTACTTGCATGAAATTAATGTACGGCATTGCCGTATCGAATGCAAGAGGAATTATCAATCCCGCCAAAAGCGAGCTTCCCGCTTTGACATTGCTCACGGATTTGACCGATATAGTCTGCCGGAGAGCGCTTCCCTACCTGGATGTTAATCTCCTGCTGGACATCCACCTGATTATACTGGCTCTGGCAGATACCATTTTCCTTCAAATACTGCCGGGGGAAAATATGATGGATATCACCCCGGTGCTCAATCATCTCCTTGACACTGATATCTCCCGACTTACGACTTGTCAGGTTCCTCTCCTTTTTTCCGCGAGGCCTCAATCCATTTCACCACTTTGTCAAAATCGCTCTCAAACAGCCGATCCTGTACAATGCGGTATTTCTCAAATTCACTCTCAGCATGAGCTTTGGCTATTTCTGCGCTCACCTTGCCTGCATCCTGCAAAATTTCCCGATCCCAAAGTTTCAAAAACCCGCCCAGGCGTTCTTCCCAGTCTGCCATGGTCATTGGAATACGCCGCATGGCATGCAGTTCCGCCATATCCAGATAGGCAGAAACAATACGCTGCATCTGTTCAAGCTCAAACTCGGTCAGGTAGTTCTTTGCAATGGAGACATCATACTTGTGGATCTTGCCTTGCGGAGCCCCCTCCCAACTGGTCAGACCCATGTTTTCTTTCTGGTGATCGGCACGCTCCACGATAACTTCCGCTGCAGTCTGGCCATGTATGGAGTAGTGCATCTTATTTTGAACGGCTGCGAAAAAGCGCTTTGTGGCCGTGGCTGATCTGTCGTAATCCAGTGAGGTGGAATAGATATCGGTGACTTTCTGATAGAACTTGCGTTCAGAAAGCCGGATTTCCCGGATTTTTTCAAGTTGCCGCTCGAAATATTCATCGGTCAGGATGCTTCCACCATGTTTAAGGCGTTCCACATCCATGGTCCACCCCTGAATCGTATAGTCCTTCACGATCTGGTTGGCCCACTTACGGAACTGGACTGCACGCTCATTTTCAATTTTGAAGCCGACAGAAATTATTGCCTGAAGATTATAGTGATCCACTTCACGCCGAACTTCCCGACCACCCTCAGTTTGAACTATTAAGTATTTCTTAACAGTTGCCCCTGGTTCCAGCTCATTATCGGCAAAAATACGTTTCAAGTGCTGGTTGACAGCCGAAACCGAAACATCATACAGAGTGGCCATCATCTTCTGGGTCAGCCAGATGTTTTCATCAGCATAGCGCATTTCCACACTGGCCTCTGAATTGCCGCCCGCAGCAACAAATGTCAGATATTCAGCAGCCGAGGAGCGAACAACAGAGACCTCTTTTTTCTTGCTCATCTTTTCATCTCCATCCGGTTATAATCTCTTTTTTTAATAAAAAAACCGTCCAATTCTCATCATCTTGTTTCGAGTTGACTGGATGAAAAACAATTTTGATGTTGGAGAAAGTGAGAAACCATAACTATATTTGTCTTTACTGATCGTCCCCTCTTGACTTTTTGCTTGTAATGAACGATATTGAGGAAGCTCATCTACCATGTGTGGAAGGAGTAACGAGGCCGTCCTTCGGGGCGGCTTCAGCTTTTTCAGCTCTTTTTCCGCTGATATTCTTCATATTCCTTCTGTAATTTCCTTTGCTCAAATTCTTTCTTCGCGTCCGCGCTGATTTCGCCAAACCTTTATGGCCGGATCACTATCATGCTCAATTACCTGTTTCGGCCAGCGAATACGCTCGCACCTTCTGAACCTTGTACACCTCTTTTTACTTCGTTTCGCTGAAAAGAGTGTTCTGTGATTTTGAGAAAAAACAAGTATCTTTTGAATGGCGATCTAAAAAGTATCTCTATAACCCTGAAAGTGAGGCTCTTGTCTAAAGATGAGGATGCTTGGGGAGAATCTACAGGTGGCTTATTGATTACAGAATACCCTCCGCTGTAAAAAACGAAACCCGGCAGTTTGAATTGCTTCAGGGACTACCGGGAATAAGATCCAACGAATTTAGCTCTTGATATTGAATTATGCAAGTAGAAATCAAGAAATGAGGTACACCGATTTTGAACATATCATGACTCCGGCTCGGATGGGGCGCTATTTGACAGCTTGCGGAGGCAATACTCGTAAGGCTATGACGATGTATCGCAAGAACTTACAGCTATCCCAAGAGCTTTTTACCGTCATCAGTTGTTTTGAAATCGCCCTCCGAAATGCCATTGATAAGCATTACGCGGGCACCTTCGGCAACAATTGGCTACGTAATGCCGCTGCTCCGGGTGGTATTTTCGATAACTCGCAATGCAGGATGACTAAAACCACTATCAACGATGCAATCCAAAAACTGAACCACTCTTACACTCAGTGTAAACTGGTTGCTGAATTGGGTTTTGGTTTTTGGAGGTAAACATCAGAAATCGAATCGCCCATCATGAACCTATTTGCTTCCTCCCTGGTAATCCTGTAAAAAATACCACCTACGCTCGACAGCATTACAACCTGATTTCCCGAGCAAATTATGACGAGGCCATGTCTGGCACCTCAATCTTGAGCTCCTTGAGAATCTCTCTTTGTGCTTTGGTAAGCTCGGTGAGAATGTGTCCATACTTGCCAGTGTAGGTCACTTTGGTGAGCGTCTCCATTTCCCGAAGAAGTTCACGCACCGTGTATTTTTCAATCAGTCCAGATGTTCTCATCCTCTGACGTAGTTCGCTGATGAGAATCAGAGCAATGAACTGAATGAAAAGTCTACCGTCAGCAGTCGTCGATTTGTGCATCCGCAGTCGCTTCATGTCCAGCGAGTTTTTTAAATCATCGAAGCACTTCTCCACGGCATCCTTGTCACGGTAAACTCTCATGGCCTCTAAGGGGTCCTTGATCCCAATGGAAAGTAGTGCCTGGAATCCAGCATACCGGTTTATGTGCTGGCTTATTGCTTCAGTGTTATACGTGACTGCCAGCCCGCGCTTGGGTGTTCTCCTCTGGATAAGAAAATCATCATAAGCCTTCTGGTGCTTTGCTACAGGCTTGCCCGATTCGAGTTCCTGTTTGTACTGAACCAATTCTTCGTTAAATGAGTCTACGTCCTTGGCATGACTACTCGCATTATAGTAAAGGTGAAGGTAACAGCGACGATTTTCCTTTCCCCAAGGATAGATTTGCGAGTGAACATACAGTATTTCATCATCAAGCTTGCGATAACCGGCAGGCCCATGGATAGTTTCACGGACGTCGTCAATGGCATTCTGCAACCACTTGTTGTTCAATGGGATACCAATGGTAAAACGATCACGGCGCTGTACCAGATCGTCAATGTTTTTTTTGCTGTAGAACCCTTTATCCATAACAAAATGTACTCGCTTTACCTCAAGTGCCTTGAAGGTCAGCACAAGATTGTGCAGCGTTGAAACATCGTTTATACTACCCGGAACACGATGGTAATAGAGGGGCAACGCTGTTTTCTGCCCGAAGAGCATGGCAAGATTGAGTTGGGGAAGTTTCTCGTCATCACGGTTATATCCGTATTTGATGAATTCATTCAACTCCGAGTAGGAGGAAATAGAGGTTATGTCGTAACACAGGTAATCATCTTCCAAAGCTTTTTTCATCCATTTCGCCAAAAACGTCTGTTTCTCATCGAGACCAATGGAAGAGATTATCTCGCTGATTCGTTGACTACTGAGGGATGTTGCAAGGCTTGGCTCATGGCTTTTCGCCCATGACGAGCAGTGGGTGAGTGCCCCACCCTGGAGAGCCAGATAAGAGGCCATTGCCAGTATTTGGCGATAAGTTTTCGGAAAGCAGCTCTTCAGCAAGCTTGCCAAACCGGTACTTTTGGACAGCTCATTGAGCACAACGGCAGGCCCAACGATTTGAGCTGACGCAGTAATTGACGGATCCCGAAGCGCAGCCTGCTGTGGGCTCAACCGTTTCGATGGAATGATTTTTCCGGTTGCAGGGTCAATTTTTCCGATACACACCTGCTTGTTACGCGACTGCTTGAGTTCCTTGTTCCAGACGGCAACCGCTTCGTAAACGTAGGTGACTCCAGTTTTTTTGTTGAGCTGACGCACTTGATAAGCCATGATTTTCTCTTTTGGATTATAGTTGTAATTATAACTATCAAAAACGACAAAACCAAGGCTTATTTTGCGATAAACCAAACTATTTTATGAGAATATGCTTCTCATCGTTATATATTGCTCGGGAAATAAGGTTACAACCTCATCCTGCAATTTTTTCATTGGATGAGCATTGATGAAGCGGCATTACTCTACGGACTTGATCATATCAATACAGTTTGCAACGAAATTGATGCCATATAACCAATTTGCCTGATTGGCTGAACAGCCGGATCTGGCAAGAACTTGAAACAATTGAGGAGAATGAAAACATGGAATACATTACAAGTGTAGAACGAATTGGCATGGTCAGGGGGCAATACACCTTACTGAAAAGTCAGCTTGAATGCCGCTTTGGCCTGTTGCCCGAGTGGGCTTCAGTGCGGTTAAAGTGCGCCAAATCACAGAATGTTCACCGCCCAGGCGACACCGCAACCCAAAGCGCCCGCAACTGACAACAAAACAACAAGCACAACAGAACAACCCCGAGTTGTTCGATAATAAACCCGGTTGTACAGCGCCTTCCTGGGATTGGTTATCCAGCCATAACCGTGAGGAGCCTTGAAGCCCAGAGACTGGCGGGCGTACCGCTTCCACGACGTGCGGGCAGCAATGCGCTTTTTAAGCGACGGTATTCTGAAACCAACTTTCATGGCAACCGGGTTATTTCGTTATAGATTTTGATAAAAGCATTTGATCTTCAGCACCATCAACACTCTGCGAGCCCCAAGAAAATCTTCATAATCATTTAACGTCATCTCATAGATATTACCAGGGCTGCAGTTGGCCTCAAGATTTGCGTCGAAATCCGGAAGAGAATCAATACCGCCAAAGGCGAGCTTCCCGCTTTGACATTGCTCACGGATTTGACCGATATATTCTGCCGGAGAGCGTTTCCCTACCTTGGTGTTAATCTCCTGCTGAACATAGACATAGTTTGCCACCTGATTATACTGGCTCTGGCTGATACCATTTTCCTTCAAATACTGCCGTGGAAAAATATGATGAATATCTCCCCGGTGTTCGATCATCTCCTTGACACTGATGTCACGCGACAGGAACCCTTTGTAATTGAATTTTGCCTGCGCCGCCCAAAAAACATGAAGCGCGGGCGCACTGCTTCCTGCTGTTGTCAGTCGCTGAATCAAACCGGAATCCCAGAAGGAGTCACTCAGGTATGCCGTTTCCACATCCTGAAGCACATGCTCAATACCGGATTCATTGATCTCCCTGATATCGCTGTCAAATTTGGCTTCAGGGGAGCGGGGAATAACGGCCAAGCAAAATGCTCATGACAAGCCATCTGCTCGCGTAGCGTTCTATCAACGCATCCTTCATCCTGATCTCTTTCAAATGCAAGAACAGGCCGACATAAATTATTGCCTGAAGATTATAGTGATCCACTTCACGCCGAACTTCCCGACCACCCTCAGTTTGAACTATTAAGTATTTCTTAACAGTTGCCCCTGCCCTGGTTCCAGCTCATTATCGGCAAAATGCGTTTCAAATGCTGGTTGACTGCCGAACCCGAAACATGTTACTCCTGACAAAACTCTGATGCATAAATAATTACCAAAATCTTTCTATTTTATAGTCATCAAAAATCTTGTCAATAGAGACCAGAGTATAGTTTTCAACGATTGATTGACATGCTATCATTCTGTCAAAAGGGTCTTTGTGAATAAAAGGAAGTTCTTTCAAACAGACTAAATGTTCTTTTTTTACGTTCAAGATGCTCATGTTCAGTTTTTCCGACTCATCAAACAGTAATTCGAAAGGAATGTCCAAGGCAAGTTTTGATAAACTCAGTTTGATCGATATTTCCCAAAAACTGGCGATACTAATAAAAACGTCATTGTTTGAATTTGCAATGGTTTCTCTGGCTTTTTCGGATAAGTTACTATCATTACTGAAAAACCAAAGCAATGCGTGTGTATCTACTATTATCTTCATTCCATATATTCCCCGAAGTCTTCAAGAGGCTCATCAAAATCATCTTTGATATGTATTTTCCCTTTCAAAGTACCAACCTCTCTTGATGACCTTTCTTTTACCGTCGTTTCATTGATGATGATAATTTCAAACGAATCTTCAATACAAGGAATATCCTCTTCAAGAATAATACTTCTCGGTGACAGCAATCGCCCTTTTGTAATGATTGCATGTTGCATTTAATCTCCTCTATGCCTAATTTTTTTTTGATATACTTTTTATACCGGATCCTCTCATTTCTTGAACTTTATTCGTTCTCTCGCACTCTCGTCACTTTTCCACAGTACACTCTGTCAGGGCTATTCCGCATAACCAACCCATGACCCCAGAAAACAGAAAAACTTAAAACTGCAAGGATATAAGCAGAGCTTTTACTGCATAGGGAATACAGGCGCGGCAATACGTCAAAACTAATGTATAAATATTTTTGGGAAAAATGAAAAACTGTAGTGCCCAATATTGCCTTGAAGCCCCCCAAAGTACAGGGTACCAAACAGGCAAAGTTTGCAAAACACATTTTTGTCTATAACTACCGGATTTTTGACCGATATGACCGGCCAGTTGCCAGTTTGGCCGTGCTGGCAGATACAAACAAGCAGTGGAAACCGACCTCTTATGGCTTTACCGTGCTGGGCTGCAAGCTTTCTCTTGAGTTCCCGGTTGCCAAGCTAACCGATTACGAAAAGCGTCTGGATGAGCTGCTGGTATCAGATAACGCTTTTGGATGGATTACGGCAGCTCATATCCTGACCCAAAAAACCAGAACGCAGCATCAGGAACGCTACGAGGCAAAACTCCGCCTGGTGCGCATACTCTATCAGCATCGCTGGGATAAACAACGCATCATTGATTTGTTGTATAATGTTGATTGGTTAATGCAACTGCCCGAATGGTTGAACAGCCGGGTTTGGCAAGAACTTGAAACAATTGAGGAGAAAGAGAAAATGGAATACGTTACAAGCATAGAACGACTTGGCATGGTTAAGGGCCAATACAACATACTGAAAAGGCAGCTTGAGAGCCGCTTTGGCCTGTTGCCACAGTGGGCTTCAGAGAAGTTGAAGAGCGCCAAAGCAAAAGATCTGGAAGCTTGGGCTGATGCTATTCTCACAGCCCCGACTCTGGAAAATGTTTTCAAAAAATCGAAGGTGTCAAAAAAGAGCTGAGATTCACGACAGTCTCTGGCGGTCGCTGCTCTTCACCCTGAATGTTACAACCGCCGGGAAGATTGTTCGCTTTTGCTGGCTTCAGGGTTCTTCTCCTGATAATGTCGTACAAAATTATAAACGAGCCTTTACCTTTTCAAAAGCAAGATAGCGGTCAACGAAGAAATCAATCCACCCTGCTGTTGAATATTTTTTGAGACAGGAACAGACATCTTCGATTGTCCATTCGGCGAATGAGCTATCATTTGAAAGGCAATTGCGATAATCGGTTACCGCACCTTTCACATGGTGGTTATCTTTTGGATATAACATCACAAAAAGAGCGTCCTCATAGTGATCTGTGTCACACATAGCCCCTGCAAGCAAATGATCTCGCCATATTTGTTCAAGCGGTGATAACTTGAGCGCATCTCTGGTGCGTGCTGAAAAGCAATTCATCTTATCCGCAACTTGATCGTAACGAACATTTTGCCTCCGTTCACCATCTTTCCCTGCCGGGCCAATGAGATTCTCATGGTATTTTGCCTCAATCCCTATGAATCCACGACCACCTGTAGATGTTTCACAGTCGATAAAAACGTCAAACGCCGATCGATCTCCAAGGTATCGGGTGTCTCTGCGACCTGGTGAAAACTCAAACTCTATAGCATTCACTTGGCGGAAACGGCCTGATGTCAATTCTTTAACAAGATCGGTAGCCAAGGGGATATCTCTTTTCAGCTCAGCAAAAAGATTAAAACAAAGCGGCTGGCTCGATAGCAGATTGTCGAAAATACGTGGTTTACCAAAGAGTTTTCCTTTACTGGATTCCTGATTGCAAACTTCCTCTCGCACAACCTGTCGAACCACGTCAGTAATAAAATTTGAAAGTGAGTCCTCTGCCTCGGGCATTAGTAATCGAGAGCCTCGAAAATTTGTTTTGCCTTCTTCATCAAGGTATTTTCCTGGCATATAACCTTGTTCTTCTCGCCAGATTGACTGAAGAATACGAGCGGTTCGCTGAAAGTCGGATTTATCAACCGACTCTTTGGCATGGAGATCCTCTGCAAGCTTTGTTAAATTCATCACAATCCTTGATAATATTTTTTGATCTTCTGGGCCATCAACGATCTGCAATCCCCTTACTTTTGAGGCGCCAGAGCAGGCTTTCTGATTTTCATTTTTTGACAACTCATGCTTTCAATAAGACCGGCGGCGTTCATCACTGATTCCATGCTGATGGTGGGTATGTCTGCATGATCTTTCACAAACTGTGACAGATTGTAATTTTTTCCATTTCGTGAGCAAACCGTCAGTTACTTCCCTCGTCATCTGAAGGTTCGATCCCTGTCGTTCGCTTGTGATCTGCATCGCAACCATCTCCCGCAGCCAGTTGCTCCTCAATAAAACGCTGCATCTCCTCTTTCTTTGGCAGCTCCAGCAGATACTTCGAGACAAAAAGCTGATTATCAATTCCTGCCAAAGCAAACTCAACCAGAGAGTGACTCTTATGAGTACACAAAAGAATTCCTATGGGAGGATTGTCATCTTCACGCATCACGCACTTTCTGTACCAGCTCACATAAGTATTGAGCTGGCCAATGTTTTCATGACTGAACTCGGCAAGTTTCAGCTCAACCAGCACATGGCATTTCAGAATACGATGATAAAATACCAGATCGACAAAAAAATACTCATCGCCGATCAAAATGCGTTTCTGACGCGCTTCAAAGCAGAAGCCGTGCCCCAGTTCAAGAAGAAACTCTTCAAGCTTGTCGATAAGCAGATCTTCGAGCTGCGATTCTCCCATGACCTCTTTGGATTTCAGCCCGATAAATTCAAACAGATAGGGATCGCGGATATCAAGGAGAGGGCCTTGCCGCTCTGCCTGCTGGTGAGCAAGCCTCGAAAGCTTTTGCTTGTCGCGGGAAAGGCCGGAACGTTCATAGTAGAGACTGTGAATCTGCCGTTTCAGCTCACGCACCGTCCAGCATCCCTGAATAGACTCCACCTCATAAAAGCTGCGTTTGGTCGCATCCTCACATCGCAGCAGTTCAGCAATATGACTGAACGAAATCCTGCTCAACAGTTCATCGGGCGCAACCCCCGATTCGGAAGACAGTGACTCCCGAAAGTTGACTGTGGTCGCGAATGGCAAAACCTTGTTCTTCAATTCGGGAGACAGCGACTCCCGAATTGAAGGGTAGGTCAAATAAAATTTACGGTATCGCCTCAATTCCCGTGCTTCTGATCGGCTGACACCCGCTTGCATCAACCGTTCAGATAACAGCTCAATAATTTTGTCTATAGTGGACCCCGAATTTTAGACAGCGGTTTAAGTTGTTAACTTGCCCCAAAAAGGAGCAGGTAATGACAAAAAAGAAGCGAAAAATTTTCAGTAGTGACTTTAAGGCC
>CAJEXW010000044.1:0-1190 GCA_903994525.1 uncultured Chlorobiaceae bacterium
CCAGTGATCCCTGGCAGCAGATGACCGAGGTTATTACCCGACATCGGAACCTGACAGCCATTCATCTTGTCTCTCATGGCAGCGAGGGCGATATCATCCTTGCAGGCAAAGCTTACGGCACTGGGGCTGGAGGCCTTCAGGCTGAGTCACTCTATCTTTCACAATGGCAAAGCCACCTGGCACAGCATGCCGCCATTCTGCTTTATGGATGCAGTATTGGTGCGGGGAGTGCCGGGCAATTGCTGATTGATACCTTGGCTCGGATGACGCAGGCCACTGTGGCGGCATCAACCACTGTCACTGGTGCGGCTGCGCTGGGTGGCAACTGGGTGCTGGACCGGCAGACCGGGAGTATTGAAACGGCACCGTTCATTTCTGACGAGGCTCTTCTTCAGTATGGGGCATTGCTTGGTATTACTCAAGTCTCTTTCACTGACAATATTGGAAGCTTTACTGGAACGACGACATCCACGACCACGACGGCTCCGGTAAGTTATACCGATGTGACCTCGCCCACGTTGGCTGTTACCGTGGGGGCCACCAGTGATGTGAGTGCCGTTTCACCACTGTATATTTTTGCCTCTACGGACAATGGGACGACCTGGACTACGCTTGATACGTTACAGACTGCTTCAAGTACAACGATTACATGGTCTGATTCCCGTGTTTATGACAGTGGAACAGTAGTTCAGTATCGAATCGACATTGGGGATACAAGCCTTATGGCACCGACAGCTTCTGCCATTGGCATCGATATGAATATTGATACTGTTGCTCCAACCATCAGTGGTCCGTCCGGTAGCTCCGGGGCGATCAGCAGTGTGGCAACTATTCCAGAAAACAGTACTGAAGTTGCTACGTTCACTGCAACTGAGGTTGTTACCTGGTCTGTGATTGGGGGTGCTGATAAAAGCCAGTTCAGTATTGATGCATCAAGCGGAAAACTGGTTTTGAGTTCGGCTCCTGACTATGAACATCCGGCTGATACTGGTGGAAATAACATTTATGTCGTTCAGGTTCAGGCGACGGATCTGGCGGGTAATGTTGCGACACAGGAGCTGACTGTGAGTGTGACGAATGTGAACGAAGCGCCAACAGCTATTGCACTGTCATCGAACACGATAACGGAGAACGTGACGGTTGGCGAAGGTATTGAGATCGGTACGATAACGGTTACAGACCCGGATGCG
>CAJEXW010000044.1:1290-10161 GCA_903994525.1 uncultured Chlorobiaceae bacterium
ACGAGTCCTGATTATGAGACAAAGTCAAGCTACAGTGTAACGGTGAAGAGCACGGATGGCAGTTTGATGTACAGTCAAGCCTTTACGGTCAACGTAACGGATGTGAACGACGCGCCGACCATCACGGCCGCACTTCAAACCCCGGGTTTTACCGAACTCGAAGGTCCCGATGACAAAGCTAACGCTGTTGTGATTAACAGCGGCCTGACGGTGGGAGATGTTGACAGCACTCTTGTCAGTGCGACGGTGACGATCACCAACGAGAAAAATGGTGATGAGCTGCTGTTTACTGACACGGCAAAAATTCATGGCATGTATAACAGTGGTGTTCTCACCTTGACCGTTAAAAGTGGAACGCCCACACATGCAGACTTTGAGGCAGCGCTGGAGAGCGTGAAGTTCAACAACACGAGCGATACACCGGACACGACACCGAGAACAGTAGAGTTCAAGGTGTATGATGGTGCCTTGTACTCTACTGTTGCAACTCAAACCGTGACCGTTGCCGCAGTCGATGATGTCTTGCGCATTATTACTCCCTCTTCTCCCTCAACACTGGAGGATACGAGTTATACGTTCTCTGCTTTTGATGTTTTGACGTTCCCTGCGTTTAGTGTTGCACAACCTAATTTCGAAGCGATTGTGACGCTGACTAATCCAGCGAGCGGCAATCTTGTTTCGAATGGTTATATGGGGACGGAAGTTCTTTCGCAAGGAGATCTCAGTGGTATACAGTCGTTTCTCAAAACGCTGCAATTTGTTGATGCTGCCAATTACAATGGCCCGGCAACAGTCAACATTACGATCAATGTGTATAATGGGAATTATACAGGGACACCTGCTTATACGCGAAGCAAGGATGTGACGATTACGGTTACTTCGGTCAATGATGTGCCATCGGGTGCAAGCAAGAGCATTACCATCAATGAGGATGTTCCTTACATCTTCTCAACGACGGATTTTGGCTTCACCGATCCCAATGATTCACCGGCGAATGCACTTTTAGCGGTAAAGATTACCACGTTGCCATTGCATGGTTCGTTAACCAACAATGGTGTGGCGGTAACTGGTGGTCAGTTTGTGAGCACTGCTGATATTGCGGGCGGCAAGTTGCTGTTTACGCCTGTTTTGAATGCAAGTGGCAATGCACATGGCAATTTTACCTTTCAGGTGCAGGATGATGGTGGAACGTCAAACGGTGGTGTTGCTCTGGATCAATCTGCCAATACGATTACCATCAATGTTACCGCACTGAATGATGCTCCGACGACGACAAATTATTCGTCGTTGTCGGTGAACAAGAATGTGATGCTGACCGGTATAAACCTGACGGCTCATGCAAGTGATCCGGATGTTGGTACAAGCAGTTTGACTAATGCGCCTATTACGAGTTACACGATTGTAGCCATTCCAACTGTTGATCAGGGCGTTTTACAGAAGTCGGATGGCACGGTAATAACGGCAATTACTTCACTAACACTTGCCGAAGCTGCTGTATTAAAGTTTGTGCCAACCACCAACTACGTTGGAGATGCTACCTTTACGTTTGAGGCGATTGATGCTGCAGGAGTAGCCAGCAATATCAGCACGACAACCATTACGGTTAACCAGGCCAATATTGTGCCGACGCTTACCGTGCCGGCGAATTTCATTCTGAGCGAAGATGCATCTCCATATACGTTGAGCGGTATCGTTATCAGCGATATTGATGCTGTCAGTACCGGAACCGAACGGGTGACCATCAGTGCCAATCATGGCAACATCAATATCATTGATACTGCCGGACTCAGTGTAACGACGAACAACAGCCACAGCGTCATGCTGGAAGGCACTCTTGCAGCTATCAATGCCGCGCTCAGTGGATCGAATCTTACCTACAAGCCCGATGCAAATTATCCTGATGCTACGGTTATTGATAAAACTGATACGATAACAGTCCTGGTCAACGACCTGGGTAATACCGATCCAGGAACAAATCCGGCAACTACCAGCCAAACCATCATCGTTACCGTAAATCCCGTAGCTGACAAGCCGGTAGTGTCGGGTGATGCTACGCTTGTGGCAGTCTACGAGGATACGCTTGATCCGTCGGGCACTACAGTAACCGTTTTATTGGAGGGGTTGTTTAGCGATCTCGACAAGAATACGTTGGCTGGCATTGCCATCAGTGCCGATGCCAGTACTTCCGGGCAGGGCGTATGGCAATACTCTGTCAACAGTGGAGGATCGTGGAGCGCGCTTGGTACGGTAAATGACGGTGCCGCCTTATTACTCAATGCCTCATCATTGCTGCGTTTTGTGCCCTCAACGAACTGGAATGGCACGCCCGGCAGTCTGACGTTTTATGCGCTTGACAATAGCGGTAGCCGAACATTTACAAGCAGCGGTGCTTCTCCTCAAACCATTAACATCAGCGTTGCAGGTACTGATCTTGAGGCAAGTAGCCATTCGTTAGGTACGAGCATTACAGCGGTTGATGACCCTTCAGTATTGGTGGGTGATGCTCTTAGAGTCGATGAAGATACTACAGCCTCGGGCAATGTCTTGACTAATGATACCGATGTCGATACAACGCTTGCCATTACCACCTTTATGCTTGCAGGTGATACAACGGTGTATACTGCGGGCCAGTCGGTTACCATAACGGGTGAAGGAGTTTTTACCCTTGGGACTGATGGTGGGTATAGCTTTGTTCCTCTTGCCAACTGGAGTGGCGTTGTGCCTGTCGTCACCTGCACGGTGAACAGTGGTTTAACAAGCACGCTCACCATTAAAGTTTCTCCGGTTAACGATGTGCCAACATTGTATGTGCCGGGTACAACGCCGCCATTTCACTACTCAGCATTAACGGCCAGCGTTGATGCCTATGGTGGATCGCTGACCTTTTCAACCAATACTATTTTGGTTGTTGATCCCGATAACACTGATGAGCAGCTTGTGTTCAAGCTTCAAAGCTTGCCAACGCATGGCATCTTAACGTTGAACGGAAATGAGGTGGCGGTTGGCACCGTGTTTAACTACGTTCATCTCAGTGGTTTGGTTTATACCCATGATGGAACAGAAACAACAAGCGACAGCTTCAGCGTAACCTTGCGTGATGGTGCTGGTGGCGTGGTAAGTTCAACGCCCATTGCCCTCACGATTGGTAGCAAGAATTTTGCGCCTACAAGCATGGACAACCGGAGTGGTTCCGTGTGGGAAGACCCGACTACTTATGGCGCATCAGCAAACAATGATGGTAAAATTCTGGCTGCCTATGACGACTATTATAAGTTTGGTTTTCAGGATCAGAATAGTGGCGATACGGTTGGCGGGTATGCTATCGTTGGTAATACGGCGAATGCTGGTACACAAGGTTCGTGGCAGTACAAGACGGCTGAGAACGAGTGGTCAAATATCGGCACGGTGGGTGATGATGCTACAGCACTGGTTATTAGTGCCGATACGTTGGTGCGCTTTAGTCCGGTTACCAATTACCATGGTACTCCGCCAAGCTTGCAAGTGCGAGTGCTTGACAGCACGTATGCGACTGCCCTCAATTATTCGCACACATTTTCAGCCAGCGGCATCTCTGAAAGTCGTGTTATAATTGGTGACCCCGCTCATGGTGGCAGCACACCTGTTTCAAGCTCGATTAATACGTTAGCCATAGAAGTACGAGCGGTTAATGACGATCCTTCTCTGTTGTACAACACAGGGCTATCGTTATCCGCAACAAGTCCACAAACGTATCTCATTACTTCTTCAATGCTAAGCGTGGCTGACGTTGATACGTTGGCGAATAACCTGGTGTATCGGGTTACAGCGAGACCCACTGCTGGATTTTTATTGCTGAGTGGCAGTGCTCTTGGAGTAGGCGGTACGTTTACGCAAGCGGATATCGATAGTGGTCATCTGAGCTATTACTTGCCATCAGGTAGTTATTCGACGAATGCGAATTTTGCCAACGTCCAGTTTCAGGTACGTGATGGTGGATACCATGCAGTGCTGAATCGTCCGGGTGGCATCTATTCCGGCGCTGATTTGGAAACGCTCACGTTTAACATCGGTTTAACAGGTGATATTTCGGCTCCGACGTATAACGGACAAGGGGGAGTGGGTGGTCCAGTAGATTTGAGTACCGCAGCAAGAGATGACTTTTTCTATACGGACAGCAATAGGGCGTTGACCATTTCTCGAACGGACGTGCTTGCGAACGATAGCTGGTACGGTGCTCATACGTTGGCAGCAGGTGCAGGTACCAATGGGAGTGTTAGTTATGATGGTACAAATTTTACGTTTAGCCCAACTGCTGATTTTGTTGGCACGGCATCATTTACCTATACGTTAACAAGCACGGAGACAAGTGGTACTGCAGCGGCGACTGGGACCGTTACGGTCTATGTACTGTTGGTGAATGCCGATCCTGTATTGGTTACTCATCTTCCATTACAGTCAAACGAAGGCGCTGTTGCTACTATTACCCAAACTTTTTTGCAGGTAACGGATGCTGATAATACTGCGGCCCAAATTTGCATAACGATCCAGTCAGTACCTGCAAATGGATGGCTTTACCGTGATACGGGCGTAACTCCAACAGCCATTAGTGGTTCGGCATATCTGTTGCGAGCCGGGGATACCATTACTCAGGATGATATTGACAATGGCTATCTCAAGTTCGCTCACAACGGCACTGAAAACTTTAGCTCCTCCTTTACCTTTACGTATACCGATGGAGGTGGTGGCACCATTGGTTCTGGCACGTTCAATCTCGACATTGCTCCCCAGAACGACCAGCCGGTCATTGCAACAGCAAGTGTCGCCAAGGTGCTTGAAGGGCATTCGATTGTGCTGCAAGGAGGTACGCTTGCGGCCTCGTATGTGCTTTCTCCTTCTGGAGGTGTGGTTGGTGCTTATGATGTTGATGGTGTTACCAGTGATAAGCGTATAGGTTATGCAGCGGTAAATACGTTAACGTATACGGTAAGTGAGTTACCAAACCATGGCCAGGTTCGGCTTGAAGTATCAGGCAAAACGTACAGCGATAGCGATGCCTCCACCTATACTGTCGTAGCAACCGATAGCGTTATCACTCTTGCGGAGCTTAATGGTGATGGTAATGGTGGCAAGCTGCATTATTGGCATGATGGGGGAGAAACAACCAGTGACAGCATCACTTTTACGGTCAACGATACTTCAGGTGCAGGTAATGCGACGGCCAGTGCGACGTTGTCGATCAAGATTATTCCCGTTAACGACGACCCTGTTATAGCGGTTAACTCTGTGCCTGCGACGGTTTCCAGCTTTGTGATCAATGAAGGCGCAACGGCTATTATTACCAGTGCTAGTTTGCGTGGAGACGATCCCGACAATACTCCGGCGCAGCGTCAGTTTAGAATTACGGCCAACGTTGCGCATGGGCAGTTGAAACTTGTCGATACGGTGCTTGGTATTGGCAGCGCTTTTACCCAGGATGATATTGAGAACGGCAGGATAACCTATGTGCATGATGGGCTGGAGAGTACAGGTGACTCGTTCAGCTATAAGCTTTCTGATGGTGGTGGTGGCAATGAGCCATCGGGTACGTTCGCGATCACTGTTACGCCAGTCAATGATGCGCCAACCATTACGGCACCCGCTGCACGCACGGTTGCTGAAGGGCAGCCGATTGCTATCAGCGGCATCAGCGTTGCTGACCCCGATAGTGTTGCGCTTGATTTATCCATCAAGAGCAGCTTTGGACCAATTGAGGTAACGCTGACGGCACTACATGGTACGATCCATCTTACAGCATCGGGTGCTACTCTCGCCAACGATGGAACCTCAAGCGTTAAGGTTACTGGCACGCTTGGCGAGGTGAATGCAACACTTGCCAGCTTGCAATATACAGGTGTTGCAAATTTTAATGGCAGTGATTCGCTTCAGGTTGATGTTAGTGATCAAGGATATAGTGGTTCAGGTGGTGCTCTGACTGCTACGCAAACCATTGCGGTAACCGTTACTCCGGTCAATGACCCACCGGTGAATACGGTTCCTGCGGCTCAAGCCGTTAATGAGGATGCCTCGCTAACCTTTAGTAGCGCAAGTAGTAATGCGCTGAGCGTCAGTGATAGTCTTGATACAGCAATAAGCGGTAGTACTGATGCTCTCACGACAACGGTGAGTGTGTTGCATGGCACGGTAAGCGCTGTTACGGGTGGTGGAGCAACTGTTACCTCGAATAATTCTGCAAGCGTTACCATTTCTGGTACGGCCGCGCATGTGAATGCTGCCTTGAACGGGTTGGGTTATACACCGACAGCCAATTACAATGGCAGTGATACGCTGACTATTGTAACCAACGACCTTGGTAACAGTGGCACAGGTGGCTCCCTGACCGATACGGATACGGTAAGTATTACGGTCAATCCTGTCAACGATGCGCCAACGCGCTCAAGCGCAACCGTGACGCTCTCCTCCATTTTTGAGGATAGAGCAACCTCATCTACCAATTCAGTCGTTGCTGAGCCAGGGGGCGCAACCGTTACCTCTTTATTTAACAACATTTTTACAGACACGACCGATGCGGTAACTGGTGGTTCCAGCGCCAATACGCTGGCTGGTGTTGTGATTGTGGGCAATAGCGCTGATGCCATTACTCAAGGTGCTTGGGAATACTATAACGGTTCTGCCTGGCAGAGTGTAGGCTCTGTATCTACAAGCAGTGGCTTGTATGTTGCCTCTGGCGATAAACTACGTTTTGTGCCTGCTGCTGATTTTAATGGAACGCCGGGGTTGACGGTGCGCCTGGCCGATAGTTCAATGACGCAACCAGCAACCGGCTCTTCTGTAGATGTTACCATCTCTGGTGGCACCACAAGCTACAGCAACAGCAGCAATGCCGTAACGCTCAATACGTCCGTCACAGCGGTGAACGATGCGCCAACCATTGCTGCTGATAAAGAAATTATTTCAGGAGTTACTGAAGGCAGCGCTATTGTGATTTACGATAACACTGTTGGACTGCCCGTCATTGCTGATATTGAGGCAACCCGTATAAGTGGGGGTGAAGGAGGCGTTGATAAAGGCAAGATCAGCGTCACAGTAGTGGTGACTGAGGGTCTGACTCATGGTGTGGTAATGCTGGGAAGTACTTCCAACGTTATCATTACGGCAGGTGCAGACAAGAGCAATACTGTCACTATCAAAGGTTTATTTTCTGACGTTACTGCTGCACTGAATGGTTTAAGCTTTACTCCCGGAGTTGCGGCTGGAACTTCGGAAATGGTAACTGTCACCGTTGATGACCTTGGTAACAGCGGCATTACGACCACTCCGGGGAGTAAGCTTACTGCCGTTCAAACCATTACCATTTCGAACATTGGTCAGGTCAATAACGCTCCGACGGCAACGGGCAGCGCAGCACTTGCTCCCGTTAGTGAAGATGCGGGTGCGGCAGCATGGAGTAGTGATCATCTCGACAATCCAAATTATGGAAACCTTGCAGCGCCCACGGGCGATACGGTTTATAATCTATTCCATTCCAACTTTAGTGATGTTGATGTTTTAACAAGCAACCATGCTTTAGCAGGTATTGCCATTACAGCAAATTCTTCAATATCCGGTCAGGGGCATTGGGAATATTCTACTGATAATGGGACAAACTGGACACAAATTCCTCTTTCAGGCCTTTGCGATACCTCTGCGTTAGTTTTAAGCACTGCAGACAAGATCCGTTTTAATCCTGATGCAGCAAACTACAACGGTACACCGGGTGCCTTGATGGTGCGTTTGTCGGATGGAAATGGATTTAATCAAGGAACAGGTGTCGATATTTCTGCTGGCATCGGTGGGTCATTTGGCTGGTCGAATGCTCATGTTACACTATCGACCAGTGTTACACCGGTGAACGATCCTCCAGCCATTTTGAACCTCGATAACGATACTGTTGCTTTCATCGAGGCTGTTGGCGTCAATGTGGCAGGAATTGCGGTCTATCTCGATGCGAACACGGCCGCACTGTTTACCGATGTTGATCAGACGAGCGACCCTGCATTTACTTTCAATGGTTCGACGTTGACTGTTCAGCAAAAAACAACTGTAGATACAAATGATTTCTTTGTTATCCAGACAGGTCAAAGTGGTATTGCTATCACAGGTGGTTTTACCTCGCCGAGTGGATTGAAGCTCTTTAACAATGGCTCTGCTATTCTTTATAACAATACCAATGTAGCCTCACTTACCAACAATAGTATTGATGGCACGTTAGTGGTTACTTTTAATGCGAATGCCACGAAAGCTGCCGTTGATGCCATTTTACATAGCCTTGCCTATTCAAACGATAATGCTGCGTTGGCGAGCATTACCAAGGATATTGATATCACTTATACGGATGCTTCTGCAGCTCACCTTTCTGCTACAGCAATCGTCCATATTACCCTCACAGCATCCAACGATGCACCGTCGTTTACCAGCGGAGCAACGTTAAGTGGCACGGAAGGTGATGCGGCAGGGTTGCCATTGTTGCCGTCGACACCTGATACCATTGCAACGCTGTTAAGCGGTTCAGGTTTTACCGACCCGGACGGCATCAGCACCCTTGCAGGTGTTGCGGTGAGCGGTTACACAGAAGCAAGTCGAGGTACATGGTATGTTGATTTGGATGGCGGTAATAATTCATGGGTGGCGTTGAATACTTTGCAACCTAACAGTGCCCCCATATCTGCGGCCAATGCGTTGCTCCTGAGTAAAGATGCCCAGGTTAAATTTGTTGCTGCTGCAAACGCCAATACCGCCGGAAATGTTACAAAACCAGGCCTTACCCTGTATGCGGTGGAGAGTTCGGTGCCTGAAGGAGCGGCTATCGCGGATGGTCTTGATGCCACAATTGTTTTTTCCAGTACCAATGATCTG